>JANMOT010000021.1:0-199345 GCA_031369485.1 Sphingobacteriia bacterium
ACCGGGGGCGACATGCCTTTTTTTGTACCTCGCCTAAAAAACAGGATATTTGCCGACCCAAACCTAATTTTTAAAGGCTTATATGCGATTAGTGAGTATAATAACAAGTAGGCTGACCTATATGGTTGGTTTGATTTTCAGCTTTCAATTGTGTGCATTTGCACAGGTAAATTCTCCTTTTTCACGCTATGGAATTGGAAACCTTACCGGATCGCAACATATTATTAGCAGAGGCATGGGTGGCTTACAAGCTGCTTATGCCGATGGAATGAATAATAATGTTGGTCAATCCGTGAATTTCAATAACCCAGCTACTTATGGCTCTTTTTATATGATTTCCTACGACTTGGGACTTTCTATCGACTCTAGAAATCTTAAAAGTAATAATCCTACTGGGTCTTTTAGCTCCATTTATTTTATTCCCTCTTATGTTGCAGTTGGCCTTCCTATTAATAAAGCCAAAGGATTAGGTGTTGCCTTTGGGCTTCGTCCTATTAGCCGCATCAATTATTCTATTATTACCAAAGAAAGAGTACTTGGCGATAGTTTGGGAACCAACTATCAAGGTTCGGGGGGCCTCAATCAGGCTTTTATTGGAATTGGGAAAAAATGGAAAAAATTCAACATTGGCGCCAATACAGGATATAATTTCGGTAGAAAAGAAATTACCACAGAAAAAACTTTTTTCAACGATACCATCAAATATTATCAATCCAATTCTATTAGCCAGACCAATTTCGGAAAAATGTTCTTGCAATTGGGTTTACAATACGAGGTAACACTTAAGAAAAAAGAAAATACAGCACAAAAATCTACCGAAAACTATTTATTACGATTTGGTGCTACCGCAACCTTCCAGCAAAAACTAAATGCTACACAAAAAGTTACGCGACAAACATTCGGGCTTGGCGCTGCTGGTAATATTATTCAAATCGACAGTATTTTTAAACAAGATGATATAAAAGGTAAAGTAGAAATACCTGCCACTTATGAAGCTGGAATGGTTTTTCATAAAACACTTAGCAGTGCTAGGGGCGTATTTGAATTGTGGTCGCTTGGGATAGAATACACCAGTACCCAATGGACTAAATATCGTTTCTACGGTCAGCCAGAGGCTTTAAGCAATAGTTGGATGATGAAATTAGGGGCGCAAATTAGTCCCAACCCACTGGCAACAGGAAATTATTTAAGTAATATAAACTATCGTTTTGGATTTCATATTGGCAAAGATTATATTAATGCTGATGGCAATGGATTAAAAACAATAGGGCTTAGTATTGGTGCAGGACTTCCAATTCGCAAATGGAGAGCCTACGAAACCCAATACACAGTTATTCAAACCGCATTACAGTTCGGAAAACGCGGATCTTCCGTAAATAATATCACCGAAAACTATGCGCAATTTTCGGTTGGCTTTAGTTTAAGCGATGTTTGGTTCATCAAACGCAGATATGATTAATTGCTTCCATCATAAAAAAATATTTCAAGCAGCAGCCATTGTTATTGGCTGCTTTTTTATGCATGCATGTGAGAACGATGTTAACGCAGTGAAAGATTTGGGCAAGAAAAAACCGAGTATTGAGGAAGGCAAAGGTATTGTGAGTTATATGAGTATGAATGGAAAAATGAAGGCAAAATTAACGGCTCCTTCACTGTTAAGATACCAAGGTGATAGTGCCTTAAAATCTGAATTTCCACAATCGCTTTATGTTGAATTTTTTAATGATAGTACCAAAATAGAAAGTACACTGAGCGCAAAATATGGCAGGTATCTTGAAAATGAAAACAAAGTTTTTTTGCGCGACAGTGTGGTGATTATCCGCACCAATGGTGATACCATGAAAACCTCAGAAATGTATTGGGATCAAACCTTAGGGAAATTTTATACGGATAAGCCTGTATATGTGAGCCAACGTTCACCGAGACAGAAAATTTTTGCCCGTAAAGGATTTATTTCCAATCAAGAACTCACCGATATTACCTACTATGAGCCAAGTATTGGCAGTTTCCTAGTTGTACCCGACAGTAGTTCAACCCCTACTCCAAAACAATAATTAACTCCTGCTTCCAACCTTTTTAATCACCTTCACTCTTAATAGGGCAAACTGATTGGAACCTGTAAAAAACATACAAACGGCTTTGGTCTCAAAGGCCTGCAAAGGAGATGCAGAAGCCCAGTCTTGGTTGTACCATCAATACAGCAAAGCCATGTTTAATATATGCACTCGGATGACAGGCAACCATACTGATGCAGAAGATCTTTTACAGGAATCTTTTCTTATTGCCTTCAAGCAATTGCACCAGTTAAAAGTTGCTGATCAATTTGGTGGATGGCTAAAACGTATAGTGATAAATGAGTGTATTAGATTCAGTAAAAAAACTTTCTATTGGGAAGAATGGGATAATGATAAAATGAATGAAGTGGCTGACGAGGAAATAGTGTGGTGGAAAACGGTCGACTTCTCCCTTATTCACAAAGAGATCAAAGGTTTGCCAGAAGGATGCAGGCAGGTTTTTACCCTTTATGTATTAGAAGATTATCCTCATCGAGAAATTGCAGCCAGTCTCGGTATTTCAGAATCAACTAGTAAAAGTCAATACCATCGGGCTAAACAATTATTAAAAGAAAGAATTACCAAACAATTAAATGTATATGGACGAATTTAAAAAATATTTACAAGCCAATAAAAGCGAGCTGGACGGTGATGAGCCCCAACCCTTTGTTTGGCAAAAAATAAAAGTAGCATTAAAGCCCGCTGCAGCTACTATTCGTTTCATACCTATATTGAAATGGGCTGCAGCAGCCTGCATCATAGCTCTGGCTGGCTTGGGTGGATGGCATTTACTAACCACCCAAAAAACACCTATTTCAATTCATCAAAATGAATTGGTGAAACAAGCAGCTAAGAAACCAATTCCTATTATTCAAGAAACAATAACAGCAGTTCCAGAAACAGTTAATCAGAAAATTATTACGGCACACAATCATAAAAAAAACCTTAGCCCAAAAAAGAATTTTCAAAAACAAAAAGCACTTGATCAGTTTTTTAATAATATAGAAACCGGTTTTGTTCAGGTTATTAACCTACAAAAAGCAAGAATTAGTACCATGCCTATGTATGCAGAAACACCCGAATATTTCAGTGATTTTAAGCAACAAATAAAGCAAATGGAGCAGGAGGAGAAAATAATTAAAAGCAATATTATAAAGCAGGGTTTAGGCAATAATCTACTAGATCAGCTCATCAATTTATACCAACAAAAACTAACTATTCTGAAACAGCTGCAGCTGGAGATGAATAAAACCAACAATCGTTTCAAACAAAACCGCGGGCCAGTAGATTCTACCCGTAATTATTTTCTAAGTATTTAAAACAATAAATATGAACAAGAATATGGCAATGAAAGGCCTGATAGCCTTTAGCATTCTAGCATCATCTACCGTTGTGTTTGCACAGCGTTTAAGTAAAATTTCCGCAGCCAAACCTACACAATCCTTACAGCCAGTTTCCGTTCCATGTCCCGTAGAGTCGCCTGCATTTAGTAGTAAAATAGTAGAAGGCTTTGCATTGGCCAATGGCGTTGATGATCTGAATGATAGAACCGACCTGAAATCTAAAGAAGTGAGTCAAGAACTCAGCACTTCTAAATCCCCTGAAATTTATATTGATAATAATTCAAGAAATATTCAGGTTAAGGCTTGGGATCAGCCCAAAGTAAAAATTACCACGACTGTATTTTTTGAGGGTGATGGAAAGCTTAGCGATGAAGAGTGGTTTGAAAAATTAAACCTATCACTGAAAACACTGGGCTCTTCTGTACGAATTAAATCTGGTAGCATCAACGGTGGCAGCTATGCCAGTAGTGGAAATACCTATTCTTGGAGTGGCGGATCTAGCGGTGTAGCGGTTTTTAACGGCAGCGGACAAAATATAGGTACCAAGTCTAACCTCAAAAGAATTGTTACTGTATACGTACCCGCTGGTAGTAAATTAAATATTGATAGTAAATATGCCGACGTGCAATTAACCGGCGCTTTCACAACAGCAACAATAGATATTACCAATGGAAATTTGGAGGCTGAAAATTTCAATAAATTTTTTCTTCGCTCCAAATATTCAAATGTAACAGTCGACAATATTGGGATAGCAGAAATTGATTTTATAAACGGCAGATTTACCGCCAAAAATATTGATGAAGCAGATCTGGATACCAAATATTCAACCATTGAATTGGGTGATTCAAAAAAAATTGTATTTCGCAGCACCAATGACGAATATGATATTGAATCTGCTGATGAATTAAGGGGCAGAAAAAATTATGGTAACCTACGCATTACCAAACTAAATGGTTCACTAGAAATGGATGGCACCAATGCAGATATAAAAGTGAGGAGTATTGGAGCAAATCTCAATACCATAAAAATTGACAATAAATATGCCGATATCCGAATTCCATTGAGGGTAATTAAGAATTATACGGTCGATTATATAGGACCATACAGCACTGTTTATGGCGCTTTTGAAAAGCAACCACTGAAAGAAGTTCCCAAAACCATTGAAGGTAAATTAAAAGAAGATGACCTAACCAAAAGCCTTAGAGATATAAACCGAGCAGTTCAAAGATTTTCAGGCGAAGAATCGAACGAAACCAACTTTACAGCAGTAGTTGGAGACGGAAAAGGATTGAAGATTAATATGAAATGCCAAAACTGTACGGTTGACTTTAAATAATTGATTTTTTAAGTTATTCGTTTAAACTTTCACACAGCCGATTCTCATGTGTAAATAATCGGTACACGTACCCCGTTTCTACGGGGTACTTTGTTAAGGTATATACCTTAACTTTGACCCCACTATGTCACATTTCTATACCATTTTAAGTATAGTTGGTACGCTTTTATTAATCGGCTTCTTTGCCGGTTACGAGATAGCATTCGTAACTGCCAACCGATTAAGTATTGAACTGAAAAAAAAACAAGGTAAGAAAAGTGGTGCCATCTTAGCTCGCTTTATGGAATATCCAGCCCGTTTTATTGGCACTTGCTTAATAGGACTAAATGTTTTTTTGGTTATATACGGACTCCTTTTTGATGAGCTCCTAAGAATGGGTATATGGAACCCACTTCATATTGAAAACAACTTGCTTAAGCTGGCTTTCGACACTTTTCTATCTACATTGGTGGTATTGGTAATCGGAGAATTTTTACCCAAAGCCATCTTTCGTGCAAAAAATGATTCGCTCTTATTTTTTTTCGCACCCGTGGCTAATTTTTTTCACAGTCTATTTTTACCGCTTAGTAACCTATTTGTAAATATATCTCAGTGGATTCTTAAATATATTTTTAATGTTAGGGTAAACGATAAAAACGACGCTTTCACCAAAGTGGATCTTGAACATTTTTTTCAACAATCGAAAGAGCAAGACGACGAAAACCAAGAATTGAATACCGAATTATTTGAAAACGCTTTAAGCTTACCCACCGTAAAAATTAGGCAATGCTTAATTCCAAGAACGGAAATTGTTGCACTAGATATTAATGATACATTAGCCGAAGCCAAAACACAATTCATACAAACCCAGTTAAGTAAACTATTGGTTTACGAAGATAATATTGATAATATTGTTGGATATATTCACCAGCTCGATTTATTTGATAGACCTGAAAACCTGTGCGCTATGCTTCATCCTATTGTAGCCGTTCCGGAAAGTATGAGCGCAACCGACCTAATTAATAAATTCACCAAAGAAAGAAAAAGTATTGCTTGGGTAGTAGATGAATTTGGTGGTACTTCTGGTATTGTTACCATGGAAGATTTATTAGAAGAAATTTTTGGTGAAATACAAGATGAATACGACGTAGAGGAATTTGTAGAAAAGCAATTAGCCGATGGTGAATTTATTTTAAGTGGAAGATTGGAACTGGATTACCTTAATGAAAAATATAAATTAAATTTTCCTTTAAGTGATTCCGAAACCTTAAGTGGTTACATCATTAATGAACACGAAACCATACCAAAACAAAAAGAAACCATTATTATCAATAATTTTAAATTCGACATTCTAACGGTTTCAGATACTAGAATTGAAATGGTTAAAATGAAAGTTTTACAATAAATATGGCATTATTTAATAGGACTACAGAAGACGGTAAAGAAGAGATGTCGTTTATAGACCATCTTGAAGAGTTAAGGGTACATATAATCAAGTCCGTATTGGCTATACTGATAATGGCCATTGGTATTTTTATTTATCGAAATTGGATTTTCGATCATATTATTGTCGGCCCAATTAATAAAAATTTTATCAGCTACCGGCTGCTCTGCGAATTCAGTCACTGGGCTCATATGGGTGAATCCCTCTGCATGCCGCCAGTAGAAGTAACTATGCAGAGTACCACATTTGGCGGTCAGTTTTTAAGCAGTATCACCATGGCATTTGTAGGGGGTATTATTTTAGCTTTCCCATTTATTTTTTGGGAATTCTGGAAATTTGTTCGTCCCGCTCTTAAAGAAAGAGAATTAAAAAACACTCGTTTCATTATTTTCTGGGTCTCTTTTTTCTTTTTCACTGGAGCTGCTTTCGGATATTTTTTACTCGGCCCATTCACATTTAATTTTTTAGCTGGCTTTCAGTTGGGTACTGAGAATATGATTATTACGCGGCCAACATTTTCCGATTATCTAGATAACTTAACCAATATTATTTTGGGTTGCGGACTGGCATTTGAATTGCCCGTATTAGCATTCATACTCACTAAGATTGGAATTGTTACACCCGAATTCCTTCGTTCAACAAGGAAATACGCGGTGGTGATTATTTTAATCGTATCTGCATTTATAACGCCTAGTCCCGATTGGATGAGTCAACTTATAGTATTCGTTCCTTTATGGCTTTTGTATGAATTAAGTATTCTTGTTTCTGCTAGAGTAGCCAAACAAAATAAATTAAAAGAAGAAGAAGACTGGGATTAATATTAAAGATGCTACATTCAATCTGATTATTAATTTTGTGCCTCATTATTTATTCAAAATTCATCATTAAAAATGAGTTACGCATTCAACCCATCCCTACCCATTGCCATTGGTTGCGACCATGCTGGGTTAGAGTACAAAGAAAAAATAGTTCAATGGCTGAATGAAAAAGGTTATTCGGTTACCGATCATGGAACTTATTCGACTGATTCGGTTGATTATCCCGATTTTGCACATCCCACTGCATTCTCTGTTGAAAACGGTGAAGCAGCTTTCGGAATTTTATTGTGTGGTAGTGCAAACGGTGTGGCTATCACTGCCAATAAGCACCAAGGTATAAGAGCAGGGCTTTGTTGGCAGAATGATGTAGCGGTATTGGTTCGCCAACACAATAATGCGAATATAATTTGTATACCTGCGCGATTTATTTCGGTGCCATTGGCGATACAGATGCTTGAAATATTTATGAATACCCCATTCGAAGGTGGGCGTCACGCTACCAGAGTGGGTAAGATTACTTGTAATTAAAAAAATACAGATGATGAAAAAAATCTTACTGGCTTCCCTGCTATTCAGTTCAGGTATTGCCATTGCACAAAAAGAAAATCCCGCTGTAAAATTTGCAGCCTTGATTACGCCTCAATCAATGAAAGAAAAGTTAAGCATTTTAGCAGGTGCAGAAATGGAAGGCAGAGAAACGGGTATGCCAGGTGAAAGAAAAGCGGCTGCTTTTATTGAAACACATTTTAAAAATATCGGTCTGAAACCGGGTAATGGAACTAGTTACCAGCAATATTTTCCCGTTTATGTTGACGAATTATCGCGCAAACAATTACGTGTAAATGGAAGAAATTTTGAGTGGGACAAGGATTTTAATTTCTCTTTCCAAGGCTTGAACTCTGGAGAATGGATCATGAATGACCTGGTATTTGTAAGCTATGGCATAGTGGACAAAACTGCCAATATCAACGATTTTGATGGCCTTGATGTTAAAGGTAAAATAGTGGTATTCTTAGAGGGTGCTCCAGAAGGATATAAAGCACCTACTGCTTCAAACACAATAGCTCCTAATGTTAAAATAGGCATAGTTCGTGGTCTCGGTGCTGCTGGTGTATTCATGGTTTCTAAAGATTTTCCGCGTAAAACAGCTGCTCCTTTAAGAGGAAATATTTACATGAATAAGCCTACTGCTCCCCCATTTTTAATAGCGAGTATCTCCGAAGAACTGGCATCAGCATTGGTTGGCAGAACTTCAAGATTGAGTAATAAAGATTTAGCTGGCCTAGAAAAAGGTAAATATATTTCAGAAATTAAAATTGCAAGTCTTAAAAATACCACTGAATTACAAACCAGTAATATAATAGGTATTATTGAAGGAACCGATAAAAAAGACGAATACGTTTTCATGACTGGCCACCACGATCACTTAGGAAAAAGAGGTGATATAATTTATTATGGCGCTGATGATGATGGATCTGGAACAGTAGGTGTAATGCAGATGGCTGAAGCTTTTGCTGCTGCTGCAAAGAAGGGCGACAAGCCTCGTAGAACCTTGGTGTTTATGACGGTAAGTGGTGAGGAGAAAGGCTTATGGGGATCTCAGTATTATTCCGAACATCCCATTTTTCCAATGGATAAAACATCGGTAGACCTTAATACTGATATGATTGGAAGGGTAGATACAGAAAGAAAAACAGCAGATACCTTAAATTATATTTATGTAATTGGTCACGATAAACTCAGCAGCGACCTCCCTATTATTAATGAGGCAGCTAACCTAGCGCATACTAAAATTACTTTAGATTATAAGTTTGATGATCCCAAAGATGTAAACAGAATTTATTATAGAAGTGACCATTATAATTTTGCGCGTAAAGGAGTTCCTGTTTTATTTTTTTATGATGGTATGTTATTAGCAGATTATCACCAGCCCGGTGATACGGTTGACAAAATAAATTTTGAGTTAATGGAGAAAAGAGCCAAACTGGTATTTCATACTGCTTGGGAAATAGCCAACAGAAATGAAATGTTGAAAAGAGATATCCCACTCACCATGCCAGGTAGATAGGATTAAAAAATAAATTAAAAGCCTCGCAGTATTGAATACCTGCGAGGCTTTTTTATGAGGTCAAACATTATTCTTCATAATAACTTAATAACTCAATAACTTAATAACCCAATAACTTAATAACCCAATAGGTAAGCAAAAATCAACGGAACTACAATGGTAGCATCGCTTTCCACAATATATTTTGGGGTATGAATATCTAATTTACCCCAAGTAATTTTTTCATTGGGCACAGCACCAGAATAAGAACCATAAGAGGTAGTAGAATCACTAATCTGACAGAAATAACTCCAGAAAGGCACATCATGCCATTCCAAATCTTGGTACATCATGGGCACAACACAAATGGGGAAATCTCCAGCAATGCCTCCGCCAATTTGAAAAAAACCAACTCCTTTTCCACCACTATTAGCACGATACCATTCCGTAAGCCAAACCATATATTCAATACCAGATTTCATGGTGCTGGCTTTCATTTCATTTTTAATAATATAAGAGGCAAAAATATTACCCATCGTACTATCTTCCCAACCTGGAACTACAATGGGGAGGTTTTTCTCCGCAGCAGCCAACATCCAACTATTCTTGGGATCAATCTCGTAATACTGTTCCAAATCTCCACTCAACAACATTTTATACATGTATTCGTGTGGAAAATAACGTTCCCCTTTTGCATCTGCATCAGACCAAACTTGGTGAATATGTTTTTGTAATCTTCTAAAAGCTTCTTCTTCCGGAATACAAGTATCGGTAACGCGATTGTAATGATTCTCTAATAAGTCCCATTCTTCTTGGGGACTTAAATCCCTATAATTAGGTACTCGCTTATAATGACTATGTGCCACCAAATTCATTATGTCTTCTTCTAAATTGGCACCCGTGCAACTAATAATGGCCACTTTATCTTGGCGAATCATTTCAGCCAAGCTAATACCCAATTCGGCAGTACTCATGGCGCCAGCCAAGCTTATAAGCATTTTCCCACCTTCTAATAAATGGGTTTCATACCCTTTGGCAGCATCAACCAAAGCAGCGGCATTAAAGTGGCGGTAATGGTGTTCAATAAACTGTGAAACTGGACCTTTGCTCATATCATTTGTTTTAAGAGTGGCAAAAGTAAAAAAAATAGATGGTTTAACGTTTTTTTATACGGTAGCGTAGTTTTTATACTAGTTTCGTAATAGGGTTTTAAATAGCCCATTGAATTTACTCGTCGTGTATGGAACAATCCTATTTTAAAGAATATTATCAATTAGAAAGAGAAAACTGGTGGTTTACTGTCAGGAGACAAATACTTGATGAGCGCATTAACCATTTATTAAAATGTCCTAGCCATATTTCTTCTTTAAATATTGGAGCTGCTACTGGCACTACTTCTGATATGCTTGCTGGTTTTGGTGAAGTGATGTCCGTTGAATATGATGAAAATTGTTACCAGTTCACAAAAGGTTTTTTAACCACCCCTATTATTCAAGGGTCTATTACGGAACTTCCGTTTGAAAATAATCAGTACGACTTAGTTTGTGCTTTTGACGTAATTGAACACGTAGCAGACGATGCTAAAGCAATAGCTGAAATGATTAGGGTGTGCAAGCCCGGCGGCCATATTGCCATTACGGTACCTGCATATATGTTTTTATGGGGACCGCATGATCTGGTAAACCATCATTTTAGAAGGTACACATTAAAAAAACTTACTACACTTATTCAGCCATATCAGGGTAATATTATTTATAAAACCTACTTTAATTCCATACTCTTTATTCCCATTGCCGCATTTAGAATATTCGTGCAATGCGTAGAAAAGTTGAAAGGTAAATCAACCAGAACAGCGCAATCCGATCATACCATTTTGGGTACAAAAGGATTTTTCAATGGCTTATTGGCTGGTATTTTTAAAATTGACTACTATTTATTAAAATGGGGTTTACGTTTTCCATCTGGTGTATCAATCATGGTATTTTTTCAGAAACAATAGGTAGTCATTTAATTTATGGAAAGATTAAAAGGCAAATGCACTATTCTTAATATATTTAACACAATTGATTCAAATTAATATGTCGTCTTGGAAATCATATTGGGCAAATAATCCTAAGCTATTTATGCGAGTTATGGAAAATAGTACCCGCTATTTTTCAAAAAAACTACTTCAATATAATCTCATAAGTACCAATGATACCCTGCTTGATTATGGTTGCGGCCCAGGTAATTTTGCACAGGAATTAAAAGGCAAAGTTCAAGCTTATTACGGCGTAGATATTTCCGAATTGTATATTGAGCAAGCAAATAAAAAAATGGGGGATGCTCCCCAATTTCAGTTTATTCATCTAAATACCAATAACCCTTCTGCTGAATTAAAACAATTTTCCCAACAGGGCCTATTGTTTCATTCCATCATCATCTTCAGTGTTGTGCAGTATTTTAATTCTAAGGAAGAAGTAACTGCGCTATTAGAAAAATGTAAGTCTATTTTACACCCAAAAGGAAAAATAATATTAGCAGATATTTTAGAGGATGAGAAGGGGGTATGGAAAGATTTATGGAGTATTTGTATGCATAGTTTAGCCAATGGTTATTTAATCAGCTTTCTATTTTTTATGGCAAGAATAAAATTTTCTAACTATAATGAAGTAAAAAACAAATGTAATCTCCTTCATTTATCAGATGAAGACCTTAAAGAAATATGCAGTAAAATTGGTTTGGGTTGTTCAAACTTACCAAAAATTACCCTCCAAAAAAGTAGAAACAGCTTTTGTATTGCACTCAAATAAGCCATAATAATTGTTACACTTGCACTATCCGGCAGGCAAGAGTTAAATTGCCCTGATTTTCGCAAATAATTGAAAATCAAATCATAATATTGCTATCCTTCCTGAAAACAGGCAAGAGTGCAGGCAAGAGTTAAAATTAGGATCAATAACCGAACAGTGCCGGAACAGTACAGAAACAGTGTAGTATAAGTCCGTATTAACGCCGTATTAAGTTCGTTCCTTTTTCCTGTTTTGTGCGGCTATATCAGAAAATGAAAATAATCCTCTATACTCCTTATCTACACTCAATTGCTGTTTTTGGCTTGGGTGTCTCACGTGATGTTTTAGGGTTTTTGGGTGTAGTTTTGACAGTATATTTATTAGGCGCAAACTCAAAAAAGTGTTGCTAAATCAATCTCTGTTTATAATGCACTAAGACCGCATAGCAGTTGCGATATGCTTACACCCCAGGTGGCGCATCTGAAAGAGGGCGGATTGAAAAAACATTGGAAAAATTATTATAAAAAAAGAAGGCAATTATGGCAGCACCCTAATAGGTTTTTTTAGGTATCCTGACCTCTAAAGTAATTCATCGGTCACAGGGTTATTCCTGGTGAGTTGCTCCTCAGCAGAGCTCACTTCCGCTTCAACCTGATGCAAACAAATGTAAAGCTATTTCAGTACTAATTTTATCCTGTACATTTATAGCAGGATTATCACAAAAAAGTGTAAACTTATTTTAGCACGGGTCAAGAAGCTGATTAACTTAGTCAGTGAAATAGACCGCTTCGATGCAAATTGGACAGCAATTGAACGAAAAGAAGGACAAAGTCTCAAAGAGTTAAAAAGTATCGCCACAGTGCGAAGCGTTGGAGCTTCAAACAGAATTGAAGGCAACAAAATGAGCGATGAAGAGGTAGAGGTGCTACTTCAAAAAAATGACATAACAAAACTCACAGACAGAGATTCACAGGAAGTGGTCAGTTATTTTGAAGTATTAGATTTGTTTTCGGAACCTTACGAAAAAATCAATCTTGCCGAAAGTCACATCAAAAGTTTACACAATAATTTGATGAAATATAGTCCAAAGACCAATGGCATAAAGGCAATTATAAGGCGCATAGTAATGCAGTTGAATCTTTATTTCCTGACGGAACAAGACAAATAATCTTTCAAACAACAGAAGCGGGGTTTGCTACCGAAGATGCCATAAGAAAATTGGTCAATTTGTATAATACCGAAACAGTGGTACACCCATTAATCAAAATAGCATCTTTTGTTTATGATTTTTTAAGCGTCCATCCTTTTCAAGACGGAAATGGACGATTAAGTCGTTTGATTTCAACGCTATTATTTTTTAAAAAAGGATATAAATGGATACAATACGTGAGTTTTGAACACGAAATAGAAAACCGAAAAAGCGGATATTATCAGGTTCTTAGAGGTTGTCAGGCACAACGCCCAAATGAAGATATAACCATTTGGATACAGTTCTTTTTGAATTGCTTATCAAATATCCAATCAGAACTTCTGTCGGAACTGGTAAGTTATTGGTGTGTTTGTTTGATATAGACCTGTTGTTTTGTTGCTTGTTACTTGCCAGTGAATAATCAGGATAGAATTTTATTTAATCATTTTTTCAGCAGCGAATTAAAATACAATAGGAAAAGAGATTCGCTTGCTATTTTCTTTAGGGCTAATACCTGCATAACCTATTGGGCTATACGCTTTGCAGCTTCACTACGCTTTATGGGGTTAATACATCACTCAAGCTGTTAATGACTTCTTACTAAGAAAAAAGTTATATTTGTCCCATTATATATTAGCTTATTTAAGCAGTTCAATATGGCAAATTCAGCAGTAAATTTTTTTTCAAAGCCTTTTTTCAACAGTGAGAAAATACTCATTCGTATTTATCTGATTGCCTGTGTTCTCATCAGCCTTAAAATTGCTTTATTAGAAAACTGTGACAATTATGATAGTTTCGTTGCTGCTTTTGATCACCTCAGAAAAAACTATGATCTCTACATCAGCTATCCACTAGAATACCATACAGAATATAATTACAGTCCCTTTTTTGCCCTGTATATGGGTCTTTTTTATTTTTTACCCAACTGGCTGGGTATTTTACTTTGGAATTTATCTCACACCGTTACATTATTGCTGGCCATTCATTTAATGCCCATAGATACCAAGAAAAAAATATTTATTTACTGGTTTTGCCTGATTGAATTTATTACAGCCGCAGAAAATGTACAGACCAATTCAACCGTGGCAGCATTAATGATACTGGTATTTATTTTTCAGCAAAAAGGGAAAACAGGTTGGTCGAGTCTTTTGTTTGTCTTCGGTTTTTTCTTTAAAATTTATGTGCTCACCGCAGGGGTATTTTTCTTATGTTACAAAAAGAAAGGAGCATTTGTGTTGAAGTCGCTCGGATGGGCTATATTATTTTTTGCTTTGCCTTTACTAATTGTTTCATTTGATCAGTTGGTATTTTTATACCAAAGTTGGTTTCATCGATTACAAATACAATCGGCAAGAGATTCATTGAGTTTAATTGGCGTTATTGGCATGTTCAAATTTATACATATAGAACAAAGCTGGATTATGCTGGCAGGTACGGTGACAATGCTATTGGTATTATTAAAAAAACAAGTGTACTACAACCAACAATTCCAGCAATTATACCTAGGTGGTATATTACTTTTTACCGTAGTATTTAACCCTGGCGTAGAATCGCCCACCTATATTATTGCGGTAGCGGGGGCAGCAATATGGTATATCAGTATGGAGCGAGTGAAGTGGCATCAATGGCTGATGGTTTTAGTATTTGTTTTCACCTGTTTATCGCCTACAGAACTTTTTCCAAAATTTATTCGCGATCAATTTATGGCACCTTATCATATCAAAGCAATACCGTGTATTTTGGTATGGGCTGTTTGTATGATTGAATTATTTACTTGGAAAAAAGTTGAAACCAAAAAAAATAAGTAATGAAAATATTAGTCACCGGGGCAGATGGATTTATTGGATCTCATCTTACAGAGATGCTGGTAAAACAAGGGTATGATGTGAAGGCATTTGTATTGTACAACTCATTCAATACTTGGGGTTGGCTAGACCATAGCCACCCCAGTGTGAAAGGAAAATTTGAAGTATTCACTGGTGATATCCGCGATCCTTATGGTGTTAAAACAGCCATGAAGGGCTGTGATATTGTATTGCATTTGGCCGCATTAATAGCCATCCCTTATTCTTACCATTCACCAGATACGTATATTGATACCAATATAAAAGGAACGCTAAATATAGTGCAAGCTGCAAAGGAACTTGGCATTACAAAAGTGGTACATACTTCTACCAGTGAAGTGTATGGAACTGCTCGTTTTGTGCCTATAACAGAAGAACATCCATTGCAAGGTCAATCGCCTTATTCGGCCAGTAAAATTGGGGCAGATCAAATTGCATTGTCGTTCTATACTTCATTTAATACGCCAGTGGCTGTATTGCGACCATTCAATACCTATGGGCCGCGTCAATCAGCTAGGGCAGTTATTCCAACCATTATTTCGCAAATTGCTGCTGGAAAAAAAACCATTCAGTTGGGTGCACTCACCCCTACAAGAGATTTTTCTTATGTAGAAGATACTGCAAATGGTTTTATAAAAGCCATGCAATGTGATGCTATAAATGGAACGGTAACCAATATTGGTAGCGGTTTTGAAATATCTATTTTACAAACAGCTGAATTGATTGCATCTTTAATGGGTGAACAGGTAGCATTTGTATTAGACCCCGAAAGGTTAAGGCCAGAAAAAAGTGAAGTAGAAAGACTATTTGCTAGTTATGATAAAGCAAAAATGTTGATGAATTGGGAACCTGCTTATGGTAAACTAGAAGGATTTAAAAAGGGTTTACAACAAACCATCGATTGGTTTACAAAACCCGATAATTTAGCACGATATAAAACCGATACCTACAATATTTAAGTCATGATAAAACACGCAGTAATACTTGCTGGAGGAAAAGGAAAAAGATTGCGCCCATATACGGTAGTACTTCCCAAACCATTGATGCCAATAGGCGAATATCCCATACTTGAAGTAATTATAAGACAGTTGGTAATACAAGGTTTCACCCATATTACACTGGCTGTTAATCACCAAGCAGAATTAATTAAAGCATTCTTTGGGGATGGAAGTAAATGGGGCATTGCCATTGCTTACTCTTTAGAAGACCAGCCATTGGGCACTATGGGTCCATTAAAATTAATGGAGAATTTACCCGATCATTTTTTGGTGATGAATGGAGATATTCTAACGGATATTGTTTTTGCAGATTTTTTTAATCAACACGTATCAAGTGAATCCATTTTCACTATTTCATCGCATTTAAGAGAAGAAATGATTGATTATGGGGTGCTAGAAACAAAAGATAATTTACTCATTGGTTTCAAAGAAAAACCCAAAAATACCTATGAAGTAAGTATGGGTATTTATATGCTGAGCAAACGGGTTTTAGATTTTATTCCCAATAATAGCGCATTTGGTTTTGATGAATTAATGTTGAACTTACTGGCAAAAAATGAACCCGTTGCAGTAAATGCTTTCAAAGGACTATGGCTTGATATTGGAAGACCCGATGATTATTTAGCTGCAATTGAACAATTTGATCAGTTGAAAGATAAAATCTTATATGTATAAAATATTAGTCACTGGTGCCAGTGGTTTTGTAGGAAACTATCTTTGCAATGCACTAAAAAAAATAGGACATAAAGTAGTTGCTATCACCAGCCAACACGGTGATATTTCACAAATTACTACTTGGGAAAATTTGCCTCCAACCAATGTGGTGATACATTTAGCAGCAAGAACTTTTGTTCCGGATAGTTGGAAAAAACCTGACTTATTTTTAGAGACCAATACACTTGGCACACTGCGAGCCTTGGAATATTGCAAAAAACACCATGCCAGCATTGTATATATAAGCTCCTATTTATATGGTAATGCTAAAATACTGCCCATTCAAGAAGATGCACCCGTTTTTACCCCAAATCCCTATGCACTTTCAAAAAAAACAGCAGAAGAATATTGCAAATTGTATTCAGATTCTTATGGGGTGAATACGGTTATTTTAAGGCCTTTTAATATTTATGGTAGCAACCAAAACCCCTCTTTTCTAATCCCTGAAATTATTCACCAGGTTTTACACGGCAAAGCAGTACACGTAAAAGATCTAGCACCAAAAAGAGATTATTTATATATTGATGATTTTATTCAATCTATTATAAAAGCTATTGACCTCAAACAATTTGAAATTATTAATATAGGATCTGGCACTAGTTATTCGGTAAAAGAACTTATTGATATGGTTCAAAATATAAACGGAAGCCATTACTCTGTTACCAGTAGCAACGAAATTAGAACCGCCGAAATAATGAATACCATTGCAGATATAAGCAAAGCCGCAAGGGTGCTGCATTGGAAACCGCTGGTAAGTATGGAAGAAGGGCTGTTTAAAATAATAGAGCAGGTTAAACTGAATGTAGCCGCTGATTAATGGGCGCATTGGTAGCATAAGGAATATACTTTAGCTTTGTTATACACCAGTTAAGCATATATGCATATGGCTAAAGACATAAAAACCATTTCTATAGTTGTTCCCGTATGCAATGAGCGTGGCAACCTACCTATTTTAATTGCTGAAATTAAAGCCGTAATGGTGGAATTGCCTTACCAATATTCCATTCTTTTTGTAGAAGATAGCAGTACAGACGGTACTTTAGAATTTATTAAATCAGAAGCTGCTAGCACCGACTATATATTCTATGTGTCGCTCACCAAAAGTTTCGGTCACCAGAATGCACTAAAAGCGGGACTAGACCGGGCAAATGCCGATGCTGTAATTATGATGGATGGCGATTTACAACACCCGCCCGCACTTATTCCTACACTTATTCAACAATGGGAAGAAGGTTTTGACATTGTTTATACCATCCGCAAAGATCACCAAGACATTCAATACCTAAAAAGAAAGACCTCTAATTTATTTTACAATGTAATTAATAACTTATCAGATATTGAGTTGGAACAAGGCACTGCAGATTTTAGATTGATGGATAAAAAAGTAGTGCAGGTTTTTAGAAATTTTAGTGAGATGGATATTTTTATGCGAGGGCTGATTAAATGGATGGGCTTTAAACAAATAGGTATTGAATATATATCTGCACTTAGGTCAGCAGGCAATTCAAAATATACGGTAAAAAAAATGGTTCGCTTTGCGCTCCAAGGCATCACTTCATTTAGTACAAAACCCTTGTATATAGCTGCTTATCTGGGGTTATTCTTTTCTTTATGTTCTCTTTTATACATTCCATATATACTGTATGGCTTTATTTCGGGACATGTAATTTCAGGATGGGCTTCTTTAATTGCTACTATTGCTTTTTTTGGTGGACTGCAATTGATGATTCTAGGTATTATTGGCGTGTACCTTGGGAAATTATTTATGCAGAGCAAACAGCGCCCACATTATATTGTTAAAGAAACCAATCTTTTTGAATGAGCCGATCCATTCTATTGAGTTTTGATGTGGAAGAATTTGATATTCCAATGGAATTTGGTTTCTCCGTTCCTCCTACCATGCAGATGAAAGTTGGCAAGAATGGGCTAGATGCTATTAAACCGATTCTCAACGAGGTCCCCAGCACACTTTTCACCACCGCCAATTTTGCCGATCATTTCCCCAATGAAATAAAAAAATTAGCTGAGCAACACGAAATTGCGTCACATACTTATTATCATGGTTCTTTTGAACCTTGCGATTTATTAAATTCAAGGCTAAAGTTAGAAGCCATTACTGGAAAAGCAGTTACAGGATTAAGAATGCCTCGTATGAAACCCATTGATATGCCCTCAGTAATGGCTGCTGGCTACCAGTACGATTCTTCTATCAACCCAACTTGGTTACCAGGCAAATACAATAATCTTCATTTATCGAGGACTGTTTATACAGAACTAGGAATGAAAAGAATACCCGCTTCTGTTTCTCCCAACTTCCGAATTCCTCTATTCTGGTTGAGTTTCAAGAATATGCCCTTTTCATTTTTTAAATCGTTGTGCTTACAAACTTTACGAAAAGACGGCTATATCTGTCTTTATTTTCATCCATGGGAATTTACGCCAATAGAAGATTTTGAATTGCCCATCTATACCAGAAGATGGTGTGGGCCAGTGATGGTAGATCGATTGTTAAATCTAATTAAAGACCTCAAACGTGAAGGCGATTTCATTCCAATGAATCAATTGTAATAGCTGATTTTATTATACCTTCAATCACAAAAAAATCTATGCAATCTTATTCAATAAAAATATACTTACCATTTATCTTACTGATTGTGTTTGCGCAAGTAAATGCTCAAAATCTGAACAGACCGCAAACACCTAAAGAACCTTTTAACTACAATATTGAAGAGGTAGAATACGATAATGCGGATAAAACCATTCATTATGGTGCTACACTAACCATTCCAAAAAATCTTAAGAAATTTCCCATCGTCATTATCATTTCTGGAAGCGGATCGCAAGATAGAAACGGTTTATTATTAGGTCATCAACCCTATTGGGTATTGGCTGATTATCTCAGTAATAATGGTGTAGCTGTATTAAGGGTAGACGATAGGGGTACGGGCAAAAGCAGCAAAGGCACTAATCCTAAAAAAACAACTTCGCTTGATTTGTCATTTGATGTTGAAAATAGCCTAAACTATTTACTACAAAGAAAAGAGATAAAGCAAAATGAAATTGGTTTAATTGGTCACAGCGAAGGTGGAATTATTGCACCAATGGTAGCAGCACGTAGAAAAGAAATAAAGTTCTTGGTATTATGGGGCGCTCCAGTTATTGGCGGAGCCATTACCAATACCAATCAAAATTTATTGGCCTTAAGAAAAGCAGGAATTGACAGTAACGCTACTGCTTCTTTTGGAAAGTTGCACTTATCTATGCTAGAAAATTTTACAGAAAATGATACCGCTTTGTTTAAAATAAGAATAGACAGTACTTATAAGCAGTGGACTCGTCAACAAAACACTAAAATACTCAAAGCACTGTATGCAAACGACCAATTTATAGTAGGCCAAAATGTAAATACCATGTACAAGCAATTGTATGATATTAATTGGATGCGCTATTTTATTAATTACAATCCAAAAGAAGATTTGAAACTGGTAAAATGTAGGGTATTGGCTATGATTGGAGAAAAAGATACCCAAGTAGATGCTGATACAAATTTGGCCTTAACAGAAACTATTCTAAAAGAAAGCGGCAATAAACGAGTACTGATTAAAAAAATGCCCTCGCTCAATCATTTGTTTCAAACTGCAACAACAGGTGATGTTTTAGAGTACCAAAAAATAGCAGAAACAATGGCTCCATTTGCATTAGAATCTATTAATCAATGGATCCATCAACAAAAACAGTAAAGATACTTTAGCTAAAAATATTTTTCTTTTAGATGTTAAAATCTCATCCTCCTATTATTTTCAGCACCGAATGATATAATAGCAAACTATATTTGCTTAAAATCACGGCAAATGAAAAAATCCGGTTTCTTTTTGATGGTGCTCTGCATCTCAACCGCAATATTAGCGCAACAAAAGCCTACCGAGCTAGACAAATCTCCTATGGATATGTGCTACTGGCCTGCCAACTACCCCATCCTTAAAATGAGTGGTAAATCAAAAACACTCCCAGTAGCAAGGGTCATTTATGGAAGACCCGCTATGAACGGAAGAAGTATTTTTGGTGGCATCATCAAATACAATGAGCTCTGGAGATTGGGCGCTAATGAAGCCACCGAACTGGAATTGTTCAGCGCCGTAAAACTCGGTAATAAAATCCTAGCCAAAGGCAGGTACACTTTATTCTGTATTCCCTCTGAAACAAAATGGACCATCATTATTAGTAAAGACAATTTCTGTTGGGGTAGCTTTACCTATGATATAAAAAAAGATATCCTAAGAACAGATATCAAGCCCGAAAAAAATGAGGAGACAGTAGAAGTATTTACCATATTTTTCGAGGACAAAGCTTCCACCGCTAACCTGATTTTTTTATGGGATAACTTAAAAGCAAGTATTCCTTTAACCATTGTAAACGCAAGCACTAAAAAATAATTCTTTATGAAAATAGCTACCAAGTATATCCATGCTGGCACCATACCCGATCCGTCTACCGGAGCCATTATGACGCCCATCTACCAGACTTCAACCTATGTTCAAGAAGCTCCTGGTGTAAACAAAGGTTATGAATACGCTCGCAGCCAAAACCCTACAAGGCATGCTTTAGAAGAAGCTTATGCACAACTAGAAAATGGAAGATTTGGCCTCGCTTTCAGCAGCGGTGTTGCTGCAACAGATGCCGTTATTAAATTATTATCTCCAGGAGATGAAGTAATTACTGCCAAAGACATGTATGGTGGCACCTATCGGCTTTTCTCTAAAATTTTTGAAAAATTCGGTATCCAATTTACCTATGTTGATACTACCGATACCAATAATATTCAGCAAGCAATTTCTGCAAAAACAAAATTAATCTGGATTGAAACACCCACCAATCCACTCATGAATATCACCGATATTGCAGCAGTATCTGCAATTGCCAAAGCCAATCATATACTGCTTTGTGTGGACAATACTTTTGCTTCTCCTTATCTACAAAATCCATTGGACCTGGGTGCAGATATTGTTATGCATTCTGCTACCAAATACCTCGGCGGTCACAGTGATGTAATTCAAGGTGCGTTAATGATGAATGATCCTGCCTTACGCGAACAACTGTATTTTATTCAAAAGAGCTGCGGGGCAGTTCCGGGGCCTATGGATTGTTTTCTGGTACTTAGAGGTATCAAAACCCTTCACCTGCGCATGCAACGCCATTGTGAAAATGGTAAAACAATTGCCCATTGGCTGCGCCAGCACCCCAAAGTAGCCAAAGTATATTGGTGTGGCTTTGAAGACCATCCCAGTTATGCTATTGCTAAAAAACAAATGAGCGATTTTGGTGGCATGTTATCTTTTGAACTGAAAGACGAGAGCATGGAAGCTGCAAAAAAATTATTATCGTCTACCAAATTATTTGCACTAGCAGAAAGCCTCGGCGGTGTAGAAAGTTTAATCAACCACCCGGCATCTATGACCCACGCCTCTATTCCAAGAGCGCAAAGAATAGCCAATGGATTAAGCGATACCTTGATTCGTTTAAGTATTGGTGTTGAAGATGCAGATGACTTGATTGAAGATTTGAATAACGCTTTAGGATAGTTTTATGAAGAAAGCAATAGGAATAATCAGCATATTTTGCAGTTGTTTTTTAATTGGGAATACCCAATCTATACTGATTCAAAAAAAAATTGATAGCATAGTTGCTTCTAAATCTATTGAAGGAATTATTATTGGTACGCTTAATAAAGGTGAAAAAACATATTATACAGCAGGGCTAGCCAATGCTGAAAAAAAAATAAAATTTGAAGCAAATACGCAATTAGAAATAGGTAGTATCACCAAAACCATTACGGCCTTTATGCTGGAATCGGTATTAAAAGAAAAAGGATTGTCTGATACTGCTTTTATTGTAAATTTTCTGCCAGATAGTGTACAATCTAATAAGGCATTGAGTACCATTCGATTCATTCATTTACTCAATCATACCGCAGGATTTCCTAGATTGCCTTCTAATTTAGGTGAGCCTCTAAACCCTTTACAGCCTTATGAAAGCTATACTCCTAAGAAACTGTATAGCTATTTAATTATTGCAAAACCAAATGCCATTGGAAAAGTTGACTACTCTAATTTAGGCGTTGGACTGGCTGGTCACCTTGCAACTATTATAGCTGGTGAATCTTATGATCAACTACTAAAAAAATACGTGATTACCCAGTTTAAACTTACCAACACGGCTATGGTTGTTAATAACAAACTTCCTTTCAGCACCGGTAATTTTAATATGCAACCTGCTGAGTATTGGAATATGGAAGTTTTGGAAGGCGCAGGCGCAGTTAAATCTACCGCAGCTGATATGTTGCAGTACATTGATTATATTCTAAAACATCAAGAATCTACAAATATTAAAGATTTAATTACCAAGACTGCTGCCATTAATCCACAACTTAATATTGCCAAATGCTGGCATATCTTTACACTTCCCAATAGCACTCCAATTATTTGGCACAATGGTGGAACCTACGGATTTTCTACTTTTATTGCATTCAATCAAACCAATAATCAGGCTGTATTTGTTGCCATTAATCATTTTAATAAAAATGCCATTTCAGATAGGTTGGGTATAGAAATTCTTACTAAAATATTACCCAATAATGAATGAATGAACTCCACCAATTCTTCAACAACAAAGTAGCAGAGTACAACCAGGTTTCTTTTATTACAAAAGATCCTATTTGTATTCCACATCTATTTTCAAAAAAACAAGACATTGAAATAGCTGGCTTCTTTGCCGCCATTTTTGCTTGGGGCAATCGAACTACCATCATTCAAAAATCTACCGAATTAATGCAACTTATGCAAATGCAACCGCATGAGTTCTGTTTGAATGCATCGGCAAATAATTTAAAAATATTAGAAGGATTTAAACACCGAACTTTTAATACCACTGATCTGCTTTATTGCATTGAATTTTTTAAATACCATTACCAAAATTTCGACTCACTAGAATCCGCCTTTTTAATTAAAGGCAAAAAACCCGATTCTGTTTTTGATGCACTTGTTCAGTTTCACAACCATTTTTTTTCTTTAGAAGATATCCCACATCGTACCAGAAAACATATTGCCAATCCCGCTAAAGGTTCTACCTGTAAACGTTTAAATATGTACCTACGTTGGATGGTAAGAAAAGACAAGCAGGGCGTTGATTTTGGTATCTGGAATAAAATAAGTCCCGATCAACTCATCTGCCCAATTGACCTTCATGTTGCACGGGTTGCTACTAGATTTAGTTTGTTAACCCGAAAGCAGGTTGACTGGAAGGCGGCTGAAGAACTAACCAATTACTTAAAAAAACTAGATCCAAAAGATCCTGTTAAATACGACTTTGCATTGTTTGGGCTTGGGGTAATAGAGAAATACTAAACTAATTTAACATCACAACTCCACTCAATTTATTACCTTATTTTTGTTGTTAAAATAAAAACGATGAAGCTTGTTTCTTATATCACCGAAGGAAGGGATCAATTGGCTTTTTTGGTAGATGGATTCTTATACGATTGCGACTTAATTCATCCTGAACTTCCCAATAGTATGAATATGTTTTTACAGTATTGGGATGATATGTTTCCCATTGCAAAAGAAACAGAAGCCGCTATTAAAGGAGGAAGAATTAGCCAGTCTCAAGGTATTTCTCTTGATTCAATTAAATTATTAGCACCTATTCCGTTTCCAACATCATGCAGAGATGGATATGCTTTTAAGCAGCATGTTGCTGCCGCAAGAAGAAATCGTAAAGTAGAAATGATTCCAGAGTTTGACCAATACCCTATTTTCTATTTCACCAACCACCAAAGTATTCAAGGACCTGGTGAAATTAAATGTATGACTGATCATTTTGAAAAACTAGATTTTGAATTAGAAGCTGCCATTGTTATTTGTAAGCAAGGAAGAAATATACGCGCAGAAGATGCCGATGAATATATTGGCGGTTTAATGATTATGAATGATATGAGTGCCCGACGTTTACAAATGGAGGAAATGTTGCTGAATCTTGGCCCCGCTAAAGGAAAAGATTTTTCAACCGTAATTGGCCCTTGTCTTGTTACCCTAGATGAATTGACTGCATTTGAAGTAGCTCCCCAAGATGGACATACTGGAAAAGCATGGAATCTTGCTATGAAATGTAGGGTAAATGGAACCCAAGTAAGTGAAGGCAATATGGCAGATATGCACTGGACTTTTGCTGAAATTATTGAACGTTGTGCGTATGGTGTTGATATTCATCCTGGTGATATAATTGGAAGTGGAACCGTAGGTACGGGTTGTTTTTTAGAATTGAATGGCACTGGGAAACTCAATAATCCCGACTATCCCGAACAATGGTTACAGGAAGGTGATACCATTGAAATGGAAATTGAAGGCCTAGGAAAATTGAGTAATACCATTGTTAAAGACGAAGACAATTTCTCCATCCTTGCAAAGAAAAAATATGCGAATTAATTTAGCTGATTTAAATACAATGGAACGTCAAGCCTGGCTGCAACACGCCATTGCACCCAGGCCTATATGTTTTGCCAGTACCATAGATAAAGCTGGGAATGTAAATTTAAGCCCCTTCAGTTTTTTTAATTTATTCTCTGCTAACCCACCGATTCTTATTTTTTCCCCAGCTAGAAGAGGGCGTGATAATACTTTAAAACATAGTTTAGAAAATATACTGGAAGTACCTGAATGTGTGGTGAATATGGTAGATTATAAAATGGTGCAGCAAATGAGTTTATCTAGCTGCGAATTTGCAAAAGGAGTAGATGAATTTATTAAAGCTGGCTTTACCAAAGAAACAGCAACAATGGTGAGTTGCCCCATGGTAAAAGAAGCTAAAATTAAATTAGAATGCAAGGTAAATGAAGTAAAAAGCTTAGGAGACCAAGGTGGAGCGGGTCAACTGGTTATTGCCGAAGTACTTTGTATGCATATTGATGAATCTATTCTGAATGCAGAGAAAAATATGATTGACCAAACTAAAATGCAATTTATTGCAAGGTTGGGTGGCGATTGGTACTGCAAAGTAGATCCTACCAATTTATTTAAAGTAGCCAAGCCCAATACCCAATTGGGAATTGGCATAGATGCTTTGCCAGAAGGAATAAAAAAGAGTACTATTTTAACTGGAAACCACTTAGGGCAATTGGCTAATATGCATGAGTTGCCTAGTATAAATCCTAGTTTTCACAATAATCAACTAAAAAATATCATTCAATATTATTCTATTAATCCAACTGAAATGGAAAAAGAACTGCATTTATATGCAGCAGAACTACTTAATAATAATAAAATTGAGGAAGCATGGCAAGTATTATTAGCAGACGCTTACTGATACTAAAACATCACCATTAAATCATCTTCTGTTAAATACTGATCCGCCGTAGGTTTGTGTTGAAGGCTTCTGGCCAATTCAATTACCTGTTGAACAATTTCATAAGTAGATTGACCAAGGGTTAAATTCACTGGTGCTGGTACTTGCAACCAAATATCTATAAGCGCAGCGAACTGATCGTCAATTTTATCTACCACAGTAACCCCAAATGCTTTCAATGCCGCAGCATTACAATGTTGCTCGTATTGGCCTCTAATGGGCAAACACAATAATTTTTTACCCAAGTATAAAGCTTCCGCAGGTGTTTCAAAACCAGCACCAGTAATTACGCCAATGCTATTAATCATACTTTGTGTAAACCCTTCGTTACTAATTGGGATGAACGTAATATTACCTTCGGTTACTGGTTGTTTTATTTTTTTTGAAAACACTTCAAACCTAATTCCTACTATTTTTTGTAACGCTTTTTTTACAATATCATCGTTGTAATGGGAAAGATAAACAGTAATATATGCTTCAGGCTTTGGGTTTGCTTGTAAAATTGTTTGCTTTATTACAGGGGAATAAATAAACTGATCGTAAGGCTTAAAATGCAGGCCTGCATAAGCGGTAGCTGTTGCATAATGATTCAATATCCATTCACCAGCAAGGTCTTTTTTAGCAGCTCTAGGCGTATTTTTACTTTGAAAGCTGGCTTGGTGACCAAAACCTACACTTGGTTTTTTCTTTAAAAAACAAGCCAAAGAAGTAATGCTGTCAAAATCGTTTAAAACAATATCATATTGTTCAACAGGCAAAGCGTTGGCTTCTTTCCAAATTCTTTGCAAGCTAAAATCTTTCATCATCTTCCAATAATCTAAGCCGCCTTTATTTCCATAAAATAAACTCATTCCTTTGCTCCTATATTTTATTGGAAGTGCGGCATTTAAGTTGCTATTATTACCGCTCAGAAAAACGTCTACATTACCATATTGTTCTAAAAAAGGAAGCAGTTCAATAGCCCTACTTATATGTCCATTACCGGTTGCCTGCACGGCGTATAAAATTTTCATAATTATATACTAGCTAGTGAATGAATAAATAATGCAATTTCATCTGTTACAACATTTAGTTGAGGCAACTTTTTCTCCATGGTTACAACTGGTGCAACGGAAGTGGCAAATTGTTTTTCATCGTATTGATAAATAGTCCAGTCATTATTAGCGTATTCTAATGATGTAAGGTTTTCAATCCAGTCGCCACTATTGAGGTACATCACCGAACCATCTTTGGTAACAACTTCTCTTTTTTGAGGCTGATGAATATGTCCACAAATAACATAATCGTATTTTTTTTCAATGGCCAGTTCTGCCGCTGTCTGTTCAAAATCACCAATCCAAGAAACCGCTTTTTTAACTCCATTTTTAACTTTCTTACTAAAACTCATTTTCTCTTTCCCCATTAGTTTCAAACACCAGTTGATGCACCGATTTATTAGAATCAATAAATCGTATCCATGTCCACCTAGTTTGGCCAGTAGTTTAGCACTGCCTTTGGTGGTAGCATCAAAAACGTCTCCATGAAAAATCCAAGTCATCTTACCATTAATTTCCATCACCACTTTATCGGTCAGTTGAAAATTGCCCATGCTCATATCGCTATATCTACGTAAAACCTCATCGTGGTTACCGGTAATATAGATAACCCGAGTACCCTTGCTCAGCAGGTTCATAATTTCTTTGAAGACTTGCATATGTGCCACCGGAAAATAGCGTTTATTAAACTGCCAGATATCAATGATATCACCGTTAAGTACCAGTATTTGGGGCTGAATGCTTTTAAGATAGTTGACTATTTCAGTGGCATGGCAACCGTAGGTTCCCAAATGAAGATCGCTCATAACCACTACGTCTAATGGACGTTTTTCCATACCTTGGAGTTTAGCAAAACTCAATTTATGGTATGAACTTAATGTTAAGCAATGGTTACGCTATTGTTAATAAAGATTAAACAAAATATTATAAGTCGCCCAACTGAGGCCTTAATACAATGTCTTCTACAACAGCCATGGGCGATAATTTTGAAGCTGCATATACCATGGCAGCTATATCATTTACTTCCATGATGCGAGCAGGATCAATATCAAAACCATCCCAGCTAGCGCTAAGGGTAGCACCAGGCATTACCGCAGTAACTTTAATACCGTGGGGTTTTAATTCTTCGCGAAGATTTTTACTAAATCCTAGTAATGCAAATTTACTAATGCTGTAGCTGCCGCCATTGGCATAAGCATTTAGAGCGGCAATAGAACAAATATTAAAAATATGACCTTTTGAAGCAGCAGTCATGGATGGCAATAAGGCTTTTGTTAAATAATAGGCACTGTATAAATTGGTTTCCATCATCTGTTCCAGTAATCCATCTGCTTCGTGTTGAATGGTGCCAGGAATAAATTGTCCCGCATTATTTACCACAATATCAGGAGTGCCTTGCTTTAAGCACCATTCAGCAAAGTTGATCACTTCTGATTTTAGCGACATATCAACCGCTTTACCTTTAATGGTACAAAGCGGATGGTTTGTTTGCAGTTCAGCAACCGTATCGTAGAGTGATTTTTCACCCCTGCTACAGAGCAAAATAATATTGTTTTCTGTGGCAAATTTCGCAGCAATGGCTTTACCAATTCCTTTAGATGCACCTGTAATTACTATCAGCATAAAATAAAAGTCTAGCTGTAAAGTTATTATCTTTTAACGGTGTATTATTAACTTCGCTCATGCATTATCGTCATCTATTTTTTGATTTAGACCATACACTTTGGGATTTTGATACCAATTCACGGGAAGCTTTAGCAGATTTGTTTGAAATAAACCAGCTAAATAACAAAGGAGTGACTGATTTTAATAGTTTTTTTGAAAAATATTCACAACACAATTATCGCTTATGGGATAAATATTCAAAGGGATTGATTAGGCAGGAAGAATTGCGCTGGAAGAGGATGTGGTTATCGTTGCTAGATTTTAAATTAGCAGATGAAGCACTTTCCAGAAAAATGGGAGCGGAATTCTTGGAACTACTGCCTACCAAAAATAAATTATTCCCACACACCATAGAGATACTGAACTATTTAACAGCAAAAGGCTATTCATTACACCTTATTACCAATGGCTTTGAGAAAGTGCAATAC
This sequence comes from Sphingobacteriia bacterium, assembly GCA_031369485.1. Lineage (GTDB taxonomy): Bacteria > Bacteroidota > Bacteroidia > Chitinophagales > Chitinophagaceae > Sediminibacterium. Next base: position 29,058 of record JANMOT010000021.1, read on the forward strand.
CATAAATTAGCAGAAAGTAATATTGGTAAATATTTTAAAGAAGTGGTTACTTCAGAAGGCAGTAATAGTTTAAAACCCAATAAAGAAATTTTTGACTATGCACTTATGAAAGCGGGCGCTTTGGCAACTGAAAGTATTATGATAGGCGACAATTTAGAAGCCGATATAAAAGGAGCAATAAATGCTGGGTTGGATACCATTTTCGTGAATCATATTAAAGAAAAAACAACTTTAAAACCTACTTATACCATCTATCATTTGGCCGAACTCGAAACTATATTTTAATGTTTCTTTAAATTTTGTTTGGACTTTTTACGCTAAATTTAATGAAGTTTAAACATTGTTAATGCTGTTAGATCTTTCAAAAGATTGAGTAAAGTAAAAACGCTAAAACTTAAAAAACCGATTGCAGAGCTATCAGCCTTAGCTTCTATTTTGCTATGCAGTATACTGATATGCACAAATTGTCTAGCGTTATACTTCACCAATCAAGCAATAAACAATATTAAACTAGCAGAAAATACCCAGAAACTGCTGCTTGAAAAAAACCTACAACAAGTATATTTTAGTTTATTTATCAGTATTGTAATCCTGCTTTTACTATTGCTTATGTTTTGGGGGAATAAACGTAAGGTTACAAAAGTCAATTTACAACAAATATTTACAGAAGAAAAAGCAAAAAAAGAAGCACTCAGGCTAAAGCTATTAGAGTCTGTTATTATATACACCAATGATGCAGTTATTATTACAAACTCTGAACCAATAGAAAATACTGGCCCAGAAATAATATATGTAAATAAGGCTTTCACAAAAATTACTGGATACTCCTTTGAAGAAGCTATTGGAAAAACTCCTAGAATACTACAAGGCGCTCTTACTGATAGGCATGAATTAGACTTACTAAAAAAAGCACTTAAAAATAACGAACCATTTGAAACAACCATTATTAATTATCACAAGAATGGCCAAGTATTTTGGTTGAATATTTTTATCAGCCCCGTATTCAACAATGAAGGAAAGTGTACCCACTATATAGCCATAGAAAAGGATATTACTATTTGGAAAGAAAATGAAACAGCATTAAAGACCTTGCTGACAGAAAAATCAGAAGTTATTGAGAGTATTGGCTATGCATTTATTTCAGTAGATAAAAAATGGAATATTAATTATTGGAATAAAATGGCTGAAATAGTGCTTAAAAAAACTGCATCATCAGTAATCGGAAAAAATTTATGGAATATATATAGTATTGCCATAAATAGTCAAGCATATTTATTTTATCACAAAGCCATTAAAGAACAGCAACCCAATCATTTTGAATACTATTCAATTGAAAATAACTGCTGGTATGAAATAAGTGCTTATCCAACAGCAAATGGGCTCTCCATTTATTTTAAAGACATCAATGAACGAAAAAAAACTCAGATCGAACTTTCACAGCTAAATGAGAATTTGAGAAAATATGCAGATCGACTGAAACAATCAAACAAAGAGCTAGAAGAATTTGCTCACGTGGTTTCACACGACCTTCAGGAACCCCTTAGAATGGTATCTAGCTTTTTAACCCTACTCGAAAAAAGATACCACAACAAGCTTGATGATAAGGCAAAAGAATATATTCAATTTGCTATTGATGGTGCCAAACGTATGCGAAATATTATTAAAGATTTATTGAATTACTCACAGTTTAATATCAACGAATACCCAATAGAGACAGTCAACCTAAAAGCCATTATAGAAGAAGTTGAATTGGTATTAAAAAAACAAATATTAGATTCACGAGTAAATATTCATATCACTCAATTCCCAACTATCCAATTTAATAAATTCTTATTGATAACTATATTTGAGCAACTAGTTGGAAATGGTATAAAGTTTCAGGCAAAGGGAAATCATCCTACTATTGAAATAGATTATCATGAGACAGTTGATTTTTGGAATTTTTCAATTAAAGACAACGGAATTGGCATTGATCAGATTTATCATAAAAAAATATTTTTTGTTTTCAAGCGACTGAATTCATTGGATGATTATAGTGGTAATGGATTAGGGCTTTCGCTTATTAAAAAAATAATTGATCAAGTTGGTGGTGAAATAAGAATTGATTCAACTCCTGATATTGGAAGTTGCTTTTACATTTCATTACCCAAAAAAATATCTTATTAAAATATTTAAATGAATAAAATTTACCGTATACTAGCAATAGAAGACAATCAAGGTGATTTTCTAATACTTGAAGATTATCTAAGAGAAGGCTTTAAAAAGCTAGAATTAGTACACGCAAAAAATTTTAGGCAAGCTGCGGATCTAGTTTTGCAGTCGCCTATTTTTTTTGACATAGTTCTTTTAGACCTTACGCTTCCCGATAAGTCAGGAGAATCGTTAATTATAGAGATGGTTGATATCTGCAATGGGTGTCCTATAATTGCACTGACTGGTTTTGCAGATATAAAATTTGGCACAAATGCATTTGCATTTGGAGTATGTGACTACTTATTAAAAGAGGATATTAACGCGTCGTCACTTCAAAAATGTATTTACTCTGCCATAGAAAGAAAAATCGCTCAACAAAAACTAGAAGCATCTGAAAAAAAGTACAGCAATCTATTTCATTTAAGTCCCCAGCCTATGTGGGTATTTGAATTAGAAACATTAAAATTTGAACGAGTAAATGAATCTGCAATAAAGCATTACGGTTATTCGGAGGAAGAATTTTTAAGGATGACAATTTTAGATTTAAGACCTGAATCTGAAATTGATAATTTTTTAGACGCATTTAATAAAATGGATACCAAACTAGGCTCTATTTCAACTGGAAAATTCAAGCATCAAAAAAAGGATGGTACAATTATAAATATGGATACTAGGGGATACGTATTAGAATTTGAAGGAAAAATCTCAAAACATATTGTAGCTAATGATGTAACTGAAATATCTTCTTATATCTCAGCCATAGAAAAACAGAATAATAAGTTAAAGGAAATTTCCTGGATTCAATCGCATAAGGTTAGAGCACCTTTGGCTAAAATAATGGGATTTGTAAATCTGCTGCATTCAAATATTTGTACCGATTCAGAAAAAATGGAATTGCTGAGTTATTTAAAAACTTCTTCTGCGGAACTAGATTCGGTCTTGAAAGATATTACCGAAATATCTCAGGAAGGAAAAATTACACTTTCATGATTCCTATGATTTTATTTTTTTAAGCTTGTAAAGGGCAAAGAAATTTCTGGTTTCAATTAGATATACAATTGGTTTAAAAACAAAGTCATCTCAAATAAATAAATGGCTTTGTATTAGATATTTAAAAGTGGTAGGTAAAGATAATACAATTTCATATTTAAATTGGGGGAAGAGGCGTCTTAAAAAATATCTCCTTTTTTTAATAACTATTATATGACCAAGTCCAACCAATATTTACGCCCGCATTTGGTATGGCATCATAATGAGGCCAACTATATGTTCATGGGAGAGGTAAAAATAAAAAACTACCCCTAAACTCAAAACTTGATTTTGGTTTTTTCATAAAAATATACTTCTATTTTTTGCAGTAATCAAGAACTCATAACTGAATTTTATAATCTAATAATTAATCCTGATTTAGTGGATAGCATATTAGGCGAAATTCCCAATTTGTTTGTTTGTTCCTTAAGTTTAAAAGTAGCTTCGCTACCTACAAAAAAATTTATGCGCTTCTTTAATTGAATTGAATAATAAAGACCTGCTACAATATTCATAAATCGCTGTTGCATGTTTTTCGTTGCGTCAGAGATTACTATATTCGAATAACCAACAAATGGCGTGATTCCAATACCACGATTAGTTTTGTTAAATAGCAACCATTCATAGCTTAAATTGTAACTCCTATATTTTGTATTGAGACCACCCCAACCCCACACGTTTTCTGAGTTGAATTGAAAAAAAAGAGGTTTATAAATCCTGAGACTGATTCCTGTTCCTATCCCAAAAGTACTTATTCCATTGTATACTGTATTTCTTAATGAGTAGGGAAGTTTAGAAAAGTATATATTCATTCTAATATTATCATTATTTAAATATTGACCAAACCCGCGTATTAAATTTTTTTTAGGCGCAATCGTTGTATCTATTATGGGAATTTCGACTGTGGCTAGCTTTTCTTCTTTTTCCGCTTTTATAAATAAAGTATCGTACTTTCTCCAGTTCGAATCGTGTGAAAACATCTGAACTTTATAATCAACATCTATAGAACCCGCAGCTTCGAAAGTTGTAATTTTTTTTATTTCAACTGTATCATAGGAATTTGCTAAAAAGTCGACATATTCTTTTGCCATCACTTTTTTTTCATAAATTGTTTCCAAGTGGCTACTATTAATAATCCATTTGTTTCCTAAAAGTTGGTAGTCAATATCTGCACTCACAAAATCTTTTGTTATAAAAATGAGTGATTTAACTTGATATAGCCTAATACTAAATTTCACAAAAGCGAGGCTGGCACTATCAATATACACAACACCTTCAATCTTATTATTTTTCTTTTTTTCAAAATTAAAAACATGAGTTACCCTATTATTGAGTAATATTTTTTCTTTCTGATAAAAGAGATAATTATTTAAAGCTGATTTACTTAAAAATAAATCTTTATGGTAAACCACATCAGAGATTGATGAAAAATTACCTGCAAAATTTGCTGGTGCGAAATCAAAATATTTTGATTTCGGATTCTTTAGTACGGTTGTTTTGTTAGTTTCTACTTTCACCTTTTGTGAACTACCCTTATCGTATGACTCTGCATAAACTTTTATAGCCGCATCGCTTTTATAAAAATAATCAGTGTCGTTAACACTTGTATTTACTCTTAATATACCGTTTATATTAATAGGGGTTATGGGATAGTTTACAGGAATTTTTTCTATCGCTTTCTCTATAATTGATTTTGCTCTTGTGGAAACCACTACCTCTTGCAATTGCCCCTCTAAAGGTGCTATGCTAATGACCAACCTATCTGACGATGAAGGCAATTGATAGATTAATGATCTATAGCCTATATAACTAATGGTTAAGCTTTTTCGTTTGTTCTCGTTGAAAAGACTGCTACTTAAAACAAAAACCCCTTGCTTATTTGTAATAGTTCCTCTATTGTTTGATAAGGATACTGATACTCCTACAAGCGGTTCCTTTGAGAGGCTGTCTATTATAAGCCCACTTATTGAATGTGTTTGTCCAAAAAAATTGAATGGTAATAAAATAAAAATAAGTAAAATCAGCGAATATTTTTGCATACTTAAGTTAATTTAAAACTTACATCCAAAAGAAATACTCATAGTAGTTAATATAGAAATCGGGGCACTAATATCTTTATAGGTTAATACGCCTGCACTGGTTCTTGTCTCTATGTTTTTGAATATTGGACGGGTATAAAAATAGTCAATGCCTATGCCCGCAGAAAATTTCTTAGTAAGGTTTTTATGAATACCTATCCCATATTGAAATGAAAATGCAGTAGCACTACCTGAACTTCTGCTTATAAGTGGTAGTCCATTTGCAGAAGTAGCAATGGCAGGCAAGTTTGTATTTGATATTCCTAGGAAAATTCGATCATAGAAATAAAAAAATCTTGGTTTTTTAGTAATATTATAAAGATCATAAAAGCCTAACATAAAATTGAGCATTCGATAGTCTTTGGCAACTGATTGAAAAGCTATTCCTGGTAAGGTATTCGATAGATTCTGGTCGAAAGACTTGGTATCAAATCCTATACTAAACCCACTGATTCTTGCTGCAAAAATAGTAGTGGATTTTAATCCAAGGATATTAGTGACAATTGGCGTTTTAGGTGAATATTTTAATTCAAGAAATACTGATATATTGTTAAGAACAACAGACCCAAGATTTTTTGCGGCATAACCACCATTACTTCCTGTACCTGCGAATGATCCAGTAGGCAATGAAACTAAATTAGTACCCAAATCAAGGGTGAATGGCTTGTTCGCACTTGTGTCTTTTTGTGCAATTATATAGAACGGGCAGCTGAATAGCACAAACAGAATTATTTTCATAACTTTTATTCTACTTAACAATTTTATACTCATAAACCTATTTTTAAATTATTATTACTCACTATTTTCTTCTACCAAACTATTGAAAACGGATATGCAAATAAATTATTATTTAGAATGGAAGTTGTGTTACTCCATAGATCAAAGAAATTATTCCAGCGATATCGCTTACATAATTACATAAAAAACTATTATTACAAAAATTTTTATACCCTGGTATTTTGCAATTTTATCCACAGTTGTTATAATTTTAGCCACAAGAATAACAACCTTTACTACTGCTACAACTGCCGCTACTTTTACTACTTCATATTCACCAGTGATTATATTTCTAGGAATGTTAGAATTTTTACCCCCATTAGTTTCCCCATCTTAATGTCTTGTAAAAATTTCTTTTTGAAAGTTCCTACCAATATTGATGGCCCTTTTTTTTAGATTTATTCTATTACCAACACAATTTTCCTTAACCGAGTTTTCAATCTCAATAACGGACGGTCGCTGATTCTTTAAAAACTTATTATATGTTAACTCAACGGAGGGAATCATTGCTTTTGCTGCTAAATTTGTTGCCTGTTTGAGAAGCCTAATATTTTCTGTTTTTTAAACTTGTATTGTGTCATTCTTTTGACAAGCAAGAAAAATACTGCCAAGATTAAATATGAAAATGGAAATTTTAATACAGGTTCTTTTCATTTTATTTGGTTTAATAATTAATAAAAAATTGTTGATTTTCTGAAAATATCCTTTTTATCACTGCTGGCCAGCAGTTGCGGGGAATTAAGGAGTAAACCCGTTATTCTGGCCTGAATACAATGTAAAACAATTCAATCTTTTTAAAAGAAATAGAGTTTTACACCTTTGTTTTTAAAATAGCTTTTTTTGTTTAATTAAATTATCGATGAACAGGCCTAAATACTAAACACCTACTGCGTGTTTACACAGTTGTTTTGCCTTTGATTTTTGATTACAACGCGGCTTTAAATTAAACGTATCATGAGCCAAATAAAAATCTTTATTGCCGATCCATATCCTATTAATAGACATGGATATATTTCTTTAATCAATGCTTACCCGAATTGTATTTTTGTAGGAGAGGCAAATAATGGGCAAGAATTATTATTGGCCATTAAATGTTCAAAAGTATTGCCAGATATTATAATGATGGAGATTATCATGCCTATTATGAATGGCTATGAAACTATAATTCAACTTAAAAAACAATATCCAAATATTAAAATACTCATCTTGTCTCATATTAAAGAACCAAATGCAATTCTATACTTATTTAATTTAGGCATTAACGAATACATTAAAAAGTGCGATCCTACATTAAATTTTGAATCAGTTTTTCAAGAAAAAATAGATACTGGTTTTTTAAAAAATCAGCTAAAACTGCCGTATTAAACTGGGATAAATATCCCTTTCAAGGAACTATTCAATTATACCATAAAGCAAAAATGCAATACCTCCGTCAAAACTAATTCCACTTAATAAAAAAACCCCTCCTATTAAAATTAGGAAGGGTAATTATGACTAAATAAGTGGACTATGCTTTTGGAGCTTTGGTTTCTTTTTTCTTAGCTTCATCAGTTTTTTTGCAACACTCTTTCATTTCCTTGCCATCCTTACCTTTCATATCGCACTTCATTTCTTTACCATCTTTATGGCATTCTTTTCCCTTAGCACATTTTTTACCATCACCGCTGGCAAATGCTACTCCACTCATAATAAATGCGGCTGCTGCCAATAAAAATACTTTTTTCATATAATTTGATTTTTAGGTTTATAATTTGAAGATAATCATTTTAGCGTATTCAAAACAGTTCCAAACTGTTAAATTAATGCAGTATCCTTACCAACTGGCCAACACCGTTACTCCCCCCTTTACCACTTGGTTTAATGTTACATTTATGGAAGTACCCACAGGAAGTAATACATCTACCCTGCTGCCAAATTTAATAAAACCATACTCCTCAGTCTGCTTTGCTGCTTGTGACACCTTTGTATAATTACATATACGTTTCGCTAATGCGCCTGCAATTTGTTTGTACAGTATTTCACCATACTTATTTTTAACAGCAACACTCCACCTTTCATTTTCAGTAGATGATTTGGGATGCCAAGCTACCAAATATTTGCCTTTATGGTATTGATTATACGTTACTTCACCATCCATAGGGTGACGATTTACGTGCACATTGGCGGGACTCATAAAAATACTCACTTGAATGCGGCGGTCTTTAAAATATTCTACATCTGTAATTTCTTCAATTACCACTACCTTGCCATCAGCCGGGCAAATAATTTTGTGCTCATCAATTGTAAGCACCCTATTTGGAATTCTAAAAAAAGAAATAATAAACAACAATAAGCCCAGCGTGGCTATAAAAATAAGCATGGCCAGCCAAGGAATAGCCGCACTTAAAAAGCTAAAAGAAATCAGGTTGATAAAACCAAATAAGAGTGCAGTAATGGCGATGGTTTGGTATCCTTCTCTATGTATTGTCATTTTATTTAATTGAATGGCAAATGTAGTTGGTAAATGGTGAACCTTTTAGAAAAAAAGGAACAAAACCAACCATACTGCGGGTATAGCAATTAAGAGTGAATCAAATCGATCTAAAAACCCACCATGCCCTGGCATAAATGTTCCACTGTCTTTTACCCCTGCTTTGCGTTTTATTTTACTCTCTAATAAATCGCCAAATGTACCAGCAATACTGGCTGTTATGGAGATGAATAAAAGTGGTTTTATGGCCATTCCCCAAATAAAATAGCCTCCCAAACTTACTACCAACACTGCCAATACCATTCCTCCATAAGTTCCTTCCTTGGTTTTTTTGGGTGAGATGGAACTGAGCGGCGTTTTACCAATAAGTGATCCTACTAAATAAGCCATGGTATCATTAATCCAAATAGTGGCAATAATGGTCATTGGTAAAACCCAATCAGCCCCTCTAAAATATTGAATGCTCTTATCGTATAAATCAATCACCATTACACTGGGCATCATAATATATAAAATACCCAATGTTGTATAAAATTTTACAGGATATCCGAGGCTATTCCTAAAAAAAATAGCCGTGATTACAAATAGAATACCCGCCAAAATAATCATCCATAATGCCAGATTCCATAATGGAATTGCTTGGTATAAACGGCTTTTCCCCGCTTGTGCCAATACTACACACAACCCAATTAAAATAGATTGCAGCTTGAAGAGGAATGGTGTAGCCTGATACTGCTCATTTATTTTCCCCATGAGTTGATGGTATTCATAAAAACATCCCACCAAAATAATACTGAAGAGTAATAAAAAACTCCATTGATTGTACAATAATCCACCCATCATCACTATTACAAACACTATGGCTGTAATTGCACGGGTTCGGAGTATGCTAAGATTTAATGCCATAACTTTATTTGAATAATTAAAAGGGGAACTTTCCGTATTCTTCTGTTGAATTGAATTGCGTTTCTGGCTGATTGGCTGCCCTAAATAAATCCGTTTTTTCAGCTATTTTTTTACTTTCATTTTTAAATACCTTAAATGCCGCCACCAAAAAAGTAATCGCTATTAGCCCAATCCACATGGGCATGGTTTCATCCATTGCTTGCGCTATGGGTTTTTTCATTCGATTGAGTATATATAACTGGGTTACCACAATTCCATTATTAATAAAATGCATAGCTATACAAAGCCAAATATTTTTACTTTGATAATAAATTAACCCTAAGACTATACCGAGACCAACTCTAGGTAAAAAGCCAAAATATGAACCATGTATGGCACTGAATATAATGGAACTGATTAAAATACCCCAGAATGCACTTTTTGTCCACCCCACCAAAATCCGCTGCACACCTCCCCTGAATAATACTTCTTCAAAAATAGCAGGCGCCACCGCTATTACCAATAAACTTATTAAATAGTCCACCCAATTGCGCATAGTAGCCATAGATAGCATTGCTTGTTTGTATTGCGCTTCTATTTCACGTGCTTTTCGTAAAAAAGCCGTTGGCATAGGAATTATTTCATTCAAAGCACCCAATGCACCACTTAAAAACAGGGCTCCTACTGAAATAAAAATCACTACTATTAACTGCTTTCTCGAACCTTTAGTGGTAAATCCCATCGCCAGAAAAGATTTTTTGTAACTTATTTTTGCCACTGCCCAAGCTGGTATAAAAAAAATGATAAATGATGCCGATACATTCAGAAGTCGCGACAGTTGCAGGTTTTCAGGCTTTAATAACGCAATTCCTACTTGCGACATAGGCATTCCTAGCAATTGAGATGCTGCCAATCCCATCAATAAGCCACTCAGCACTAATCCACCCCCCAATAATCCGAGTAATATTGCAAACTGACTTCCATAACCCATATCCGAATTCTGATTCATATATTTCTACTATTTTTTTAATGTAAAGATAAGATTGTAAATTTGTTGTTTCTTTTATCAAAGTCAATATAAAAAGTGATAAAAGGCATCTCCTTGCAATATGGTTAAGATTGATCAAATAGTACTACCTGATTTTCCACTTCTATTGGCTCCTATGGAAGATGTGAGTGATCCACCTTTTAGAGCGGTATGCAAAGACAATGGCGCCGACCTTATGTACACTGAATTTATCAGCAGTGAGGGATTGATTCGGGATGCTATTAAAAGTAGACAGAAGCTGGATATTTTTGACTATGAACGTCCCGTTGGTATTCAAATTTTTGGGGGTGATGAAGAAGCGCTTTCTATGAGCGCAAAAATTGTAGAGGCAGTAAATCCTGATTTACTGGATATTAATTTCGGGTGTCCTGTTAAAAAAGTAGCCCTCAGAGGTGCTGGTGCTGGGGTATTAAAAGATATTGATTTGATGGTTCGCCTCACCGCAGCCACCGTTAAAAGTACCAAACTTCCGGTGACTGTTAAAACCAGATTAGGTTGGGATGATAGCAGCAGGAATATTGAAGAAGTAGCCGAAAGATTACAAGATGTGGGTATTAAAGCATTGGCCATTCACGGAAGAACAAGGGCCCAGATGTACAAGGGAGAAGCTGACTGGTCGCTGATTGCCAAAGTAAAAAACAATCCTAGAATTAAGATTCCTATATTTGGTAATGGCGATATTGATAGTCCCCAAAAAGCCAAACTTTACAAAGAACTTTATGGAGTAGACGGTATTATGATTGGTAGAGCAGCCATTGGTTACCCCTGGATTTTTAGAGAAATAAAACACTATTTAGCCACGGGAGAAATACTAGCAGCTCCTACTTTAGCGGAGCGTATTGAAGTTTGTAAAAAGCATTTACGCAAATCGGTAGAATGGAAAGGCCCTAAAGTGGGTATTTTTGAAATGCGTAGGCATTATACCAATTACTTGAAGGGTTTACCGGGTATTAAAGAGTATCGGGGGCGACTGGTTACTTTAATGGAAGCAGCGGAAATAGAAGCGGTTTTGGATGAAGTGTCACTAGCTTATGACGGTTTTGGATTCGAGCGCACACCCATTGAATTGATTAATTATCACCAGAATTGTCCTGTATAGTTTGGGGAGTTGTGAAACAATAATTTATTTTGTTACCACATAGATATTGACTTACAAGTTCTATTTCCATTGATACTGTATTTATCTAACTGGTTTTTCTTTTTCTAGAATATATATTTTAACCAAAAGCCTTGCCTAGTTAATGCCTCTTGCTTGGTTAGCTAAATTAATGTTTTCAACGTTTGGTCTTAATGTGTGATTCGTCGGTAATTGAATTTTGTCAAATGCAAGTGCTTGGAATTTTCTAAAGCCAGAATCTAAACCAACTTTTTCCAAATACTCCATTTTAGTTGTGTTGATTAAGATATTAAAATCTGTGTCAAAATATATTAATGAACGGTCATATGCTGTATGATGTAACGCACAAAGACTTATTCCATTTCCAATTTCGTCAGTTCCTTTTTCGTGAGAATGAGGAACAATATGAGCCGCTTCTATAAGTTCTAATCCGATGCTACACATTGCACATTTGTTATTATAAGCATCGTAAACAATAGATTTAAATCTAGGGTCTCGTTTATACCTTGTGTGAGTAATTGTTAAATGTCCCTCTGGAAAATCTACCTCACCATCAAGATTTTGTGTATTTAATGTGTCTGATTGATTTACTAAAGCAAGTAATTCAACGTCATTTAGCAAATGGATATTTGATAAATTCTCTAGATACAAACCTAAATAGTCTGGAAGAAAACTTAAAACAGATTGACCTTTTGTGTCTCTATATGCAGCAATTTTACTTGTAGCAGCGTGCCTTTGAACTGAAAATCTTGAGTATAATGATATAGTTTGTTTTAGGTTAAATCTATCTCTCATTAAGAAAGGATTCCAAGCAGTAAAAACCTTTTCATCTGCTAAATAACCTAACACTATTACATCAGTTCCAGAATTCATTGCAGCGTTAAAATTTTTAGATTTGGCAACTTGTATTCTACATTCATCTTGATTGCCTCTGCCTTCTCCTGATTCGTGAACATTATGAATAAAAACATAAAATGTCTTTTTATTTATTGAAAATCTGTAAGGATTTTTTCCGTCAATGAATACTACATTGTCCGAATACAAACGTAAACTGTCAATGAGTAGATATTTTAAATCTGATGGCGACAAATTGATTGTATATCTTACACTCATAGTTTAAAGTATTGTTTTTTAATTTCTTTCGCAAACTGAAAAGCTAACAATGGCGGAACTGCATTTCCTATTTGTCTCCATTGTTCTTTAAAACTTCCAAGGAAAATATGTTTATCCTCAAAAGACTGAATTCGTTTGATTTCATTTATTCGTAAAAATCTATTTTTCCAATGAAACGGACCCATATTATTTGAATGACTTGCTTGTATTGTCCAAGAAGGTCTTTCGGGTGAAAGTTTTAATAAAAAAGACCAATATCTCGAACGCCATACAAAAATTGGCTTTGGATGATTTCTTTCTTTTGTAAAATACAAATAATTATCTCCCGCTGGAATTTTCTTTAATAACTCTTTATGTTTAGAACCTGCCTCCATTTTAGAATCTTCGGGCAAATCAAAATCTATGTCATTTAAAATGTCACCACAAGTAACCCATCTTTTTAATTTTGTTTCAGCGTTTGATTTTTCAGTATGTGTTTGCTTTGGAAAAGTAAAATCTGCCATACTTTTCTTTATGCCAATGCAAATAAATCTTTGTCTTGTTTGTGCAACTCCAAAGTCTGCGGCATTAACTACGTTATGAAATATTTTATACCCAAGTCTTTCGCTTTCTGCCTCAACAAGTTCTAATGAAGACTTATGAGGTTTGAATACAAAGCCGTGAACATTTTCAAAAAAGAAAAACTTTGGTTTTAAATCTTGAACTGCTCTAAAATAATTAGATACTGTCATAAACCCATCTTCGTCATTTATTCCTCTTTCCTTTTCCTTTCTATAAAATCTTGATTTTGAAAATGGGGGACAAGGCGGACCCCCAACTAGTCCATCAATTTCCTTATGAGTTTTTTTGACTTTCTTAAAGTCAATATTTTCAATTGTATCACTTATTATTTCTGCGTTTGGGAAATTAGCTTTCAACGATTCACAAGCTCTATCCCAAATATCACTTGCAAAAACAGTTTCAAAACCAGCTTTTTCAAAACCAAAATCAATACCGCCAACACCTGAAAAAATACTTACAATTTTTGGTTTCATTAAATATTAGAAATTAAGTGGTTTACCATTGCTTTACCAAGCAATGCTGGAACAGCATTGCCAATTTGTTTTTGTACTGAACGTCTATTTCCTACAAAATGGTAGTCCTCTGGAAATGTTTGAATGGCAGCACTTTCGGGTACTCTTAACCTTCTATTGTTCCAATGAAAAGGCCCAACCCAAGGACCAGGTTGGGCAGCTATTGTCCAAGATGGTTTGTTTGGATGTAGTTTTAAGAGGAAATTCCAAAATCTTTTATTGGCTAAGAATTTCGGATTTGGATGTCCGCTCCTTTCAGATAATGCAAAATAATTTTGTCCTGGCGGAATTTGTTTTAATTCTTCGTCGTAAGTTTTGCCTGTGGTTAATTCTTCGGACTCAAAATATCTATCGTTGTCAAATTTTCCAATCCAATCAATTACATTTTCGTAAGGAAAAAGATTACTGTTCATCATTATTTCAATTTCTTCCCCGTGAGTTTTTACAGGATTGCCAATAATGCCTTTTTTTGATGCAATAAAAAAAACTCTTTTCCTTTTTTGCGGTACTCCAAAATCTTGAGCATTTGCTCTATACACAATAAACTTGTAACCTAGTTTATCAATTGCTTCTTTCAAATCTGAAACTGCATTTGCATTTTTCGGGTGCATCAAACTCTCAACATTTTCCAATAAAAAACCATCTGGTTTTAATTCTTCAACAATACGTAAGTATTGCCCAATCATATTTCGGGGGTCTTCACTTCCTAGTCTATTTTTATGTGTAACCCAGTAACCTGCTTTAGAAAAAGGTTGACAAGGCGGGCCTCCAATAAGTATAAGTTTTTGGGGCTTGTTGTCTTTGATTATTTTTGCATAATCAGATGCAAACATTTCTTTTATGTTTCTGTGAAAATGTTTTGAATGAGCAAAATATTTATTTGCTTTCATTGTAGCAACGCTATCTCGGTCAAAGTCTAAACTAGAAATAACTTTAGCACCTGCCAATTGGGAACCTATATCTAAACCACCTGCACCAGAGAAAAATCCAATTGTCTGAATTTTACTATCAATAATTTCATCAATCTTATCATTAACTGTATAGCCTCTTTGACTATACTTAATGCCGATAAATTCTTTTTTTTTATGAATGATAAAATCATCCTCAAAAAGTCTAATCTGCGGTTCTTCAACCAGCATCAATGATTCTTTTGGGAATTTATATTGTAACATATTAGTGCTTGTCGTTTTTGATTAAATATTTTACTTTCTGTTCTGCTAAGTGAAAAACTTCTCCGTCCACATTTTCTGAATAAACTTTGTTTGCAAATTTTTCGCTTAACAATTCCGTTTTCATTTTTTCTAAATCGAGAGAAAATATTTTACAAAAAATTGGTAATTTCTTTTCGTCAAAACTTCTTTTGCATGTCTCAATTTTACTAAGATTAGCAGAATCGATATCCAGCATTGCAGCAAGTTTTGTCAAAGTCCAATCCTTGTCCTTCCTTAACTGTCTTACTTGGCCTCCAAAGTTTTCCATTTCTGATTTGATTTAAAAATCTTGTCAATAGATGACAAATATAACAACTTGTTTTTATAAATTAGCAAATGTTACTAATTTTTTTAGCATTTCTAATTCTAGGCTTTCGTAAAAAAAATTGGCTAGCTCTTTGTGCTTTGCACGCAGAAGAGTACTTTTGTATAGGCAGCAGTTATCCTATGTGTTTTACTAACTCTCGTCTTTCAAAATTTTTATGCATTTTGAGTTTTTTCTATTATATCCATATACGCCAATTTTAAATCATCAATCACAACACTTTCTATTTCACTATTCAATAATAATAAGGTGATTAATAATGCATCTTCGATAATTATATTTTCATGTGTAAATTTTTTTTGATTTTAATGGTCTTATGGAATGAGTTAATTAATATTTTGGTTGGTAACTAATTATTGTTGGGACTCATTTCACAAGTCATTTTTATATGGTAATATACGTTTTGAGTGTGCCATACAATAAAGCCTATATAGAAGCTTGCTCCTACATGCAACAAAGATTTATTCCACCAACTTTATTACTTGCTCATCTAAGGGTGAAATGGATTGGGTAAAATAGGCTTGTAATATGCCCTGCTCATCCACTATATATTTACAGAAATTCCATTCAGGAGTAAGATTACACCAGCCATTAGCACTGTTGTTACTGAGCCATTCAAAAACAGGATTTTGTATTGCAGATTTTAGTACGGAAGTTTTTTTCATCAACTGAAATGTTACGCCATAATTGAGCTTACAAAACTCTGCAATAGCTTGATCCGATTTTTTTTCTTGCTCTCTAAAATCATTTGCTGGAAATCCTAATATTACCAGTTGATTGCCATATTGCTTATATAATTTCTCCAGTTCATCATACTGGCCAGTATAACCACAATCACTGGCTGTATTTACGATCATTATTTTTTTTCCTTTCAGCGTATTAAAATCTAAAGTATCACCATTATTTTTTACAGCAGTCAACGCATAGAAAGATTGTAACGGTTGAATTTTATTGGTATTCAGTACTATATTTTTATTTTTTCCAGTAAGTTTACTGGCATACATAATAAAGGGGTAAAAAGTTTTTAAAAGAGATTGCTTCCAAGTCATATTAGTTCGTTTTAAAAGCAACACTACCAGCAGTAGTATTACAATGAATAAAATAAATCGTTTAACCATAATTATTATTTAAAGCTGCTATCCAATTCCTCCTACTTTCTACCGTCTACGATCCACCGTCTTCTTTCTCACCCCACCAACCATTTCAATAGTTTTAATTTTCTCGTAAACGGCGGATACTTTAGTGCTGGATCAAACCAAGTGGGACTTTTCATAATAGCTTTTTTATGGCTGAATGAATCAAAACTAAATTTACCATGATAAGATCCCATCCCGCTATAACCCCTACCACCAAAGGGTAGATTGGGATTGGTAAGGTGAAGACTGGCTGTATTGATGCAAGCCCCACCAGCGGGTACCCCTTCTATCCATGCCGCCTCTTTTGTTTTGGAAGCAGTGAATACATAGAAAGCCAATGGGTTGGGATGGAGTGCAATAATTGCTTTCGCCTCTTCCATCGTATTAAAAGAAAAAATGGGTAAAATAGGTCCGAAAATTTCTTCTTTCATAATGGCAGCATCGGTACTTACTTCCTCTAAAATAGTAGGCTCAATATATAAACTTGTTGCATCATAATTACCTCCATAAATAATTTTTCCATCCTTTAAATATTGAACAATCCGGTTGAATTGCTTCTCATTAATGATTCTCCCATAGCCTATGCTTTTGGCAGCGTCTGCGCCATAAAACTGGGGGATATATTTTTTCAATGCTGCTATTAATTCCAACTTTTTAGTTTGATGCACCAGTATATAATCAGGAGCAACACATATTTGACCAGCATTGGAAAACTTGGTAAGCGCAATGCGTTTGGCAGCGACGGTAATATTCGCATCGCACTCTACAACACAAGGGCTTTTACCACCCAGTTCTAATGTAACTGGCACTAATTTTTCAGCGGCCATTTTATAAATCATTTTACCAACAGCAGTACTGCCTGTATAAAATACATGATCAAAACTAAAATGGTTCATCAATTCGGGAATAATAGTTGCGCCATTACCAGGTATAAATAATACTTGTTCTTTTGTAAAACAAGCATGAATAATTTTCTGCATAATAGTTGCTGTGGCTGGTGCAAATTCACTGGGTTTTAAAACAACACAGTTGCCCGCTGCAATTGCACCCACTAAGGGAGTCAATAATAATTGAAATGGATAATTCCAAGGAGCTATAATCAATACTACACCCAGTGGCTCTTTTATTATTTTACTACTACTCGGAAAATTTAAAAGATTGGTAGCAACTGGTTCTGGCTCCATCCACTTTTTTAAGTTTGAAACGGCATGTTTTAATTCAGCCATAAAAAACCCATTTTCTGTAACCCATACTTCTTCCTTGCTTTTGTGAAGATCTATATAAAGAGCATCAAAAATTTCTTGTTCATACGCTTCAACAATATTTTTAAGTTTTAGTAATTGTTGTTTACGAAACTCATATTTTTTGGTTGCGCCTGTTTGAAAGTAACGTCGCATTGTATTGAGTTGCTCAACAAGAGAAGACATGTGGCAATGGTTTAGCAACTCAAGTTACGAGAATTCATGCTATTCTCTACTGACTTTTAAACTTTAAAGTTCCACAACCCTCAAAACAATATCCACCATTTGGGGGACGTAAATAAAAGAAAAGAGCTTTTTTAATTGAATCTAATTGATAATTGTACAACTTAAACCCTGCTGCTTCTGATGGAATAATGATTTTTAACGTAGCTGAATCAATTATACTATAACGAGTAGCCCCAGTAAACACAGTCCCAGAAACTGTACTATCAGCATTGAACTGAAACCATCTACCTGAAGGACTTGCTACCGACCAAACCCCTGAAGGGCCATAACCAGGAGCTTGCACATCAGTCAAAGTCCATTTACCATTTAAATTAGGATTAAACAAAACACCTTCAACTGAGTGAGAACAGGAATAAAATAAACAAATAATGAGTAGATAAATTAAATGTCGCATATAATATATTTTATTGTTGACATATAAATCAAGTGAAGCGTTGCATTTAAGATAAAATTTCACGAATGCTTTCTTCAGCTAAACCAAAACTAAGCGTCATTCCAGCACCTCCCAATCCATTCAAAATGTACACTCCATTAGTTACTTTGTGTAAAATATGGTTGGCTCCATTAGTCATTTTAGGATAAATACCATTCCATGTTTGTAATAATATTCCATCACAGTTATTCGTAAATTGCTTTAAATAATCTACTATTAATTGATTAATTGCCGCACTATCAAATGGATCATGCGTTAACCCATATTCGTGTGAATCGCCTACTGTAAGTTCTCCATAGTTATTTTGCGCTACCATTACATGAATACCATGCTTTATATATGCTGGCATTTCTGCTTCATACCTTGCTTTTAAATGAATAAGTGATGCTGCCGCTTTGAAACTACTATAATGAATCAGGGATAAACCTCCACACAATGAAGTGCCTAATTTAAAATCAGGCTGATTGCTCATGAATCGCATCATTTGAAGTTTACACTTAGTAATCCCGAATGTTTCAAAAATTGTTGGATATAAAGTCTCAAAATCGGCTCCACTACAAACAAATACTAAATCAGCTTCATATAATTTATGCTCCACCCATACTCGGTTAGTCTCTATTTTTGTGACTGCTTTTCCAAAAATAAATTCTATACCTAATTGGCTTGAAAGATAGGTAGACACAGTATTTATTGCTACTCTAGGATCTACAATCATTTCTGTATTACTGTACAATCCTCCTATTAAATTGATTGGATTTACACTTTCAAATCTACGGATAACGGCCTCTTTATCTAATAATTCTACTGGCCTTCCTTCCTGTTTAAATATTTCATACAACTCTTGTAATACTTGCCATTCATCTTTAAAATAAGCAGTATGTAAGCTGCCCGATTCTTGGTACCACAAATCAGATTTATCGGCTAATTCCTTCCATATACTTTTACTGCGCATGGCTCTATTATACAGTTCACCAGTGGGTTGACCAATAGGCCAAATCATACCAAAATTTCTAATAGATGCACCGACAGCTTTTTCAGATTTTTCAATAACGGTTACTTCAAACCCTTTCATGCACAGGGCTCGCGCTGTTGCCAATCCCACTATACCTGCACCAATAACAATGGCTTTATTCTTACTCATATATGCTTAATGAAATTAGGAAATAATTTTCTGTGAATTTGTAGTGTAACCAGTATTAAAAGCACTCCCAATACTCCAGCAGTATAAAATAAAAAAGAAAAGAAATTAACCCAACTATACTGCGGAGGTATAAATTCTTTTATAATGAGTACGAATACCGTACCCAAATATCCAAATGCATCGGCTATATACATTACAAAACCTACATTGCCTGTTATTTTATATGCCGCTATAAACCGTTCAAAATAAAGGCAATTAAATGGCAGGTAACTTAAATACAAACCGGTTGTAGCTGTTAGCATCCAAAATATGGGGGATATTATGCCAAAATTAAAAAGCAATGTTGATAAACAAGATAATGCTATTCCCGTAATTACTAAATAATGCGTAATTAAAAAGGCTTTGAAATTATTTTTTATTAAGAAAAAACTGCCTACAATTAACAGCACTATTAAAGTAATAATTGTACTTGATTGTGCAAAAATTCCGATATTGTTTTCATAGCCAGTCTCAGCCCATAATTCGTTGGCAAAATCTTCGCAAAAATCCCTAACAATGGTGAAAATGGCATAACTAAAAACTGCAGGCATGATTACCCAACCAAATGTTTTTAAAAAAAATAGTCGTTCAGCTTTAGTCATCGGGTTTCGAATGGTTCTATGCGCAATATCTTCCTGTGAAGGCGGTGGGGTTTGACTGAGTAACCAAAGTGAGAGCAGGAGTGGAATGATAAAAAAGAATCCTGCCATAAAAGGCATCCAAAATTCATTTACCTGCATTATTTGTAGGATCCATTTTCCAACAGTTTTTGCAAGTCCTGATGCAAAAATAAAACTAACTGCTAAAAAAGCACCCATTATTTCAGTAGTTTTTCTGCCTTCTAAAAACCCAAAGACCAGACCAAAAATCATACCCAATGGTAAACCATTCAAAAACAAGCAGATCAAACTATACGGGGGTGGAATTAAAGCAAATAATAGTAAGGAAAGCCAGGCCAATATTATGCAGACTAAAATATATGAAACCCTATTTGCTGGTTTCATGGAAGCTATGAATTTTATTCCATAAAATTTACTAGTCATATACCCTAATACTTGCGCAATTACTAAGCATACTTTATAAGCTATTCCCATAAAATATATACCATGATAAGTTCCCACCGTATATGGTTTTCTAAACCCGTACATACAAGAATAAACAACAAAAGCCATCACCGATACATAGCTCACAAATGCTATTGAAGAGCTATTTAAATACTTGATAATATGCTTATTCTGGGGAATAATAACTGGAAGCATATTCAACGATTAATTTAAAAGCGGAATTAATTCGTTCAACCTATGTATGATAAACGTTGGTTTTGCACTTAACAGTTGCTCATAACTGTGCGCACCCGTTGTAATACCCACCACTAATTTACAACCTGCATTTAACCCTTCTTCTATATCAATAATAGAGTCGCCAACTTTAACTACTTCTGCTGCATTTGTAATTCCAAATTCTTGCATAGCCAATAAAATCATATCAGGATCTGGTCTGCCGTTTGCAACATCAGAAGCTGTTATTACTAAGTCAATTTCATAACCAATTTCCCACTCAAGTTCATTTAACAATAACATTGCAGTACTTGAATCATAACCAGTATTCAATACTATTTTTATTCCAAGCTTGCGTAATCTTTCAAATACCATTATCGCATCTGGTTGAGGGGCGATATTGGCAGTTTGATATGCTGCTTTCAACTGCAATTGAAACGTTTTAAAAATGGTATCAATTGTTTCATCGGCTATATGGTTTTCTATATTATTTACAATATCTCTGATAGCGTTTCGCTTTTCTTTTCCAGCACCATGCTCTAATACAAATTCTAGTGTACAATTAAACCCTACATTATTGATACTCTGCTGTAAGGTTTTGTACACAATGTTGTCTTCATTAATTGTAGTACCGGCCATATCAAAAACAACCATTTTTATCATCTTATTTCATTTAATTTTTATTTAGCTAAATGTTTAATCATCATTGCTTCAAAATAATTCAATGCCGGCAAAGGTTTATTCACCATTTTAGCCATCTCATCCCATTTTCTAAGTCCAATATAATGGGTATGCAATGGATCAGCTTCAAAAGCCAATGCTTCAGCTTCTGTCATTTTACCACCTTGAAATTCCAGTGTTTTTTTACTTGCATCAGACAATAGATTATAATAGTTTGAATCGCTGTAAGTTAAGTATCGCTTGGCTTCTACGTGACTAGCAACCATTTTTGCAATGGATGACGAAAAGCCTTTACTTAATAAATATTCACCGCCAATTTTTTCATGGTCTACAATACCAAATCCATCCATATAGCCAATTTCTATTGCAGGAAATGCCAGCGCATACAAATGGCCTATATCGTGTAGAAAAGCTGCCAAAATAAGTTCATCATCTGCGCCTGATTCTCTTGCTAACTCAGCACATTGACACATATGCTCTATTTGTGAAACAGGTTCACCCACATAGTCTTCATTGCCAAATTTTTTATACATATTCATAATTTCAGTCACCGATTCTTGAATAGTGACTTCTAATTTTTGCATACAATTAATTTTATATTATTAGTGCCAAAATAAGCATTTATAAATTTATGTCAACCCCAATGGTGGCACTTCTACCAACCCCATTAATACCACTTCCATGGGTTCTGTAATCGCTATTGAAAATATTATTTAGGCCCAATCGTATTGCATAATTCGTAGAAATATAACCGCCATAAATATGAATAATATTAAATCCTGGCGTTCCTCCTGTTGGAATTCGATTGTCATCTTTATCACCCTGTGCCAGTCTCTGTTGTTTGCTTGCGAATAAATAAGAAATACTCGACTGCCATTTATTTTTTTGATAGCGCAATAAAATATTTCCATTCATAGGAGGTATTCTTCGCATGGGTTCATTGCGTGAAATATTTTGTCCATAAGCATAAGACCAAGCAGATTTAATACTGAAGCAAGGCGATATTGTATAATCAATATTTGCTTCTATACCATATATAAAAGAGGTTTGGCTATTTACTTTGGTGTAGATATTATACCCAGCAATTTGTTGACCAGGAATTTGTACCCTAGTAATTAAATTAGCCAAATGCATATAAAAAACAGCAATGGAAGTTTGTAGTTTTTTATGATTGAATCGATATCCTATTTCTGAATTATAGGTTTTTTCTGGCACTAAATTATATGCTGGAATTTCATATCGGAAATCAACCAAACCAAGTGTACCCATATCATCTATATTTGGTGTTCTATATCCCGTACTAAATGAACTATATAAAGTTTCATGCTTATTTATATGAAATAATAGTGCAGCATTTGCTACCAAAGATGAAGGCTTAATTATTATATTTCCCAACCGAAAATTATTGGTAGTAGTATCGGGAATTATCAAAGAAATACTATTGTACCGTAAGCCAGCTTCAATATTAATTTTATTGAATTGAATATGATTTAAGTGATAGATAGAAAAATTACTGGTGGTGGCATTATTTGGATATAGTCCACGTTGGTATATACTGGTATTATTGGCAATAGCTATTTGTTGTTTGATACTATTTACTTTATCATGATAATATTCAATGCCAGTATTTGAAGTCCATATTTTTGATATATCAGATGCAATATCAACGGTTAAGCCCATTGTTTTAACTTTATCTTCCTCCAAGAATTTATTGGAAGCTCCATTCTTTTGGTAACTTCTAATTTCCAAACTACTTTGATAAGAATTAATAAAAGTAATTTTATTGGCTAATTTATATTTTGTATCAATCACTAATTTCAAATAACTCATATTTCTTTGCTGTGGAGCAAAAAAATAATAGTTGAAATTTTCTAGTTTCACTCGATGGTATAAAGGAACATCTCTTTGCTGCAAATATTGGTGTGCTATGGTGAGGGTTGCATTTGGTTTGATTTTCCATTTAAACTTTACATCAAAGGCTTTTTCTTTATAGCCAGAAGGAGTTTGTGTGCCAGTTGAGTCTCCACCCACTAAGTCACCAAAATATCTATTGGTATGCCCAACTAAAAATGCAATATTTTTTGATTGATAGATTAATTCAGCTCTTCCTGTATACTCCATATTTTGTGTAGCAGCTTTGCCTGAAATGCTGGCATTAATTAATTTTTTATTGGTAAAAAAGGGTTCTTTCGTAATAATATGCACTACGCCTCCTAGCGCATCAGATCCGTATTGTACAGATCCAGTACCCCTTGCTATTTCTATTTTAGAAACGGTATAAGCATCAATAGTATTCAAATATTGATTAGGGCCAAATCTAAAAGTCGAGTTATTGAAACGAATACCATCAATCATTAATAAGGTTTGATTTCCTGTTAATCCCCTCACAAACGGAGAACCTCCGCCATGATTTGTTTTTTGTATAAAAACCCCTGCCATACCAACCAAAGCCTCAGGAATAGTCCTGAAATTATATTCGTTTATAGCTTTTTTATACAATACACTTGTGGCATAAGGTGTAGATAGAATACTGGTATTTTTTCTAGTGGCGGTTACAATGATTTCTTGTAAAGATGTGGTACTATCCGTTTCACTTTGAGCAATACAAAGCATGGGGAAACACAAATAAAGCAATACAATTTTACACTTATGCCACATGATTACTATTTATTAATTCTATTTGATGGTCTATTTCCCTTTGTACTTTACTTCATCTGCTTCATTAACCAGTTTTACAAAAGCACTTCTTTTGGGCGCAGGCATAATACTTTCTTCTCCTTTAACTGCTTTCCAAATTACTTGACTAAATAATAAATCTGGAACGCTGTCTTCTTTTCTAAAATCGAACCCTGCACTTAATTTTGCGCTCGGAGTTGGTTTTACATTTTTGAGGTTTAAATCTATATTAGCAGGTAATGCCGTAAAGTTTACTCCATTTGGTTTTGCTGAAAAGCAACGCCATAAAGGCTCCGCTGCGGCATCATACTGACTCATAGGAGGCAGGCCTAAAATTAATTCTATCGTTCTAAGCACTGATGAAGTAGAATACATAGTATGATCTACAAAATTTGTTTTCACCAATCCACCTGCAATATATGCCGTTGATCTGTGCGCGTCTACATGGTCGGGCCCATTTTGTGCATCATCTTCAACAATAAAAACCACACTCTCATTCCAGATACTGCTTTTTGATAAATGTTCAACAAATAGTCCCACTGCTAAATCATTGTCCGCTACGTGAGCAAATGGTGTTGGTCTACCCAGTTTTTGCCCCTCAGTATGGTCATTTATTAAACGGAGTGAATTAAATTGTGGCACTTGTTTTACTGCCAATAAAGAATCAAATTCTCTTCTCCATTGATAAAATCTTGTAGTATCTCTCACACGCTCATCCCAACTGGTAAAGTAGGGACAAAAATGGTTTTCAAGTACGGGAATATTGGCTTTGTAATTATCTGCAAATTCACCGTAAGTTCTATAACTTATATTAGCTCGCTTGCAATAGTCCCATAAAAATCCTTTTTTGGGATTTGCTATAGCTCTATTGCCTTCTGAATCATAATTACCACCCCTACCGCCATAACTGGCTACCCAAGTTTTTTCTAAATAGTCGTTTGCATTGGCGCCCATAGTCCAGTTATGCCCATCGGCACTTACTTCTCCATCTACATAAAAATTATCGAGCAATACAAATTGGTTTACCAATTTATGCTGGTTAGGTGTAATTTTTTCTCCAAATAAAACCAAACTGGTATCTCCATTTCCTGCTGCTATATCACCCAGTACTTGATCGTAAGTGCGATTTTCTTTTATAATGTAAAATACATATTTAATGGGCGATTTATCACCCACTTTCATTGGAATTGGATTGCCAATTTCACCTGCTGCATTCAGCTCTTTATCTTTAGAGTAAGGGGTATTTTCATATACTGTTTTGGCATATTTTGCCAGTAAAACTTCATCAGGTTCATCTATAATACTCATTGTTCCTTTCATTAACCCACCAATATATCCTACTCTTACTGGTGTAGCATTATCACTTTTTTGATAAATTACAGCCTGTTTTTTATTAATAGGATTAGGGCCATTGGGATTGGCAAATGAGCTAAATCCTTTGCCATTGCTTACAAATATTTTTTTGCCTACTACCTTTACATTCGTAGGATACCATCCAACTGGGATAAAACCTTTTGACTTACTTTCTCCAATTTCAGATACGTCAAAAACAGCTAAGCAGTTATTATCGGCATTGGCAATATATAAAGTTTTTTCATCAGCCGATAAAGCCAATCCATTGGTTGTAGAACCCAATGGTGCATTGGGATAGAGGGCCGCATTTAAACTCTCAACTACTGTTTTTGTTTTAATATTGATTACGGAAACACTGTTATCGTTGGCGTTGGCAACAAATAAAAAGCGACCGTTTTTTGACAATAAAATTTCGTTTGGATTGTCGCCCACTAATATAGAATCTTTAATGCTACTGGTAGCAATATTGTATATCAAAATTTTATCGCCACCCCAAAGTGAGATATATAATTCCTTTTTATTATTAGCCAATAAACAACTGTAAGCTTCTGCACCCAAGTTGAGTTGCTGTATTATTTTCTTGGTAGTAAGATCTACTGTATACAGCGTATTATTTTCTTTTGTAACGATGTACATTTTTTTTGTGGCATCATCTATTTCAATACCTGTTGGTGATATTTTATTAGGCCATTTTGCGCCCAATACAATGGTATCTTTTGGTTGTAGCTTATTGTTATTAATAGCATATTCAATAATCCAATTGTCGTTTCCACCGCTTACAAATAGTGATTTTTCGTCCTTACTAAACTTTAGCCCATACCAACTTTTACCAATTATAATTTGATCCACTAATTTTTCTGTAATTGGGTTGATCAGTTGAATGGTTTGAGTGCTTTGACCATTATTCGTAACTGCCATTAATTGTTTAGAATTAGAAACAGCAATATTCAATGGCAGGTCTCCCAAGGGTATGGAGCGACCAGCGGGCGATAGCGACCAGCCATTTGGGAGTGTCAACTTTTTTTCATTGGCATCCTGTGCGGAAGCTATTAAAGAGAAAAAGCTGATTAAAATAGCGAGTGGTTGTTTGATTATTGTCATACTATAGGTTGCTATTTATTGAATTCTTTTTTCATGTCAATTATATTGTCCATTGCGGGGCCTTGAATTATTTTTCTCCAGTCAACACTACGATTGTATTTTTTCATAGCCTTATCTACATCAAAAACACGAGGATCGTGTTGCTCTAAAGTATAAGGCGTATAGTCGGGATTATTGGTAAAAAAATCTTGTAATAAGGAGGCAGTAATATCGTACTGGTTTACATAAGGAACGCTCAGAATATTGTAAATGGTTTTAAGTATTGAGCCAAAATTAGCATGGGTGTGACTGATATAACCTCGCTTTACATAAGGACCAGCCATCATTAAAATACTTCTATGAGCATCTATATGATCTACGCCGCCTTGGGGATCATCTTCTGTAATAATCACCAACATATTCTTCCAATATTTTGTTCTCGAAAGAAAGTGTAAAATTCTACCCACAGCCAAGTCATTATCAGCCACAAAAGAACTTCTAGAAAAATAGCCATCCTCTGGTCTTGCCCCTGCTGTATGGTCGTTCGGCACTTGCATGGTTACCAATGCGGGCATGCTTTCTTTGCCTTTAATCCACATCTTGGTAAACTCATCCTCAAACTGATTCATTCTGAATTGATCTGGAATATTGGTATTATAACCTGCGTAGTTATGGCTTGTTTTATGGTACAACGCTTTTTGCATGGGTACCATTACACCGTGTGCTGCGCCTGTAGCAGTATCATTCCAATTTTCTCGAACGTGAGCCGTTTCATTTGCTTCACCAAAATTATAGAAGTCAATTTTCTTTCTTTCCAGTGCTTCCCATAATCCGCCAATTTCAGCATAATCTTCGGGATCCATACTGCCCGTAGACCCTGGGAAGCGTCGACCAGGTGCTTTAGAAAAATATTTAGCTGTTTTACTTACATCGGAATTTGCTTCTACCCATTCATTGGGTATTACGCCCATCATCCAATGATGGCCATGAATGGAAGCATCACTATCGCAATAAAAATTATCACTGAATGCAAACTGCTTAGCTGCTTTGTGGTGATTGGGAGTAACTTTTAATTGTTTGTTTTTTGCTTGAAGTAATTCGGGTAAAGTATATTCACAATTCACCCCAAATCTTGCTAAAGTACTATCTCCATTGGCATTTGGGAGTTGACCAAAAATTTCATCATAGGTTCTGTTTTCTTTGGTAATGTAAACAATATGTTTAATGGGACTTTTATACAATCCTGGAAGTGGGGGTAGTGGGTTTTTTTTATCGTTATTAATTGTTGTTGCTATAAATGTATTGGAAATAGTTTGTTTGGTATATGTTGCTAAAGTTGTTGTATTGGGCAATGAAATTTTTTGAAAACTACCCAATTGAATATCACCAATATAAGTTCCTTGTGGAGGGGCAATAAATCCTACGCCACCATTTGGTCCAGCTCCCAAACCACGGCAAGAAATTACATACAATTCTTTTTCATCGTTTGATAATTGCACCCGAGTAGGTCCCCAACCGGTTGGTATTAAACCAGTGGTAAGTTTACTTGCTACGTCAATAACAGCAATTGCATTAAATCCAAGAAGCGCAACGTATAATGTTTTTTCATTTTTACTAAGTGTAATGCCAAAAGGCAATAGGCCTCTAAACTTATCAATTCGCTTATCTACTTTAATGGGAATATGAGCTAGAATTTTATGATTTTTGAAGTCAATAACAGCAATATTATCGTTTGTGGCATTGGTCACATAAATATATTTTTTTCCAACTGCTATAGAGTTGGGGCTTGCGCCACCCACTACTTCAGCGTCTTCCACCATCTCTCCTATTTGATACCCAGTTTTAAATTTATCTATTACTTTATTTGTTTTTAAATCAATGGAAAAAACACTCATTGCTTCTGGTGAGTTGGGGCTACCAACACCGGGAATTTTTTTTCCCTCAATAATGGTTCCTTCAATAGATTCTTTTGTATTATCGCCATAAGGGTGGCGGCTGATTAACATGGAATCGTAATTTTTTTCCGTCATCCCTTCAATTAAAGGATATGCATATATACCCACATTGGCAACAAAGGCTATTTGTTTATCGGAACTAATAGCCAAGCCAAATGGCTGGCGACCAGTAGGAATAGAAGCCGTAATTTTCTTGTGGACTAAATTATAGCGCACCATTCTAAAATTGGCTCTATCTAAAATAAGTAATTCATTGTTGTTGAATAATAAATCGGAAGTGAAACTGTCTTCAAATTTTTCTCCATTAATAGTGTCATTTAATGAAATTGAATCTATTTTTTGCAGGGTTTCAATATCATAAACTATTACTGCACCATTATCACCGCCACTTAAATAAATGGTTTTAGAATCTGGTGAAAAAGCAATACCAATGAAAGAGCCATGAGAAAGGGGGGAAGTGATTTTTTTATCGTAGCTGGGTACTCGAATATTTTTTAGTGAAGCAATATCTATAATAGTGAATACGCCATTGTGAAGGGTGACTGCTTTCTTACCATCTGGTGAAATAGCCATTCCAAAAGGGTCGTGGGTAATTCGTATCAATTCACCAGCAGGAGTTAGGAAGCGACCACTAGGTATAATTGAAGAGCCGTTTTCGTTCATTGAACAAAACATATTCTTGGCTGGAACTTGAAGTATAGTGGCAGGTTTTTTCTGTGCATTCGCTGTAAGAAAGGCAAGCGATATGAGGGAAAAAAATATTATTTTTTGCATAAGTTAATTTTTACAAAATTGTTACCCTCAAAATAACGACTATTAAACACCAATCAAGGCGAAGTATAAATACTTCGCCTTGATTGGGTGATTATATTATAAAAGTGGTAATTATTTAAGCAACCACATTTTTGTATTAATATCATCAGTACCTCCTTGTGCGGTTACTGCTTTTGTACGATTAACCCCATTTAACGATTGTTCTGATAATGGGTATATATACCTTATTGGAACTTTATTTGAGTTTAGGTTAGCTGCACCAGGTATTATTTCTGGCATTCCAGTTCTTCTCCACTCAAACCATGCTTCTAATCCATTAAAGTATAAGGCAATCCATTTTTGTAGCGCAATTTTAGCCAATTTATCAGCTTGAGATCCTGTAAAAGCAACTTGTGGTTGTATTAAATAACCACTAGGCATATTCACATTCACATTGTATTGAGTTGGTACTAAAGATTTCCAGTAACTAAAATTGGCATTAATTCCATTGGTATAGTATGTTTCTGCTGTACCAGTAGAAATAAGGGATTTTTCACGGGCTTCCGCCAAAATAAATTGTAATTCTGAAAAATTCATTAGAATGGCACGAGGTGCTGAAGGATCTGCAACTGCTTGTCCAGGATCGTTACATACTAGGCAGGCAAAAGTGTACCCAACGCGTGAAACACCTTGTGGTCCTCCATTAAAGTTAAGTGCAGCTACATCACCTAGTCCATTTGGAATACCCTCTACTTTTGGTGAACCCGCAGTGATGGAAGATTGTGAAGGCCTACCAAAAACATTAATTCGAGTATCATTTAATGCAATTAATCTGTCACTTAATGTTTTGCTTACTCTAATTTCATCAAAGGAACCTACCCTAGAACCGTATAAAGGCCATTGATTTGGTGCGGCGGCTAGGTATTTGAGTTCTGCATTGTCGTCATTGCTTGTAAAGATGGGATTAACGGTTGCATTGCTAACTATGGCTTGCATTTCAGCACTTACATCTTTTTTCTTTGAAAGATGAAGTAACAAACGTAAACGAAGGGAGTTGGCTAATTTTCTCCACTTAACTATACCAGCAGCTCCACCACCAAAGAGGATATCACCAGATAAATTTGTATTACTGGTTGCCAACAAATCATTTGCCTTTTTTAAGTCAGCTAAAATAGCTGTATATATTTCTTCTTGAGTGTCGTAAGCAGGGGTGTATACACCATCAGATTTAGCTTTGCCAGCCTCTTTATAAGGAATATCTCCGTATGCATTAGTAGCCAAAGAAAACATCCAAGACTTTAGAATTAACCCAACTCCTAAATAAGGACTTTTCGTATCTTTTTCTACCGCAATAATTATATTTTGTAAGTTCCTATTGTTGGCATAAACAGCATTCCATAACCCATTTTGTTCATTCCATAAATACCTGTCTTCATTTACAAACTGAATTTTTGCATGATATTGAGCAACCAAGTTACCAATACCCCAAGCATCTGATACTTGTTGATTCATCATATTCCGTATAACACCACTAAGTAAAAGATCAGGTGTTACATCTGTTGGATTATTATAGTTGGTATTTATATCTCTAAAATCCTTGGTGCAGCCAACTAAACTTGCGACTAGAATAATAGGTAGAAGTAGTTTTGAAATTTTCATATAAATATTTTTAAATAAAATGATTTAGAACTTTAAGCTAAGATTTACACCGAAGCTTTTTGAAGAAGGTATTGCCATTGCCTCAATCCCTGGCAGGGCAGTACCGCCATTGAATGACATATTTTCTGGATCAACATGCGGTACATTGTCTTTTAACCAAAGATTTCTTCCCACAAGTGATATATTAATTGAGGTAAAAGGTGTTTTACTTAAAAGTGTAGAGGAGAATGAATACCCGATTTGCAATTCCCTAAGCTTTACAAAAGAAGCATCATACATAACACCTTCTGCAATATTTCTTCCGCTTGTATAAGCTGTATGCCACTCACGTGCACTTACTTGTTTTGTATTTGGTATAAATGTTCCACCAGAAACTGTAACGCCATTTCCAATAACACCATTACCAGTTTGAGTTAAATCATAGCCATTAGCTCTCCCTTCCAGCGATTCAACAATAATACCCCCTTCTCTACCAACAGTTTGTGTTTGTGAATATATTTGTCCTCCAGACCTAATATCAAATAAGCAACTAAAATTAAAATTTTTGTAAGTAAATCTATTGTTGATACCCATTAACCAATCAGGATTATAATTACCTAATTTAACTCTGTTTGTAGTTCTTATCGGGCGTCCATTTGCATCAAATACCATTTGACCTACAAACTCATTTTTTGCATCAAAATAAGGAGCGGCAGAATTTGTATTTTGCACTCTTGCAAATGCTAATCCATACATATCTCCCATTCTTTCATTTATCCTAGCTTCTATACTTACCGCATGTTTACTAGCCATAACATAATTGTTTAAATTATCGCTTAGCTCTATCACTTTGCTTCTATTTGTAGAGAAGTTAATATCGGTGTTCCAATTGAAATCCTTAGTCTTAATACCATTGATATTTAAGATTGCTTCAATACCCCAGTTTTGAATAAGACCTGCGTTAATTACTCTACTGTCATACCCAGAAGTTCCAGAAAGTGGGATATTTAAAATTTGGTTTACCGTTTTACTTTGATAATAGGTTAGATCTAACCCTATTCTGTTTTTTAGGAATCGAATGTCAGCTCCAACTTCAAATGCAGAGCTGATTTCTGGCTTAAGGTTAAGATTACTTAAGCGGTTTGTTTCTCCATATATTTGAGTAGAACCAAAAGGTTCACTACGGCTATATGTTTGGGTAAAAGTAAATGGATCTGTATCATTTCCAACTTGAGCAAAACTAGCTCGTAACTTGGCAAAGCTAATTGCAGTTGGTAATTTTACCATTTCACTTATTACTGCACTAAAAGCTATAGATGAGTAAAAATAGCCATTGTCTTCTTTACCAAATGCCTTTAAATTTTCAGGTAAAGTAAGTGCACTACTCCAGTCATTTCTTCCTGTAATATCTACAAACAATTTATTTTTATAAGATACTCCAGCAGAGCCATATAAGCTGTTGATTTTTTTAGCAACATTATTTTGTTCAACTACAAGTGCAATTCTACTGTTATTTAAACTATATATATTAGGAATATTTAATTGCCCTGCTACATCTTCATTATACCTAGACACCTGACTCATTTGGTTACCGCCCAAATTGGCAGTAAAACCAAAGTCTTTATTGATGTTTTTATTTGCAGATAATAAGAAATCAGAGTTACGTTCTTCATTTTCAATTCTTACTTCTCGGTATTCACCAAATGGAAATCTTTGTGTGCTAAAGCCTCTTCTATATTCTCTACGTTCATTGCTATTATCTGATGCTGTTCTCAATTGTAAGCTAAGCCAATCTGTGAAATCGTATTTGATAAGAATATTACCAATAATTCTATTATAATATTGACCATTCGTATTTTCTTGAACCGTTAAATAAGGATTATCATGATAGTTATAGTTCCAACCAAATTGTCTTCTACCATCTTCTCCAATCATCCATAAACGTTTAAGGTCACTAACTTTTACTGAAGCTGGTAACCAACAATTAAAGAGATACATTATGTTTTCCGTTCCGTAACTAATAGAAGGTCTATTACCACTTTTACTATTTATATAACTTACAAATGAACGAACAGATAATTTTTTATTAAAGTTATAGCTGCTAGAAAGTGATACTGTACTACGCTTTAAGTCTGTATTTGGCACAGTGCCTTTTTGGTCTAGATTCGTATAGCTTAATCTAAAATCACCATTTGCATTAGCGCCCATTATTGCAACGTTATTTGTAGAAGTAAGGCCAGTTTGTAGAAAGTTTTTTAAATTATCATTATCAGCAACCCAAGGTGTTGCAGTAATTATGCTGCCAGAAGGCGCATTTAAATCTCCACCCAAAAAAGCTGTTGGTTGACCATTTAAAGTTCTTGGTGAATTAAATTGAGGATAGTTTTGACCGTTAAAAGCTGGCCCCCATCCTTCATCAGTACCATCCGTTAAGCCGGCACCACCACCATTAACAAACGCAAATGGCCCGCCATTACCGTTGCCCTGACCATAAATATTCTGATACTTTGGCAGTTTTAATGCGTTCTCGAAAGTAATATTAGAATTAACCTCAACACCTATGCTTTTTTTACTTGACTTTCCTGCTTTAGTTTTAATCAGAATAACCCCATTTGCAGCTCTAGAACCATACAATGCAGAAGCAGCAGGTCCTTTTAATACTGAAATTGTTTCAATATCATCAGGGTTAATAAAACCAGCACCATTACCAAAATCTACTTCAAGATTACCGCGACCAGAGCCACCAGATATAGCATTACTAACTGGCACACCATCTATCACATACAAGGGTTGGTTTTTATTTAAATCAACGGATCTTTCCCCTCTTATAGATACTCTGGCCGAGCCACCAATACCAGAATTACCCCCTACAACTGTAACACCTGCTACTTTACCTGCCAACTGACTTACAACATTCGTTTCACGTGCAGTAGTTAGCTGATCTCCTTTTACTTCTTGCAAAGCATATCCAAGCTTTTTCTTGTCTTTTTTTATCCCCAACGCAGTAACCACCACTTCATTCACTTGCGTTGAAACAGGAACGAGTTCAATGATATAATCAGTTTTATCATTTGAAATGACTGTAATTATTGATTCAAATCCTACAAAACTGGTTTCTATTTTTTCACCTGCTTCTACTGTAAGGGTAAACTCTCCAGCAGCATTTGAAGCTGTTTTTTTACTGCTAGAAATACTTTTAATTGTAGCCCCAGACAATACTTTTCTGGTATCGGCTTCTACTATTTTTCCTTTAATAAGGATTGGAGATTTTTGTGAAAAGCTATTGGTTGTTAACATTAATAAAAATGCGACGACCAATAATTGCAATGAGGGGAGCTTTTGCTGTTTCATAAACAAATTTTAGTTATTGAAACGCAAATCTATATCTCCAATGTTACCGAATAGTTTCAGGAAAGTTAAGTCAAGGTAAACTAATTGTTACCAAAATGATTTAAAAGTTTACTTAAATTAAACTTTTGTTAAGGAATAGTTATCGAATTTATTGTTTTGGCTTAAAAAAGTACACTACCAATAGCAATGCATCTTCCTTGCCGTTATTAATTGGATTGTGCATTTCATTGGCATCAAAGAAAAGAGAATCCCCTTCCTCCATTAAAAATGTTTCGTTTCCAATCATATATGCAACTTCTCCTTTCAACAGTAATTTGAATTCGTAAGCATCTGTACTTACTGGTAATCGCATTGCATTGGGTTGCAAGGTTAGGAGTACAAAATCTAGGTGATACTCATAAAAGGTTGTAGAAAACAAGCGTTGATAATGAAACCCTTGAGCATTTTCTTTCTCAAAAGATTGGTATTGTATCTTTTTTTTAAAAATTACTTTACTATCAGGTGTTTGTAGATTAATGTCTTTAAAAAAATCATTGAAATCAATTTGTAGTGCTTTCATTAAATTAATGAAGACAGTAAGTGAAGGAATAGTTCTATTGTTTTCTACTTGACTCAACATTCCCTTTGAAATACCCGCTAAATCTGACAATTCCTGAATGGTGATATTCTTATTTTTTCTAATCCCTTTTAACCGATTGCTTATTTGAATAATTATATCTTCTTGCATATAAACCGATTATTAGAAAATGATACTACAATTATAATCAAATAATTGGAATGAAATATTACATAATTTTGATTCTGTTATTCGGCATATACTCCATCCCCAGTTGAACCGCAACAATGGTAGTTTTACCTTACTAATTCCAGCCCTTATTTCCTAATTTTATTTCATCTATTATTAAATTCCGTATCTTGTAATTTACACCTATAATATATTCGCTTGCTTAACAAACAATCATGCGCCTAAACCATATTTCCGTATCCAAAAAACCAAATGAGGGTTAATATGAATATTAGCTTTAACCTACAGCAATTCGATCAATTATTTCCCTTTCATATTCGTATAAATGAGTCGGGTAATATCTGTGGTTATGGCAAAACCATTCAAAAAATGATTGGCTTAAAAAATGAAGCTACTTTTTTTGACTATTTTACTTTTATTGAAACTACCACTAAAATAGATTCCTATGGGTTGATGAAGCAGCACCTAAATAAATTAGTGGTGATTGATGTGAAAACCGATCACTCCATTCAATTAAGAGGTCAACTCATTTTTACCGAAAACAACCAAGAAATTGTTTTTATGGGCTCGCCTTCTTTCAGTTCTTTGAAAGATATAGAAGATAGAAATCTTTCTGTTGATGATTTCGCTATTCAAAATCCATTGGTTGATTTACTAAAAGTCTTAAAAAATAAAGAAATTGAAACCAATGAAGTAAAAGTACAATTAGCCGATAACCTGAAACAAAATGAATACGATGAAAGATTGCGTTTTGCACTAGAGAAAATTGGTGACAATGTTTGGATGCACGACTTTACTACCAGCATCACTGAATTTTCACATGGCAAATCCGAATTTTTAGAATACATCATACCCAATAAATCCACAGCCGATAGTTGGTGGATTTCTATACATCCTGATGATAAATGGATGTTGATTAAAAATGATGAATTATACAAAAAGGGGCTACTTCACCATCATAGTGTTGAATACCGAATGATAAATTCAAATGGTGATATTAGATGGATTCTAGACCGAGGTGTTGTTACAGAAGCCAAGGCAGATGGTAGCCCTATCAGAATTATTGGCACCCATACCGATATTACCAACCTAAAAGAAGCCGATGCTGCTTTTGAAGCTCAA
Source organism: Sphingobacteriia bacterium (assembly GCA_031369485.1). Lineage (GTDB taxonomy): Bacteria > Bacteroidota > Bacteroidia > Chitinophagales > Chitinophagaceae > Sediminibacterium. The sequence goes on from JANMOT010000021.1 coordinate 65,244, forward strand.
CGCATTTTTTATGAAAGCATTCTTAATAATATTCCTTCCGATATTGCTGTATTCGATTCACAACACCAGTACCAATTCATTAACCCTATTGCAATTAAAGACCCAGAACTGAGGAAATGGATGATTGGAAAAAAAGATGAGGACTATTGTAAATTAAAAAATAAACCCATACAAATTGCCGAAGAAAGAAGATTGCTTTTTAATAAAGTACTCCAAACAAAACAACTTACTTCTTGGGAAGAATTACTGGTACTTGCTGATGGTAAAAAAGAATACCATCTTAGAAATATGTTTCCAGTTTTAGACCAAAATAATGAAGTAAAACTGGTAATAGGCTATGGTTTAAATATTACCCTTAGAAAGGAGATTGAAGAAAAATTACAAATCAATGAAAAAAGATATCGAGATATTTTCAATTATAGTCAAGCCCTTATTTGTACCCATGATATAACTGGTATTATAATGACTGTTAATCCTGCCATTTGTGATGCATTGGGTTACTCGAAAAATGAATTGATTGGAAAAAATATAGCAGCATTTGTACCAGCAGAAAATAAAGAACGATTCAACAGTACTTACCTTCCTGCCGTTTTAGATAATGGGCGCGCCGAAGGTGTTTTCATCATAATTAATAAAAACAATGAAAGACTTTACCTTCTCTACCAAAACTATAAAGTAGAAGAGCCTGGCTTAACCCCATATATCATTGGATTTTCACAAGATATTACCAAAAGAGTACAAGCCGAACAAGAATTAATTCATGCAAAAGAAGTAACAGAAAAAGCAAGTAAAGTAAAAGAAATTTTTATGGCCAATATAAGCCATGAAATTAGAACGCCCATGAATGGCATTTTAGGTATTGGTGGACTCTTATACAAAACCAAACTCAACCCCAAACAAGCCGAATACACCAAACTTATTTTAGAATCAGCCAATAATCTCTTACATATTGTAAACGATGTACTCGATTTCACCAAAATAGAATCTGGTAAAATAGAACTTGAACACATTGCATTTGATCTGGAAGAAAAAATAAATAATACACTCAAAACTTTTATATTCAAAATAGAAGAAAAGGGACTAAGAATTCATTTCAACAATAAACTCAAACCCAATACCATTATTATTGGAGACCCTTTTAGATTGGGTCAAGTATTGAATAACCTAATTAGTAATGCGGTAAAATTTACTGAAAAAGGCAGCATTACCATTAGTGCTGAACAAATAACCGAAGATGATCTAAAGCCTGTATTTCAATTTAAAGTGATTGATTCTGGGATTGGTATTACCAACGACCAGCTGCCCCTAATTTTTCAAGAATTTGTTCAGGCTTCATCAGATACCAGTCGAAAATTTGGAGGTACTGGACTGGGACTCTCCATTTCAAAAAACTTGATTGAAATGCAGGGCGGAACCATTAGTGTAGAAAGTATTCCAGAAGTAGGTACAACATTTATTGTAAACCTTACCTATGAAAAAGGTAATGCTGCATTATTAGAAAATACCCCAAGCGAGAATGAACCGATTCGACAAACAGAACAGAAGAAAATATTAGTTGCCGAAGACGTGGTAATCAACCAAATTATTGTGAAACAAACCCTAGAAGAATGGGGTCATGAAGTAGTGATTGTGCAGAATGGGCAAGAAGCAGTGGATCAATTGAAACTTCAAGATTTTGATTTAATTCTGATGGATATTCATATGCCCGAAGTAGATGGATATGAAGCTACCCAAATGATTCGCAAATTGAGTAATACTGCAAAAGCCGCTATACCAATTGTGGCATTAACCGCAAATGCTTTTAAAAACGAGACCGACCGTTTTGCAGAAGCAGGCTTTAACGATTATATTACCAAACCATTTACAGAACAAAAACTATTCGACTGTATACAAAAACTACTGAACCTTCATAAACCATTACAAATCATTCATCCTAAGAAAGAGCCTAATAAATTATTCTTAGAAAAAAGTTATGATTTATCTGCCTTACAAAGTATGGAAATAGTTGATGAAGGTTTTATTGCTGAGATAGCAGACCTCTTTGTAAAAAATACTCGAATTGATTTAATTGCACTGAATAAGGCAGTAACTGAGCAGAATCTGAATGAGATTTACCAGTATTCACATCGAATGAAATCTTCTATTTACAGTCTCGGTATTAAAGAAGCATACGAGCACATTGAAAGCATGGAATTTTATGCTAAAACACATGAGCAAATAGATAAGATTCCATCCTTATTTGAAAAGTTACGACAAACACTCTTTCTAGTATTTGATGAGCTCACAATTGATTTTTCACTCTAACCAATACTAAGGCGCTAATCGATCTCTTTTCCATCCTTCTGCCATCGTTTGCTCGTACACAATTCGATCGTGCAATCGGCTGCTCCTTCCTTGCCAAAATTCAAAACGATTGGGCTTTACAATATATCCGCCCCAATATATTGGCCGTTCTAATTTTTCAACATTAGGATATTGCGCATTAATTTGTTTAAAACTGTCCTCTAAAAATTGCCTATTGGGTATTACTTCACTTTGCGGTGATGCCCAAGCACCTAAGCGACTTCCTACTGGTCTTGAATTAAAATAAGCATCACTCTCTGCTGGTGAAATTTTTTCAACAACACCCTCAACCCTTACCTGTCGCTCTAATTCTTTCCAAAAAAATAACAAAGCCACATTTGGGTTTTCTAATATATCCTTACCTTTTGCACTGTTGTAATTGGTAAAAAATACTAGCCCTTCATCTGTATATCCTTTTAGTAAAACAGTTCTTGCCGAAGGCTTTCCATCGCTATTAACCGTAGCCAAAGTCATGGCATTCACCTCATCTATACTTGAATTGATGGCTTCTTCCCACCAAATAGTAAATTGATCAAATGGGTTATTGGCAGCAGCGGTTTCCTCAAATGATTTTAACTTATAATCGCGACGTATATCGGCAATAGGTTGCATAAATTTCTTTATAAAATTACTCAGTAATTACTGTTTGCTTTATTTTCTTTTTCCCTGAAATATAAGTATATACAGCAGGTATTACAAAAAGTGTAAGCAATAATGAAAACACAATTCCTCCTACAATAACTATTCCCAATGGCATTCTACTAGTGGCAGCCGCACCTAAGCTCAAGGCTATGGGCAATGCACCCAATGCAGTAGCGAGACTGGTCATTAAAATTGGCCTCAACCGTTGAGCTGATGCTTCTAAAACGGCTTCGTGCTTTGGCAATCCTACTGCTCGTTTCTGATTGGCAAACTCCACAATTAAAATCCCGTTTTTAGTCACCAATCCAATTAACATAATCATACCAATCTGCGAAAAAATATTTAGGGTTTGATTAAAAATCCACAAGCTCAGCAATGCGCCTGCTAGTGCAAGTGGTACTGTTAGCATAATGGTAAAAGGATCTTTAAAACTTTCAAACTGCGCTGCTAACACCAAATAAATTAATATAAGTGCAAAACCAAATGCAAAACTGGTATTGGAAGAACTTTCTTCAAAATCGCGTGAAGGACCATTTAAGGCTGTTTGAAAACTCTCATCCAAAAGCTTATCACCAATGGCTCTCATGGCTTTTACGCCGTCTCCAATAGTCATTCCTTCTGCTAGTGAGGCAGAAATTGTAGCCGCTTTAAATCGATTGAAATGAAATAGAGTGGGTGAACTGGAATTCTCTTCAAGTTTTACGACCGACTTAAGCGGGATATTTTCACCCCGATTGTTTCTTACGTATAACTTTTCAATATCAGCAGGCTGCTGCCGATCCTTATATTCTACCTGCGAAATAACTTGATATTGCTTTCCATTCATGATAAAATAGGCCAATCGCCTTCCACTGAACGCACTAGAAACCACATCTGCTACATCTGTAATTGACAATCCTAGGTCTTTTGCCTTAATACGATCGATGGTCATCTGTAATTCTGGCTTAGTAAATTTCAGGTTCGCATCTACATTCTGAAAAGTTTTATTTTTTCGGGCTTCATCTAAAAATTCAGGGATGATATTTTTTATTTTCTCAAAATCGAGGTTCTGCAAAATATACTGAACTGGTAATGCACCCCTCGATCCCAATCCCACCGAAATGGTTTGCTCTTCTAATGGAAAAATTCTTGCATTGTTAAACCGATTCAGCTTTTTAGCAATATCCTGAGCAATAGTTGACTGACTTCGGGTTCGTTGATCTGGTTCTACCAATTTTATTCGTGCGGTGCCCGAATTCACACCACCATTACCTGAAAATCCAGGAACAGCAGCAAATACAAATGCTTTCTCAGGTATAGAATCGGTTAAATAACTCAATAATTTATCGCTGGTCTCTACCATATAACCATAACTAGCACCTTCTGGGCCCGTCATCTGAAAACGAATGCTGCTGCGATCTTCCATAGGAGCCAACTCCGACTGTAACCCTGTACCAATAAAGTAAATAATACCCACACAGGCAGCAACAATAACCCATGCCATCCACCTGATTTTTAAAAACTGTGCGAGCATATTTTTATACCCAGATTCCATTCCACTAAAAAATGGTTCAGTCATTTCATAAAATTTACCGTGACCAGCATCTTTTTTATTCAAGTACACATTCAATACTGGGGTAATGGTTAATGATACAAAAGCAGATACCAACACAGCAGCAGCTACTACAATACCAAATTCTCTAAACAGGCTGCCGACAAATCCTTCCAGAAAAATTACAGGTAGAAATACCACAGCAAGTGTAATAGAGGTAGAAATAACGGCAAAGAAAATTTCTTTACTTCCCTCTAATGCTGCTTTTCTAATGGGTAATCCACTCTCTAGTTTTCTAAAAATATTTTCCGTTACAACTATTCCATCATCCACTACCAATCCCGTTGCCAATACTATTCCCAACAACGTTAATACATTAATAGAAAAGCCGCATAAGTACATGATGAAGAAAGTGGCAATGAGCGAAATAGGAATATCAATAAGTGGGCGAATGGCAATTAGCCAGTTTCTAAAAAAGAAGAAAATCACCAATACTACCAACGCAAATGAAATCATTAAAGTCTCTTCCACTTCTTTAATAGATGCCCTTACATTTTTGGTTTGATCAATCAGTGGGGTCATTATAAAATCTCCCTTTTCTGATTTTTGAATTTCTGCTAGTCGCTTATAAAACTCATCTGCTATCTTAATATAGTTGGCACCTGGCTGAGGAATGATGGATATACCCACTGCATTTACGCCATTTAAACGCCAACTGAACTCGTCATTCTCTGGCCCAATTTCAACTTTGGCAATATCCGATAAACGCACAATACCAGTTGCGTCTTGGCGAATAATTAAATCGCGAAAATCTTTCTCGGTAGCCAATCTTCCCAATGCCCGAATGGTAAGCTCTGTATTATCTCCATAAATTTTACCAGAAGGAATTTCTACATTTTCTGTATTCAATGCAAGCCTAATATCACTGAATGAAACCCGATAAGCATTTAATTTATCTGGGTCAATCCAAATTCGCATGGCCGGGCGCTTTTGCCCCAAAATATTCACCGCACTTACTTCGGGTATGGTTTGAAATCTTTCCTGCAAAACATTCTCCGCATATTCACTCAGCTCTAATAAACTCTTTGTATTGCTTTGTACGCCTGCTAAAATAATAAAATCACTATTGGCATCAGACTTGCTCACTACTGGAGGCGCATCAATATCTTGGGGAAGGTTTCTAACAGCTTGACTCACCTTATCGCGTACATCATTTGCCGCAGCTTCTAAGTTTTCTGAAATATTAAACTCCACCGTAATATTACTTGAGCCATTTGAACTGGAAGAAGAAATACTTCTAATACCGGGTATTCCATTAATGGATTTCTCTAAAGGTTCGGTAATTTGACTCTCAATAATATCGGCATTGGCACCCGAATATACTGTTCTTACATTTACAACAGGCGGGTCAATAGCAGGATATTCACGTACAGCCAGAAAACTATACCCTACTACACCAAACAAAACAATGAGAATATTCATCACCGTTGCAAGGATCGGTCTCTTTAATGCTAATGCGGAAATATTCATTCTTATTAACTACTGTTTTACAATTTCATTCAATTGTTTTACACTTCTTATTTTAACAGGCTGTTTAGGGCGAACAAAAAGTACGCCAGTCACCACAATACTATCGCCCTCTTGAATACCACTGGTAATTTCTGCAAGTCCTGTTCCCCTTAAACCTGTTTCTATTTCTACAAATACACCCTCTCCATTTTTTACCACAATTAATTTTTTAGCCTTTGCATCTGGAATGATGGCATTGGTAGGAACCATAATAGTTTTTTTTCCTTTTCTACTCTCTAATAGCACTTTCACAAAAGTACCCGGTGAAATGGCCGCTCCCTCTAGTAAAGCCCTTACACGAAGGTTTCTGGTGGTGGTATTGATCTGCGGATCTGTGGCCACAATTCGAGCTATTCTTTTGGTATTGCTTTCATTGGTTTGAATAGACACCAGCATACCTATTTTAATTAAATTGGTATAAAATTCAGGTACGTTAAAATCAATTTTTACCTGATCTACCTGTTGCAAAGTGGTGATAATAGTGGCTGGTGTAATATATGCGCCCGCACTAATTTGCCGCAAACCCAATACGCCAGAAAAAGGTGCGCGCAATATTGTTTTATCTATTTGTGCTTGTGTAACTGCTAAATCTGCTTTCAGACTATTCACTTGATTCAATGCCATATCATAATCCGCTTGATTAATGCCATTGATTAACAATAACTTTTTTAAGCGCTCTTCTGTTTTCTGCGCCATCTCAAGCAATACTTTGGTCTTGTGATTTGTAGCCTGTAAATCTGCGTCGTTCACTTTGGCAAGAATAGCACCTTGACTAACTTTAGCACCATCTGGAGCGTTAAGGTATACCAAGCGACCACTTAATTCTGGATTTATATTTACCGTTTCGCGGGGAATTACAGTACCATTTACTTCAATAGTATTCGCAATACTAGAGGTACTCGCAATAATTACATCTACAATAGTGGCAGTAGGTTTATTGGATTTCTGTGCAGCATCTTCTTTCTTTTTTGCCTTGCAGGAAAAGAGCAGACTGGGCAACACCAAAATAAGCATCATTTTTTTCAAGAGACTAGTTTTTAGCTAATAATAAAGATAGAATTATTTATTCGCCAAAAAATTACCAAAGTATAAGTGGTTGAAATTACTCTCTCCGCCTATACATGCCTCCTCGCCAATTGTACCTAGCCGATTTGTATTGCTCATAACTCTTACCTATATAATAACCCAATTCTAAATCATTTAACAGCCTCACCATTCCATATTCTGGTCGGTTATACTTCATAAAGGAATCGAGCTCTGGAGATTGAAGATGGGTGATTTTTCGAACAAAAGCTTTACTAAACCTATTATTTACATACTTTTCAGCTTCTTCTTCCAGTAGTCTTTTTTGCAGCGTGAGTATGCTCCTATTCCTTTTTACCCGAAACATATTGATGATACTTTCTAAGTCAAAACCCGCCGTACCGCCAGGGTTATAGGTATTATTTCTAATGACAGCGAGACCCGGTTTATTAAAATTAAACACTTTTGCATAATCCTGCCTATTCATTGAAGAATCGTACTTGTAATAATTATTTCGCACTTTTACTTCGGGCAAATCATAAGAACGTACGTGAATCATTACATTAAAATTGTCTTGATTGCTAATGGTATCTACTGAATATTTCATGGTAGACTTACCAATTAATGAGAACCAAATAGAGTCTTTTTTCAATACAGTAAGGATATACCTTCCCGTTGAATCGGTAATGGTACCCCTGCCCGAAGTACTCTGAACCGCAACTGCCTCTAGTGGTCGCCTCGCCGAAATATCGTACACAGTTCCACTAACAGTAATATATTGAGCATTGATTACACTCGACGTGAAAAGCAGTAATAGGCACCCAATAAAAATAAAAAGGCGTAAATGTTTTTTCAAATACCAGTTATTAATCTGTAATATTAAATCAGCCCCATCATAGTTCCATAACAATCAACGGAATTAACTTGCTTTTTGCAGTTAGGAACTGATTGAACACCTAAAACTTCTTGTCAATAATATAGGGCAGCATCAACCGCCAGGTAGGCCAATCGTGGTGAATATCACCGCCCCAAACGTCGAGGTCATACCAAATATTTTTATTGTACAATATGCCTGCAAATCGCTTAGAGGCTTCAGGATCTTCAAAATTTCCACTACCCGTATAAATATGTATATGGTGACTGGCTCTTATTTTATCTATATACCATTCATCTCCCAAACTTGGGATATAGTGGGCAGGGCTATTGTAATATACTTGGTCGTCCCAGAAGCCCTTTGTATATTCTGTAAGGTCATAAACACCACTCATACTAATGGCTCCATTCATTATATCTGGGCGCTTTAAAAAAAGATTCATGGCATGTAATGCGCCAAATGAAGCACCGCAAGTATAAATCATTGTTTCGGCACTTGTTCTATTTCGAATAAACGGCACTACTTCATCAAATACATATTGATTGAACTGATTCTGCCGGATGGCTTTGTGAGATGGAATCATTTCATTATTCATCCAACTCTCTTTATTCATACTGTCAATACTGAATACCCTACATTTTCCAGCATCAATAAAAGGCGCCAATGCATCTATTAGTTGAAAACGTTCATACTCCAGATAATCTGCTGCCGCTGTAGGAATTAATAAGATGGCAAAACCATAATGACCATATACTGCAATGGGCATTTCTCTATTTAGTGCGGGACTGTACCACGATAAAACTTCTCTATTCATTTTTATTTTTAGCTTTTAATCAATACAAGTTTTTTTTATTTCCTTCCACAAGTCTCTATAGCACTGTGCCGCATAACTACTGGCAGCAAATGTTTCAAGCGGAGCTTCATTCACTCCCATTTTCTCTACTTCACTTAAATAAGGAATATAATTTTTAAGAAAAACCTTGTCCTTATAAAAATCATTGATTACTTCGTGATGCAGATTTTTTCGATGATCTACCATACTAAAAAAGCATTTTAGTTTGCTGATATCTAAATTATTTTCTTTGAAATAGCTCAACACGGATTCATAAGAACGAATGGACAGTGTAGTAGGAATATTGGGCATTATAACCCAATCAACTCCTGTAAATACAGCATCGTGCAATACAGAAATACCGGGAGGACAATCCAAAAAAACAAGGTCGTACCCTTTTTTAACCGTAGATAAAATAGCAGCAATTCTCTTTTTTGATTGTTTCATATCACTCAAGAGTATATCCGCGTGTCTCGCTGATAAATCTGCTGGAATAATATCTAAATGCTCATAAGCAGTATGCTGAATGGCATCTGCCAATTCCATTTCATTATTCAGTATTTTTTTTGATTCATTTTTTGCTGCACTACTAGCACCCAAATAAAAAGAAGCAGATCCCTGCGGATCCAAATCCCATACAAGGGTTTTATACCCCGCTTTGGCTGCAAGAAAAGCTAAATTAATGGCTGAGGCAGTCTTGCCTACTCCACCTTTCAGGTTGTATAATGCAATGGTAACCATGGTAAATATTTATGCTATAAAGTAAGATAGTAAAATTATAGCAACACACCCAATATTAAGCATGCAATAACTATAAAAGGAGCTGGAATACGATTCAACTTGAGTACAAAAAATGTGGTCAAAACAATTAAAATATCCCACAAAGCCAACCAATTCCGATCAAATACCCCGTATAAAATATTGTCTTTCAACATAAAAGCAATAGACCCCATCATAATTCCTACTACTGCCGCATGAATGCCTTCTAGGGATCGAAAAATGACAGCATATTTTTTAAGGTTTTGCCAAACAGGAAAGAAAAAAAGGACCAATAATGCACTGGGAAGAAAAATACCAATCGTACCTATTAGGCAGCCTAATATCTGCATTCCAATTCCTTTATCGCTCATTACCATACCACCACTAAAAGCACCAATTGAAAATACAGGCCCTGGAATTGCCCGAACCATGCCCGAACCGGTTAAAAAAGCCTCTTTATCAATCTTTAAAACATTCCGCTTACTATCTAATACCCTTTGCGTTTGCGGGCGGGTTACATATTGTTCATACATCAAAGGCATCAACACATCGCCCCCCCCAAAAACCAAGCTGCCAAAACGATAATTATTTTCAAATACGTTAAATACTTTTCTATTTTTCCAATTGTTGGTAGTAGCGGTTTCCGACAAATAACCAGCCGTACCAAAAAGCACTAAAAAAATAACTAGATTACCCCATTTTACTTGTTTGGGTGGCACTCCTTTTTGTAAAATCCTTTTTTCGCTAAAATTGGTGGCAACGCCTGCCAAGAGTATTAAAACAGGAAAAATCCAAGGTGTTTTAAATGCCATAAAAGTGGCAAGTGCAGTAATAACAACTATTACCCTAGTAATGGTATTGTGAATAGAAAAACCAAAAATACGATAAGTAGAATAGCCGATAAACCCTATGGCCATTGGTTGAATAAATCGAAAGAAATGAGCTGGGTTTTGGGTATGATCAAAATAATTCAACAAGAATGACAACCCCGCCATTAATATAGAAGCTGGTAAGATCCAAATCAACAGCGTGATCAATGCCAGAGAAACCCCACCTCGCTTATACCCAATAAGGGTAAGCGTTTGCGTAGAAGATGCACCGGGCAATAACTGGCAGAATCCATTGTACTCAATCAACTCCTGTTCTGTTAAATCACCTCGCTGCTGAACAAAAGTTTTCATCATCATACCTAAATGTCCTTGTGGACCACCAAAGGCAGTAATGCTATGCAATAATACAGCTCTTAAAAAAGGTATATGCCTTAGAATCATCATTTCTTCAATCCTATCTCTCTTAATCGTTCATCTAAATAGGCTCCAGCCGTAGCATCGGGGTAAGCTTTGGGATGGGCTTCATCAATACAACTTTCTAAACAATTCAGATTCATTTCACTTCTTGGATGTAGAAAAAAAGGCATAGAAAATCTACTGGTATGCCAAAGTTCACGAGCAGGATTCACCACACGATGTGTAGTACTTCTTAATTTATTATTGGTGAGTCGCTGTAACATATCACCCACATTCACCACAATTTGTTCTGGCAAAGAAGTAACATTTACCCATTCTCCTTGCTTGGTAAGAATTTGTAAACCATCGGCTGAAGCACCTACCAACAACGTTATTAGGTTAATATCTTCATGCTGTTCCGCCCGAATAGCACTCTTCGGTTCTACGGTAATGGGCGGATAATGAATGCATCGTAAAATTGAATTACCATTGTGAATATAAGGGTCAAAATAAAACTCATCCAATCCCAAATAAAGGGCAATAGCTTGTAGTAAAGCTTTTCCACTTTTTTCAAAATTACGATACGCATTAAAAAGCGTTTCATTGAAAGCCGCTATTTCATTCACAGCAACATTTGAAGGGTATTCTGCTGAGATGGGATCTGCATCTTCCACCGTTTGTCCATACTGAAAAAACTCTTTTAAATCTGGTGCGTCACTGCCTTTGGCGTGCTCTCTACCAAAACTGGTGTATCCACGCTGGCCTGCGAGACCGGGAATTTCATACCCAGATTTTTTAGTCAATGGCAGTGAAAAAAATTGCTGCACATACTCATATTGATGTGCAATTAATTCATCGGGTACCCCATGATTTTTTACTGCAACAAAACCCACTTCTTCATAAGCTTTCCCTAAAGCTTCTACGAAAGCTGCTTTTTGAACAGCATTACCTTGGGTAAAATCGGCTAAATCAACAACAGGTATGGCCATAACAATTTTTTTCAAAAATACAGCAAATTCAATAACACAGTGAATTACACTAATTTCATTCAACTTTAACTCATGAAAATGCGACTATTGATTTTTTTTTCTTTTTTAGCTTTAATACTATTTCCTGCTTGCGGCTATCAACAAAAAGCGGTGGAAAAGTCCTATTCAGTACAAACTGAAACTGCTATTCCAAATTACAGCGACCTACACTATTGGGCAGCTCATCCTTATAAAATTGATCCAGCAGATAGTGTTCCAGCTATGCTGATGAACAATTACCAACCCGATTCTACGGTTGACGTATTCTTTATACACCCTACCACTTATATAGATGAGGCCAAAACCTTCGGTTGGAATGCGCCCATTAATAATATAAAAATCAATGCCAAGACTGACTATTCCACCATACTTTTTCAAGCCAGTATTTTTAATGAAGCGGGCAGGATTTTTGCACCTAGGTATAGGCAGGCTATTTTTTCTGCCTATTTTCCGAAAAATTTAGCCGATAGCATCGCAGCTATAGATGCTTTCAACTTGGCTTATGCTGATATTAAAAAAGCGTTTGAGTATTATTTAGCCAGTCACAATAACGGAAGAGCGATAGTGATTGCAGCTCATAGTCAAGGTAGTACGCACGGCAAACGTTTGCTAAAAGATTTTTTTGATACCACTAATCTACGCAACAAGTTGGTAGTTGCTTATCTGGTTGGCATGCCCATTGAAAACAATTATTTTACCCAATTAAAAGCTTGCTTAAACCCTGAGCAAACTGGTTGTATTTGTAGTTGGCGCACTTATAAAGCAGGCTATATTCCAGAACATATACAGCAGGAAAAATTTACGGCTATTGTTACCAATCCCATCACTTGGGAAACAGATAAGCCCATCGCAACAAGGGAATTAAACAAGGGTGGGGTACTCATGAATTTTAATAAAATAATTCCGAGGGTAGCCAATGCTGTGGTACAGGGTAATATTTTATGGAGTAGTAAGCCAAAGTTTTTTGGCAATATATTTTACACTACCAAAAACTACCATATTGGAGATATGAATCTTTATTATCTCAATATCAGAGAAAATGTGGCGTTGCGGAAAAAAGCTTTTTTGAAAAAGTAAAACTAATTTCCGTACACACTTAGGAACTTAATTCTCATGATTTTTAGCTGTTCCAAGTTATAGTCATACTCTGCCAACTCTTCCTTTGCAACTTCTAGGGAAGAAGTTTCACAGCTTTTAAAATAGTCAATGATTTCTACTTGATCTTCTTCATCCAACCATTCATCAATGGCATAGTCCAGATTAAGCCTGGTACCGCTAGCTGCAATGGTTTCCATTTCTTCTAAGAGTTCATCCAATTTCAAGCTCTTATTTTTAGCGATGGTTTCTAATGGTATTTTTTTGTCAACATTTTGAATAATATATATTTTATTACTTGCGGAATTTGCAACGCTGCGCATTACAAAATCATCTGGTTTTTCAATATTATTTTCTTTTACATAAGCTGCAATCAATTCTACAAAGGGTTTTCCGTATTTAATGGATTTACCTTTACTAACCCCCTGACATTTTTCCATTTCCTCTAATGTGGTTGGATACAACGTAGCCATATCCTGCAAAGAATTCTCTAAGAAAATAACAAAAGGAGGCAAGCTTTTTTTCTTAGCTTCTTTCTGTCGAAGGTCTTTCAGCATAATGAATAGTTGTTCATCGGTTGCAGCACCAGTTTGAGATGCAGATTCACTTTCATCATCATCTGCATGAGCGTCTTCAAACAAATTATTCAATACCATTTTAAAAGAAGTAGGTTTCTTTAAAAACTTATCTCCTTTAGGTGTTACTTTTATAAGACCATATTCTTCAATATCCTTATCTAAATAATTCTCTAAAAGCAACTGCCGAATTAAACTGTTCCACAAATGCGGCTCTTGGTCTTTTCCGATACCAAAAACAGGCGAAGCATCGTGTTTAAACATGGTATTTTGTGGAGTCAGTTTCCCTAAAAGTATATTTACGGCATAGTCAGTTATAAACCTACCATCTAAGGCATTTACTACTTTCAATACTTTTATTACTTCTGCTTTTGCTTCAAATTTTTCTTTTGGATTTTTACAGTTATCGCACAATCCGCAATTTTCTATTTCAGTATCTTCTCCAAAATAATGCAACAGAATTTTTCTTCTACAAACAGCACTTTCTGAATAAGCTACCATTTCATCGATCAGTTGTGCGCCTACTTCTCTTTCGCTCAATGGTTTATCTCGCATCAGATGCTCCAACTTAGAAACATCTTTGTGAGAATAATAGAGTACGCAAATGCCTTCTAATCCATCCCTACCCGCGCGACCCGTTTCTTGGTAGTAATTTTCTATGGATTTGGGTATATTAAAATGAATCACAAACCGAATATCTGGCTTGTCAATACCCATACCAAACGCAATGGTAGCAACAATTACCTGCACGTCTTCATTCAAAAACTGATCCTGTCTATCTGATCTAAGTTTTTGATCTAATCCTGCGTGATACGCAACCGCCTTAATTTTATTTGCCACCAATAATTCAGCAAGTTCTTCGGTAGTTTTTCGGTTAAGTGTATAAATAATACCACTCTTCCCTTTGTGCTGACTAATGAATTTTACAATGCTTTTTACGGTTTGTTCTTTCTCAATTTTAGGCTGTATTTCATAAAAAAGATTATCGCGATTGAAAGAAGAAATAAACACATTTGCGTTGCGTAATCCAAGATTTTTCACAATATCACTTTGCACTTTAGGCGTAGCAGTAGCTGTTAATGCTATAACAGGAATATCTGGGTTGATGATGTCCATCATCTCCCTCAAACGCCTGTATTCTGGCCTAAAATCGTGGCCCCATTCTGAAATACAATGCGCTTCATCTACGGCAAAAAAAGAAATCTTTAAGTCGCTAAAATATTCCAGATTCTCTTGTTTAGTAAGTGTTTCTGGAGCCACGTAAAGCAGTTTGGTTTTGCCAGCATTCAAGTCGTCTTTTACGGCTTTAATTTGGCCTTTATTGAGCGAAGAATTTAGAAAATGCGCCACTTCATCATTTTCACTGTAGCCCCTTACCAAGTCAACTTGATTTTTCATTAATGCAATTAATGGAGAAACAACAATGGCGCAGCCCTCCATAATTAGTGCTGGCAATTGGTAGCAGAGGCTTTTGCCACCACCTGTAGGCATAATCACAAAAGTATCTATGCCATCTAGGAGACTGTTGATGGTTTTTTCCTGCGTTCCTTTAAATTCTTTGAACCCAAAATACTGTTCTAAAGCACTATGAATAGAATAATTATGTGCAGGTTGAGCAAGTTTAGGAGTCGATTTTTTGGGTGCGGCTTTTTTTGCCACTACTTTTTTTGTATTAGTTGCCATTGGGGAGAATCAGTTTTCTATAGCTAAGAACATTCTATGCCTGTATAAGTTAGTTAATTAATTGGAACTGGTGTATAAAATTGTATGAAATTTTGACAAAAATGACTTTTTTGCCAAAGGGGAGCGAAGTTAACGAACTATAACGTGAATACCTTCCTTATGCTGTTAAAGTTTATCTTTGCATATTATGACACAATCTATTCGCAATATAGCTTTGCAAACCATTCAAACGGAAAGTGAATCAGTAAGCGCGCTTGCATCTTTTATTGATGATGGTTTCGAATCAATTATTCAAACCATCCACAGTGCTAAAGGAAGGCTGGTGGTGAGTGGAATTGGAAAAAGTGCCATAGTAGCACAAAAAATTGTAGCCACCCTTAACTCTACTGGAACACCCGCTCTTTTTATGCATGCAGCCGATGCAATTCATGGTGATTTGGGAATGATCACTACCGATGATATTGTTTTGGTAATCAGCAAAAGTGGAGAAAGTGCTGAAATAAAAGTATTGGTGCCACTTATTAAAAATTTTGGCAATATATTAATCGGTATGGTTGGGTCTGCTGGAAGTTTTTTAGCCAATCATGCTGACTTTATACTTAATACCACTGTTGATAAAGAAGCATGTCCCAATAATTTGGCTCCCACCAGCAGCACTACTGCGCAGATGGTGATGGGAGATGTTCTGGCCATTTGCCTGATGGAATTAAATGGATTTAAAGATCGGGATTTTGCTCGTTTTCATCCTGGCGGCAACTTGGGGAAACGCCTCTATTTAAGGGTAGATATTATGATAGCAGGCAATGAAAAGCCAAGTGTTTTACCTACAGCTACTTTAAGAGAAGTAATTGTAGAAATAACCGAGAAGAGATTAGGCGTAACTGCTGTGGTTAATGAACAACAACAAATGATTGGCATTATCACAGACGGAGACCTGAGAAGAATGCTGGAAAAATCATCTGATATCAGTACCATTACCGCAAAAGATATTTTATCACTTCATCCAATCACGGTTTCGCCGCAGGCATTGGCAGTGGAAGCATTGGAGATATTGAGAAAGCACAATATCAGTCAACTCATAGTAGCAGAAAACAACCATTACCTTGGTATACTGCACTTACACGATTTAGTTAGAGAAGGAATCGTATAATTAAAGCAATAAGTTTACTTGAAAGTCGTTTTAGAACCTGTACTATAAGTTCATTACCAACCTGTAAAAACTATTCTAACGATGAATCAACACCACTACGTAGCCATTATGGCTGGCGGAATCGGAAGCCGTTTTTGGCCTAAAAGCCGCACCTCATATCCCAAACAGTTTTTGGATATACTTAATACAGGAAAATCCCTGATACGTTGGACTTACGAGCGTTATGCTGCATTTATTCCCAATGAGAATATTTATATTGTAACTTCTGATGAATACGTTGAGATTGTAAAAGAACAATTACCAGAATTAGATCCTGCTAATATTCTGGCCGAACCAAGCAGAAAAAATACAGCACCTTGTGTGGCATATATTTCTTATAAATTGTTGCAGAAAGATCCAGAAGCTTCCTTAATTGTGGCTCCGAGTGATCATATGATTTTGGACAATGAAAATTTTAGAAAAATTACCAATCAAGCGCTGGACTTTGTAGCCCATATTAAGTCGCTCGTTACACTGGGTATAAAACCCACACATCCCAATACTGGTTATGGGTATATTCAGCATGAGCCCATGCAAGTGGCTGATGGCATTTATCAGGTGAAAACCTTTACAGAAAAGCCAAACCTAGAGCTGGCAAAGACTTTTTTAGCCAGTGGCGATTTTTTATGGAATGCTGGTATATTCGTTTGGCAGGTAAAAAATGTAATGAAGGCATTTGAAGAATTTCAGCCTGAAATGTATGAACTTTTTGATGCTGAGAAAGCGCATTTCAATACCCCTACCGAAAAAGAAGCTATTAATAGAATTTATCCGCTCTGTACCAATGTGTCGATTGATTTTGCAATCATGGAGAAAGCAGATAATGTATATGTAATCCCTTCATCTTTTGGCTGGAGCGATTTAGGTACTTGGAATAGTGCTTATGATAACCTAGAAAAAGATTACCTCGGAAATGCCGTTACGTCTGATAATGTAATTGTAATAGATGCAACCAAATGCATGGTATCAGCTTCGCATGATAAACTTGTGGTATTACAGGGTATGGATGATTTTATTGTAGTAGATACAAAAGACGTTTTATTGATCTGTAAAAAAGAAAAAGAACAAGCCATTAAAGAATATGTTGCAGAAGTAAAACGCAATAAAGGCGATCAATACCTATAAGCGATTGTGCGAATATTTGGTTCAATATAAAATTAAAAGGGATTGCAATGCAATCCCTTTTAATTTTAACTACTTTTGAGAGAGCCAAATAGGATAGGATGCAATCAATCAGAACAGTCATCACAGGATCAGGAAGTTATATTCCTACGCAAATTAAAATCAATAAAGATTTTACAACACAGGTATTTTATACAGAAAATGAGGAGCCAATAGCTACTCCATCGGCTGAAATTATAGAGAAATTTAAAGACATAACAGGTATTGAAGAACGCCGTTATGCAAGTGATGAATTAACTGCTGCGGATATGGGTGCTATTGCTGCTAAAAATGCAATCATTAACTCGGGTATAGACCCTGAAAGCCTTGACCAGATTATTGTTGCGCAGAATTTCGGCAATGTTCGCAAGCATACTATTCAATCAGATGCAGTTCCTTCAGTTGCCTCTCATATTAAGCATGCATTGGGTATTATTAATCCAAATTGTGTAGCATACGATGTGCTATTTGGTTGCCCTGGATGGATCCTAGGCCTCACACAAGCAGATGCATTTATTAAAGCGGGACTGGCAAAAAAAATATTGGTAATTGGTACTGAAACCCTCAGCAGGGTGATTGATCAGTACGATCGCGACAGTATGATTTTCAGCGATGGCGCAGGTGCTACTGTAATTGAGGCAATAAAGGGAGATAAAGACAGCAGCGGTATTATTGCTTCAAGCATGCAAAGTCACTGTAGTGATGAACTTGAATATATTTCTATGGGTAAATCCTACTTGCCCAATGCCGATGCGTCCGTTCGTTTTATTAAAATGAAAGGACGGAAAGTATATGAATATGCCCTTAAAAACGTACCTCTAGCCATGAAAGCATGTCTAGATCATAGTGGGATACATGTATCAGCCGTAAAAAAATTCTTTCTGCACCAAGCCAATGAAAAGATGGATGAAGGCTTTATCAAAGCATTGTTTAAACTATATGGTATTAAAGATATTCCAGGGCATATAATGCCTATGAGCATTCATAAGTTGGGCAATAGTTCGGTAGCTACTATTCCAACATTATACGATCTGGTAAAGCGAGGTATGATTACAGATCACGAAATTTTACCGGGAGATATTGTGATGTTTGCATCGGTTGGAGCTGGCATGAATATCAATGCCATTTGTTATAGGGTATAAAAAAAGGTCGTACTTCTTACGAAATACGACCCAATGAATAACTATCCCCCAATAGTTATATGCGTAGCTTAGGACTTGGTTTTCTGAATATTGGATTTTAAAACAGAATATCAGTTATAAGATATTATACTATTTATTCGTTTTTTATAAAAATCAAAACTAACTTTAATTATAACACCAGTCAACTGCGTGTTTACGCAGTACGTGTTTAATGTTATTACCTATTTTTGAAATGAAAGATAAACAAAAAGAGTACGCAACTCCAAAATTGGTCACCACAGTTCCCATAGATATAGAAAGTAATGAGTATAATAACTTTAGTAAAACCATCAATCGTTTTCCAGAGGAGGCGGTGTATATCTACTCTTTTTGTGAAAACAGGTTGATTTATGCGGCTGGTTGGGAAGAAACCCTAGGGTATGAAGACCAGTATATTGATCTACAGACTATTGTTAAGCAAACCGATCCTTCACACGCACCTTTCGCCTATGATTTGAACGATAATGCGGTAAAATTTATCCTCAGCAGAAATCATAAAATGTTGGAATATTATATTACTATGGAAATTAATAAAATCCATAAAAATGGCAGCCTAATACCCATGATGGTAAAACTAGGAGTGTATAGTGTAGAAAGCGACGGGAGAGTTAAAGAAGCCATTGGAAGATTTCAAATAAACAGGGGATTAAGATTTGGCAAAGTAATTCGGTATGCTTCACACGGCCCCAATCGGGAAGAGTTTGAAGAAGAGTTGAATAAAGCTGTGTTTAAACATATAGCTATTTCTGAAAAAGAAAAAGAAACCATTTCATGTATAGCTGATGGGCTTTCATTTAAAGAAATTGCCGAAAAACATGGAGTAACCTTATCAGCAGTTGAGAAACGCATTAGACCTATGTACAAAAAATTTGAAGTAACTAGTCTCCCTCAACTAATCAGCTTTGCTTATGAAAATTTTATTTTACCCTAATAGCTGTGCCTAATTGAATAGCATGAATATTTTCTTGTTTAATATTTATTGATTCCAATAGTTGAGTCCAGTCTTTTTTTAAGTCGACTTTATCAATATTACCCAATACCCAAATAATATTTTTATCCCTCAATGCTAAGGCATTTTCTGGTCGAGCGTTTAAATGTTTTAAAAATAAATCCGCAGTAATCGTTTCATCCCAAATAGGATCACCAGGATTAATATCATCTATAACTAAGTAATCGGCTGTTCGCCAAGTACACAAAGCAAACTCATCATCCGCAAAAAGTGTTTCATCGGCATCGTATAGCTGAGCTAAAATTTTGGTTCCAGTGAGGTATAAACATTTTTTCCGTTGAATAGAAAATTCATTTGTTAGTGCAACAGCTAACCCTGTTTTACCACTTTTTTGAGGTCCAAACAAGAATATATGTTGCCCTTTTTTTTCTGCTGAAAAATACTGTTCAACTATTTTTTTATCTGTTTCACCAATGGCATGTTTCCATTGACTAAGTCTTAACTGATAAGGATAATAAGCAGTTTGCTGACAAATTTTAGTGATATACCAAGAGCGGCTGATATAGAATAAAAAAAACAAAAGAACGATGGGTAATATAAGAAACCAGTCGTTAAACAATGCAGTACTACCCGCTGCAAATGTTAATCCACCGAAGGCAAAATAGCCCATATCAATCAGTGTATCGGCAATAATATTTTTATAGTCGGGTTTAAAAATATAGGATTGATTAGTTTGCCTAGATTCTTTTAATTGCATCGTAATATTAAAAAGTTCAAAGGCAATCCAAGCAATAGTGAGAATTAAGCCAGACCATAGTCCAGGATCAGCAAGTGTAGTATAGTTTTTTAAGATAATAAACAACCCAGCAGCTGGTGCAAAAGCCAGAGCGAAGTGACCAGTCTGGTTAGCCAAATACGCATAACTTAATGTGATGCCACGGTAAGAATCTTTACCAATTAAATCGTATTTTAATTGTTGGCGGATGCGGGCAGAAGAGAGGGTATTTGCTTTTTTCACATAATGAATTTATTGAAAATAATTGGATATTCCAACCTCTATATATATTCAAAATTATACTTAAAGCTCTTCGAACTAATCAGCACACCCAAGTATGTAGGCGGTATTCAATATTCTATTTCCGTGTTTACAAATACAGAAACCGATCACTCTATACACGAACTCATGGTATCCATGAAAACGCTTTTACAAAAAATGGATGATAGGTATGTATAATCTTGTAAATCAATTTTCTTTAAAAGTGTAAACTGAAATATTAAAAATATGTAAAATAATTAATTGATGAATGGCAGGTTCAGCCCAAACTTTGGGACTATATACGACTTGAAATTGATGATCGTAAACTAAATGCTCAATTATATACTAACGGGTTCTTCTAATCCCGAGGAGGCAGCTAAAATACACGCTGGTGCAGGAAGATTCACCATCCTAGATATGCGAACAATGTCTTTGCAGGAACTTGGCTTTTCTACTCGTAAAATTAGTTTGGCAGCCCTTTTAAAGGCGGGAAAATTAATATTTATGATAGCACTACAGAACTGGAGTTTATTATTGAAAGGCTAATGATAGGAGGTTTTCCTTCACTTATAAATAAAAATATTGAACAGGCAACCGATTTAAATCGTGCTTATATTGAATTACTAGTGGATTGGAAGTGAATAGTATTGTTCAAAAATTCAATCGTTGCACAATATATCCTAATACCCCCGCACATTTTTTCCATCTATATAATTCAGAAAAGCTTTATTCACTACTTTATTACCGCCCGGTGTGGGATAATTACCCGTAAAATACCAGTCGCCCGTATTTGTAGGGCAGCTATCATGCAAGTCTTCTATGGTTTGGTAAATTACTTCTACTGGCAGTGTTACGCCCGGCGGTGTAATAAGCTGTGCTATTTTATCGGATATCTCCAAGGTTGTAAATGGTTTGTATACATGCTTTACAAGATTTTCTGAATGCAACTGGTTATTGCTTTCTAACACTATAATCTGATCACGAATATCTGTGAGTACCTGCTCCATTCCCCTTTCCTTCAACAATGCTACCGCTGCCCTAAACGCAATAAAATCTCCCAACTTACTCATATCTATTCCATAACAGTCAGGATAACGAATCTGCGGAGCAGATGATACTACAATAATTTTTTTAGGAAGTAAGCGCGATAACATTCTAACTATACTTTCTTTCAAAGTAGTTCCCCTAACTATACTATCATCTATCACCACCAAAGTATCCTCATTCTTACGGACTGTACCATAGGTAATATCATACACGTGCTGCACCATCTCATTACGGTTACTGTCTTCCGTTATAAAGGTTCGCAACTTCACGTCTTTGATGGCAATTTTTTCTTGACGAATTTTGCGCGTTACCATCTCCTCTAGTTTCTCTGGCGTAAAATTATTACCCCAACTCAATATCCGTTCTACCTTAATTTTATTTAAGTACTCCTCCATTCCTTTTACCAGTCCATAAAAAGCTACTTCGGCTGTATTGGGAATATAAGAGAAAATGGTATTTTTTAAATCGTAACTAATACTTTCTAATACTGTTTTACTCAGGTGGTGACCGAGTGCAATTCTTTCTCTATAAATTTTTTCATCACTACCACGAGAAAAATAAATACGCTCAAAACTACATGCCCTTCGCTCTTTCGGCTCTAGTATTTTTTCTATTCGATAATTGCCTGAATCATCTACCAACAAAGCAGTGCCTGGCATTAATTCTAATACCTCATTCTCTCCTACATTAAAAGTTGTACGTATAGCAGCTCGCTCACTGGCAGCCACAATTACTTCGTCATTAATATAATAATAAGCGGGTCTAATACCATGCGCATCACGCATCACAAAACTATGCCCATTGCCCAACAATCCGCCAATGGTATAACCCCCATCAAATAATGGCGTTGCTTTTTTCAACAAGGCCGCTACATCCGCACCATTGGGATTTAATGCATCTTCTTGGGTGAGAAAATAATGCAGCACTTCCAGCATAGCTGCCAAGTCACTCTGCTTTTGAAAATCACCCGGCACTTTATGAATTGCTTCAAAAAGTTCGTCGGTATTCACCAGATTAAAATTTCCTGCTAGTGCCATATTTTTCCCCGGCATAAGGTCGCGCTTTATAAACGGGTGACAAAACTCTACATTATTTTTACCCTGGGTGCCATATCGTAAGTGGCCCAATAATAATTCTCCTAAGAAAGGCAGATGCCCTTTCATTAACCCCGGATGTTGCTTAATATCAGGCTGGTATTTTTCCAGTTCCTGAACTTCTTGCCCTATTTTAAAAAATAAATCTGCAATTGGCTGGGGCGCATTACTGCGCATGCGATGCAGGAAAGGATTACCTGGTTCTGTATTTAGCTTAACCGTTGCTAATCCCGCTCCGTCTTGACCGCGATTGTGTTGTTTCTCCATCAAAAGATACAGCTTATTCAAGCCGTAGGTTACCGATCCGTGCTGTTGCAGGTAGTAGGAGAATGGTTTTCTTAAACGAATATAGGCAAGGCCACATTCGTGTTTTATTTCATCACTCATGGTACTTATTAAAAGAGGGGCGAAGTTACAACTCCAACGCCCTTTTTAAAAAGTTAATTATCTATTTAGCTAATTGGGGTTGTAAGCTATTGGCAAGCCACAAAAATTCACTCAGAAAATTATCGACTGATTTTTTAAATCCATCATCCAATAAATTGCCTTCGGCATCAAATTTCTTGTCCACAAATGGAGTGATAAGCATATGGGGAGAAGCTATACCAAAAAGGCCAGGAATTAATAAAAGCAACTGTTGAGAGGAACGGATTCCGCCCAATGCACCTGTTGATGCAGTTACTACGCCAAAAGCTTTGCGTGCTTGTTTGGGAAAATGATCCATCAGATTTTGCAGTGCAGGGGAATAACTGCCATTGTATTCTGGGGTTACAAACATGAAAGCATCAGCGGTAAATATACGTTGCGTTAATGGCTTGAATTCATCGGGGGTATTCTCCACAGAGGAGAATACATTTTGTAATAAGGGCAAATTCCACTCACGCACATCAATAATGCCAACGGAATGATTGGTAGTTTGAAGAAGGTAGTTCTTGAGGTAAAGCGCCAATCTAAACGTAATACTATTGTTTCTAGGGCTACCGGAAATGATTTCTATCTGCATAGTATATTTAACAAAAATGGATCAATTGGGTTCAAAGCGGAATATCTATTAATAAAATTTCTGTATTGGTATCGGCTTTAATAGATAATTGTTCTGTTTCCCAGATACCCAAAGCGTCTCTTTCTAATAATGCTACCCCATTAATAGTGGCATTTCCGCTGATAACAAATGCATAAACTCCATTGCCCTTTTGGTGGATTGTATATTCTTTTTCTATTCCTTCCGATAAGTTTGCTAAAGAAAACCATGCATCTTGGTTAATCCATACCGCTTGCTCATCATCTGGTGCTACTACGGTAAGTATTTGGTTGAGCCGATCTTCTGGTTTAAACGATTTTTGTTGATAACGAGGTTCAATATTTTTTTCTTTAGGTAAAACCCAAATCTGTAATAGTTTTAACGCTTGATGTTTATTGGCATTGATTTCACTATGCGCAATTCCACTTCCTGCGCTCATAATTTGCACATCATGCTGGCGAATAATCTCGTCTCTTCCTGTTGAATCTTTATGATGCAAAGCGCCACTCAATGGAATTGTCACGATCTCCATATTATCGTGTGGATGTTTGCCAAAACCCATTCCAGCACTAATGGTATCATCATTAAGCACGCGAAGCGTACCAAATTCCATGCGTTCGGGATTATAATATTGTCCAAAACTAAAGCTATGATACGCATTTAGCCAAGCAAAACTGTTGTGACCTCTTGTATTGGCTTTGTGTAATATTGTTTTCATATTGAGCCTAATTTAGCCTTCCTTTGGCTGCTCTTTCCGCCGCTTCTCGCCACTGGCCTAAGTCGGGACAAGCCGAATATTCTTTGTCAATCAACACATAATAATTGGGAATATGTTCTTTAAACCATTTTTCGAGTGTATTGGATTTTTTTTCTTCCAATGCTCTTTGTGATACCCGATTATAATCGTCTCGCAGATTTTCGCGATGTGGATCTTTTCTAGTTTTGTAATAAATAAGACGAACCATTTTACGTTGACGCTCATCTGAATATACTTGTGGCTTACAAATATCACCCACTTTCATTTCACTAATGGGCTTTATCATTTCCTTATCAAGCGCATCAATGGCAATAAAAGTAGCCCCATCCCTTCCTACCAACGCACCTGCACTAAACTTACTGCCCTCATCATCACTGTGCTTACTCACTGCTTCTGCAAAACTCATTCTGCCAGCTTTGATCTGATTGCGAATAGAATCTAGTTTGTCAACCGTTTCCTTTATTTCATCATCTGTAATAGGAGGTATACGAAGAATATGCCTTACAATAGCTTCATCACCCGAGCGACTGATCATCATAATAATATGCAAGCCAAATTTCGACTTAATTACTGGTGAAATCTGTCCTTCTTTCAAACGAAATGCACCAGCTAAAAAAGCTGGATCCCAAAACTTATCGTTTCTATTTAGGGTGTATTGACCACCATTCTCTTTTACCACTGGATCTTCTGAATAGTTTTTGGCCAACTGCTCAAATTTTTTAGGCCCCTGTGCTTCCGCTTGTTTTTTGTAATCGTAAAGCTGCTTTGATACGTACTCTTCTACATCTTTGTTGGCTTTGGGAATGATAACGATTTGACTAACCTCAATTTCACTTTCATAAAATGCGAGACTATCTGCTGCCACTTTATTATAATATAGCTTTACTTCCGTAGGCGTAATTTTAATATTATCTACAATCTTACGCTGCATCTGCTCAGCCAATTTTTGCTCTTTAAAAGCTTCGCGAAAATCGTCCTTAAGTTGATAAATAGTTTTACCTGCAATTTCTTCCAGTATATCTTTTGATCCATACTGCTGAATGGTTTGTCGTATCCGATTGTCTAAATCGGCTTCTATCTCCGTTTCACTCACTTCCAAAGAGTCTTTTTGGGCTTGAAGTAAAAGGGCTTTTCTGATTAACTGGGTCTCTAAAATCTGGCACTCAGTAGGCAGTACAACATTCTCCTGTCCTTGTGATTGACGCTTTGCATCGGCAATAGCATTCATAATTTCTGAGCGAAGTATGATTTTATCACCAACTTGACCAACAATTTTATCTGCTACCACTTTCTTTGATTGAGCATGGGTAGTAGTAATTGTTCCTACTAAAACTATTGCACCAAAGATTATAAGCTTTCTCATCTGCTTCATATAATTCAAAAATAATCAAAGAGGGGTTAATATGAGGTTAAACCTTATAAAGTACGCTTCACTTCTTCCTCTTCAAATGCTTCCACTATATCACCTACTTTAATATTATCATAATTCTTAATGGTTAATCCACATTCCATACTAGAAGTAACTTCTTTCACATCATCTTTGAAACGTTTCAAGCTGCCAAGCTCAGCACTTTGGTTTTCCCCTTTTGGATATTCCACAATACCATCTCTAATGATTCTGATCTTACTATTTCTGGCCAATTTGCCATCCAATACAAAACAACCAGCAACAGTGGCTTTGTCGAATTTATATACCTCACGTATTTCCACGTTGGCAATAATTTTCTCTTGGTATTTAGGCTCCAACATTCCCTCCATGGCACTTTTGATTTCATCAATAGCTTGGTAAATAATAGAGTAGAGCTTAATTTCAACGCCTTCGGTTTCTGCCAATTTATTGGCTTGCATAGAAGGACGAACATTAAAGCCAATGATGATGGCATCAGATGCAGTAGCAAGTAGTACATCACTTTCAGAAATTTGTCCCACTCCTTTCAATACTACCCTTATTGCAATTTCTGGTGTACTTAATTTCTGCAATGAATCGCTTAACGCTTCTACAGAACCATCCACATCACCTTTAATAATGATATTGAGCTCTTTAAAGTTACCCAATGCCAAACGGCGACCAATTTCATCGAGTGTAATATGTTTTCTTGCACGAAGCCCTTGCTCACGCATGATTTGCGCTCGCTTGGTAGCTACTTCTTTGGCCTCAGCCTCGTCTGTAAATACTTTGAATTTTTCACCAGCCTGTGGAGCACCATTCAATCCAAGTAATACTACTGGTGTTGATGGTGGCGCTTCTTCAATTCGTTGATTGCGCTCGTTAAACATGGCTTTCACCCTTCCGTAATACTGACCCGATACAATCAGATCACCTTGACGTAAAGTTCCATTCTGTACTAAAATAGTTGCTACATACCCGCGACCTTTATCGAGCGATGCTTCAATAATAGTTCCAGTTGCTTCTTTTTTAGCATTTGCTTTCAGATCCAATATCTCTGCTTCCAACAAAACTTTCTCCAGCAATAGGTCTACATTCAGCCCCTGCTTAGCAGATAATTCTTGATTTTGAAATTTACCACCCCAAGCTTCTACCAGAATATTCATCTGAGAAAGTTGTTCGTATATTTTCTGCGGATTGGCCCCGTCTTTATCAATTTTATTTACCGCAAAAATCATGGGTACGCCTGCTGCCTGAGCGTGACTGATTGCTTCCTTGGTTTGCGGCATCACTGCATCATCTGCTGCTACCACAATAATTGCGATATCGGTTACTTTAGCACCCCTAGCACGCATGGCCGTAAATGCTTCGTGTCCCGGGGTATCTAAGAAAGTAATGGCTTTGCCACTTGGCAATGTTACTTCATAAGCCCCAATATGCTGGGTAATACCCCCTGCTTCACCTGCAACTACATTGGCACTACGGATATAATCTAGTAAAGATGTTTTACCATGATCTACGTGTCCCATAATAGTAACGATTGGTGCACGTTCCGCTTGTTCTGCCTCCTCATCCTCCTCCTCATCATCCTCCAAATCGTCTATTTCTTCCAACCCAATAAATTCTACTTCAAAGCCAAATTCACTAGATACCAGTTCAATTACTTCCGCATCTAGGCGTTGGTTGATAGATACCATAATACCCAAATTCATACACTTGCCAATTACATCGGCAAAGCTTACGTCCATTAGGTTGGCCAACTCACTTACGGTAACAAATTCTGTTACCTGTAATTTGTTGTCGTCCATCATATCATCACCCATTGACTCTGCAGCTTCATCTCGCTTAGCCCTTCTATATTTTGCTTTCAGGCTCTTCCCACGACCACCCGTTCCAGCAAGTTTGGCCTGCGTTTCACGTATTTTTTCCTGTATGGCTTTCTGATCAATCTCTTTGTCTTCCGTACGAGGCGCATTGCGATCATTTCTGTTTCCGCCGCGACCACCGCCACCACCTTGTCCGCCCCGGTTGAATCCACCGCCGCCTTGTCCACCGCGACTGAATCCGCCACCACCACCACTGCCACCACCACTATTTCGAGCAGCAACAATTGGTCGGTTCGGACCCGTTAATGGCCTACCTTCTGCATCTTTTGCTACAGGTGGAGTAGGTGTATTTGTATCCCCTTTTTTATCAACTGGAATGCGTTTGCGTTTGCGTTTTTCTTCCCTAGCCATTGGCTTAGGACGGGTATCACTATTGATGGGTAATTCAATTTTACCCAAAATTTTTGGCCCCTCTAATTTCTCTGCACGAATATTTTCAATAGTAGGCGGTATATCTACAATAGGTGCTTCAGCAACAACCAATGGCTTCACCACTTCAGGCGCAGGTGCTGATACCTCAACTGGTGCTGGTACCCGAACTGCTTGAACAGGTGGTACTGCTACCACAGGCTTGGCTACTGGTTTTGGCTCTTCTTTCTTAACTGTCTTTCTTGGACGAGTAGAAGAGTCAATAGTAGACAAATCTATTTTATGAATAACTTTTGGTCCTTCTAATTCAGGTGCTTCTATATTAGATTTTTCAATCACAACTACTACTGGTACTGCCTCAATAGGTTTCTCTACCAGAATTTCAACAACAGGAATAGGTGCTGGTTGCTCTACAACTATTTCTACAGTAGGTGCTGTAACTACAGGTGGAGCTGGCGGAGGAGGTTCTGGAACTGATATTTCTACAACTTGTGGCTCTTCTTTAGGAGCTATTACTGGAGCAGATTTTTTCTCTTCCTTTCTAAAAGTGATTTCCTCCTCGTCTCTTTTCTTCTTCACTTCGCCTTGACCACCTTTGGGTATTTCTACCAAATCGGCCTTATTCTTGGCTACTTTATCGCCTTGAAATTCTGCCTGTAGGGCACGATAGTGGTCTTCCTGTAGCTTTGCCGTCGGCTTCAGGTCGTCCCGGTTAAATCCTTTTTTCACCAAAAATTCGATCAGGGTATCCTGACCAACGTTGAATTCTTTGGCGGCTGCTAACAGTCTCGGTAATTTCAGTTCTGACATTCTTTGTTTTTAAGTCCCGGTATTTTTATTTTCCATGGGCTATACATTGATCCATAGACAAATATACAGTGTTATATGCTGCTTATTCCTCTCTTTGGAATTCTTCTTCCAATACCTTTCTTACTTCTTCAATGGTTTCGCGCTCCAGATCTGTTCTTCTTTCCAGCTCATCCACCGTTAATCTAAGAATACTTCGTCCAGTATCACACCCAATTTTTTTGAATTCATCAATGATCCAAGTTTCAATTTCATCACTGAATTCATCCATATCAATATCGAATTCTGTACTCACTTCTTCATCTTCTCTATACACATCAATTTCATATCCAGTAAGCTCGCAAGCCAGTTTGATATTTACACCACGGCGGCCAATAGCCAACGAAACCTGGTCGGCTTTGAGGTATACATTGGCTTGCTTTTTATCATTGTCCAGCTCCATATAACTGATTTTTGCAGGCGTTAATGAACGCTGAATCAGTAATTGGGTGTTGGTAGTAAAGTTAATTACATCAATATTTTCATTCTTCAATTCTCGCACAATTCCATGGATGCGGCTTCCTTTCATACCTACACAAGCACCAACGGGATCAATACGATCGTCGTAAGATTCTACTGCTACTTTTGCGCGATCGCCTGGATCACGTACAATTTTTTTAATGGCAATCAGTCCGTCAAAAATTTCGGGCACTTCAATTTCTAATAATTTAGCAAGAAAGAGGGGACTGGTTCTTGATAAAATAATCACGGGCGTATTATTTTTCATATCCACCCTAGCCACTACCGAACGTATATTCTCTCCTTTTTTGAAATAATCCTGCGGAATCTGTTCAGATTTTGGCAGAATCAATTCATTGCCTTCCTCATCTAATAATAATACTTCTTTTTTCCAAACCTGGTACACTTCTGCGTTGATGATATCGCCAATTCTATCCCCATATTTTTTTATCAATACATTCTTCTTCAAATCGCTGATACGGCTTGCCAGCGTTTGCTTTGCGGCCAGAATTGCACGGCGACCAAAATCTAAAATATCTACTTCTTGATACAGTTCTTCACCCACTTCAAAATCGGGTTCAATTTTAGCAGCATCAGTGTAAGCTATTTCTGCCAATGGATCCATTACTTCACCATCTTCTACTATCATTCTGCGACGAATGATTTCTAAATCTCCTTTTTCGGCATTTACGATTACATCGAAATTATCATCGGCGCCAAATTTCTTGCGGAGTAAAGTTTTAAATACGTCTTCTACCACTTTCATCATCGTGGGACGATCTATATTCTCCGCATCTTTAAACTCCTGAAACGCCTCTATTAAGTTGATACTTGCCATAACGCTGTTTTTTGTTCTGCTAAAATTTAATTTGAACGATTGTTGATTTGATATTATTATATGGAATTACCAATGTTTCAGTAACTGCTTTTTTTCCTTTGCCGCTGGTGCATTTCAGCGTTATTTCTAGCTCGGTTGAATTTTCCAATACCCCTTCTTTAATGCCCTCATCTAACAATTCAACTTGCACAGATCTTCCGATATTTTTAAGATACTGGCGGGTTAATTTCAGCGGCTCATCTATACCCGGAGATGATACTTCCAGCGAAAAATCTCCTTCAGGATACCAAGCACTTTCTTCAATATAATGGTAAAGCTTGCGATTAAAAAAAACACATCTTTCAATAGGCAATCCTGCATCTCCATCCAGAAAAACTTTGATATTATTGGTAGGCTTTACCTGAACGGAAACAATAAAATAAGCTGGATCTTCTGCCAGAAGCTCTATTAGAAACTGCTCAATCTTTACTGTATTATTGTCTGTTGCCATATAAAAAAGGAGAAGGGAACGAAATTCGTTCCCTTCATAATTAACTTTTGCTGTTGCAAATATAGGATAAGTGAGGTATATAGACCAAATTTTTACCATTCAACTAATTTTAGGCGGTTTTAACAGTGTAATAATTGCTTTCTTGGTATTTTTGTGATCCTATGTTTAAGATTTTATTTTGGTGCTTATTTATATACCTAGCTTATCGTTTTATTTTTGAATTGGTAATACCCATATCAAAAACTGCTGGCCAGCTCAAACGTAAGATGACTGAAATGCAGCAGAATCAAGCATTTCAACAAGAAACACAGAACCGTTCGCAAGAACAGCAACATCAATCACAGCACCGCAACGGCAGTAATACGGCTGTGAAAAAAGACGATTATATTGAATTTGAAGAAGTGAAGTAGGGATTTTGAATAGTTAAAGCATTAAATCCAGTACAGTATTAGGTGCTACCAAATGTATGGTTTGTAGTCCCGCTTCTTTTGCCCCTTCTATATTTTTGATGGTATCATCTATAAACAAGGTTTCGGCAGGAATTAAACCTTGCTCCTGAATAATTGCATTATAAGAAGCTACAGATGGTTTTCTCAACCCCAAAGTTTGGGAATAGTAGGCTTTAATAAAATAGCTATTGAAATCTTTGCTACCAAAGGTTTTGCCAAAATCTGCCATAAATGCGTCGTAGTGAATTTGGTTGGTATTGCTGAATAAATAAATATTGTATCGTTTTTTAATTTCCGCCAACCATTCAATACGTTCGGGTGGAAAATCAAGCAGCAGGGCATTCCAGGCATTTCGAATGGCATCATCACTTATATTGGTTCCGCTTTCTTTTCTAAATGCTTCATAAAATGCGGGGGCACTTATTTCACCTTTTTCCAGCCTTTCAAACAAGTCATTGGAATGGTGCTGGTTAAACATTTCAGCAAATCTATCAACACCCAAATTGGCAAATGCTTTATTAGTAAGTTGAAAATTGATGTTGAGAAAAACACCGCCTAAATCGAAAATTATATTTTTAATGGGTTGCATGGGTAAATTTATACTGCAAAAGTGTTGAATTATTGGCAAAAGAACATATATTCATAGTCAAGATTGTGAATTGAGAAAAATATTCGCCATAACCCTGCTCACTGTGCACTTGTTTTATATAACGGGGTATCAAATTTTTATTGCTTATTTCAACACCCAAGTTGAAGCTCGATTTACCCTAGAATTAAATGAAAATAAATACAATAAGGAAGAACTTTTAGAACTAAAAGTACCCTTACAAAGTCCTTATTATACTGGAACAGATGAATACAAAAGGGTAGATGGGCAGTTTGAACTAAATGGCATCATATACAATTATGTAAAACGGAAAATATACAGCGATACCCTTTATCTGCAATATATACCCAATCAAGGAGCAACTGTATTACTCAGTAAAAAGAATATATTAAATCAACAAGCTGGTGAAATACCTTTGGGTAAAGAAGCACAAAAAAGCCTATTGAAAAAAGTTTCTGCTTTGCAACAATTTTGTCATCAACTTATTTTATTCAATCATCCGTTTTTTAATTTCAACGATGAACAGTTTAATCTGTTTCTACCAAACAATATACCATCACTACTCATCAATAGGAAGGATAAGCCGCCTAAAACTATTTTTCTTTTTCAGGCTTAGAAGCATTCGGTTGTAGCAGTTATTAAAAAATTGTTTTACAACCTCCTGCGCTTCAATTTTATTACATAAACATATCATAATGCCATATATATCTCTGCAGGAACACCTGCCGGGTATTACGGGTCTTTTAGAATATCGGAAAGATACCGCTGAACCCATTCGTGAATTAACCCAATTTTTATTACGGGGACCCAATTCGCTTTCAGAGGCTGAACGCGAACTCATTGCGACCGTTGTTTCATCTGGCAATAATTGTACATTCTGTACAACAGCACATACTGCGGCGGCAGATCTCTTATTGGGAGAAACAAATACCTGCCAGATGGTAAAGGAAAATATTGAAACGGCGCCTTTGGGCAACAAAATAAAAGTACTATTACAGATAGCTGATAAAGTTAGAGAAAATGGAAAGCTTGTTACTCCAGAACTTATTGAAAATGCAAAACAAGCGGGAGCATCCGATCTTGAAATTCATGATACCGTTCTTATAGCTGCACTGTTTTGTTTGTATAATCGTTACGTAGATGGGCTCGGCACAGCATTGCCTGATGAAAACAGTTACTACAATCAACTGGCTGAAAGACTAGTTCTACATGGATATACCCGTTTGCAGCAAGGTTACGATCACCTTAAAAAAAATAATTCAATTTAATCTATTCAATTATAAAATAAAATGAAAATTATATTCACTTTTTTACTTCTTTGTATTAATTTTTTTTCTTTTTCACAAAATATAAAAGTGTCAGGAAAAATTACTGATTCAAAAAACAAAGAAATTATTTCTGGAGCAGGTATAACTGTTAAAGGAAAACTCATTGGTGCCATTTCAAATGAAAAAGGGGAATTCAGCCTTTCACTTTCAAAGGAGAAACTGCCATTTACAATTGTAATCAGCAGCATATCGCATGAAATAGTTGAAATGGAAGTTACAAAAAACAATATGGTATTAAGCGTTTCACTTCAACAAAAAACAAATACACTAAATGAAATGGTATTTGCAGCATCAAGAGTGAATGAAAGTATTCTAAGGTCACCTGTAAGCATTGAAAAAATGAACCAGAAAGCCATTAAAGAAAATCCCTCACTCAGTTTTTATGATGGATTACAAAGTTTAAAAGGAATGGAAGTAGTTACCAGCAGCATCACCTATAAACAGGTTAATACAAGGGGTTTTAATAGTACTGGTAATGCTCGATTTCTTCAATTGGTAGATGGGGTTGACAACCAAACACCAGGATTAAATTTTTCGGTAGGCAACCAATTCGGGCTATCTGATTTGGATATAGAAAGTGCAGAACTCATACCGGGTGCGGCTTCCGCTTTATATGGTCCTGTTGCCTTTAATGGGGTACTGATGATGCACTCAAAAGATCCTTTTAAATACCAAGGATTATCGGCACAAATTAAAACAGGAATTAACCATCTTGGCTCACAGGATCCAAGAGCACAGGGATTGTACGATTTAGCATTTCGATACGCTAAAGCTTTCAATAACCGTTTTGCAATTAAACTCAATTTAGCTTATCTTACTGGACTAGATTGGTATGCCGATAACTATCAGGATATTAGTGCGCAAACACCTGCAAACTTACGCGGCTCCAACAATCCTGGCAGAGATGCATTAAACATTTATGGGGATGAAGTATCTAAAACTTTACCCGGCATAGGTTTGGTAACCAGAACTGGTTACGAAGAAAAAAGCCTAATGAATTATCAGGTATATAGTTTTAAATCAAATATTGCATTGCACTATAGAATTACCGATAAAATTGAAGCTATTTATCAATTCAATTATGGCCAGGGTACTGCTAGTTACACTGGTAGTAGTCGCTTTAATTTGAATAATTTTGTACTTACTACCAATAGGCTTGAGTTGAAAGGAACAAATTTTTTCGTTCGCAGTTACTTGGTTACAGAAAACTCTCACGATTCTTACAATTCCCGTTCTCTGGCGCAATTTATCAATAGAACTTGGGTAAAAGACTTCTCCGGAAATACAGTTTTACCAAGTAATGCAGATAATACATGGTTCAACAGGTATTCCGCAGCATTTAATGGAACCATTGTAGGCGTTTTAGGTAGCAATCACCCTTCCGCAAGAAGTTTTGCAGATGATGGAAGAGCATTACCAGGAAGTAGTGTATTTGAAGCTACTAAAAATAACCTGATTAAGCAATACGGGCTTCAGGGTGCGGGTGTATTTAGTAATAGCAAATTTTATCATACAGAAGGTCAATACGATTTTTCAGAGGCTGTTAAAGTATTTGATTTATTAGCAGGTGGAAGCTTCCGATATTATGATATGTTCACCAATGGAAGTCTATTCGATGATAAAAACAATAAAGTTACCATCAAAGAATATGGGGCATTTCTTCAGGTTTCAAAAAGAATATTGAAGGATAAGCTAAAGCTCACGGGGTCTATCCGTTTTGATAGGAATGAAAACTTTCAGGGCAGTTTTACGCCCCGCTTTTCAGCGGTATATACAGTTGATAAAAATCATTATTTCAGGGCTTCCTATCAAACAGGTTTCAGAAACCCAACTCCAGCAGATCAGTTCATTAAATTAAATGTTGGGCCCATCACTATTCTGGGCGGAACGCCCAACAACAGTAAGGGAATGAATGTATATGAAAACTCATTCACCGCTGCATCTGCAGGTGCTTTTGGTGCTGCATTTGGTGCTGCATTTGCATCGGGCACCCCTTTTCCAATTGCGGTTAACAATACAAAAGACCTATTGAAAAAGTCGAACGTGGCTTATATCAAACCCGAACAACAAAAGGCATTTGAAATAGGCTATAAAGGCGTTATTGCAGATAAGATAGTTCTCGATTTAAATTATTATTACAGCACTTTTACCAACTTTATTTTAAACACAGTAGTACTTAGACCAGAAAATTCGGTTTTAGCCGCAGACGGAACAATCAATGCTTCAGCAGCTACTGATATTTTGAATGGCAAAGCACCAGCCTTTCAACTATACACCAATGCAGAAGATAAAGTTTCATCACAAGGTGCAGGTGCTGGTATTACTTGGATGATGAAAAAAGGATATACACTTGGGGGAAATATTACTTGGGCTACTTTTAACCTTCGCAATGCCAATCCCAGTAATATTGCTGCTTTTAATACCCCAGAATGGAGTACCAATCTACAATTTGGTAACAGTAATATTCACAAAGGAATCGGTTTTAATATTACATGGCACTGGCAGGATGCGTTTGACTGGTATGGAACTTTTAACGGTACCCGTGCTGGTAGAATAGATGCTTATTCGCTTGTTGATGCACAGATAAATAAAAAAATTGGTGCATTAAATTCTACCATTAAACTAGGTGCTAGTAATATATTTAACCACAGAGTGTATACCGCTTTTGGCTCTCCTGCTATTGGTGGTATCTATTATATTTCTTACACTTTTGATTCACTGTTAAAATAACTCGTTCCAATGCCTAATATAAAATCATATCATTTTTTCCTATTTATACTTTGTTTTATCAGCAGTGCATTGGGAGGAACTGTATCCACACTTATGTCTGTATACCTGCCTGTAGCAATCAAAGACCTTTCGGCACAAAACGCTTCAGATATCAATACCATCAGTGCTTATATTAATGCTATATTTATTCTAGGATGGGCATTGGGAGGTTTTACTTGGGGTATATTAAGTGATCGGCAGGGAAGAAAAAAAGCGCTTTTATTATCAATAGGCTGTTATGGTATTTTTACAGCAGCAACTGGAATAGCAAACAGCTGGTGGATACTGAGTACTTTCAGATTTATGAGTGGATTTGGAGTAGGTGGTGTATTAGTTACTTCTTTTACCCTAATGAGTGAAGTATGGCCAACCAAAACAAAAACCATTTTTGTTGGTATCCTTTCAATTGCTTTTCCGGTTGGAATATTTTCTGCGGGACTGATTAATTATTTTGTGGAATATTGGCGAAATGGATTTTTAATTGGCTTTATTCCCATTGGTATTTCCTTAATTGGAACCCGTTTTCTACAGGAGTCAACCGTTTGGAAATCAGAAAAAAAACTCCAAAAACACAGCAGTACTCAGCTAGAATTCTCAGCACAGTCAAAACACAATATATGGATTGGATCGCTTATATTCGGAACCATGCTTATTGGATTATGGGCAATTTTTTCATGGCTACCCACTTGGGTACAAAGCATCAGTAATACGGCTGATGCACAAAAGGAAAGAGGCCTAAGCATGATGTTGCTAGGAATAGGTGGACTAACTGGTGGCTTTTTCTCTGGATGGCTTGTAAAGGCTATTGGAATGCGAAAAGCAATGATTAGTTGTTTCAGCATTTGCACCG
This sequence comes from Sphingobacteriia bacterium, assembly GCA_031369485.1. Taxonomy (GTDB): domain Bacteria; phylum Bacteroidota; class Bacteroidia; order Chitinophagales; family Chitinophagaceae; genus Sediminibacterium. The sequence goes on from JANMOT010000021.1 coordinate 102,137, forward strand.
TTTTATCTTTTCTTTTATTTAAAACCAATCAATATTTCAGCCCTGTTATCTATCCTCAGATAGCAGGGCTTGCTTTATTTTTCGGTGCGAGTCAAGGCATATTATCCAGCTATATACCTGAACTATTTCCTACAAATATCAGGTCAACCGCTACTGGTTTTTGTTTTAATATTGGCAGGTTATTTACCGCAGGGGCTGTATTAATTGTAGGAGTTTTAGTTACCGCATTAGGCGGATATGGTAATGCACTCTTTATTTTTTCATTGGTGTTTATTCCAGGCTTAGTTATTATTCTCTTTTTTGATATTCCACATTCATCAACAACAAAAAATAATTGATTATGGCCTATATTCAGGTAGAAGAACAAGTGCCAGGCATTAGAAGTCTGGTACTTTTTAGGCCAGAAACAGGAAAATATTTATACCAGCTTGTACAGCTATTATTAAGAGGTAACAATAGTTTAAGTGAAGCTGAGAGAGAATTAATTGCTGCTTATGTTTCCCACCGAAATGGCTGTATTTTCTGTACAAATAGTCACGCTGCCGCAGCAAGATGTTTATATGGATCAGAAGCTTTTATAGTAGACGAGATCCTCATTAATGGAACTTTTACTTGCATTAGCAATAAGCTCAAATTTTTGCTGCAAATTGCAGGTAAGGTTCAGTTATCGGGGCAAAAAGTATTGTCGGATGATATAGATGCAGCAAAAAATGCAGGTGCATCCGATAGCGAAATTCATGATACAGTTCTTATTGCCGCTACATTTTCTATGTTTAACAGATACGTTGATGGTTTAGCTTCTTTCACGCCCAATGATGATGCTATTTATACTGAAATGGGTGAACGGATGGCAGAGAAAGGATACCAGTTACCCGAACAACCAAAAAAATAGTGATCATTTATTCTAAATAAAATTTAAATACATACTATGAAAAATATTCTAATGATTATTGGTATTGCTTTTCTTTTTATAGTTGAAACCCTGCGTGTTTACCTAATTATGCCCATGCCTGGAAGTCAACAGGCTGATACTATTGATTTGGCTTATTGGATTTCCCAACATATTGAATGGCTAAGAATGGTAGGTTTGCTATTGGTGGCCTATCCTGCTTATTTAATCATTCAGTCAAGAAAACGTTGGCCAATAATTGGTCTTGCTTCTTTTATATTATGCTATATAGGTATATGCTATCTGTTTAATTATAAGATGGAAGCAGACAAAATGTTTTATCAACCAAGTGTAAAAATATTTAAGCCGTTCAACTCCAGTAGTATCGCAGCTAATAAATTAATATTAGGTATCTCAATAAATGGAATTGCTAAAGCATATCCAATTCAATATATTGGCTATCACCATCAGGTTTCAGACAATATTGGAGGAGATCCAATTATTGTTACTTACTGTACTGTTTGCAGAACCGGAAGAATATTCAGTTCAATAGTGAACGGAAAACAGGAGCAATTTCGGTTGGTTGGAATGGATCATTTTAATGCTATGTTTGAGGATAAAAGCACAAAAAGTTGGTGGCGACAAGCTACAGGTGAAGCCATTACTGGGCCTTTGAAGGGACAATCATTAAAGGAAATGCATACTGAACAACTTACGCTTTCTGCTTGGTTACGAAAATATCCTACTACCCTAATCATGCAGCCAGATACCACTTACAAGGATAAATATGAAAAAATGGATGCTTATGATAAAGGGCTTTCTAAAAGTGATCTCACAAAGAGAGACAGTGGGTCTTGGCATGCAAAATCATGGGTGGTAGGTATTGAATACAATAATACTTCAAAAGCTTATGATTGGAATATGCTGGTTAAAAAACAATTTTTTGAAGACAGTATATCTGGCCTACCACTGTTGGTGACAATTGAAAAAGATACTGCATCATTTCATGTATTCAACCGCAGCATTGATGGACTGGTTCTAAGTTTTGAAAAAAACACTAATAGGAATTATTTAAAAGATAAGAATACAGGCTCGCTCTGGAATGCAGATGGAAAAAGTATTGAAGGTGCTTTAATGGGCAAACAGCTAAACGTTATTAGAGCTTACCAAGAGTTTTGGCATTCATGGAAAACATTTCATCCTGGTACCAGCAGATAAAATTACTGACAATGAATAGAAAAGATCCTTAGCTGGCAGTAATTTCTATAAGCTGTATGGCATTTACCAATGCATTCACTTTATTACATGGAATTTTATAAATCAGTTCATGGGGATTAATGCGCTTTTGTGAGCCTGCTTTATAAACCCGATCATAATATTTTAAAAGAATAGCAAAGCATCCCTCAATATCATCTTCTAATAAAAAATTAATAGCCGTTTTTGTTTCCAATCCTCCCAATCTTTTCTTAATACGGATGATGGCATTCACCAGTTTTTCTTTTTCAAACTTTCCATAAGTTTTTAGAATATGATTGAGCCGTTCTTCAAAAGCAATATCCATGAATAATACTCGCTTGGTGCGCATTTGCTTAAATAAAGTAGTGGGGATATTTATATTGCCAATGCGTTGACTTTCGTCTTCCATCCAAATAGTATTATTGGCAAGTACAAGTTCTTTGGCCAATAAATTCTCAAAATGTTCCTGGGTGGGTTGTTCGGGTTCACCCATATTGCCAAATGCCGATCCTTTGTGATTGGCCAATGCTTCCAAATCTATCACTTGCTGCCCACGGTGCTTTAATTCTTTTAATACTTCTGTTTTACCACTTCCTGTATACCCCCCTACAATTTCAATGGGATAGGATTTATTAAATTGTTCCAATACCCAGGTTCTATACATTTTATATCCTCCGGCCAGCGTATACACTTTATACCCGTATAAATCTAGCAACCAAGCCACGCCAGCACTTCGCATACCACCACGCCAGCAATGTACTAGAATAATATCTGGTGATCCGTTTGCTGGTAAATTTTTTAGGATGGTTTCAACCTGTTCTATCAGTTGAACCATATTGGTTCCAAAATATTTCAGTCCAATTTTAATAGCTTTCTGCTTACTCTCTTGCTTATAGGCTGTACCTACCCGTTTTCTTTCTTCATTACTAAATAAGGGCAGACTAAAAGCTTCTGGAATATGGGCGTGACTATATTCCGATGGGCTTCTCACATCAAATATAGGATACTGAAGTCCCAGCTTTAAAAATGCGTCTATTGTTACCCTTGTAATGGCCATTACTACAAATGTACTGGTGATTTGAGTGAATTATATATCTACAGCAGCAGAACCATCTCCTTTTTTAAAATTAACTAAGTACACACCCGTAAAAATTAAGAAAGCAGCTATCCCTTTTGTTATACTAAACTGTTCTCCCATAAACATTGCGGCAAGGATGGCGGCAAAAATAGGTTGCATATAAATGAATGCACCTGTTGCAGAAGATCCAATGGCAGAAATACTATACACAGTAAGCAAATAAGCTACAAACGTTCCAAGAACCGAAATATAAGCGAGTGCAATAATATGAGTGGTTTCAAAAGCATTCCAGTTAGTCGTTAATAAATGCGGCAACCCAAAAGGTAATATGCCAATAGCTCCAAGGGTAAAAATCCAACGCATTACTTGAATACTAGAGTATTTGGCCATCAGGGGACGAACCATTACTAGGTAAAATGCATACGCAACTGCATTAATTAATACCAAACAATCCCCCAACAAAATATTATTTCCAGTATGGGTATTATCTTTCATTAATACCAGTAGTGCCGCACCACCAATACCGCAAATCAATCCTAAGACTTTTGCAAAAGTAAACTTCTCTCTTAACAACCAGGCTGCAATAATGGTAATAAATATAGGAGCCCCCAGCGATAGTAGCGAGCTATGCATTACTGTGGTAAGCGATAGTCCTTTTATAAATAACAATTGATTTATTACAATTCCGGTGAGTGCGCACCATAAAAATCTCGGAATATCTTTTTTATCGATGGCTATTTTGCCGGGCTTAAATAAAAAAAGCGTCCAAAATAAAACAATACATACCACCACCCGAACTAAGTTTAATGCAAAAGGATGAATAAAACCAGGTGTGATATACTTTACAATTGCATAGCTGCTACCAAAAATAAAATTGGCCGTAATGGCGGAGATATATGCTTTGGTGGTGGACTGCATTTTGGTGAAGATACCATTGGAATTTTATGGAATCAAGCTTTGTAGCAATGGAATAATATTTTTTTTAGAAAAAAGAGGGGCATCCACAAATTGATAGGGAAATGATGCTGCTAATACCATTGCTTTTTTTGTATCGAATTCATACTGTGGTATGACCAAGGCTCTGTATTGCATCAATAATTGTTGGGATAAGTATTCCTGTTCTGTTTGTGCAGGTGTGGGTACGATGATTAATTTTTTTCTCAACGAAAACAATTCCATCAGTGAAGTATATCCACCGCGACAAATAATATAATTTGTCTTAGCAATAAGTGCCTGCAATTCAATGGTATCTAAATGATTAAACACAGTAACGGAAGATGGAAGCTGAATGATTTCTTTTGATGCGGGTTTCCCTCTGACTAAAAAAACAGGTTCTTTTATTTTTTGCAGATCCGATACCAATTTATTTTCTAAAATACTGCGTTGTGGTTCGGGACCAGATAAGATGATGCCGAATGCAAATACTGCCTGTGTTGGTTGTGGAACAAAGCGCGATAATAAATTAATATAATGCACTGGTATAGAAGGCAAATGCGCAGGATGCGATAGTTTGGCTGCCAATCCTGGAAAAGCCGCCATATCTGGAATCCAGCATGCACTGAAACGATTGATGTACCGATAATTAACTTTTTGCAGCAATTTTTCTACCCAAGGTAATGGGGTTTTGATGGTAAGCTGGTGTGTGATAAATACCGATGGTACGGTTGAATGATAGCAGCCAAAGCGATTGTCGGCAATGATCAGGTCTATCTTTTCTGTAAGTACAATTTGTTTAATCCATTCGTTTTCATACCGGATGGTGCTGTAAATTCTAAGTAGTTGTGCAAGAAGTTTAAAAAATAAAGTGTATGACTTACTGGCATATTCTACTCGATACCCTTTTAGGGGAATAATTTTTAGTGCTGGGAATGCTTCACTTAAAAGGGCAGCCACCGAGCCTTCGGCGGCAATTATTACGGTAAGTTCCTCACTTAACAGTGCTTCAATAATGGGTATACAGCGTGTGGCATGGCCTAACCCCCAGTCCAGCGGCGCAATAAGTACTTTTTGTATTGTGGCGTTAATTAGCAAGCACCAAAATTATTGGATAAATAGTTTTGAGATAGGTACTATTTTGCGAGTGCCGCCCTCTACTTGCATTGTTAGTTCAAGCGATTGCCCACCCACGGCTTCAAAATATTCTATTGTTATACGATGGTATCCCTTGGAAAGTCTTAAAGAACCCATGCCCGTTTGGGTTCCGTGGGTACCGTCTATTATTGCTACTTGTTTCCCATCAAGTAATAATCGGCTTCCATCATCTGAACTCAAGTAAAAGCTATGGTTGGCTTCTTCGTCTATCCACAAATTAGAATTATATACAATTCCCCAATGATCTCCTCTTTTATTTATGCCATCAAACAATAAGCCACTACATACACCTTTACTCAATATCATTTCTTTTGTAAAATCGGGTATCATTTTCCATTCTCCTTCATAATAAGTATAATTCCAGCCATTTATTTTGGGATCATACAATTCTATATTAGATACTGCGGGGGCGCTTTGAGGCAAACTGTTTTTAGTAGATATAGCTTTTACTACCGTAGATTTTGTAATCACAAATGGCTCAGCATACTGTTTTGATTTGATGGTTGGCTCGCTTCCATCGGTGGTATAATATAAGGTTGCGTTTGTGCTATTTGGTTTTAGTTGAACCACCTGATGAAGGTTCGCAAAAGTGGCATCTGCGGGAATAATAGTAGGCTTAAAATTATTTTCTTTAATGCTCGGCGGCACTGTATTAGCTGCATTAAAAGCATATTTACCTGAACCTACTTCAAATATTGCTTTGCCATGCTCCATTTTTATAAATTGAATGCCTGCTACATTACTATATACTTTGCCATTTACCGTTAGCTTACCTTCATTTTCAGCGGGGATATATACCAGTGCTGTTGTATTTACGGGGACTTCAATATTCCAGCTAAAATTTTTATTTACTAGCTTCCATTCGCTTACAATATTGCCATAGAGTGAGTTGTGGCTTGCTTTTACATAGCTTAGTTTATCGCTTAGATCTGGCTTCATGATTATTTTTTTAAACCCAGGCGCGTCATTATCAGCGCGTATTCCAGCCACATTTTCATACATCCAGATAATTACATCCCCTAAAAGCATTACGTGATTTCCTGAATTCATATCTGGGCGGGCTTTATCGCCATTCCAGAGTTCCCATATAGTAGTGGCTCCCTTTGTTATTTGGTAGCCCCAACTGGGATAATCCGTATTGGTAGCCAAAGTATATGCTAAATCTGGTCGCCCGTTTTCAGCCAGTACTTTCATTTGCCATTGCCCACCTATTAGTCCCGTCGCAATTTTGGTATTTAAATCGACAATTAATTTTTGAATAGTCGTTTGAAAAATGGCATCCCTGTCTTTTTCGGGTACAACACCTGTTCCCAGTGGAATGATGCTAGAAGCAATAGAGTTGTTATCGTACCTGAATTTTTCAGCATCATATAAAATATTGTTGATGGCATCTTTAATTTTCAATGCCTCTTTTTTATAAAAAACTGCATCGTCCTTATTACCCAATATAGTGGCATATATATTCAGCAAGCTGAGATCATAGTATAAATAGCAGGAACTTAAAAGTACACCAGAAGTAGCCCGAGCTGGATCTTCGCTAAAAATCATATCTAGTTTTTCAGGTGGCATACACCAGTCCCCATAAGTATTTTTTTCTATCAGTCCATTTTTTAGCTGTGAAATTACCATATTGGCATATTTTTTCATAGCATCATAATTGCGACTTATTCCAGAAGTATCGCCTGTTTGTAAGTATAACGCATACGGTAAAATTACAAAACAAGAGGGCCAAACCACTCCATCATTATATACTTTTATCAGGTCATTGTGCGTTGGTGCTACGTCGGGAATAGAGCCATTTTCTAGTTGAGCATCATTTATATCTTGTAGCCATTTGTTGTATAAGCTGGTATTCCTGAAAATAAATGCTTCGCCTTTTACTTCAATAGACCTATCACCAAGCCAACCAAAACGTTCATCTCTTTGTGGGCAGTCTGTGGGCATACTTCTATAGTTACCACGAATACCCCAATAGGCATTTTTGTGCAATTGTGTCATAATAGGATTAGAGCATTCAAACTTGCCGATGGTTTCTACCGCATCGTACACAACTTTTCCTTCAATGGTATTCAAATTAGGCTTATCTCCCAATCCTGTAATTTCCACATACCTAAATCCATGATATACAAAACGAGGTTCCCATATTTCACCATTTAGATCTCCTTTAAGAATATATTGATCGGTAACCTCAGCACTACGCATATTATCTAGGTACAAAGATCCATCTGGCTTTAATAATTCCGCAAACACCATTTTCACCTTGGCTCCTTTCTTTCCTTTCACTTTTAGTTTGGCCCAACCTACCATATTTTGACCCATATCATAAATAAAAACGCCGGGTTTTATTTGCTTTACTGTAATGGGTTTTAAGGTTTCCATTACTTTAATAGGTTCTTTATTTTCTGCTGAAAGAAGGGGACTAGGTGTGGATACCAGTTGGGCATTGCTCCAAGATTTATCATTAAATGCTGCTTTATTCCAGCCAGTCATTTCTTTGGTGGCGTCATAAAATTCGCCATCGTATTCATTGTTTTTGGTAATGGGGCCATCCGCAGTTATTTTCCAAGTATTGTCTGTCGCTATTGTTTGTTTGCTACCATCGGTATAAGTTATATTTATCTGTGCCAATAGTTTTGGGTAACGGGGAGTAAATCCTGAAATGGTATCGTTGTTGGTATCATCTACCCATTTACCAGTAGCTTCTTGAAGGGGGCGAACACTTGCCCACCTGCCCGATCCTATATAAGTTCCAAAAGCGTTTTTACCCGTTTTTAATAAGTTTGCTACATTATAAGTATTGTAAAATAATCGTTTCTCTGTTTGCGAAAGTGCGGGAGTAAGTACAGCATCACCCACTTTATTGCCATTAATATAAAATTCATATAATCCAGCAGCACTGATATATAGTGTAGCCGTTTTTACTATTTTTTTAATCTCAGTTTCTTTTCGCACCATGCGAGCCGATATTATGGGATGAAAATTTTTGGGCTTGTCGCCTCCCACTGCCTGGTCTAAGCCAATCCAATGCGCCACCCAATCGCTAGGGTTTAGCAGCCCCATTGTAAAGAAACCGGGAACACTCCACTCACTTTCTTTATTATTTTTATCCCAGATTTTTATTTTCCAATAGGCTTTGGTTTCAGAAGTCAGTGCTTTTCCCATGTACTTTATTTGGGTAGATTGGTCGGAAATTATTTTCTCACTATCCCAGAAATCGGCCTTATCCAAGGTTAGGTTGGCTTCTGAACTAGCTACTAAAATACGATAAGCAGTTTGTTTTTGCGCATTGGTTTTAGATACAGCATTCCAGAAGAGCATCGGTTGTTTTACGTCTATTCCAATGGGGTTTATCAAATATTCACAACGTAGATTTTTTGGATGAATTATATCTTGTGCCTTTATAGAAAAGAAAAATACAAGAAGTGGAATAAGGCATAAAAGCGGCTTTTTCATACTATTTGAAAGCGATTTTTTTAATATAACAAGGGGCATAAAAAGAGTTTTTTTGGGGGGTATAGAACTTAAAAGGAATACTGAAGATATATCATTTCTTGAATTGCTAACAACAAGTATAATAAGCGTTTAAAGGATTAATTTAATAGGGTGTACTTACCCAAATAAGCAGGTTTTTATGTAAATCTTATCATAATTTAACTTAAAAGGCTTTAATATTAATGTTGTTTTACTATTTTAGACTACTATGATTAAAGTTAAATTAAACCAAATGCTTGTTTTAATGTTATTTATAGTGGTGACTGCTGCTGCATGTAATGTAATTAAGAATTCTCACAAGACTAAATTCTGTGGTTGTCCCAAACATTAGCTAAACTAAGTGTATGAACAGAGACCTACTGGTTTTATCTAACCAAAATTACCTCACACCAGAACAGGTAGATCTGGAACTGGCTGCACTGGATCGTATTTTGTTCTCGGTTGAAAATTGGATCTGCTTCTGCACCGCCAATGAAATCATTGATATTAACCGGCATAAAATAGTCACCAAAACACATTTGGTACAAAAAATATTACAAGATAATCGCAACAAATCCTTCCTCTTTATCTGTAACAAAAATTAAATTCCACACTAATACCAGCTCAATTAAGCATTCATGCTATTACATTCGCCCTGATGGTGATTTCTAAAAAAATTGTATTTTTAATACATGAAAAATCCATGGCGGCTTATTTTATTAACCATATTCTGCTTATTTTCTTTGGCTCAATTGTTTGCGTCCGATTCCCTTCAAATAAATCTGTCAAAGAAAAATTATTTGCAAAAAGATTCATTAGAAGTCCATATTATTTTACCCGATGAGCTACAAAAAAAGTTTAAATCGGCAACCTTGCACATTTGGATAGATGATTTAAAAACAAAAAAAAGGTGGAAGTTCAGGTATCCTGTAATTGAAGGTGAAGTAAACGCTGCTTTGCTCATTAACAACAATATTCCTGATGGAAATTATGCAATTAGCTGCCTTGTTCAAAACGGATTTTACCGCATGCAAGGAATGGTTACGGAAAGAGATAAAAAAGATTCTGTCATCAATTATATGATGAGAACATCTAATAAAAAAACGATGGTAGATCAGGTTAAAGTAGACAAAAATGGTCGTTTCAATATGAAACCTATGTTGTTTCAAGATACAGCTAGATTTTATTTTTCTCCCTTAATTAAAACTAAAAATAATTACCTCTCTGTAATAATAAAAACACCCATCGACTCTGCTTTTGAACCACTTGCAAGCAATACCGCTTTCTTTAGTATTGGTAACGTTACTAACTTTAAAAAAGCCATTGATGGTTATGAATTATTACTAGACGATCCAGAAGAAATCAGCGATTTGCCAAATGTAACCGTATACAGTAAAATAAAAACCAAGGTAGAGCAATACGAGGAAGCTTATGTGAGTGGCTTATTCAAAAATGAAAATGCAACAATATTTGATGGATTAGAAAACGACCAGATTGCGAACTCACAAACTTTAAGCTGGTTTCTGCAGCAGTATATTACCGGATTAACAGTAGCAGTTGACGCAGATAATAATGAAGTATATAAATGGCGTGAAGAGATTTGCTCTATTTTTATTGATGAATTTGAAGTGTTGCCTGGCGAGCAAACGATGGTATTTCCGCGCGATATTGCCATGATTAAAGTGTTTCGGCCTCCCTTTTCATTCAGCTCTAGTACTGGTTTTGCGGGCGCTATTGCCATTTATACCAAAAAAGGGAAGTTCGTAGACAATCAGGCGGCTAAATTTTCTTTCATATTAAAAGGCTATACCCCTTTCGATGGAATCTGGAAATAATTTAAGCTGAATCGGAGCAGCTACAGAAGCTGTTTGAGTTAATTATTTGATTTACCATAACTTCATACAAAATATCAGATCATGGGAAAAGCAAAATCTTCTAGAAAAACAACTAAAAAACCAGCATCGGCATCAGGAATGGTTTCAAAACCAGCGGGACCAACTGGCGGTTTTGGCAAGACAAGTGGCATGATGGCCAACCAAAACTTTTCTTCTTCAAAAAAGAAAGGCGGATTCAACGTAACACCTAGAAAAGCTTCCTAATTTCTTGTTAGTTGATTTCTATTGATTGCATGTTTTTGCAAAACATTTATTAAGGTCAACGATAGTGGTAATAAAAAATAATAGCCCGATGCACTTCAAACAATTCGAAATGCATCGGGCTATATCAATTTTAAATTTTATCTGCTACTCTATTGGCTTATAATCTTTAAACAGTTTCACAGGTGCAGCCTCTGCAAGTAATCGGTATTGGCTCCAAATTCCTTCAAAAAAAACATTGCCCTTTTTCACTACTTCACCTACGGCTTCTTCTGCATAATTCATCAACCGCATTTCTTGTATATCCGGTATGGTATTTTTACCCAATATTAATTGGCGTGCTTCCCCTAATAATCCATTCACCGTTTCCTGTGGAATATTTCCATAGCCTTGTTTTAACTGTGGCTTTCCATTGAGCATTTCACGAATTTCTTTTATTCCCTCTACTACTTGCTTTCCTACTTTGCGCAGTGTATCTGCATTTATTTTATCCATACTCGTTAACCCGGTTTCTACCTTACGCATAATTTCTTCTGCTTCATTCATTCTATCACTCAATAAATTCAACCGAATAATCAATTTATCCATACTTGTATTGGCTTCTCTAATTGCAGCCCTTACTTCTTTTGATATGGGCGAATACGGATCATCATTTACCACCACCAATACACTATCGCTCAACGCTTTCCCCCATTTAATTACCGCTTTATAAGTTCCCGGGTCTACCGCTAAACCTCCAGGCTCTGCTGTTACTGCGGCTTGTCTTGCCCCACCTGCTCTACCAGCTGCGGATGACTGGCGAATTCCCCTTGCTTCCATACCCCAAAAATATTTGTTATACCCACTATCAGCTTTTACTGTTAGGTTTCTAATGGATACTCCACTGGCATCATAAATATGAATCATCACTGAATCGGGTAAACTGTTCTTGCCCGTATCTGCCGCTGCTTTATTCAGAAAGAAACCCAAAGGCGCTCCTGTTTTTTTATTTTCTCCTTCATAAGTCCCATAAGTACTGTATTCAATGCCCGATGCATTTTTAATTTTTGCTTGATAAGCTTGTGGTGCTTCAAACGCCATCAATTTTTTTGAAAATAACTGTCCCTTATTAGCGGCTAATTTTCTTAGGGGACGAATATCATCTAATATCCAGATGGCTCTTCCAAATGTTCCAATCACCAAATCTGCTTCTCTTTCTTGTATGGTCATATCGTAAGTAGATACTGCTGGATAACCATTCTTAAATTGTTGAAAAATATTTCCATTGTCCATACTCACCCACAAACCTTGTTCTGTTCCAACAAAAATTAAATTGGGCTCTACTGGATCCTGTATGATACACAATGCATAACCAACCAGCTTTTTTTCATCTACCAATTTGGTCCATGTTTTACCAAAATCTGTTGTACGGAAGACGTAAGGTTTCATATCTCCTCTTCTATAATCATTTACAACTACAAATGCTTCTGCTGCATTATAACGAGAGGCTTTTATTTGTGGAACCCAAGCGCCAATGGGCATACCGGGTATTTTACCGCGAAAATTCGTCCAGCTTTTACCCCCATCTCTAGTGAGTTGTACATTTCCATCATCGGTACCAATCCAAATAATACCTTGCTCTTTAACAGATGGCTCTATGGTTAGAATAGTACAATGATTTTCTGCACCTGTAATATCTACTGATATGCCACCATTATTCTGTTGGTCAATTTTTGCAGAATCGTTGGTAGTTAAATCGCCCGATATCTGCTCCCATGATGCGCCTTTATTGGTGCTCTTATTTACAAACTGACTACCATAATAAATAGTATTTTTTTCAAAAGGATCCTGGGCTATGGCTGCATTCCAGTTAAAGCGTTGCTTGGTATTTTTATTTACTCGAGGGGGACGAATATTCCACTGCTCGCCCGTAGCAATATGATAACGAGAAAGGGAACCACCTTGACTCATAGTATAAACCCAACTAGGGTCTTCGGCATCTGGCATTACATCAAAGCCATCACCCCCACTTACGCCCTGCCAAAAAGCATTTCTTATTCCACTACGCATCCATATATAGGCTGGCCCGTGCCAACTTCCATTGTCTTGCAATCCACCCATTACATTGTATGGAATTTGATTGTCAACATTAATATGATAAAACTGCCCAAGTGGTAATTTTTCATCAAACTGCCAGGTCTTGCCCCTATCTCTTGAAACGCCTATACCACCATCATTTCCATCAATAATAAAATTGGCATCATAGGGATGAATCCACCAAGCATGGTGATCGGGATGTATACCACTATAAGGAAGCACAGGCTTCCAAGTTTTACCCCCATCTTCGCTTACATTTATTACTTGGTTGATATTGTAAATTCTGTTTTCATTTTTTGTATCTACTGCAATATCCTGAAAATAAAAAGCACGATTGGTTACCACAGCAGGGTCGCTATTTACCAACTCCCATTTCATTCCACCATCATCCGATTTATATAAACCATTCTTAGTAGCTTCTACCAATGCATATACCCTATTGGGTTCGGAGCGACTAATGCTGATACCTATTCGTCCATATTCTCCATCTGGCAAACCATCTGCTTTTCCCAATTTCTTAAAGGTTTTACCGGCATCATAAGTAATATAAAAACCACTTCCTGCACCACCACCTTTCAAGCTCCAAGGAGTACGTTTGTGCTCGTACATATTCACAAAAAATTTATTGGGGTTTGATGGATCCATCACCATATCACCCACCCCACTATTTTGGTTGGTATATAAAATTTGTTTCCAAGTTTCACCACCATCAGTTGTTTTATACACGCCTCGCTCAGTATGATCTGCAAAAGGATTTCCCATTACACCCACATAAATTATTGCTGGATTATTGGGATCAATCAAGATGCGATGAATATTACGGGTTTTTTCTAGTCCCATACATTGCCAGGTTTTACCAGCGTCCATACTTTTGTAAATGCCCTCACCGAGACTTATGGAATTGCGCGGATTTCCTTCACCAGTACCCACCCAAATGATATTGGGATTGGATTGTACAATTGCCAGTGCACCTATATTTTGAATGGGCTGCTCATCAAAAATGGGTAGCCAACTACCACCACCATTCTCAGTTTTCCATACACCACCACTGGCAGTACCAAGGTATATGATATTAGCATTCGCCCATACGGCATCAATGGCAGTAACACGGCCGCTCATACCAGCAGGCCCAATATTGCGGGGCTTCATATTTTTAAACTGCTTGGACAAATCTACTTGTTGAGCTATTGTGTTTATTGTAGTGAAAGCATAGAAAGCAATCATCAGTAATTTTCTCATATTGGGGTAATTTTAAGAACTTGTAATTTCTATAAATAAGTATTATTTACCAAATACTAAGGATGAGTGGCTTATATTTATCTATAGAATTACTTGTGCTGCAACTTATAAACCCATCCAACGCTTCTACATGAGAGAAAAAAAACGGATAGAAAAATTAAGTGCTGTTAAAACGGGACTCTATGCTGCCCTCGTTGCTTTTCTGACTTATACCATGATATTCGGCTTTAGAAAATCATATACAGTGTGCTTATTTGATGGCATCAATTTTTGGGGATTCCATTACAAAACACTACTGGTATTTAGCCAAATGATGGGATACTTAATGGCAAAATTCTATGGCATTAAATTCATTGCAGAGTTGAAGCGATTGGGCAGGTATAAAATAATAGGGGTGTTGGTAGGCATTGCATGGCTGGCTTGGCTATTATTTGCGTTGGTACCAGCACCTTATAATATTGTATTTCTATTCATCAACGGATTCCCACTGGGGATGTTATGGGGGGTGATTTTTTCTTATATAGAAGGAAGAAAAGCCACCGATTTTATTGGAGCGGCGTTGGCAGTGAGTTTTATTTTTTCCTCGGGATTTGTGAAGTCGGTAGGAGGATGGCTACTGCTTTATTTTAAACTATCAGAATTCTGGATTCCGTTTGCAACAGGATTGGTGTTTATATTACCACTATTACTTTTTATTTATCTAATGGAAAAAATTCCACCACCCACTTCGGAAGATATTGCGTTGCGAATGAAGCGAACACCCATTGACGCTGCGCAGCGAAAATTATTTATCAAACAGTTTTTACCAGGTATTATTGCAGCAGTAATTATATATGGTTTTGCCACCATATTCAGAGATATCCGCGACAATTTTGGTGCAGATATGTGGAGAGAAATGGGCTATTTAAATCAGCCCGCAATTTTCTCACAAACAGAAACACCCATCACCTTAATTATTCTGGTTTTAATTGGGAGTATGGTGATGATTAAAAATAGTTTCAAAGCATTGATGGTGGCTCATTTTTTTATTGCACTTGGCTTTATTATTGCAGGGGTTTCTACATATTTATTCAGGCAAGAGTTGATGAGTTCCCTTTGGTGGATGACCTTGATAGGGCTCGGATTGTATATGGTATATATTCCTTTTAACTGTGTATTTTTTGAAAGACTGATTGCTACATTTCGCTTTACAGGCAATGTTGGTTTTCTTATTTATATAGCAGATTCTTTTGGCTATCTCGGAAGTGTAACTGTTTTAATGAGTAAAGAAATATTTAAAGTAGAATTAAATTGGGTAATATTTTTTTCTAATAGTGTGATGGGCTTGTCTTTGGTGGGAGTAATTATTACGGTGTACTGCGCTAGGTATTTTATTTTAAAACGGAGAAGTATTAACCCTTTTGTTTAGTCTACTGCAACTATTGGTTTATTTATATAAACAGAGTAAGCTATTTTGTTCTATGTAAAACAGCGATTTTATTAATCTGAGTCAAGCTACTCAGGGAAATTACTTTACTAAAAAAATACTATAATATATTTTTTGGAAAGAGCTGATGGAGGTACTTCTTGGAAACCAACAACAATGTGTAGACACTATTCCAATTAACTAGCAAATAAACTTGTAACCAATGCCTCTATAGTTGATAATTTGAACATTATCGTCCTTGTTCAGGTATTTTCTAAGTTTGGATATGTAAACATCAAGACTTCGACTATTAAAAAAATGATCATCGTTCCATAATTTTAGTAGAATAATTTTTCGATCAATTACACTGTTTTTACTTAAGTAAAGCAATTTTAAAAGCTCTGATTCTTTGGAAGATAATTTTCTACTTTCCGCAGCAAAGTTTAATAATTGTCTATTACTATAAAAATGATATTCGCCTAATTCTATAAAATCTATTTGAATATCTTCATTAATTAATAGTCTATATTTACTAAGCAACACTTTAATCCGAACAATTAACTCTTCTAAACTAAATGGTTTTTTTAAATAGTCATTTCCGCCACTTTCAAAACCTTTAACAACATGCTGCGGTAAAGATTTAGCTGTAAGAAAAATAATAGGTATTTCTTTATCAGTCAATCGTATTTGTCTTGCTATGGCAAGCCCATCTGCATCTGGTAACATTACATCCAATACGATTAGGCTTGGTTTTGAATTAAAATATTGTAATAGGCCTTCTTTGCCATTTGTAAAAAGTTCGACAGTGAATCCCCTAGTTTCAAGACTTTCTTTAATAATCTCTCCCAATATTAATTCGTCTTCAATTACTAATATATTTTGTGCAATCATTACTTTAATTAATTTTAAGGTGATTTAGGTAATTCAATACTAAAGCAAGTTTTGCAACCAAGCTTGGTTTCCACCCTAATAGTGCCGCCGTGTAAATCAACTATTCTTTTAACATAAAATAGGCCTAGCCCAAACCCTTTTGCGTATTGAATATTACCAAAAGGTATTCTGAAAAATTTATCAAAAATTGAATCTAAATATTTACTATCAATACCTGGTCCATTATCTTCAAAAATAATTGTATTCACGTCTACACTTTCCTTAGTAGAAATCCAAATATGAGTTTTAGATTTATCGTTGTATTTAATTGCATTATCTAATAGGTTAAAAAAAATGTTTTTAAAATGAAATTGATCGGCATATAATATATCACATTGTGGAAATATATTTATTTTGATTTCAACGTTAGAAAGAAGAAAAGTATGTTGTTGCTCTATTTCTTTTATGATTTCCCCCAAACTAAATTTAGTTTTTACAAGAGTAATTGATTGATTTTCAAAAGCAGAGATACCCAATATTTTATCAATTATCTTATGAAGCTGTTCAGAATTATTTCTAATATTAGTTAAATATTTTTTTGTTCGTTCACTATCATTCAATGCGCCAAACTCTTGTATAGCTTCTGCTGCTGCTGAAATTATAGTAATTGGTGTTTTAAGTTCATGAGTCATATTATCAATAAAATCATTTTTGATATCTGATATTTTTTTTTGATGTTTAATTATTTGATACAAGTAAAACAAAAAAGTAGCCAATCCAACCATAAACAAAAACGATAATAATAATGGTGTGATTAAACTATTTAAGAGCCAATAAAACGGCTGATCAAAAACCGCATACGTATAAAGCGATTCCCCATTTTTGAAAACATCAGATTTAAAAAATTTGGTTTGTAGTGATGTGAATGAAATATTTTTTTGATTCAACATATTTGCGGATAACGAATCTGAAATTTTAACAAAATAGATAGAGAAACTACTTTTAATTTTTAATTTAAGTAAGTTATTAGACAAAAAATTTTTAATCCTAAAACGATCTAAAATTAATTTATTTGATAAACTACTAGCACTATCGCCAATATTTTCAGTATAATAATATATGGTTTGAAAGTCGCTATAACTTTCTTGAAATTTCCTTGAAATTAATTTAGCTATTAAAATTTTGATGGAATCATTTTGAGTTGAAACTGGCCTATTTTCATAAGAAAGTGAAAAACTATTCTTTTGCTTATATTTTCCCTTTTGATCTTCAATATGATAAGTAGTTGTTTGGTATAATTCATTTTTAGTACTTGTTATTTTTGTAAGTGATGTGTCCATCATCCAATTATAAATTGATGAACTTATACTATCTGCTCTTTGTTTCCTTTCATCACCGATAGACTTTTCTAGAGCATTATTAATAGATTTATTAAATGAAATTCTTTGCCAGTATGTAAAATTAAAAATCCAGTAAACTTGAATACTTAATAAAACGACTAAGCATATAATTATACCAGTAAGCAGTTTGTTAATTTTAAGCCTTTTCATTTACTTAATAAAGTTATGTTAACATTTTATGGATGGCAGATTTTATTAAGGAAATTTAACATAGATTAATCTTAGAATTAACCAAATTGGGGTAGCAAGTGTAGATATTTGTTGAAATACAACCTAATGAAAAAAATATTATTACTATCCTTGATTTTAAATATTGCAATTTTAGGTAATGGTCAAGCACTTAAAATTGGAGACCAATTACCCAAACTTGTGTTTGAGAATTTGCTCCTTCCTAATTCAAATAATACAACTCTTAAAAATATTTCTTCTGAAAATCTTAAAAATAAAATCATTTTAATAGACTTCTGGGCCACATGGTGTGGTTCTTGCATAGCAGTATTACCTAAATATGAAATACTTCAAAAGAAGTATAAAAAAAATCTTCAAATTATTACTGTGTCTCATGAATCGGTTAAAAGAATACAATCATTCTTAAAGAATCGACCCGTTAAATTAATGATGGCAGTTGATACAACAGAATCTTTAAGGAAATATTTTTTATACAGAACCATACCACATATTGCTCTGATTAATACTCATGGAATAGTAATTGCAATAACAAATAGCGAAAATATCAATGATAAAGTAATAGATGATGTTTTAGCAGGAAAAACTATTTCATTACTTGAAAAAAACGATGATACTAAATTTGATTTTGAAAGCGATTATTTTAAAGTGGATAGTGGCGCAATAGAATCCTTTAGTATTCAACCAAATATAAAAGGAGTGGGTACTTTTTCAAAAACAGGAAGAGGCGTATTTAAAAATAGAAGAATGAGTATGCATAATTTTACTATTGATGGTCTTTATAGAATGGCTTTTAAAACAAGTTATTTTAGACAAGAAATCGAATTAGATAAAACAGAAATTGATTATTCAAACCCTGCGAATACATATTGTGTTGATGTAATTATTCCAAAAGAATCTGAGCAATTCTTATACCATATTATGCAAAAAAAACTCACTGAACATTTTGAAGTAAAAGCAAAAATAGAAGCAAGGAAAACGACCGTCTATGTAATAAAGAAATTAAATGATACAATACTCCTTAAACCATCTGATCTAGACAGCGATGATTATTCAGGAAGTAGTAATTTCTTTACTGGCGTGGGCGTAAATACATCGATATTAGCCGATTTTCTTGAATCGTTTGGACTTTTAGGGACTCCTATAATTGATGAAACAGGTATTAAAGGCAGATATGATATCCATCTAGAATGGGAGCCTGAAAAGAAAGGATCCTTAAAAGAGGCATTTTTAAAAGTTGGATTAATTTTGGAAAAAACAGAAAGAATAATTGATATTTTAGTCCTTTATAAATAAACACAAGAATTCACTATTTTACTTCCATTAAATCTTTTATAAAAAAATAATAATCTGCAATAACTTTAGGTTTATTATCAATTATAGAGTTTAACGCAACCATACTTGCCCTGCAGTTTTTATTAGCATTCTGCTTATACAATTCTTTTTCTTTATATCCATAATCATAAACAACCAATTCATCAGCCGATTTGCCATAACCTTGTAACTGATGGTATATGCCTGCTATAGAAACAATTTTAAATTGCGTATTCTCTTTTTTAAATAGTTGAGGCATCGAATTTTCATTTGCTTCATTGATATGTGAACGACCAAAAAATGCAATGAATTTTTGAATTTGAAACTGATGAATTGCAGATTTCATGTGGCTGTACCAGACAGAATTTCTTGAATTTATTTTTGTAGTAACTGGCGCATTATTATTTAATATATCAGCTATTATTGAATAATTTTGGCCATAAATATTTTCAAAATCAGCAGTATTTTTCTTGAATATTTTTTTTACACTAGAAACCGATTTTACAAAATCTTCTTCAAATGCAGAGAGATTTTTATCTTCTGCCAGTCGCTTTATTTCTGTAAATATATCTTGCAAATGATCTGCTACTACTATATTTTCGCTCTTTAATGCTTGCAATAATTTAAAAACCTCCATCCTTTCAAAATCAACACCATGTATCCTTAATTGCAAATGCATGGGTCTACCTACATTAAACAAATAGAGTTTTTCCCAAAATTTTTTGTAAAAGCCTTGATTGTATATTAAGGAATATTTTTTTAAAAAACTAGTATCACCTGTTTGTAGAAATTGATTGTAAATATATGCTGCTGACTTACCCATTTCCATAAATATATCCCTTACCCCATAGCATTCATTGAGATGAGTAATAAAATAATATTTAAACTCTGGATCAAAATTTCGAGAATGGCCTTCGCCAAAAAAAAATGCATCTGTATTTTCTAATGGAATAATCTGTTCTACCGCACCCCTATTGTATTTTATACTATTGGTCTCTTGCAAAGCTTCTACAGCACAAGAATTTTGAGCAAACCCAATTTTGTCAGCAATACAAACGCAAATAAGTATTTAATCATTGTGTAAATATAAATTACCCAGCCCTATTCCCCCTTCTTCTCATTGTATTTTTTTTCTGCCTCCGCTGCTTTCTCAAAATCTAAAACCACTCCATTAATACAATAACGCAATCCTGTTGGAGGTGGGCCATCTTCAAATACATGACCTAAGTGCGATTTGCAACGACCACATTCTACTTCTGTACGTTTCATCCCCAAAGTATTATCAGGCAAATAAATAATAGACCCTTTTGAAATAGGCTCGTAAAAACTAGGCCAGCCACAGCCACTATCAAACTTGGTATCACTTTTAAACAATGCATTTCCACATACCGCACAATAATAAGTACCCAACTCCTTAAAACTTTCAAACTTACTGGTCCATGGCCGCTCCGTTCCTTTTTCTCTTGCTATATTATACAGCTCGGGTGAGAGTAATTTTTTCCATTCACTTTCTTTTACTGCTAACTTAGACTTTTCTGACTTGGAGAAATACGGGTTGTTTGATTTATTGGTGCTGTCCATTTTACTTTTTGTATTTTGATTTTCCTGTGCAGCACATCCCGAGATAGTAAGGATTGCTGACAGCAATATAGATAAACATTTCATAAGTAGATTTTTAATGATACAATGAATCTACGTTTATAGCCCGTGAAAAGTTTGAATCATTGCAAAAAAATTCATTAAATAACCATAAAACACCTTAAATTCTAAACTATACCCCTATTGGTTAAACTATTTTTAGCAGTGGTTTAGTATATTTGCACTTCATTCAAGCTTAGTACGAATATGTTTAATATTATCTTATTTGGCCCTCCAGGAAGTGGCAAAGGTACCCAAAGCGAAAAGCTTATTGAAGCTTATGGCCTAAAACATCTTTCAACAGGCGACTTACTTCGCAGTGAGATTTCACGAAAAACCCCGCTTGGCATGGAAGCTAAAAGCTTAATGGATAAAGGCCAGCTTGTGCCCGATGAAGTAGTAGTGGGTATGATTCATTCTGCGCTAGAAGCGAATCCACAGGCCAAAGGTTTTTTATTTGATGGCTTCCCCCGTACCACCGCTCAGAGTGAGGCTTTAGACAAATTACTAAAACTTAAAAATACAGCAATAGGGGTGGTGCTGGCACTAGATGTAAGCGAGGAAGAATTGGTAAAACGACTGCTAAACAGAGGACTAACCAGCGGCCGCACCGATGATAACAACGAATCGGTAATCAGAGCTCGTATTGTTGAATACAAAGAAAAAACTACTGTTGTTGCCAACCACTACGCTCAATTTGATAAAGTAGTAAATATTAAGGGCGAAGGCACCGTAGAAGAAATATTTTCAAATCTTTGCAGCGAAATTAATAATCGAATGTCTATTATATAGAACTGTTAAAGTTTATTTGACCAATAACCAACTGCTTACCCGTCCGCCCTTGGCGAGACGGGTATTTTTTTGCCCCTACCTTCTTCCATCAATCCTTAGCTTTGTTGGGCTAAATATTGCTATATGTACCCAATAGAAAACTATATACAAGGTAAATGGGTGAAGGGTGAAGGTGAGGGACAGTTGCTGTTTCATGCCGTTACTGGAGCAGCCATTGCTACCGCCTCTTCCCAAGGATTAAATTTTGCCGATATGCTTCATTATGCCCGAAGCAAAGGCAATACTGCCTTGCGTAAAATGAGTTTTCATGAACGAGCACTTATGCTAAAAGCATTGGCCCTTTACCTCCGCAATAACTTAGATTATTTTTACCAAGTAAGCTACCAAACGGGTGCTACCAAAGCCGATAGCTGGGTTGATATTGAAGGCGGCATCGGTAATTTACTAGCCTATGCATCACTTCGCCGTAAATTACCTGATACACCCTATTGCCTCGATGGTGAAGCCCATCCCTTTGGCAAATCAAATAGTTTTATGGGTCATCATCTGCTTATTCCCAAAGAAGGGGTGGCCGTTCATATTAATGCCTTCAACTTTCCTGTTTGGGGTATGCTGGAGAAAATAGCAGTAAACCTACTGGCTGGTATGCCCGCTATTGTAAAGCCAGCTACCGTTACTTGCTATTTAACGGAGGCCGTAGTAAAATCAATTGTACAGTCAAAAATTCTTCCCGAAGGCGCACTGCAACTCATCTGCGGCAGCGCTGGCGACCTACTCAATCACGTAGGTTCACAAGATGTAGTTACTTTCACTGGCTCCGCAAATACGGGACTGATGCTTAAATCTGGTAAAAGAATTTTATCGGAAAATATTCCATTTACTATGGAAGCCGACTCACTCAATTGCATCGTTTTAGGAGAAGATGTAAAACCTGATATGCCCGAGTGGGATTTGTTTATTAAAGAAGTACGCAAAGAAATGACCACCAAATGCGGACAACGTTGCACCGCCATCCGTAGAATTTTCGTGCCAGCAAATAAATTAGATGAGGTACAAAAAGCACTTTGTAAAGCACTAGGCCAGACAATAATTGGTAACCCCCTGAATACAACCGTTCGCATGGGCTCGCTGGCAGGTGAATCTCAGCGACAAGAACTTAAAGCACAGGTAGAAAAACTACTGGCTTCTTCTGAACTCATTTATGGTTCGCTCAATTATGTAGAAGCAATTGATGCCGACCCAATAAAAGGTGCTTTTATAAGCCCCTTACTATTATTAAACCAGAATCCTTTCGGCAGCACCGATGTTCACGAAATAGAACCGTTTGGACCTGTTGCTACCCTAATGCCCTATAAGCATACCGAAGAAGCTATTGTATTGGCCAAAATGGGTAAAGGCTCTTTGGTAAGCACCATTGTTACTGCTGATACTACTATTGCAAAAGATTATATATTGGGTGCTGGCACTTACCATGGCCGAATGTTGGTACTCAATAACCAATGTGCTAAAGAAAGTACGGGACATGGGGCTCCACTTCCATTATTGGTGCATGGCGGCCCCGGTAGGGCTGGGGGAGGAGAAGAAATGGGGGGATTAAGAGGTATTAAACATTATATGCAGCGTGTGGCCATTCAAGGTTCTCCCGATATGATTACCGCAATCAGCCAAGTGTACCAACCTGGTGCTACTGGTATTACCGATACCATTCATCCTTTCAAAAAATATTATGAAGATTTGGTCATTGGCGATCAGCTTACTACAGAGAAAAAATTAATTACAGCAGCAGATATCAATGCTTTTGCTGATTTAAGTGGGGATCACTTTTATGCGCACCTAGAAAATACTGATTTTAACGGTACTATGTTTGAAAAACAAGTGGCGCATGGTTATTTACTAATGAGCGTTGCCGCAGGATTATTTGTAGATAGTTACCACAAAAATCCAGTACTGTTGAACTATGGTATAGATGATCTTCGTTTCACCAAACCATTTTATCCGGGATCTGAGTTATATATTCGCTTCACGTGCAAAGAAAAAATTCGCCAAGATAAAAAAGAACCAACTGATATTGATAAAGGCATTGTAAAGTGGCTGGTAGAAATTATGGATGATGGAAATGAATTGGTGGGTATTGCTACGATTTTAACAATGGTGGCGAGGAAGGGATGACCGTAAACGATGAACAAATTTAAAACGTATAAATACTATGATGGAAGAAACAAAAGATGGTTTTGTTAAAGTAGAAAGAGAAAATGGTATCAGTACCATTGAATTTTATCATCCACATAGCAATTCCTTACCCAGAAAAATATTAGACGCGCTAACCAAAGCAATTATTACAGAAAGTACAAACCCATCAACAAAAGTATTGGTGCTCCGCTCTTTAGGCGAAAAAATATTTTGCTCCGGTGCTTCTTTTGATGAATTAGCCGCCATCACAACCGAAGAAGAAGGGCTGAATTTCTTCTGCGGATTCGCCAATACAATCAATGCCATGCGCACTTGTGGTAAAATTATTATTGCCCGAATTCAAGGCAAATGTATTGGTGGTGGTGTTGGCCTTGCCGCTGCCGCAGATTACGCCATTGCCTGTGAAGGTGCTGATGTAAAATTGAGTGAACTAGCAGTAGGTATTGGCCCATTTGTAATTGGACCCGCCGTTGAAAGAAAAATTGGCAGCTCCGCTTTTTCACAATTGGCCATTGATGCCGTTACTTTTAGGCCGGGCGACTGGGCTCGTAGAAAAGGTTTATTTGCTGAGCTTCACCCTGATATTGCTGGTATGGACGAATCCATCATCAGACTGTCTAATACCCTTGCTAACTCCAATCCCGATGCTTTAAAAGAATTGAAAAAAATATTTTGGAATGATACCGAACACTGGAATGATTTGTTACAAGAAAGAGCAGCCATCAGCGGAAAATTAATTCTGAGCGAATACAGTCAAGCTTTTATAAACAAATTCAAACACAAATTATCTTGACCAACTTAACGAAGTAAGCCAGCAGACCACTCAATACCATAATTGGCTTTCAAGTATTTGATGCGCAAGGCAACTAATTTTTCTGCGGTTTCTATTACCTTATTCTCTCGGGTATTGATTAGGAATAATGAACTCTCGCCATTCTGAAATCGGAATGCTTCTGCGCGAAGTATTGCATTGAATCCATTGTATGCCTGTTGTGTTATTCTAATTTGATCTTTCAATAAGTTGGCTTCGTTGTAATAGTTCCTGATTTTATTTTCAACCTCCCACTTCTTTGCAGAAAATTGATAGTTGGTCTCCTCTATTTTCAACTTTGTCTTTTTATATTCACCCCTGCCCTCACGCAAAAAAATGGGCAGCTTAAAATCAATACCCCATAAATAATTATTTTGTAAAAGCACACCGTTAAATCCCTTCATAACATTATATCCACCATTTAAAAGATTGGCTTTTAGGTTTACCATGGGAAGTATATTCTGGTATTTTAATTTCCTTTCTACTTCTAATGCCTCCAATGTATAATCAATACTGCGGAGCGCAGGGTTCTCCATAGTAGAGCGACTGATGATATCATTTAAAATACCCATCGCAGTATATAAAGTAAACTGCACGGTATCAGGAACTGCCGTTTCTGGCAGCAGATAAGCACTGTCGGTTTTAGTCCACAAATAATTGGAAAGTTCCAATTGAGATGTCACCAATTTTACCTTAGCATCTGCTTGCAACATCTGAAAATTCTGCACTTGTGTAAGTGCTTCAATAGTATCTATTGCAGAACGGTC
Source organism: Sphingobacteriia bacterium (assembly GCA_031369485.1). GTDB lineage: Bacteria > Bacteroidota > Bacteroidia > Chitinophagales > Chitinophagaceae > Sediminibacterium. The sequence continues at coordinate 127,686 of JANMOT010000021.1, forward strand.
TCCATTTATAAATGCCAACTTTACCAATCTAAAACGATCTTTAGAAACGTCTAAAAAACGATTGTAAACACTGTAAATTTGGTAGGCACCCGTCCATTGCCAATATTCTGTATAGGCATCAAATAAGAGATCATTGATCATCTTTAACTTATCCTGCTCACTTTGTGAACGGAATAATTGAGCTTGCTGAAGTGCAGCCCTTCGTTTATCAATCAACAAACCTTTTACCAGTGGCAATTCAACCCCGAGATAACTTGATTGTCCTTTTGTAACCTGATCAGTAAGAAACTGGCCCCCATTGTTTTCTACACCAGCTTTTATATCAGCGCCACCCAAACGAGTGGGGACTTTAATTTCAGGATTGGTATAAAAATAATAATTTTTTCCATCAAATGTTTTTCTACTTGCTTCAAAAGTAATGGTTGGGTCAAATGCTCCACGAGCAGTAGTTAAATCTGCTTTTGCCTTCTCCACTTTTATATTAGCCTGTTTGGCCAATGGATGATTCTCTCGCACCAATTGAATAAAAGATTCGGGCGTAAGCATCTGTGCCTGCAAGGCAGTGGTAGAAAATATGAATAGTAAGAATATTAGTTTGTTCATGCGCTACTTTTTCTTATCCGATTCAATTTTTTTTGCATCTGCAAAAGGTTTGTAATACTCTGGCGGAAATCCATTAATATTCCGCCACAACTCATATCCAATAGGAACATCTTTTAATAAAGCAATGCCATTTGCACCGCCACCCATACGCAATTGTTTGGGCCAGGGCTTATCATTGGGATCTTCAATTACCAACAATCGGAACTTACCATTGCTACTCACCGAAGTTTCTACTGCTGCTACTTTTCCACCAAAAGTTCCATAAGAGGCAGCAGGCCATCCCGTGAAAATAATGGCTGGAAATCCATCAAAAATAAACCGAATGGTTTGTCCAATACTAATCAAGGGCAAATCCATTGGTTCGGCAAATAATTCTACTGCATATTGAACATCAATAGGTACTACTTCTACTACCATTTCTCCTTCTTTTACCATTTCACCAATACCTGCTTTGCGAGCTTTGGTAATTTGTCCACTTTGAGGTGCTGTGATATAATAAAGTTTGTTTCGCATATCATAATTACTGAATGCATTTTCTAGCTTGGCAACATCTGCTTCACCACTTGCCTTATTAGACAAGGATCCAAAACGTTCCCCATCGGCTTTTGCAATTTTATCGGTATATTCTTGTGTGGTAGCATTTTTTTCAATCCGTAAACTGATAAGTTCTTGTTTAGACTGAAGGTATTTATTTTCACTGCTTATTTTTTTTGCAAATGCATTTTGATAGGTCACTTTTCTTCGTTCAAAATCAATCAGTGAAATAACGCCACTATCCAGCATTAATTTGGCGGCATCTATTTGTCGCTTTGTTACCCCCAATTCATTTATCGAAGCATTTAAATCATTGCTATCACTGGTTACTTTTAAATCTTGCTGACGAAGTTTGATGTCTATTTGAGACAATTTCAGTCGCTGCCCCTCTTCCAATGCACGAATCTGTGCTTCAGCAGTAACCGCTTTGCTTCCATACCCTTCAACCGCAATTTGTTTGGAGTTGATTTGTTTTTGGGTACGCTCTAATAAACGGGGATCAAAATAATCTACTTTTACTTCACCCAACTGTAAAATAGTATCTCCTTTTTCTACAAAATCACCTTCTTTTACATACCACTTCACAACCCTTCCTGGTATTATGGTATTTAGTTCTTGGGGTCTTTGTTCTTGACGTAAAGTGGTGATGGAACCTTTGGCTCGAATATTCTGCGTCCATGGCAAAAATAATATCACGACCATTCCTATTAAGATAGCCCATAGCCATTTCTTTACGTTGCTACTGCGGTAAATATGGTAAATCGACTTATAAGAATTCAACGAAGTGTGTTCTACTTCCGATTCAATAATGGTTGATAAAAAATGATGATCAGACATAAATTAGTTTATTAACGGAGCAATTTCAGACCATTTTCCAACTGCTTTAACCATTCCTTTATTCAGATAAATTACTTGATTACATTGTTCAGCAATTTTTCGGTCGTTGGTTGCAATTATTACGGTTGCCGTTTCTTCTTTTAACAGAAAATCTTCTATATGTTGTTTATAGGCAGTCTCCAGAAAATTAAGGGGATCTTCGAGCAATAAAAGTCGCCGCTTACCCAATAAAGCCCTCAACAATAAAATATCTTGGCGAACTTTACTATTTAATTTTTTACCTGCGGGGTCAAGTTGTGTATCATAACCTGAAGGCAAAGATTGTATAAAAGAAGTGAGTCCACAACGTTCTACTATATCATTTACATTACTATAGGTAAGGGACTTATTGCCCATGGTAATATTTTCCCAGATTGTTCCATTGAATATATCTTGCTGGCTCAATAAAATACCTGTTTGTGAACGGATAGAATGAAGGGTATAATTTCCAATTGGCATACCATCAATTAATATAGAACCCGTAAAGTTTTTAAAAGCGCCTGTTAATAGTCTGAGTACAGTAGATTTTCCAGAACCTGCTTCACCCATGATGCATATTTTTTCACCGGCAGCAATATTGAAATTCAAATCGGTGAGTACCTTATTATTATTGCTGTAAGAAAAGTTCAGTTCATTGAATTTAATGGCTACACCTGCACTAATATCTTGTAATACAGCAGTGCCTTCAGTCTCAATTTCACTTTCGGTAATTTTACTCAGCTTCTCTACAGAAGTAAGTACATCATATACTTTATCTAGGTTACTAATTAGTTTTTCAACCGAGGCAATTACACTTAAGATAACAATATCAGCAGCAATAAACTGACCGATATTAATTTCTTGATCTACCAATAAAACGGCACCAACAATAAGCATTGCTGCTGTAATTACAACTTTAAACGCAATTAAGCTCCAATATTGGGTGAGCAATACTTTAAAATAATTGGTTCTTGCGCCTAGGTATTCTTTTACAATGCCATCGGTTTTATCAATATTGAGGGAAGTTCCTCTGGAATATTTAAAAGTTTTAATCACCCTGGCCATTTCTTCAAGCCATGCAGCTGTTGCATATTTTTGGTTACTGGCTTCAATACTGGCTTGAAATCCATCGGGCAAAGTATAGCGTAAAATAAGGTACAAAAGCAATAATAATATGGCGCCAAATCCTATAAATACAGGGTGATAGAAAGCCAAAAGTGTAACGCCAAAAAATATTTGTATTACGGCAGCGGGCACATCAAGCAAGAGTTTTTCTATGCCTTTTTGTAAGGAAACCGTATCAAAAAAGCGATTCACCAATTCTGGCAGATAATAAGCATCTAATTTTTCTATATTCAGTTTTGGTAAGCGATCAGAAAATTCAAGCGAATAGCGTACAAAAATTTTCTGTTGAATTTTCTCTGTCACCTGAAACTGGCGAACCTGTAATAAACCATTAATAAATACTGCCCCCACTACCAATACAATTAAAATTACAATTGAAGTAGATACAGAACCAGCCATTACAAAGCTGATTATAGTCTGTATACCCAAGGGCATTGCCAGTTGAACCAATCCTGCTAAAATGGCAAAAACATAGATTGCAGACACGTCTTTCTTATCGAGTTTGAGTAACTCTAAAATTTTTTTTGCTGCTCCGGCCGGAGATACTTTGCTTTGTGCTGCCATATGGTTTTGGTCGTATGATTGAAACTGGTTTCAAGCGCACTAATGATTCACAAGGATTGTGCCTGAATACCAATTGGCATTATTAATAATTTGTAAAAATACACCCCTAATTTATAATGAACGCGAATATTATCATCAGTAATCTAACCAATCCAGTACTATTATTTTTTATTTTAGGCATTTTTGCTACTTTCTTAAAGAGTGATTTAGAAATTCCCCCTTCAAGTGCCAAGTTTATCTCTTTGTACCTCCTTTTTTCAATTGGTTTCAAAGGAGGTCAGGAATTGGTTCACTCAGAAATTAACAGTCAAATCATATTAACGCTTTTACTGGCTCTTATATTTTCTATTGTTGTTCCCGTGTATGTATTTTTTTTATTAAAAATGAGGCTGAATGTTTACGATGCGGGTGCCGTAGCATCGGCATATGGATCAGTTAGTGCAGTCACTTTTATATCAGCCGCTTCTTTTTTAGAAATGAACAATACCAGTTATGGAGGCCATATGGTTGCTGCAATGGCTTTAATGGAAGCTCCAGCCATAGTAATTGGGGTGATATTGATTCGAAAATACGACCAATCTACTACTAAAAGTGGTAGCATAAAGACCATTTTGCACGAAGCTTTTACCAATGGATCTGTAATGATGATTTTAGGTAGCTTGGTAATTGGCCTGATAGCCGATAGCAAACAGGCTGAGGGAATTAAACCATTTACCTCAGATATATTTAAAGGATTTTTAGCCATTTTTTTATTGGAAATGGGAATGGTAGCAGCCAAAAGATTTAAGGCGTTTGTGCAATATGGTTGGTTTGTAAGCGTAATGAGTATTCTAATTCCAATTATAAATGGAACAGCCGCTGTTTTAATTACAACTTTTGGGAATATAAGTACGGGCGACCGATTCATGCTGGCTATTCTTGCAGCCAGTGCTTCTTATATTGCTGTGCCTGCAGCAATGCGTTTGGCAGCACCAAAAGCCGATCCTGGTTTGTATATACCAATGGCATTAGGTATTAGTTTCCCTTTTAATATCAGCATAGGAATGCCACTGTATTGGATGCTTATTCAAGCTTTCCCCTCAACCCACTAACTAAAGATCATCAAATTCGTAGATTGAATCAATACTGGTACCCGCTTCCATCTCAAAAATGGGTTTTGTTATACCATCTTTTATATCGTATACCCAGCCATGCAAATGCGGTAGTTGGGTATGTTTCCATGCTTTTTGAATAATAGATGTCTTGGCTAAATTCATTACTTGCTCATGCACATTTAATTCAATCATTTTATTCAACCTAAGGTTTTCGTCGGTAATTGAATCAACCTCTTCCCTATGAAGTCGGTGTACATCTTTAATATTACGCAGCCATTTATTAATAATGCCCATATTGTGATTGGTCATGGCAGCTTTCACACCACCACATCCATAATGACCACAAACAATAACATGTTTTACTTTCAACACTTCTACAGCATATTGTAATACACTCAACAAATTCAAATCGGTATGCACAACCATATTGGCAATATTCCGATGTACGAAAATTTCACCAGGCTGAGTACCAGTAATTTCATTGGCAGGAACCCTGCTATCACTACAACCTATCCACAAAAATTCTGGTGATTGTAAGTCTGCAAGCCTGTTAAAATAATCCGGATCATCGGTCAATTTTTCCTTTGCCCAAGCTTTATTTTCTAAAAAAAGTCGTTGATAAGTATTCATTTTTAGGGGATTATTTTTCAGTAAATAATAAATGCATTGGTTTATGAATGCTTTTTTTCACTTCAACTCTTATATTTCTAGCATGAGCGCTAAGCATAAAATTATTTACCTCTTCTATAATATCTTTATCTATGAAATCGGCTCGAGTAGCATCAATCAATACAAAACAATTACTTGGTAATGCTTCTAAATGCTTTTTAATAATGGGCTTATTTAAAAAAGAAACGTCTTTTCTTAGTCGAATCAAGTAATTATTTTGATCGTGAGCCACTAAAATAGCTGAACGAAAATTACTTCTTACCAAATAAAACAGGCTTACTACTATTCCAATCAAAATGCCAATTAGCAAGTCCGTTAATAAAATAGCAATTATGGTTGCGCTAAAGGGAATGAATTGATCCCAGCCCTTCTGATAAAATTCTTTAAATAATGAAAATTTAGCCAATTTATACCCTGTAAAAATCAAGACTGCCGCTAATGCACTCAACGGAATTTTGTTGATGAGAAATGGAATAAACATTACAGAAAGCAACAAGAAAACTCCATGAAGTATAGCGGATAATTTAGTCTTTCCACCTGCATTTACATTGGCTGAACTTCTTACTACGACTGATGTTACTGGAATTCCTCCCAGTAATCCCGATACTATATTGCCAATTCCCTGAGCTTTTAATTCTTGATTGGTTGGGGTGATTCTTTTTAGTGGATCAATTTTATCTACTGCTTCTATGCCCAGCAATGTTTCCAGGCTGGCTACTATTGCAAGGGTAAAAGCAGAAGTCCATACAATGGGATTAGTAATGAACTTAAAATTGGGAAATGTGAAGAAGGAAAAAAAGTCTATCAGCCTATCAGAAATTGGCAATGAAACTAAATGTTTGGCTTCTAATGAAAAATTAGTAAGCGAGTTCATAAAACAATAATTAATCATTACTGCCACCAATACAACCACTAGAGGGCCTGGTATGGCAGATAAGGTTTTTTGGGACTGTACTATTTTTGTCTGCCAAATTACCAATATCAATAAAGAAAAAATCCCTATAATTGCAGCAGCTGGAGTAATGAATCGAAGTGCTTTTAAAATTTCGGTAAAAGTGTTTTCATCATCACTTTGAGAAAAGGATTCGTCACCTTCAAAATCGGTATCATATCCTACTAAATGGGGCAATTGTTTCAATATTAAAATCAGTCCTATTGCAGCAAGCATTCCCTTAATAACGGAATTGGGAACATAGTGGCCAATAATGCCCGCTTTTAAATACCCAAAAACAAGCTGTATGATTCCTGCAATTACGACTGCTAACAAAAATGCTTCGTACACTTGCAATTTGGTTATGGCAGCAGCAACAATAACCGTTAACCCCGCCGCAGGACCACTTACACTTAGTTGAGAACCACTCAATATACCTACCACAACACCACCAACTATACCCGCAATAATACCAGCAAACAAAGGAGCTCCTGATCCCAATGCTATACCCAAACAAAGGGGCAAGGCAACGAGTAATACTACTATTGAAGCTGATACATCAGCAGTTATATTACTAAAATATTTTTTCATGTATTATATATTCAATCCACCACAAGCACTTAATACTTGTCCTGTGATATAAGAACTTAAATCACTGGCTAAAAATAAAGTGGTATTAGCAATTTCTTCTGTTTTACCAAATCTACCCAATGGAATTTTCTGCAAAAACTGAGCCGCACCCTCTCCATCCTTTAAATAATGGGTCATATCTGTGTCAATAAATCCAGGTGCTATTGCATTACAACGAATATTTCTTGAACCCAATTCAGCGGCAATAGATTTGGTAAACCCAATAATACCGGCTTTACTGGCTGCATAACTACTTTGTCCCGCATTTCCTCGGATACCAACAATTGAACTCATATTAATAATGCTGCCCTGCTTGGCTTTCATCATGGGACGAATGACTTGCTTGGTCATATTGAAAATACTTTTTAAATTAATATCCATCACGTCATCCCATTGTTGTTCGGTCATTCTTAACAAGAGATTGTCTTTAGAAATGCCCGCATTATTTACGCAGATATCTATCACCCCAAACTCTTTAATGGTATCATTCACCAGTGTTTCACATTCTGCAAAAACACCTGCATTGCTTTTTACTGCTTTGGCCTTAACACCCATCGCTTCTATTTCACTTACCAGAGCTGCTGCTTTATCTGCACTACCTTCACTTATATAAGTTAGTATAACGTTACTTCCGTGTTCTGCTAGTTTTAAAGCAATGGCAGCACCTATTCCGCGCGCTGCGCCAGTAACTATCGAAACTTTTCCTTCTAACAATTTCATAATCAAAGTATTTAATTCAGTTAAGTTACAAATAAAAGAAATTTAATACAGAGCAAGAGATAAAATTGTGCAATGATTTTAGCGCTTCAATAAAAGTTTAATTTCTTCTAGGTATTTTCTTTCATTGCTTAGTCTCGGTACTTTGTGTTGACCACCTAATTTTCCTTTTTGTTTTAACCAAGCACTAAATATTCCTTTTTCAATAGCATAAACCACAGGCAATCCAAGTGCAATATCTTTATATCTTTTAGCTTCGTAATCACTGTTCAGCAATTTTAGTGCACAATCTAGCTCATAAGCAAACTGATTGGTGCATACAGGGCTAGATTCAAATTCAATCAACCATTCATGCGCTCCACTGTTGTTTTCTCCAAAATAAATAGGTGCAGCCGTATAATCATTTACTTGCAAGCCAGTTTTTTCTGCAGCAATAGCAATGGCCCGATCTGCATTATCGGCAATTAGTTCTTCTCCAAATGCATTAATGTATTGTTTTAATCTGCCAGTTACTTTTATCCTAAACGGGTGTGTAGTGGTAAACTGAATGGTATCTCCAATAAGATACCGCCATAGTCCACCATTGGTGCTGATCACCAAAGCATAGTTTTCTCCGATTACCACATCTTTTAATCCAATTGTTTGAGGATTTACTTTACCATATTCGCTTACGGGCATAAATTCATAAAAAATACCATTCTCTACAAATAGCAACATGCCATCATCATCCGGATTTGCCTGAGCGGCAAAAAAGCCTTCGCTGGCATTGTACATTTCTAAGTAACTGCATCCAGTTCCAATTAATTTTTTAAACTGTTCGCGATAAGGTGTAAAAGAAACCCCACCATGAATATAGAGCTCTAGATTAGGCCATATTTCTTTTAAGGTTGATTTGCCCGTCATCTCCAAAATCCTTTTAATGAGAATCAGGGTCCAGGTAGGAACGCCAGAAATAGAAGTAACATCTTCTTGGATGGTATGTTTTGCCAGCAGTTCAATTTTTTGTTCCCACTCATCCATCAGTGCAATTGACAGTTCTGGTGTTCTAATCCAATTGGCCCAGATGGGTGTATTTTGCAAGAGTACGGCACTTAAATCGCCATATTGCATTTCATCATTTAGTTGACTAATCTGGTGACTTCCACCAATCACCAACCCTTTACCCGTAAGCAAGTCGCTTTCATTACGATTGTTATAATACATGGTAAGCACATCTTTCGCACTTTGAAAGTGACAATCTTCTAGGCTCTCTTGGGTAATGGGAATGAATTTACTTTTATCGTTAGTAGTACCGCTGCTTTTGGCAAACCAATTAACGGGTGTATTCCAAAGTATATTCTCTTCGCCTTGCATAATCCGGTCGATATAGGGCTTCAATTGATCGTATTCATGAATGGGTATACGCTCTTTAAACTCACGAATACTAAATAATTTATTCAGCCCATATTTTCTGCCAAATTCTGTGTATTGGCCATGGGTAACCAAGTCTTGTAATACTTCACGCTGTACATCAATGGGGTTTTGAATCCACTGCTCAATGCGCCAATGGCGAATTCGGGCTAGTCTTGATATGGCGGGACTGAGTAATTTCATAATAAGGTATACAGCAAAATACAGATTCTGAACGATATAAGCAATATACCTTATTCAACTGAAAGTGCAATTGTTTAAACAGATGGGTTGTCTCTAGCCATATCAATAATCCAGTCTTTTCGTTTCAGTTCGAAATTGGTACCCAAATACAAGCGACGTACTTGTTCATCATCTGCCAGTTCTTCTGCTGTTCCGTGTTTAAAAATTTTACCCTCAATTAATAAATAAGCCCTATCACAAATAGAGAGGGTCTCATTCACATTGTGATCGGTGATAAGAATGCCAATATTCTTGTATTTTAACTTAGCAACCACTCCTTGTATATCTTCTACGGCAATGGGATCAACTCCAGCAAAAGGTTCATCAAGTAGTATAAATTTAGGATCAACCGAAAGAGCCCGAGCAATTTCGGTTCTTCTTCTTTCTCCACCACTGAGGCTATCTCCATTGTTATTCCTTACATGGTGTAGGTTGAATTCATCCAATAAGGATTCAAGTTTATGGGCGCGCTCTGCTTTAGTGAGTTTGGTCATTTCAAGAATGGCCATAATATTATCTTCTACTGTAAGCTTACGAAATACACTGGCTTCTTGTGGCAGGTAACCAATACCCATTTGCGCACGCTTGTACATGGGGAGCTTGGTAATATCTTCATCATTTAAGAAAACCGAGCCAATATCTGGCTTAATCAACCCTACTACCATATAAAAACTGGTAGTTTTTCCAGCACCGTTGGGACCAAGTAAGCCCACAATTTCACCCTGTTCTACCGAAATAGATACATTATTTACAACGGTTCTGCCTTTATAACTCTTTACAAGGTCTTTGGTATGTATGGTAAGGTTCACGGTAGATCGCTTTGCACAAAAGTAAAGGGAAACCCACTACTAATACAACTGTGTTTTTAGAGCGGATAAGTATTTAACGAAGCATTCCCAACTTGTACTTACCAGTCCCCACACAATAATCCACAATTATTTAAATAGAAAAATAGTACCACCAAGTGATATCACTTATTCTAGTTGAGACTTAATGGATACTAGTTTTATCATTCCTACTTTATCAAAAAGTTTGATAAATGGATAAACTGGATCGAATTCCCACCATTTGGCGGCAAAATTTGGCCTTGCACCAGCATGGTGGTGATTGTTCTGAAATAATTCGCCAAGCATTAGAAAATCAATGATAAGTGTGTTTCTAGATTGATCTTTTTCATCAGGGAAATTTCGGTAACCGTATTTATGTCCCGCCCAGTTTACTACTGCACCTTGTATAGGACCAATGAGAAAGTGTATTGGAAGTAATAGGTACATCCACCATTGCGTGGCAAATACTATGTAAAATGCAATGTATAAAGCTGCAAAACCCAGTCTAGAAAACCAACTATCTGCTATCTTATCAATTTTAGGGTAGACTGGAAAGTTCTTATCAAACTTCTTTTCAAATTCAAATGTGCCATTAAGAACACCATTGTACACTTTTCTGGTATACATCATCATGGTAAATGCCTCTTTAAAAAAATGGGGCGTATGTGGGTCCTTCTCCGTATCACTATAAGCGTGATGCATTCTGTGAAGAATAGCATAAGCCCTAGCATTGAGGTAAGAAGTACCTTGGGTTACCCAAGAATATATATACCAGAACTTTTCCCAGAATTTATTCATAGTAAACATCTTATGCGCGGCATAACGATGCAGATAAAATGTTTGACCAAAAAGCGAGAGATACCAATGTGACACTAAAAAGATGAGAATAATCATTCGGAAACTGCTTTTTTAAGATATAGAATTTAAGAACTGCAAATATTGCGCTTTATATTTAATTTATAAGTTTTTACAAATATAAAAAAACAAGTATGCTTGTTAAAATTAACTAAATGTTCTAAAAACCTATTGAATGCAAAAAAAACAGAAATTCAATTGTAAAATAATTGTATTTGAATGCGTTTTCACAGATTATTTAACACTTATTGTATAAAATAACAAAAATTATAGATAAAGGTTTTAAACCTGCAAGCTTAAAAAAAGCTTAAAATAACTACATTTGCAATTCAAGCTTCAATTCTGTAGTAATGATCAATCTGAAATCAATCAACAAAAGTCTTTTTTATGTATACGCTATCGGAGTTATTTGCGTGTGCTTATCCTGTAAAAATGAAAAAAATAAAGTAGAGGTAATCATTTATCCTGAACTACCGGTTGTTATTGTGGATCAAAAAGACACACTATTACAAAACGACTATGTATCTGATATTCAAGCTGTTAAAAATGTAGAGATCCGGGGAAGGGTACAAGGATTTCTTGATCGAATTTTTGTGGACGAGGGGCATGAGGTTAAAAAGGGACAGCCAATGTTCCAAATCAACGATATTGAATACAAAACCGAATTGGCAAAAGCAAAAGCCAATGTTTCCAATGCTATGGCCGAAGCTAAAGCGGCAGAGCTTGAAGTGAATAGAACTCGACTATTGGTTGAAAAAAACATTATTTCTAAAACTGAAGTTGAACTAGCTTCTGTAAAACTAACAGCTGCTAAAGCAAAAGTAGATGAAGCAATATCGGTGCAAAAGGCAGCTGAAACCAAGCTCTCTTATACCTTTATTAGGGCTCCTTTTGATGGTGTCATTGATCGGATACCCCTTAAAATCGGCAGTCTTATTGACGCAGGTGCTTTGCTCACAACCATTTCTGATGTACACAATGTATTTGCGTATTTCCATATTTCTGAGAACGAATACCTGCAATTTAAAAAATCATTGTCAAAAGGTATCCAACAAAATAAAGACATTAACCTGATTCTTGCCGATGGCTCCCACTATCCTTATGCAGGAAAAATAGAAACTATTGATGGTGAATTTAACGACAATACAGGTGCTATTGCTTTTCGTGCAAGATTCCCTAATCCAAATAAATTACTCAAACATGGTGCTTCTGGTAAAGTAAGGTTAATGAGCCAAGTAGATAACGCCATTATCATTCCTCAAAAATCAGCTTTTGAAATCCAAGATAAAAATTATGTATTCGTTGTTGGAAAAGACAATATTGTTAAAATGCGTGCTTTTAAAACCAGCAGAAGAGTTGCACAATATTATATTGTTGAAGAGGGGCTTTTTCCAGGAGAACATATCATTTTCGAGGGAATGCAAAGTGTTCGTCAAGGCGCAAAAATCAGCCCTAAGTTGATGCGATTAGACAGTTTGATGCAACTAAATACCAACCTTAATTAATACATTGTCGCTTTACAGATTCAACCATTTACCATGCTGGAAACCTTTATAAAAAGACCTGTACTTTCACTGGTCATCTCTATCATCATTACACTCCTTGGTGTACTGGCTTTATTCGCCTTACCAATTACGCAGTTTCCGGATATTGTTCCGCCGTCTGTTACTGTAACAGCTAAATATACTGGAGCAAATGCAGAAGTGTGTGCAAAAGCAGTTGCTACTCCGCTAGAAAGAGCCATCAATGGAGTACCAGGAATGACTTATATGTCTTCTGTTTCTAGTAATAACGGAATAACCCTCATCACTATTTCCTTTAAAGTGGGGATTGATCCAGATGTTGCTGCTGTGAATGTTCAAAACCGGGTTACAACAGTATTAGACGAATTACCAGAAGAAGTAATTAAAGCTGGCGTTACTACGGAGAAAGACGTTAACAGTATGTTGCTTTACCTCAATGTAATGAGTGAAGATACCGCTGCGGATGAACAATTTATTTACAATTTTGCTGATATTAATATACTCCAAGAATTAAAGAGAATTGATGGAGTTGGTTTTGCTGAAATCATGGGCCAGAAAGAATACTCTATGCGGGTGTGGCTTAAACCAGACAGAATGCTGGCTTATAATATTTCTGCTCAGGATGTAATTAACGCATTGCGCAATCAGAATGTGGAAGCCGCTCCTGGAAAAACAGGAGAAAGTTCGGGCAAAAACCCACAATCGCTCCAATATATCTTGCGCTATACTGGTAAATTTTTTGAACCAACCCAGTATAAAAACGTGGTGTTGAAGGCAGAAAATAATGGTTCTATCCTTTACCTCAAAGACGTTGCAGATATTGAGTTTGGTGCAATGACTTACAGTATGATCTCTAAAACAGATGGTAAACCATCTGCTTCCATCATGCTAAAACAAAGGCCAGGATCCAATGCTAAAGAAGTAATTGAAAAGGTTAAAAGCAGAATGGCAGAACTTAAAGAAAGTTCATTTCCGCCAGATATGAAATACAATTTTGCTTACGATGTTTCTAGGTTTCTAAACGCCTCTATCAGCGAAGTGATAAAAACTTTAATAGAAGCTTTTATTCTTGTGTTTATTATTGTGTTCATCTTTCTGCAAGATTTTAGATCTACCTTAATTCCAGCTCTTGCTGTACCAGTTTCCTTAATTGGCACCCTTGCCTTTATGCAGGCAATGGGATTCTCTATTAACCTACTAACCTTATTTGCTCTTGTATTGGCTATAGGAATTGTGGTAGACGACGCCATAGTAGTTGTAGAAGCAGTACATCTAAAAATGGAAGAACAACATTTATCGCCCATTAATGCAACACTAAGTGCAATGAAAGAAATAGCGAGTGCTATTGTTGCTATTACCTTAGTAATGTCTGCTGTATTTATACCTGCCGCCTTTCTTACTGGATCGGCTGGCGTATTTTATAGACAATTTTCACTTACGCTAGCTGTTTCTATTCTCATTTCAGGAATAAATGCGCTTACACTCACACCTGCTTTGTGCGCTTTATTAATTAAAGCAAATCACCAACCAAAAAAGAAAAATTTATTGACTAAATTTTTCTTTTCATTCAATAAAAAATATGAAGCCACTGAGCATAGGTATTCTAAAATGGTAGGATGGATCACCACTAAAAAAATGGTTACTATTGGCGTAATTGGATTATTTGTTATTGGAATTATTGGCATAAATAAAGTACTTCCCAGTGGTTTCATTCCTACTGAAGACCAAGGTATTATTTATGTGAATATTTCTACCCCTCCAGGTGCCACAGTTGAAAGAACGGAACAGGTACTGGTAAAGTTGGAAAAAATAATTAAAGACTTTCCTGCTGTAGAAAATATAACCACCCTTTCTGGTTATAGCCTCATAACCGAAGCAGCAGGAGCTTCTTACGGTATGATGATGATTAACTTGAAATCTTGGAAAGAAAGAAAGGAAACCGTAAAAGAGTTGATTCCGATATTACAACAAAAGTGCAAAAATATTACTGATGCATCCATTGAATTCATGCCACCGCCTACTGTTCCTGGCTTTGGCAATACCAGTGGTTTTGAATTGAGGGTGATTGACAAAACTGGTTCAGGTAATTTGCAACAAACAGCAAAAGTAACCCAGCAATTAATTCAAGATATTAAATCTGCTGGTGTAGTAGGTGCAGCCTATACCGGCTTTGATCCAAGCTTTCCACAATACATGATTCATATTGATTATGATATGGCTGCAAAAAAAGGAGTATCTGTTGATAACGCTATGACCGACCTCCAAACCTTAATTGGTAGCTATTATGCAACCAATTTTATTCGCTTCGGACAAATGTATAAAGTGATGGTTCAGGCTTATCCCAATTTTAGGGCAAAACCCAACGACTTACTTAGTCTCTACGTAAAAAATAATCGAGGCGAAATGGTGTCTTATGCTACTTTCATTAAACTTGAAAGGGTTTACGGACCTGAACAACTTACCCGTTACAATATGTACACTTCTGCCATGGTAAATGGAGACGCTGCTTCAGGATTCAGCAGTGGCGAAGCCATACAATCGGTGGAAAAAATAGCCAAAGAAAAACTTCCCCGCGGTTATAGCTATGAATGGTCGGGTATTACTCGAGACCAAATAGCGTCGGGTAATCAGGCGGGTACTATTTTCATTATCTGCCTCCTATTTGTTTACCTAATTCTTTCGGCACAATACGAAAGTTTTATTATGCCTTTTGCAGTAATTCTATCCTTACCAACAGGAGTATTCGGAGCATTCTTAGCGTTGAAGGTTTTGGGACTAGAAAATAATATTTATGCTCAAGTTGCTCTGGTTATGTTGATTGGACTACTTGGTAAGAACGCAATTTTAATTGTTGAATTTGCCATGCTCCGTAGAAGTCAAGGCTTCACCATTATTGAATCTGCCAAAGAGGGTGCTGTATCTCGTTTAAGACCCATTCTAATGACTTCATTTGCATTTATTGCGGGACTCATTCCACTCTGTATTGCATCAGGTGCGGGCGCAATCGGTAACCGATCAATTGGTACTGCCTCAGCAGGCGGTATGTTCTTTGGAACTATTTTTGGCGTGATTTTAATCCCAGGTCTTTACGTAATTTTTGCACATCTCTCTGAACTAACAAAAAGAAAAAAAATTAATTCATCCGTTCCTGTAATCATTGACCATCCGGAACAATCTACTGACAGATAGTCTTCTTTATGAAAAAAATATATACTTATTCTTACAGCATTATTTTCACAGCATTACTAATTGTATCCTGTAGCATACCCAAAAAAACAGTAATAAAATACAAAGATGGACTACCAAACCATTTTGAGGATAGTACAGATATAATGGCAAAAGAAGTTATATCAAAAAAACTTTTTTTTCCAGACAATACACTGCAAGAATTGGTTGATACAGCTTTAAAAAATAATCCTGACTTATTAATTGCACTTCAAAAAATTAATATGGCAAAAGCTGGAATGCTTATAGCAAAAGGATTAAGCAGCCCTTCCCTAGATGCTGTTATTTCGGCAGGGCTTGATAAGTTTGGAGATTATACCATGAATGGAATTGGTAATTACGACATGAACTTATCGCCTAATATCAATAAAAATCAGCGTATCCCATTAAATATGCCCGACTTATTCATTGGTTTTAGAAGTAGCTGGGAAGCAGATATATGGGGAAAGTTATCCGAAAGAAAAAAAGCAGCGTATAGTCGCTACCTTGCAACAACACAGGCGCAACAATGGATAGCTACACAGTTGGTAACCGAAATTGCTGTTAGGTATTATGAGTTACTAGCACTTGATAATGAACAAGAAATTTTATACAACAATATTCGATTGCAAGAAAATGCAGTAGAAATTGTAATTGCACAAAAAGCTGGTGGTCGCGCTACAGAATTAGCTGTTCAACAATTCAGTGCTCAATTATTAAGTACTAAAAGCATTCTCTATAGCATAAAACAGCAAATTATTACTACTGAAAATGAAATCAATGCACTTACTGGTAAGTTTTCCCAAAAAATAAATCGAGGAAAACAAATAACCGATTTAGCTCTACCAAATTCTGTAAATGCAGGTATTCCATCACAATTGTTGGTAAATAGACCAGATATAAAAGAAGCTGAACTATTATTAGTAGCATGTGGAGCTGAATTAGAAGCCAGCAGAAAAGCTTTTCTACCCTCATTAAATATTACCTCATATACTGCCCTAAATAGTTTCAACCCTTCTTTTTTAATAAGCCCTCAATCAATTGCTTACGGCATATTAAGCGGTTTGGTTACTCCCGTATTAAGTAAAAATCTATTAAAGAGTAATTATGCTTTCGCCAATGCTGCGCAAGAAGAAGCATTTCAACAATATAGAAAAACCGTTCTAAACGCTTATAGAGAGGTAGTTACAGAGTTAAAGGGTATAGAATATTACAAAGAAGTATTTGCCCTTAAACAAAAAGAAACAGCAATCTTACAGTCAGCCGTCGCTACTTCAAAAGAATTATACCTTACTGGATATGCCTCATACTTAGAAGTAATTACCGCTCAAAGAGGTGTACTTGAAGCTGAATTAGAATCGATTAATAGTAAGAAAAAAATCTTTGTATATCTGATAAATTTATATCGTTCACTTGGTGGCGGGTGGAAATAAATTTTCATTCACATCTATGGTAAACCCCAAATTCAACCGCATAAGTAATAATTCCAGCAATACTTTTGGCACCTACTCTCTCCATAATTCTAGTTCGGTGACCTTCAATAGTACGTTTACTTAGGCTTAGTGTATTGGCAATTTCTTTGCTGGTATATTCCTTGCAAATTAATTTTATGATTTGAATTTCACGCTCAGTAAATACAATATTTAATTTTGGCCTAAGTTGATATTTTCTCTCAACAATTTTAGTAAGCTTACTTGTGATTTCATCGCAAAAATAAGGTTTATTCATAAATACAGTTTTTATGGCTTCAATAATTTCACAGGGATGTGCTGTCTTAGAAACAAAACCCAATACGCCTGCATCAAGCATTTGAATAATAATATCGTCTTTAGCATATTGTGCTGTGGCAATTACCTTGGTTTCAGGTAAGCAAAGAATAATTTCTTTTGTAACCAACACACTATCTAAAATAGACATTCGCACATCAATCAACACTATATTGGGCTTTAACTCAATTACCTTTTGCAGTAGAACTTCCCCATTGGATGCTTCGCCAATTACTTGTATATCTACCTGATAGTTTAAAAACGTTTTTAATCCAGCCCTAAAAACATCTTGACCATCTGCAATCAATAATCGTATGGTAGAAATTGGATTCAAGTAGATAGATTTGGTTTAACCTAATACTTGCAATATGCGAGTATTATCAATTACTCCAGTCCGTATTAATACGGAGGTTTTTGTACTTTATGATTTTCTTAACATATTTATTTTTACTTGAATTTAATACCTAAACTCAGTCATATTCCTATATAAAAGCTTATCTTGTAGTCATGAAAAAAATTCTGCTTGCCGCTTTTCCGCTTCTAGTACTCACAACATTAACAACCAATGCTCAAAAAAAAGTAGATCCTGATAGTCTAGCAAATGAAGCAAAAAAGACAGAAGTATGGGAGCCAGTACCAGCTGTTGTAACCCCTGGGAAAACAAATGCTGATGCACCTTCAGATGCCATCATCTTGTTCAATGGAAAAAACACAAATGCATTTCAGAAAACTGATGGTTCTTCTGTTGGTTGGAAAATTGACCAACTCGGAATTCTTAATGTAGTAAAAGGTTCTGGCTATATTCAAACCAAAGAAAGTTTCGGCAGTTGCCAATTACATATTGAATGGAGAACGCCAGCAACAATTGCAGGTAGTGGACAAACAAGGGGTAATAGTGGTATTTTTTTAATGGGTAGGTATGAATTACAAGTACTCGACTCATACAATAATCCCACTTATGTGAACGGCCAAGCTGGAAGCATTTACAAGCAATTTATTCCGTTGGTAAATGCCTCCAGAAAACCAGGAGAATGGCAGACTTACGATATCATTTTCACAGCCCCTCAATTTTTTTCTGATGGTACTTTACAACAACCTGCCTATATCACCGTTTTACAAAATGGCATTCTTGTACAAAATCATGTGGCTATTAAAGGAAATACCGAATGGGTTGGAGCTGCTGCCTATAAAGCACACAATGCCAAAGAACCATTGGCTATACAAGATCATGGATTAGATGGCGGCAACCCAGACAGCTTCCGAAATATTTGGATCAGACCTTTGTAAATGCGAATGCTAGTGCTCTTTTTTCTGCCCAAGTATGCATCGATTTTCTTTCCATAAAACCACAATGTCCACCAGATTCTGGCATCTCTAGAAATAAGTTTGGATTTTGCTCGGCATCCTTAATTGGCATACAACTGGGCAATAGAAATGGATCGTTTTGTGCTTGTACAATTAACGAGGGAATTTTTATGTTTTTAAGCATATTCCCAACACTTGCTTTTTCATAAAAATCAAAAGCATCCTTATACCCGTGGATTGGTGCAGTATAGCGATTGTCAAAGTCAATAAATGTTTTAATATCTTCATACCCATCGGCACTAATCTGATCAGGAAATAATTTTGCTTTAGCCTTGATTTTCTTACCAAGTTTTTTTAAAAATCGATTCATATAAATTTTATTCTCTGGAGTAGATAAAGCATCCACACTTCCTTTGAGACTACAAGGCACTGAGAATCCAATGGCTTTGCTCACTTCTGCTGGAACTGTTTCAGGAAACTCTGCAATTGCCCTAAATGTTAAACTTCCACCCATACTAAATCCTACCAACACAATCTCTTCATATCCATAACCTTTAACTGCATACTGAATTACCCGTCGGAGATCATCTGCATCACCATGATGGTAAAAGCGAAGCAGCCTATTCATTTCACCACTACAGCTCCTACAATTCCAACCCAGTGCATCAAAACCATTTTCACTGAATAATTTTGCAATACCTGTTACATAGTGCCTAGTAGAATCGCCCTCTAACCCATGCGTAATAATTACCAGTTTTGCATTTTGCTTTTGAGGAACAGACCAATCAAGATCTATAAAGTCTCCATCATTAAGTTCCATTCGCTCAGTTCTTGCATATGCAAAGGGAACTTTGCGCAATAAACTAGGATAAATGCTTTGTATATGTCCATTAAATTGCCAGAAAGGGTTGTCTACTATTGGTTTTTGAAGAATTGGCATATGAATAATTATTGGTAAAGATATTGATAAACCTATTTTTTTTACCTTCAATAAATGACTGGAAACAAATACCTTAGATATCTGAATGTTTTATCGCTATTTAATACAAAGCGAACGAGGGATATTTTTAAAGTAAACCCTACGCTTAGTCCCGTAAGAAAAGAAGCTGAAAAAATTGTGGTCAGCGTATTTAATTACTCTCCTTCTACGGTTGAAGAAAAAACGTATGAGGAAATCAGTAATTGTTTTTCTTGCAAAGACAATGATTTTACCAGTTGGATTAATGTAGATGGGATTTGCAAAAAGGAAGTAGAAGCCCTTTGTAACCATTTTGGTATTCATTACCTAATTACAGAAGATATTCTAAGCATTGACCAGCGGCCGAAAATGGACGAAATTGACCCTGTTCTTTATTGTTTATTGAATATGCTTTATTTTAATGAGCAAACAGGTACTGTTGAAACTGAACAGATCAGCATTATTTTAGGAAAAGAGTTTGTACTCTCTTTTCAAGAAGATGCAATGAGAGACGTATTCAACCCTATTAGAGAAAAATTGAAAATAGCAAATTCTAAACTCAGACAAAATAGGGCAGATTATTTATGCTATGCTATGCTGGATATGATTGTAGATCATTATTATTTGGTGATGGAAAAAATTGGCGAGCGAATTGAATTACTCGAAGAAAGAATTATCCGTAGCAGCAATACTAGGTCTCTAGCCGAAATAAATGCACTAAGAAAAGAATTAATTGTGTTGAAGCGCAATGTGAGTCCCGTTAGAGAACTTATAAGTGGATTCATTAGAAGCGAAAGTGAATTATTAGAAGATAAAACTACCAAATACTTTAAAGATGTTTACGACCATATTGTACAAGCCAATGATTTAGCAGAAAGTTACCGAGACATGATGATCAATTTACAAGATCTCTACCTCAGCAATGTGAACCTTAAAATGAATGAAGTAATGAAGGTAATGGCGATTGTTACTTGCTTACTTGCACCAGCCACAGTTATTGGCGGAATTTTCGGAATGAACTTTGACAAGCTGCCATATATTCACCACGAATATGGATTTTATATTGCAGCAGGTTTAATGACGCTAGTCCCCATTATTATGGTATTCATATTTAGAAAGCGGGGATGGTTTTAATAACACCCCCGCTTTTATCTAAACCTTTATTGTTTTCCATTTCCCTTTCCGAAATAAAATCATACTGGTAACTGAAATACCCGTTTCAGTAATTACTATAGCAAGAAAAACACCAGTTGTTCCAATTGCCAAATATTTTGACAAAAAGTAAGCAAGTGGGATCTGGAATATCCAAAACCAGAAAAAATTAATAATGGTGGGAGTTCTGCTGTCACCAGCTCCATTAAAAGCATTGATCATTACCATTCCAACTCCATAAAAAATATAACCAAAGCTGATGATTCTAAGTGCCCTAGACCCAGTTTCAACCACCGCAGGTTGATCATTAATAAGTGCCACAAAAAAAGGTGCAGCAATGATAAAAACCAGGGAAATGGCACCCATAAATATTCCATTGTATTTAGCCGTTTTCCATACAGACTTTGCTGCTCTTTCAGGTTGGTTGGCACCCAAATTCTGACCAACCAAAGTTGCAGCAGCATTGCTCAACCCCCACGCAGGCATCAGACAAAAAATAATTAACCTAATTGCAATGGTATAGCCAGCGATTGCGTCACTTCCATAATCAGATACCAACCTTGCCATAAATATCCAACTGGCAGATCCAATTAGAAATTGAAGTGTGCCCGTAGTAGCCATTTTTAGTATAGATTGAAGTGTATTCCAGATAGGTTTAAAATGATTCCTGTTAAGTCGGATAATTCCTTTGCCCTTTCCCAAATAATACAACTGATAACAAACCCCAATACCCCTACCAATGGTTGTAGCTATGGCGGCTCCTGTTAATCCATAATAATGAATCAGCAAAGGGGATAAGATAATATTGCAACAATTGGCAATCCAAAGACTTTTCATAGCAATTGCTGCGTCACCTGCGCCTCGGAATATTCCATTGATTAGAAATAACAACATTATTACCAAGTTACCCGCAAGCATAATACTAGTATAGGTTTTGCCAATCGTTATTATTTCTTGAGACGCACCAACTAATGAAAGTATTTCACCTGCATAAATGATTCCAGTCGCGCTGATTAAAATACTAATTACCAAACAAATGAGTAATGCCTGCGCACTAGCTTCAGCAGCTGCAACAGGATTTTTTTCGCCTACCCTTCTTGCTACCATTGCAGTTACCGCCATACTCAAACCGATTGCTATTGAGTAGATGATGGCCAGTACCGATTCTGTTAAACCTACTGTTGCGGTTGCATTAGAACCCAATTTGCCGACAAAAAAAATGTCTACCACTGCAAATACTGATTCCATACACATTTCTAGTATCATGGGAATGGCCAGCATG
Source organism: Sphingobacteriia bacterium (assembly GCA_031369485.1). Taxonomy (GTDB): domain Bacteria; phylum Bacteroidota; class Bacteroidia; order Chitinophagales; family Chitinophagaceae; genus Sediminibacterium. The sequence continues at coordinate 149,912 of JANMOT010000021.1, forward strand.
AAAATAGCCTTCCGAATATTTCCAGTAGTGAAATCTTTGCCTTCAGTATTGAGTGATTCTTTGAATAAAATATAAATAGCACGAAGTGCCTTATTGATTGTATAAGCAGTCATTAACTAATATTTAAAATTAGGATGATCCTACAGAAACCTGCGGATTAAGATCAAGTAAAATGAACCGTTAACCGGTTTACACAGAGATGCTCATAGCAAAAAAATTCGTAAAATAAAGCTGTTGATTGCAGTTATGCTAATCTACTTTTGAAATGTAAAACTAATAAAAAAAATTAAACAGAAATTTTTTCTGCTATAATAGCGTACAAATCATTGGGATTAAATGGCTTTGAAACGCAGCCATTCATACCAATTTCAATTGCTTTTGCTTCCATATCGGTGGTGATAACAGACGCAGTTAAAGCTACAATTGGGACAGATATATTAAATTCTCTAATTTTTTTTGTAGCAGTATATCCATCCATAACGGGCATTTGTATATCCATTAAAATAAGATCATAATTTTTATTTTTTACTTTCTCCACTGCCACTTCCCCATTCTCTGCTAGCTCAACTTGTGCATTCCAATTTTTTAACATTCGCTGTGCAATCATCACATTAAACTCTACATCTTCTACCAACAATATTGTTTTGCCGGCTAAATTAAACTTAAGATCACCGCTTTGTTTTGCTTCTTCTCTAATTTCAGCGGTGCTTTTCTTAAAATTTAAATGAAAGAAAAACTTAGACCCAACTCCTAATTCACTTTCTATATATATATCGCTATCCTGCAATTGCAAAAGTCTTTTGATAATGGTTAAACCCAAACCTGAACCACCAAACTCTCTGGTAATATTATTATTTGCTTGTGTAAATCGCTCAAAAATTAACCCCTGCTTTTCTTTAGGAATACCAATTCCGGTGTCTTCAATAGCAAAATAAAGTTCCACATCTGTTTTTGTAGACTTTTTCAATTCAACCCTAATTACTATGGTTCCACCTTTGGTAAACTTGACTGCATTCGAAACCAGATTATTCAAAATCTGTCCCAAACGAACATCATCACCTACTACAAATTCAGGAATATCATCGTCGAAAATAATTTTTATAAGATTGCCCTTTTCTTCTGCTTTAACCCGATTAGCCATTTTAATATTCTTCAAAAAATGAAGCACATTAATATTCCGTTCTGCAAAAATAATTTTACCTTCTTCTAATTTGCTAAAGTCGAGCACATCATTAATTAGACTCAGTAAATTTTCAGAAGAAATTTCCATTACATTTAATAATTCCTTCTGATCGGGCAGTAAATCTTGGTACTGTAGCAGCATTATCGTACCTATGATTGCATTGAGTGGCGTCCTTATTTCGTGACTCATAACGGAGAGAAACTCACTTTTTGCCATTGCAGCTTTCTCAGCAGATTCTTTTGCATTAATTAAATCTTTTTCTAGCTGTTTTGTATTTTGAATCTGCGCTTCTAAAAATGAAATGATATGAATTAAGTCATCATCCTCATCAGAAAATTGTTGTGGCGCATTTGGATCTAGTGATCGAATTGCCTCTTTCAATTTTGAAATAGATTGTTGACGTATGGTATCTTGCTCCTGCAAATCTTTGGTAGCTCGTTGGTATTCCTTTTCACTTACATCAAAAGCATGCTCGGTAATTTTACGATCCCGATCAAATGAAGTATAGCTCTTACTAATGGTTTCAAGTAAAGTTTTAACTGATTCCGTAGAGAGGTATTCCGGAGTTAAAAATTTTTCAATTTGCTTTTCTAAAATTGGATGGTATGTCATAAAATTATGCTTCGATGAATGTAGTAATAGTCATTGTTTGATTGTGTAACTCGCAATTGGAGTTTGGATTGAAAGGTGATAATTCACCATAAGAGTAAAACCCTGTGATGCTGGTATGCTTTCCAAAAATATTTTTTGCTGCCAATACTTCTTCACTGGTTCGCTCTTGCAAAATCAGTTTTCTTCCAACGCAACTGATTAATATGGCTAAGTCGGGGCTTTGATTTCCGCCCTCTGTAAACGTTTTTTGGGCCGCTACAGAAGATCCATCAATTATTTTTTCAAAATTAGCTTTCATCAACCTTACCTTACTTCCTTCAGGCATATTTCCTGCAAAAACCATTGCTTGTTTTTCTTCGTCTACATTCAGAATGGTTCTGACTAAAGTTTCTCCTGAATCTTTGGTACGCATCGACAATGGAAATAATAAGGCAGAGCCAGGTAACTCGTCCACGTAAGGGCCGAGATATTCTTTATACAACTCTAACGCATTTCTGCCATCAATTTCGTAAAGAATATTTTTATCAGACTTAGTGATCACTCTTTCTTTACCAAATTCGTCCCAGCCTCCAAATGAACTATGCCCCACCGTTAATGCATTTCCATAAAATCCAATAGCAACAATATTCCCTTCAATAGCGGGTGTATTCAAGCCCACATAAGTTTTCAAGAATCTTGCAGCATCACCCGCTAATCCTCCCGTTACTGGAATACCCATACTATTCATGGTATTCAAGCCATTTACCAACTCACTTCCATTTATGAAAGACCCCTCTGAAATTACCAATACGGCTTTTAAGTGATCTCCCAAAAGCGACTGCATCAATTCCTTTCCAGTTTCAAAACTGTTTACTTCTTTATTAATCTTAATGGCCACAGTACGAATGGTTGATTTTTCAAACTCAATAGCTGTTATCACTACGGTATCATCGTACACTTGATCGTTCAAAATTTCACCAGAAGTAGAACTGGATACAATATGAGCATTAGGGAACCGTTTTAATAATTCGTTGTAAAACTCTGCTTTGCTTATAATTTCGCCAGCACCAAATACTAAAACAAGTTGGGCATTTTGTGCAGAAAAATTAGAAGATTCGGGCTGGGTTAACCATCCTCCTGATTGATAATGGATTTGTGTAGTTTTCATATGGCAGCATTATAGGATATACAAGATAGAATAATTTTTATATATTCTAATAACCTAATGCTTCTTTTAATGAGGGCAATCATCACTATGTGCATGATCATGCTTTCTACAAAGCTTATAATTAAGGTAATGAGCAGCAATTATAAATAGCACAGCTGGGATCAATAATATAAATTCCCAATTGTGGAAACTAACTTTTAATACCAGTAATCCAATTCCAGTCGTAAATAAATATACGGGCAACCAACTATGATGATGTTTACGAAAACCATGGTACAAGGCATAGATACCTACGCCAAATGCCAAGGCTATCATTGCATATTCAAACCATAAATGCGCTATAATATTCACTCCAAATAAGGGTAAACTACTTAAAAGAAGGGGTAACAAGGCACAATGGATGGCACATACCAGCGAAGTAGCAATACCCAGAGCATCCCAATTGATTTTTAGCTTCATGAGTCGACAAAATTACATCATTGCAACTTTGTTGCAAAATATTTGTTGTTGTTTGATAGTGCTAATATACAATAGAAGAATCTGGCGTACCTTTATCTTTAAATTAAACCCATGAAATGAGTCGTAACAGATTTAGTTACTTACCGAAAATGTTGATTAGCGAATTCTTAAAATAAATGAATAAAAGTAATATATGAGCAAGAAGTTATTGGCATACTTAGGATTTTCACTTGTTTTAGTACTCTCCTTTTATTATTTCCTGTTTAGGGGGACTGATAAATGGAAAAAAAAACTATCGGTAATCAGTTATGTCAAGCCATTTCAGTTCACTACACAAGAAGGGTTGCCATTTACCGATCGTGATATGTTGGGTAAAGTAGTAGTAGTTGAATATTTCTTTACAACTTGCAAAGGCATTTGCCCCAAAATGAATAACAATATGAGAGTGGTTTATGAGGCATATAAAAACGAGCCTGACTTTATGATTCTGGCACATACCTGTAATCCAGAAACAGATTCGGTAGCTACTTTAAAAAAATACAGCGACTCACTAAAAATAAATTCCCAAAAATGGGTCATGGTCACAGGTAGAAAAGACAGTCTATACCGCATGGCTAGAAGTGCTTATTTACTAGACGATCCAAAAAATAGCGTAGATAAAATTGAAGATCAATTTATTCATACCCAGTTTTTCGCATTGGTAGATAGAGAAGGAAAAATACGTTCTCAGATTTACGATGGTTTAAAAAAAGGGGAATTGGAAAAATTAAAAAAAGATATCCAAGAGTTGCTCTCAGAAAAGTCATCCAGTAATAATTTTGTGAATGGTATTTTCAATAATAATCCTTAATTCATGCACACAAAGCTCTCCATAGTAGACACTTTAAAAAAGCACCAACTGAGCGTAACCGATGCAAGAAAAAATATTCTTTCATTGTTTTCCGAATCGGGAAATGCCCTAGCACATGCTGATATAGAACAGCAAAGTAGCGCAGAATTTGATCGTGTTACCATATACAGAACCTTACAGACTTTTGTAGAAAAAGGCATTGTACATACTATACCAACATCGGATAATTCAGTTAGGTATGCACTTTGCAAAGACGAGTGTGCTGCTGGTCACCATCATGATGATCATATTCATTTTATATGTGATGATTGTGGTATCACGTATTGCTTAGATCAAATTACGGTTCCAAAAATAAAATTACCCAATGGGTTTAAAGCTTCCCAAACTGATCTTATTGTAAGCGGAACTTGTAATAAATGTGAGCAATGATTTTAGTAACAGGTGGCACAGGCTTAGTGGGTTCCGAACTACTACTACAACTTTTGTTAACGGGTAAACCAGTGCGAGCTATTTATAGAAATACAATCCCCATAATTCCTGGAACAGAAAATATAGAGTGGATTAAAGCCGATATTTTAGATATTCTTGCACTCGAAGAGGCTATGCAAGGGATTCAACAAGTTTACCATTGTGCAGCAATTGTGTCTTTCAATCCTACAAAGAAAGCACTTATGGAAAAAACAAATATTGAAGGAACTGCCAATATTGTTAATGCTTGTATAAATACAGGTGTGGCCAAACTATTATTTGTAAGTTCCGTTGCAGCACTTGGTAGAATAAGAGTAGATAAACCTATTGACGAGACCATGAACTGGACCCCCGAGACCAGTAACAGTGAATACGGCAGAACAAAATATATGGCTGAACTAGAAGTTTGGCGTGGAATGAGTGAGGGGCTTTCCGTTGCTGTGGTGAATCCCGTAATTATTTTAGGTGCGGGAGATTGGGAAAGCGGATCATCTGGTATTTTTAGATCAGCCTACCATGAATTTCCTTGGTACACTGAAGGTATGAGTGGTTTTGTAGATGTTAAAGATGTAGTAAAAGCAATGAAGCTGATTATGGAATCTGATTTAAATGGTGAAAGATTCGTTATCAGCGGCCACAATGCATTTTTCAAAGATGTATTTACACAGATAGCAGTCGCTTTTAACAAAAAACCCCCTTTTAAAAAAGTGAGTCAGTTTTTAGCAGCAATTGTTTGGCGCCTGGAAGCTGTAAAAGCTTTTTTTAGTAAGAAAGACCCGCTGCTGACTAAAGAAACTGCTAGAACCTCCCAAGCCAAAGTAAGTTTTAATAATGCCAAATTACTAGAACACTTTAAGGATTTTTCCTATACACCATTAGATATTTCTATTGAAAGAGTTTGCAATGAGTTGAGAAAAAAATATAACTTAGGATAATTTATTTTCTTGAAATTACTCATCGCCATATTAGTTTCCTTATTACTTTACGCTCCATCGGTAAGCCAGCTAATTCGCATTGCAGACTGTTCCGCCCAAATATTAGCGAATACAACTCCTGTTCTTTGCAATTGTGATAACGTAAAATCTATTTTTGAAATACCAATATCTGGTAAACCAACACAAAAAGAAATTAGTCTAAATACTGTTTGGAAATACACTATCACAGAAATACCAAATCAGATTACTATAGCATCGCAATTAATCAGCAATACATTTCCTTCTGCTGCCATATTGAGGCCAATTAAAAGCATATCCTCCATTTTTCACCCTCCCATTATTTAGAAACTCAGAAATTCTTCTAGTTTCTAAATTATTAAATGAGACAACCAGGTTTTCTAAGCAATCAAAATGTTGATTATTGAATTCTATTGAGCCAAAAAACCAAAATCAAAATATATGAATTATAAAATATTATATATTGTACTATTTCTGTACAATACGCTTACGCATTCACTATCAGCACAGGTATCTACTCCTATACAAAATACTGAAATAAAAATAGAGGGCAAACAGCCCATGCTTTTAGGTCACTGTTCAATAGATGCATTTCTAAAAACACCTTATAACAGTTGGTTTACTACTAACTATCAAAACTATTTGGTGGATAGCTTAGCCATAATTGAGCTTAGACCCTTATTGAAGAAAAAGAGAATTGATTTGTTCATGGGTACCTGGTGCGGAGATAGTAAAAGAGAAGTTCCAATTATGATTAAAATTCTTGAAGCCGCTGGCTTTGATACCTCATTGCTTTCAATTGTATGTGTTAGCAATCAAACAGATCAATATAAAAAAAGTCCCGAAGGCGAAGAAATAGGTAAAAATATCTTACGCGTTCCTACGCTAATAGTTTACCATAAAAGAAAAGAAATAGGTAGACTTATTGAGTCCCCAGTTGTATCAATTGAAAGAGACCTGATACGAATACTTAAACAGGATGGCTATATTCCCAATTACGCAAATTTAAAATTGGACTAAACAAGTGATTATACGAATTGTGCTGACGATTTTAAATAATTAGCCCAACCAGCTTCTAAGATTCCATCATTTTTTTCCATATTTCGGGAATTCGTTTAATCCAAACGAGTTCCCGTCTTTTTTCACCCGCTAATTCAGCAGGGAAGCCAAGATAGGTTTTCCCACCTTCTAGGGAATGGGTTACACCACTTTGTCCCATTACAACCGCATTTGCACCAATAGTGATGGTTTTATTTACACCAACCTGACCCCATAAGGTAACGCCATCCTCTAAAATAGTTCCTCCAGCAATTCCGACTTGTGCCGCCAAGAGGCAATTTTTACCAATGGTAACATCGTGACCAATATGCACCATATTATCAAGCTTGGTTCCAGCTCCAATTCTTGTTTCTGCAGTAACACCCCTATCAATTGTACAACCAGCTCCAATTTCTACCGCATCTTCCAATACCACATTTCCACAACTCAGCATTTTCTTATACCAGTATTGGCGATTCTTTTTGGTATTATAATAAAAAGCGTCACCTCCAATTACTGTTCCCGATTGTATGATTACTTCATTTCCAATAACGGTAGAATCAAGTATTGTAACGTTCGGATATATCATACAGTTATTACCAATCACCACATTTTTTCCTATGAAAACATTTGGCATAATGATGGTGTTTTCTCCAATTATTAGGGTATCACTTATTTGTTTTTCAGTAGCTATATATGGTTGAAAATATTTTACAATTGTTAAGTAAGCTTCAAAGGGATCTGCAACAATAAAAATTGTTTTTCCTTCAGGAATAATAACTTCTTTGGTATTGATGATGATAAAATCGGCGGGACTATTTAAGCAAGTATTATAGTACTTAGGATGATCAACAAAAACCAAATCACCGGACTCTACTTTATGAATTTCGTTAATTCCTTTGATCATTGAATTGGCATTACCAGCAATTTCTGCTTGGATTAATTCGGCAATCCACTCTGTTGAAACGGGCGACGGAAACTTCATTTAATTGATTTTTAAGCAAATAAAGGTAGTATTCATGCCCTTCACCAAAATATTTTTTTCAGGTGATTGATGTTTAGACCAAAAAAAATATTTTGTGGGTTGGGGTAATTATAAAATACCAATCAGAAGTTCATTGTAAAAAAATATCTCACACAACCCTTTGTTAATAATGGTTTCAGCAATTAAATAAAATTTAAATTCCACTTTATTAGAAATATAATACTAAATTTTAGTGCCATATCTACCCTTATTATTCTGTTATATTAACAACCTGCACGAAAATGTTAATAAATTTGTCGATAAAAATTTTTGCATTAGATGAAAGTCTATTTAATATTGTGATAGGAAACTCGTTTTCCAGTACTTACTAACCCATCCATATACAAGGTCTCGCAATTGCGAGACTTTTGTTTTCAGAGAGGCACAACAAAAAAATATGAGCACAACAAATTTTTCAGAACAAGAATTAATTAGAAGAGAGAAACTTGCAAAAATTCAAACAGCAGGCATAGATCCATTTCCTGCGGCCTTATATCCTGTGAATATATATTCTCTTGATATAAAAAATAAATACACAGAAGAACTGAAAGAAAAATTCACCAATCTTTGTGTTGCTGGAAGAGTCATGAGTATCAATGATAAAGGCAAAGTATTTTTTATTAAAATTCAAGACAGCAAAGGCATTATTCAATTGTATGTAAAACGAGATGAAATTTGTCCCTTAGAAGATAAATCATTTTGGGATAATATTGTTAAACACGGACTAGACCTTGGTGATATCATCGGTTGTACTGGTTACGCATTTATTACAAAAACGGGGGAGACATCTGTACACGCCGAAACCATTACACTTTTAACCAAATCGTTAAAGCCACTTCCAGTTGTAAAGCGAGATGAGGAAGGAAATATTTTTGATGCAGTAACCGACCCTGAATTCAGGTACCGCCAACGGTATGCCGACCTGATTATTAATCCGAGTGTAAAGGAAACCTTTGTAAAACGAACTGTTATTATCAATACTATACGCGAGTTCTTAAATGTTCAAGGCGCACTTGAAGTAGATACGCCTGTTTTACAGTCCATCCCTGGCGGAGCTGCTGCAAGACCATTTACTACCCATCACAATGCATTGGACGTTCCTTTCTATTTAAGAATTGCCAATGAGCTTTATTTAAAGCGTTTAATTGTTGGTGGATTTGATTGGGTATATGAGTTTAGTAGGAATTTTAGAAATGAAGGAATGGATCGTACACACAATCCCGAATTCACGGTTTTAGAATGGTATACTGCTTATAAAGATTATATCTGGATGATGGAAATTACCGAAACATTGATTGAAAAAATAGCCTTTACCCTGCATGGTTCTACCGAAGTATTACTGGGCAATAAAACAATTAATTTTAAAGCACCTTTCAGAAGAATTAGTATTCACGATGCTATTAAAGAAAACACTGGCATTGATGTGAGCAATTTAGATGAATCGGGTTTAAGAACTATTTGTAAAGAGCTTAAAATAGACGTATCGCCTACCATTGGTAAGGGTAAGTTAATAGATGAAATTTTTGGGGCTACGAGCGAACATACTTATATACAGCCAACATTTATTATTGACTATCCCGTTGAAATGAGTCCGCTTACGAAAAAACATCGTACCAAACCTGGTCTGGTAGAACGTTTTGAACTAATGGTAAATGGGAAAGAACTGGCCAATGCTTATTCAGAATTAAATGATCCGATTGACCAGCGCGAACGTTTTGAGGAGCAAGTAAAATTAATGGAGCGCGGTGATGATGAGGCTATGTTTATTGATTATGACTTTCTTCGTGCCTTAGAATATGGAATGCCGCCTACTGCTGGCATTGGCATTGGTATTGATCGTTTGTGCATGATGATGACCAATCAAGCATCTATACAGGATGTATTATTATTTCCACAGATGAGGCCAGAAAAGTTTGAAGAATAGCCTTACTTAAACCAATTACAAGTGAACACAAAATTGCTGTAACTAATCCACAAATAAATCACGGTATAATTGAGCCCCTGGTATTACTGAATATTTATCTAAATCAGTAATGCCCTCATTGGCAAGTACCTCCTCATCGGTAAATGTATTACCACTGCAATTGGCAGCCGTTTTAGAGAGTAAATAAAATACACTATCGGCAATGATTTCTGGGGTTCTGCTCATCTTAGCCAAAGCCTCGCCGCCCAGTAAATTTCTTACTGCGGCAGTATCTATGGTTGTTTTAGGCCACAATGCATTAGAGGCGATCCCAGCACTCTTTAATTCTGCTGCCCATCCTAAGGCTAGCATACTCATATTGTATTTGGTAATGGTATATGCAATATGGCTTCCCAACCATTTAGGGCTCATGCTTATTGGAGGTGAAAGAGTGATAATATGTGGATTTTTCCCTTTTTTTAAGTAGGGAATACAGTGTTTTACTACTAGAAAAGTTCCACGTACATTAATTTGCTGCATCAGGTCAAAGCGCTTGGCTTCTGTATGCTCCGTATTGGTAAGTTGTATGGCCGATGCATTATTAATGACCACATCAATTCCCCCAAATTTATCCACCGCTTGTTGAACAGCTAGTTTAATCTGTTCTTCATCTCTGATATCAACCTGAACCGCCAAAGCCTTACCACCAGCGGCTTCTACTTCTTCGGCAGCAGAGTAAATGGTGCCACCAAGTCGAGGATCCTCTGATACACTTTTTGCGGCAATAATAATATTTGCTCCTTCTTTTGCCAAACGCAGTGCGATGGCTTTTCCAATACCTCTACTAGCGCCAGTAATTAAAATAGTTCTGTTTGTAAATAGTGACATATTAAAATTTGAAATTGAATTTAAGTGAAACTAACTTACCAACCGAGGAAATCTTTGATTAATTTTTCGGTCTCGGCACAAGCTATGGTCAAATCCTTATTCAATATAGTTTTATGAAAGTGATTGCGAAAAGACATTTCATAGCTTGCCTTATTTACTCTATTTGCTAGACTTTCAGCTGTTTCTGTACCCCTACTCATAAGTCTATTTTTTAACTCTTCAATAGAAGGTGGCTCAATAAATATAGATAGGCAGATATCTCCAAATTGCTGTTGTAAATGTATTGCACCTTTCACATCAATATCTAAAATAGGAGTTTTCCTTAGGTCCCAAATTCGTTGTAATTCACATTTTAAAGTGCCGTAATAACTGCCTTGATATACCATTTCCCACTCCACAAACTCATCTGCTTCTATTTTTTTTCTAAAATCAGATTCACTCAAAAAGTGATATTGCACTCCATTTTGTTCACCCTCCCTAGGCTTTCTAGTGGCTGCAGAAATAGACAAACTGAGTATGGGATACTTATTTAATAAATATTTAGTGATGGAAGTTTTGCCCGAACCAGATGGTGCAGCTATAATTATTAGTTTATGAGCCTGATTATTCATACCTTAATTTATTGCAAATAAACAGTTAATTTGCCAAAAATTAAATTCCATCCACCTATGACCAGCCATTCATTTATTCTAATCGATTGCCAAATATGAATAGGTATGACGCATTTATGTCATCTTCTCCAAACGCCCATATTTTAATTAATAAAAATGGAACCATTGTTTATGCTAACCCAAAAGCATTCAAAATTTTTAAATATGATGAAGAAGTATTTTACAAGTTGAATATTGATGCATTAATCAATCTTGAAGCAACAAATACCAGTTCAATGGCTGTAGCTAAGGGTAATATTCAATTTCCTGTTGCTGTTTCTTCCCTTAAATATTTTGATGATGAATCACAAACCGATCTAATTGCGATTACCATTACAGATCTTTCAACCCTTCATAAAACAGAGGAACTCCTTTTAGAAACCAATAGAATTGCCAAAGTTGGTGGCTGGGAATACGATATTCAAACACAAAAAATTTACTGGACACAGGTTACCAGAGAAATTCATGAAACATCAGATGATTATACACCTGAAATTCTATCTGCAATTGATTTTTATCATGGCGAAGCCGCAAAAGCTACCATTACGCAAGCGCTTCAAAACGCCATACAAACTGGTGAACCCTTTGATGTTACCTTAGAAATTTGTACAGCAAAAGGTAATATCAAGCAAGTAAAGGCAATGGGAAAAGCAGATTACTATAAAGGGGTGGTAACTCGTATTTATGGGACTTTTCAAGATATCTCAGTATGGATTGAAGAACAAAAGAAAATGGCATATTTGGCCAGCAATTTTAACCAAATAATGAACACTTCCATTGATATAATCTCTGTTGTAAATGAAGCTGGTGAATTCGTTATGTTGAGTAAATCTGCAGAAGAAATTTGGGGTTATAAAATAGAAGATGCTATTGGTAAACGAGCACTGGATTTTATTATTGAAGAGGACTGGATTAAGGTTCAAGGAATTATTGAGCAACTAAAAAGTGGTATTAAAGTTGCTAATTTTGAAAATAGGTCTAGGGGTAAAGATGGCAGAATAATCACCATATCTTGGTCTGCTTGTATTGATCAAACTACCAAATTAAGGTATGCTATTGGTAGAGATATTTCAGATAAAGTAGCCAATGAGGCGCAAATGAAATTATTGCAATCCGTTATAACCAACTCATCAGATGCGGTAATTATTACGGAAGCAGAGCCATTCGAGCTTCCAGGCCCAAAAATTATTTATGTCAACAATGCCTTTACTAAGATGACTGGCTACAGTGCCGAAGAAGTATTGGGGAAAACACCTAGAATTTTACAAGGCCCAGAATCAAACAAAAATGAGTTGAATCGCCTAAAAAAATCTTTGGCAAATTGGGAACCTTGTGAAATTGAAATTATTAATTATAAAAAGAATGGTGATCCATTCTGGATTAATTTTAGTGTTGTTCCTGTTGCGCGCGAAGACGGTTACTACACACATTGGATTGCCATTGAAAGAGATATTACCCAAAAAAAGAAAGAAGAGACGGAAAAAACTAAATTAATTAATGAATTGGTTCAAAACAATAAAGACCTTAAACAGTTTTCTTATATTACCTCCCACAATCTAAGAGCACCTGTTACCAACTTAATGGCATTGTTAAAGCTATTTGATTGGTCGGATATTCGTGAAGAGCAAAACCGTATTTTACTTGAGTCTTTTGAAAAATCTACCAACCAATTAAATGCTACAATTAATGATTTATTGAAAATTTTAATTGTTAAAGAACAATCAGAAATTGCCACTACAATGGTTCCATTGACTGAAGTTTTAAACACTTCACTTTTAGCATTTACTTCCCTGTTTAAGGAATTAGATGTGTCTTTAAAAATTGACTTTAACGAAGCCAGAACCATTAATTTTAATAAGGAATACTTAGAAAGTATTTTTATAAATTTAATCAGTAATGCATTAAAATATAATTTAAAAGGCAGAAAACCCGTGATTGAAATTACTTCAAAAAATATTCCTGATTTTGTTCAAATGAGTATTAAGGATAACGGTATTGGAATTGATCTGGCGAAAAATAAAGACAAAATATTTAAACTTTTTCAGACCTTTCATAGTGGGAGAGACAGTAAAGGAATTGGCTTATATCTTATTCAATCACAATTAAACGCATTGGGAGGAAGGGTAGAAGTAGAGAGCGAAGTTAATAAGGGTACTTTATTTACCATCTTTTTTAAAAAATAACTACTTATTGTGGCTTGCTGTTTCTTCCTACTGCATAATGTGGTTTGAGCGATTGATAAATCTCCTCAAAATTTGGTATTCCAGCTGCCGTTGCATTTTTTGAATTATTATAATAAGCACGCGATTGCTGAAGAATTTCATGACCAATCAGTAATTTTGCATCTTCCAACTTTGTTTTTATTTCTTCAACTTCTACAATTAACTCAGTATATTGACTGTATAAATGTAAATAAGTATTGCATAAAGTAATGTCTACATATGATGGTACCGTACTCGGATTTTTTCGCATATTTTGAATTGCTTTTTCTACAAAAGTTTCCCTTTTTGTATTCAACTTAAACATACTCCTTCGCTCACTTGGTTTTAATTTAACAGAACCAGGAATCATATTACGCAATGCAGCTATATTTTGTCTTATCGACATAAGTTCTGATCCAATAAAGCTTCTGAAAGATCCCATAGACGTATTTTATAATAAAACGCTTTTAAGAATCAGAAAATTGCTCATTCTTAAAACTATACCACACATTGCTTACAACCATTAGCTATATGCTTTTTAATAGCATGGCATACGATTTGATTAGGTTTGCCTACACAATATATTTATTCAATTATCGTTGATATAACTTGAAACACTTAACACCACTTTTATTATGAAAATGAAATTGTACACATTTGCTGCACTAGTATCCTTTGGTCTATTTTCTTGTGTAAGTCCCAAACAATTAAAGCAGGCAGAAGCTAAATTTGGCGAATTAAATGGCGCTTATGCTGAATTACAGGGTAAATACAGAGCCCTTGAAGAAGAATTAAATAAATCTAAAAATCAAAATTCCAATCTTGCTACTCAAAAAGCAGCTCTGGAAGCCCAGCTTGCTTCATCAGATAAACAATTAGATTATGTTAAACAAAATAATAATACAGTTCTTAACCAGTTAAAAGATCTTTCAGTTGTAACTGGTGCGCAAGCTGAAAGTATCAGAAAATCGTTAGAAAATATTGGCGCAAAAGACTTGTATATTCAAGATCTTCAGGGTTCTATTGCACGTAAGGATTCTTTAAATATGGCATTGGTGATGAATCTAAAAGGAGCCATTGGTAACCTAGACGATAAGGATATTAATATAAAAGTTGACAAAAGCGTTGTTTATGTTGATATTTCTGATAAGCTTTTATTCAAAAGCGGCAGTTATGATGTAACCGATAAAGCAAAAGAAGTATTGGGCAAAGTAGCCAAAGTGTTGAATGCCCAACCTGAAATTGAATTTTTAGTTGAAGGCCACACCGATTCTATTCCAATGCGCGGCGGTGCACTTACCGATAACTGGGATTTAAGTGTGAAAAGAGCTACTACCATTGTACGTATTTTGCAAGATACTTATGGATTAGATCCTAAAAGAATGACCGCTGCTGGTAGAAGTCAATACATTCCATTAGGCGATAATAATACCCCCGAAGGAAGAGCTGCCAATAGAAGAACAAGGATAGTAATTCTACCCCAACTTGATCAATTTTTTAAATTGTTAGAAAGAAAAAAATAATTTATTATATCTAGATAAATAAGCCTCGATTAATTCGGGGCTTTTTTATGCTCTATCATACAACACAACAGCCTATCTTGCATACGAAAGTGACTTGTATGGAGGATTATTTAATAGGAATGAATGAGCCGCAAAAAGAAGCGGTAACATATTTAAAAGGGTCCTTGATGATTGTGGCTGGTGCGGGTAGTGGCAAAACAAAAGTATTAACAACGCGGATTGCACATTTAATGCATAAAGGTGTAGATGCATTCAATATTCTTGCACTTACTTTTACCAATAAAGCCGCTGCAGAAATGAAGGAGCGGATTGAAAAAATTCTAGGTAATTCCGAAGCCCGAAATTTATACATTGGAACCTTTCACAGTGTATTTGCGCGCATATTAAGAGCCGAAGCACACCGCCTTGGTTATCCCAATAATTTTACCATTTATGATACCGATGATAGTCGCTCTGTTTTAAAAACAGTTATTAATGAGCTGAATTTAGACGATAAACATTACAAACCAAATATTGTAGGAAACCGAATTTCATCTGGTAAGAATAGCTTGGTAGGGCCCGCTGAATATGCCGTAGATTATTATATTCAACAAGAGGATTTGCGCGCCAACCGACCTGCCATTGCACAAGTATACCAAGCTTATGCCAACCGTTGTTTTAAAAATGGTGCAATGGATTTTGACGATCTCCTCTTGAAAATGTATGAGCTGCTTAAAAACCATCCAGAAGCATTGTACAAATACCAACATAAATTCAAATACATTTTAATTGATGAGTACCAAGATACCAATGCAGTTCAGTACCAGATTACCAAATTACTGGCTGCGGTACACGAAAATATTTGTGTAGTTGGGGATGATGCCCAAAGCATCTACAGTTTTCGCGGAGCTACCATCGAAAATATTTTACAGTTTCAAAAAGATTACGACGATGTAAAAGTGGTGAAACTGGAGCAGAATTATAGAAGCAGCCAACAAATTATTAAAGTAGCCAACGAAGTTATCAAGAATAATAAGGGGCAGATACCAAAAAATTTGTGGACCGATAATGCAGAAGGAGAAAAAATCAGTCTTGTTCGTACCATGACCGATAATGAGGAGGGTAAGTTTGTAGCAGATACCATTCAAGAACAAAAATTACGCAATCATTTTTTTAACCGTGATTTTGCAATACTCTATAGAACCAATGCACAGAGTCGCTCTTTTGAAGAAAGCCTCCGCCGGATGGGTATTCCATATAGAATTTATGGTGGTGTTAGTTTTTATCAGCGAAAAGAAGTGAAAGATATTCTGGCTTATTTAAGGGTTATTGTAAACCAACGCGACGAAGAATCATTGAAGCGCATCATCAACTATCCAGTTAGAGGTATCGGAAAAACCACCATGGAAAAATGTGTGATTTTTGCCAACGAACAGAATATTTCTATGTACGAGGTTGTGAGTCGCGCTGCCGAATTCGGTTTCAAAGCTGGAACATTAGAATCTTTGCAGAATTTCACTACCATGATCCGTTATTTTCAAAGCATGCTTACCGATAAAAATGCTTTTGACGTAGCCACTCAAGTAGGTAAACATACCAATCTGGTAAAAGAACTTTTTAACGACAAAACTACCGAAGGATTGGCTCGCTATGAAAACGTACAAGAATTATTCAACTCAATAAAAGAGTGGACAGAAAGCCCTAGCAATGAAGACGGTGAATTGGGTGATAAATCGCTCGGTGCTTATTTACAACAAATTACCTTACTTACAGACGCAGACGATAATAAAGAAAACAGTGATGTAGTGAGACTAATGACGATTCATGCGGCCAAGGGTCTTGAATTTGGTTGTGTATTTGTAGGAGGTGTTGAAGAAACCCTTTTCCCCAATGCAATGAGCATTAATACCAGAGAAGAATTGGAAGAAGAGCGAAGGTTATTTTATGTAGCTGTAACCCGCGCCAAGCAAAGACTTTGGCTTACTTATTCTAATTCAAGATATCGTTTTGGCCAGCTCGTTCAAAACGAACCAAGCCGCTTTATAGAAGAAATGCCAGAAGAGTCTATCGACAAAAGTTTTGCAGGAGGTGGCGCAAGAAATAATTCCAGCACAAATTGGGGCGGCGCATACGAAAGAATGCAGCGTGGATTTAATAATAATGATAGTAATAATTCAGCAAAAAAATACGGCCCTCCGCCTGCCAAAAAGCCCAATTCTGCAAAGCCAGAATATATGCCAATAGCACCACCCACGCCCAAAATAACGACTCATATACCATCGGTAGATTTTATCGCAAGCGATACATCTGGTTTACAAACGGGACAAAAAGTGGAACACCAGAAATTTGGTTATGGTTTGGTTACTAACGTAGAAGGTTCAGCTCATAATCCAGTGGCCACCATTCAGTTTGAACAAAATGGAGAAAAAAAGATTATGCTGAATTATGCCAAGCTTAGAATTGTAGCATGATTACTGGTTATTGTATTTGGCAATTCTTACCCCTTTGTCTGCGCCCTTGGGTGTAGGCTTATACAATCCGCCATTGGGTTGGGGTAGTAAAGTGATACCAGGAAGAAATAAAAAAGATTCGGGAGGCAGTTCGGGTTCAACAACAGTCGTTATTTTAAGCATTGGTTTTGGGTCGGATTCATTGCTTGTAGTAACAATTTTTTCTTTCCACTCAACCCCTGTTAAAAATTGTTGTAATACTTGCATTTGCGGCCTTTCAGCTTGCGCCAAAGGATACACAGAAACAGGATTGCTGCTTAACCTTCTTCCAGATGAACCGTACTGCGCACTTATATTTTTGTCTTTCAAGTACTGAAGAAATTTTTCCATTACAGTAAGCCAGCGTTGATCTGTATCAGGCACGCCAAACTGTGCCACAATACCACGTTTATTATTTTGCTTAAGCCATTGAACAAAAGGCATAACACGAATAATGCCGGCTGAATCAGTCGCCTGATTTTGATCATAAGAAAAAAGATACTTTCCAGTAAAATCATTATCAAAATAACAGTGTGCTTTGAAAATAATTTTATCTTGAGGGTCTTTTAAATTTTTCAACTGGTCGCTGTATTCCATCCAACTTTCAGAAGCTGCATAATTGTTACCAGATATGATAATGGCGTTTCTTCTATCCGCTTCTCTAATGGCATTAATGGCTAGCTGAGCAGTGGTAAACCAGTCAAAAGCTTGCATATCATGCGGTTCTGCCATAATATCAAATCCATAAATATTGGGATACCCAGAAAAAGCATTGGCCAATCTATTCCAAACATTTGAAAAATCATTTCTACTAACCGCATAACCACCTACAATATAATCGATTCCATTTTTGCGGTATCTTCCTGCATTGTTCATGCTTAAAATAACACTGATATCTCTTCTGGCAGCCCAAGCAACTACTTTGCGAATTTCTCCTATTTCTCCAAAATCAAGGTCGCTGCTGAGGGTTTTCTGAACTCTTTCCCATCTAAAAGGAATGGTAATTACTTTGAAACCTTTTTGCTGAAAATAGGCCAATTCTTCTTCTGTGGGATAAGCATAATGCTCATTGTATATTCCTGGTAACTGGTTTTCACTTAATTCGCCTCCTCCTAAAGTAATACCTAAATTGAAAGTACTGCCTTGCGCAGCTAACTGCAAATGAATAGATGCGAAGAGTATTATTAATAATACATTTTTCATATACGACCAGTATTCGGGGTATCCTATAAACGAAGAAATTAGGGTTTTTATTGGATTTACTTTCGATATCCGAAAAATAAGTCTTTTCAACCATTTTGTGAATGCTTTTAAACATCCCTGCGGTTGTTTTGTTTTAAATTTGTATTTTAACACCGTTGAGTTTAAATTCCACAATATGATAAAGACAGGTAACCCAGTAATTAGTATCTATACAGAAATGACGCCAAATCCAGAAACTATGAAGTTTGTGGCCAATAAATTGCTTTATCCGGGAAAAAGTATTGATTTTGCCGATGAATCGCTCGCTTCACCATCTCCGCTGGCAAAGGAATTATTTAGTTTTCCTTTTATTAAAAGTGTTTTTATTGCAAGTAATTTCATTACAATTACTAAAACAGTGGAAACTGAGGACTGGCAAGATATTATCCCTACCATCAAAACCTTTTTAAAAGAATACTTAGAAAATGGTGGCATGGTGGTAAATGAAGAGGAAGTAGCCAAAGTGAAACAGGAAGCAAGCAATACAGTTAGCGCAGATGACGATGATATAGTAAAGCGCGTAAAAGAACTTTTAGAGAACTATGTAAAGCCAGCTGTAGAAATGGACGGTGGTGCTATTCAATTTAAGAGCTATAATGAAGGAGTGGTTAACCTAATGTTACAAGGTAGTTGTAGTGGTTGTCCTTCTTCAATGATTACCCTAAAAGCTGGTATTGAAGGGATGATGAAACGCATGATTCCAGAAGTAAAAGAAGTGGTAGCAGAGGCAGAATAATTTAGAGGCTTTATTTTACGCGCTATTGAACAACTGCAAAGTTATTTTTACTAAAGCGGGGTATTGTATCAGATGAAGCATTATATTTTACCCATCGTTCAACATTATTGGAGCGCTGCAATTGCAGCAGCTATTGCATTTGTGTGGATCGCTTTTTATACCAAGCATAGTGGCATTGGCATTTCGCCAGATTCGGTAGCATACCTAAGTACAGCCAATCATATTGTGCACGATTTTATTTTTACAGACTATACCCATAATTCATTTGTAAATTTCCCCTTGGGTTATCCCATTTTTCTTGCTTTACTAAGTTCGATCACATCAGTTGCTGTGATAAGCCTCGCTCCTTTTATCAACAGTTGCCTGTTAGCAAGTATTTTGTTCATAACAAATCATTTGCTAATTAAAATAGGAATTAAGTCGGCATTGATAAAACTATTACTATTACTACTAATATTGAGTAGCCCCCCCATACTAGAGGTATACAGCATGCTTTGGTCTGAAACCTTATTTATTGTATTCGTTTTATTATTTTTTTGTAGTCTCAATAAATATTGTAGCACCATTTCAATAAAATGGCTACTGACTTCAGCCTTACTTGCTTCATTAGCTACTGAAATAAGGTATGCTGGTGTAACTATATTAATTACTGGGATAATATTTATACTCCAGAATGGTAAAATTGGTTTTGTAAAAAAAATATTTCACTTACTTATTTTTGGAGTTTTAGGGTGCATATTGCCGAGTACCAATATTATTTATAATAAGCTGCATTCGGGTACTTGGGCAGGAGTTAGGCAAATAGCTACCAGAAGCTTTAGCCACAATCTAATAGATTTTACAGCCGTTTTGAATGAATGGTTTCCTTTACCAAAGGCAATCAATATGATTTTAATGAGCATCTGTATTTGCTTAGTTCTAAGCTACAGTTTCTATCTTATTTATAAATTTTCAAAACAGCTGTACACACAATTTTATATTGTTACTTTAAGTTGTTTTACTGTAGTTTACGGATTATTTATGCTCTTTATTGCATCGATATCCCGCTTTGAAACGCTTAGTAGTCGACTCATTTCACCCATTTATATTCCATTAATGGTTGTACTGATCTATTGGATTGCCACTTTTATTCAAACTAAATCGGGTTGGTGGAAAAAAGGGATAGCTGTATTTGTAGCCATTCTCTTTGGCGTGCAAGCTCAACACCATTATCAACTTCATGCAGCAGCTTGGGAAGGAATTGGCTATGCAGGTATTCCTGGATATACAGAAGACCAGTGGGCCAGTTCTACTATGATACAATACTTAAAAAAGGAGTATCGGAACTATTCATCACCCATTTATTCCAATGCCGATGATGCCGTTTATTTTTTAACAACCACACAAGCATTCCCCCTACCTCACAAAGATTTACCAGATGAGATAAGTTTATTAATGAAGCACCCATCATTTTATTTAGTTTGGTTTAATGATGGGCAGAATAACGATCTAATCAACTTTAGATTCATACTTAAACATAAAAAAATGAAGTGCCAGTGGAAGTTTGAAGATGGCACTATTTATTGTTTCACCAATTGATAAATCAACCACCATTCATGGTAATAGCCAGCATTTTAAAACAGTTTTTACAGGGTATTTTAGACACTGGAACGGTTGAGTTTATTGCAGTAATAGCAGGTATTGCCAGTGTTTGGTTTAGCAGAAAAGCGAATATATTAGTTTATCCAATTGGACTCATCAATACCCTTCTTTATATTTACCTAAGCTTTAAGGGAAGTCTATATGGAGAAGCCAGCGTTAATATCTATTACAGTGTTATGAGTGTCTATGGATGGATCCAGTGGAGTAAAAAAGACCTTCAAACCAATGATTTAAAGCTTCAGATAAAATTCAGTACCCGAAAGGAATGGGTTGAGCAGGGTTTATTTTTCACCTGCTGTTATGCCCTTATTTTTTCGGCGCTTACTTGGGTTAAGCAATCTTTTGCTCCTGCAGCAATTCCTTGGGCAGATGGCTTTGCCAGTGCCAGTGCATTCACAGGGATGTGGCTGATGACCAGAAAAAAAGTAGAAAGTTGGATCTGGTGGACAGCAACAAATATTGCTTCTATTCCGTTATATTTTATGAAGGGATATGTTTTTACCAGTGTACAATTTGTGGTATTGCTTGTACTTTCCATAGCGGGACTAATTAGTTGGAGAAAAAAAGCCCTTCATGAATTGCACTAAAAAAATAGTAATTATAGGACCCGAATCAACTGGGAAATCTACCTTGTGTGTGCAGTTGGCACAGCATTATAAAACTGTTTGGTGCAATGAATTTGCAAGAGAATATTTGCATAAAAATGGCACCAACTATTCAGTGGAAGATTTGCTATCAATTGCAAAAGGTCAGTTGGCCTTGGAAGAAGAAACGGCGTTGAAAAATACTTCTCCCCTGCTATTTATTGATACCGATCTTTATGTAATAAAAGTATGGAGTGAATATGTTTTTGGGGTTTGTGATTTTTTTATATTGGATCAAATAGTAAAAAGGCAGTACGATGGATATCTATTATGTGATATTGATCTTCCTTGGATAAAAGATGAGTTGAGGGAATATCCGGATGAAAAGCCTCGTCAGGAGCTATTCAGCATGTATAAAGATTTGTTAATGCATCAATCAACACCATGGGCGTTAATCAGTGGTGGTTATGATGATCGATTACAAAATGCAATAAAAGCAATAGATAATTGGAAAGTGTAAACGCCTTTTGCTACTATAGTTTGATAAATAAAGATTTAACATGAATGAGGTTGTGCTTGGTTAAGCTTTTGGTAGGTTAAAATAAAATCTGCTTCCTTTTCCTAATTCGCTTTCTACTGAAATAGTACCCGATTGCGCTTCCATAAATTCTTTGCCGATAGACAAACCCAAGCCCGTGCCTTTACTGGCAGTTCCAGGAACTTGGTAAAAACGATCAAAGAGTTTTGTTAAATATTCTGCTGGTATACCATTGCCAGTATCGGTTATGGAGAAAATAAGTTCATTATTATTTTCTTTTACATCTATATATATAAATTCGTTTTCTGGGGTATATTTTATGGCATTGGTAAGTAGGTTTACTAGAATCCAACTGGTTTTTTCCATGTCGGCTTTTACAAACGGTAAATTAGTAGAGACTGCCTGAATTAGTTGAATATTTTTTTGTTGGGCATTATTAGCAACAGCTTCTACTGCTTTTTGTACAATAGCATCTGGAGCTACTGCTTCTATATTTAATTGAATTTTTCCACTTTCAACTTGTGATAAATCGAGTAGTTCACTAATTATTTTTAACAGTCGTTGATTATCACTTTTTAAGTTTTTTACCAATTCTTTTTGTTCCTCATTTAGGGCACCTATTCTTTCATCCTCTAATAACTTTAAACTGAAATCACTACTGGATAAAGGTGTTTTAAGTTCGTGGGATATAGTGGCAATAAAATTGGTTTTAGCAACATCAAGTTCTTTAAAAGGAGTAATATTTTTAAGAATAATTACAGAAGCAATATGCTGACCTTCTTCATTTTTAACTTCTACTGTTTCTTTGGTGTAAAAACTTTCTTTATTATCAACTACAATTTTGAATGGCTGATTGCTTTGTTCCGCTTGTAAGTAACGGAAAAGATCGTTTTGCTTGGCAATATCTACTTGTTTTTTGCCAATAATTTCTGCTTCTTTCAGGTGTAACAATGCAAGTGCTTGTTGGTTGGCAAAAAGTACCAACCCGTTGCTGTCTATGCCAATACTGGCATCTCTTAGCGAGTTAATTACGGTTTCTGCTCTTTTCTTTTCAAATAAAATTTTTGCTAGATTGCTGTGCTCATATTTATCAAGCTCTTCGGCCATAGTATTGAAGGCATTGGCCATTTCGCCAAATTCATCTTTACGGTTTAGGTGTATGCGTTGCTCGTATCGCTTATTAGAAATAGCTTTAATACCCTCTGTGAGTTTTGCAATTGGGTTGGCAATAAAACCTGGGAAATTAAATACAAATGTAAACCCTGCCAATATACAAATGGTGAGTAAAAGGGTAATCCAAAATTTTGCTTCATCGGCATTGGTTTGTACCCTACTATTTTTCCGGATGATGGCTTGTAAATTTATTTGCATGATCCTGTTAATATCATTTCGTACTTGTACTATCTTACCCGATTCGTTTCGCCAATTCTTAATAGCTGTATAATGTTTAGTGAGGGTTTTAGTTGCTTCTAATTCGCCCTGTTCTGTAATATTAGCTTCCTGATTTTTTAAATTAGCTTCAAATTTTTTTTGGGATTTAATAGTGTCATTACCCCATTCGTCTAATGCCTGCAACATCTGCTGGGTATATTCCAGTGTTTCGTAATTGTCTTTTAAAATAGTTTTCTGGTTATCGATGGTTTGATTAAGATAGTAAAAACAAATACTACCCACTAAAATTAGTAGAGAAAATAAAAAGGCAACCCCAAGGGCAATTTTAGTTTTTAATTTTATCATGATCAAGAAAGAATAATTAAATCTATATCATTTGTCCCCAAATTTTTTAATAATTTATTAAAAACGCTGGTTCTTAGAATAATTTGTAGTAGGTTCAAATGCGGCTTACCGATACATACTGTAGTCACTTTTTTTTCTAAACACTGTTCCATAATGGCTTCGGCAATATGGTTGTGTTTTATTTGTAATACAGTGGCGCCGCTTTCTGTGGCAGTTTTAAAATTATTGATTAAATGTCTTTGTGCTGCCAAAGGTATTTTGTCTGCGCTTTCATTAGGTAGCTGTATATAGAGTACAAACCACTGGCTATTGTAGTAAGAAGCAAGTCGCGCAGTTTTCCGTATAATTTTTTGCGCTACTAAATGATTGCTAGAAATACAGGCTAAGAATTTTTCGTGACGAAGACTTTTATCCCTTACTACTTCATGGTCTACTTTTCTTTCTACCTGAACCGCCACCTCTTTTAATGCAAGCTCACGCAACTGCAAAATTTTCTCTGGCTTAAAAAAATTAGTCAGTGCTTGTTCAATTTTACTTTTATCGTATATCTTTCCTTCTTTTAGCCGAGCAATTAATTCATCGGCTGTAAGGTCAATATTTACGACTTCATTCGCCAACTGTAAAATTTTATCTGGCACCCTTTCTTTTACTTCTATGCCAGTAATTTTTTTTACTTCTTCATTAATACTTTCTATATGTTGAATATTAACAGCGGTAATTACATCAATACCAGCTTCTAATACATCAAGTATATCCTGCCATCTTTTTTCATTCTTGCTACCGGGTATATTAGAATGGGCAAGTTCATCTATTAATACAGTTTTGGGTTGTAACAATAAAATACTTTGAACATCTAACTCATCTAATAATTTCCCTTTATAAAAAACTTCACGTCTAGGTATAATACTCAGTCCTTCTACCAAAGCTTCAGTTTCTTTGCGACCGTGGGTTTCTATATAGCCTACTTTTACATTCACGCCATTGCGCTGAAGGTTATGGGCTTCTTGCAGCATGCGGTAGCTCTTACCTACACCAGCACTCATGCCGATATAAATTTTCAACTTGCCTTTTTTTTCTTTGGCAAGTTGCGCTAACCATTTATTTGCTGCTTCACTACCCATATTAAGAAGCTGTTTGAGTTAATTATTTATTTTAGTTGGTCTAACGCAATATTTACTTTCAACACATTTATTTTTTGAATATTATTAAAGCTTGATTTTTCAATATTCAGTTCAATAAGACTGATTAGTTTTTCTTTATTGATATTTCTGGCTTTGGCAATTCTGTCAACCTGAACCACCGCCCCTTGCAAAGAAATATCCGGATCTAGCCCACTACCGCTGGCAGTAACCAAATCGGAAGGAATTAGCTCCTTTTTTACAGTAGGATTGTGTACTAAAAAACGATCAATACGATCCTGAACCTGTTGTAAGTACTCGGGGTTAGATGGGCCTTTATTACTACCAGAAGAAGCCGCAGCATTATAGCCGGCAGCAGAAGGGCGACCATTGAAATAATGATCATTGGTAAATGATTGACCTTCTAATAGGTAGCCAATTTTTTTTCCGTTTACAACAACTGTTTGCCCTTCACCGTGAGCAGGAGCTGATTGAGCAATTAACCAAATTAAAGCTGGATAAGCAACGATGAATATTACAATACAAACCAAAGTAAGTCGAAAAGCAGGAAGGATATTTTTTTTCATATGTTAATATTTATTTTAATTATTCCCCTTCAGAGGATTGTGTTTAAAACCAGATACTTACTAATAAATCTATTCCTTTAATGCCAACAAATGGAATGAGTACGCCACCAAATCCGTATATCAGTAAATTTCTTCTGAGTAATGCACTGGCACCAATGGGCTTATAAGTAACACCTTTTAACGCCAGTGGAATCAACATTGGAATAATGAGGGCATTAAAAATTACCGCTGAAAGAATAGCACTTTCGGGACTGTGTAAGTTCATTATATTCATCCCTTGCAATGCAGGAATAGAAGCAATAAATAAAGCGGGTACAATGGCAAAGTATTTTGCAACATCATTGGCAATTGAGAAGGTGGTAAGTGTGCCCCTGGTCATTAACAGTTGCTTACCAATTTCTACAATTTCAATTAATTTAGTAGGATCGTTATCCAAATCAACCATATTACCTGCTTCTTTAGCAGCAGCAGTACCGCTGTTCATAGCAACCCCAACATCAGCCTGAGCTAGTGCAGGCGCATCATTGGTACCATCGCCCATCATAGCCACCAGTTTACCACTTTGCTGTTCTGCCTTAATATAATTCATTTTGTCTTCGGGCTTTGCTTCTGCAATATAATCGTCAACCCCTGCTTTTTCTGCAATGAATTTAGCGGTGAGTGGATTATCACCTGTTACCATCACCGTTTTTACGCCCATTTTACGAAGCCGTTCAAAACGTTCCTGTATACCAGGTTTAATAATATCTTGCAATTCAATTACACCTAATATTTTTTCATTTTCACTTACAACCAGTGGAGTACCGCCATTCGATGCAATGGCTTTGACCCTATCTGCTGTTTCGGCAGGAAAATTATTACCAGCTTTTTCTGCCATATTTCTAATGGAGTCAAAAGCGCCTTTACGAATACGGATACCGTTGGGCATATCAATACCACTGCTGCGAGTTTCGGCAGTAAATTCTATAAAATTTGCATGGGTAGTATCAAAATTATTTTTGTTGAGATTAGCCAATTCAATAATTGATTTTCCTTCTGGGGTTTCATCAGACAATGAACTGAGTACACAAGCTTCAATAAAGGCATTTTCTGCAATATTATTTGCAGGCCAAAATTGGGTTGCTTTTCGGTTGCCAATGGTAATAGTACCAGTTTTATCAAGCAATAAAACATCTATATCACCGGCTGTTTCAACCGCTTTGCCACTTTTTGTAATTACATTGGCGCGAAGGGCTCTATCCATTCCTGCAATACCAATAGCACTTAGTAAACCCCCAATAGTAGTAGGAATTAAACAAACAAATAGTGATATAAATGCGGCAATAGTAATAGGTGTTTTGGCATAATCGCCAAAAGGTTTCAGTGTTATACAAACAATTACAAATACCAAAGTAAAGCCAGCTAATAAAATGGTAAGGGCAATTTCATTCGGTGTTTTTTGCCGCGATGCGCCTTCCACTAGTGCAATCATTTTATCGAGAAAACTTTCACCAGGTTCTGTAGTAACCTTCACCCTAATTTTGTCAGATAATACTTTAGTACCACCGGTAACACTGCTTTTATCGCCACCAGCTTCTCTAATTACCGGAGCTGATTCGCCCGTAATGGCCGACTCATCAATGGTGGCAATACCCGATATAATTTCACCATCCATCGGAATGGTATCACCTGTTTCACAAATAAATATATCACCTTTGCGCAATTGAGAAGAAGGAACCATTTTAATTTCTTCTACATGAATATCGCCCAAAACCAATTGTTTGGCAGGTGTTTCTTCCCTTGTTTTGCGCAAAGAATCGGCTTGTGCTTTACCCCTTGCTTCGGCAATGGCTTCTGCAAAATTGGCAAATAATAAAGTAATAAAAAGTATGGCAGTAACAATAATATTATAGCCTAAGCTGCCTTGGTTTTTTTCACCAGCCGCTATCCATATACAAACACATGCCATTACAAGCGTGCCAACCCATACGGCAAACATTACTGGGTTGCGAAACATGGTAACGGGATGGAGTTTAATGAGCGACTGTTTTAAAGCCATATTTACTTGACTTATCTCAAAGAGTTTATTCGAAGATTGATTGGTCATAAAAATTATTTAATCGTAAAGAATTCAGCTATAGGGCCTAATGATAATGCAGGAAAGAAACTTAATGCAGCAATAATAAAAATTACTGCAAATACCATAATACCAAATGTGGTGGTATCTGTTTTAAGTGTACCTGCACTTTCGGGTATATATTTCTTTTTAGCGAGACTACCAGCAATGGCTAAAGGACCAATAATGGGTAAGTAACGCGATAAGAGCATCACAATACCGCAGGCAATATTCCAAAAAGGCGTATTATCACCCAGTCCCTCAAAACCGCTTCCGTTATTGGCTGCAGAAGAAGTGAACTCATACAACATTTCACTAAAACCGTGATTGCCAGGGTTGGCCAACCAACCTGCATAAGCTGTTGGATTATGGGCGTAAAGCCAACTTGATAAAGCGGTGCCAGAGAGAATGAGTAATGGGTGCAGCAATGCAATGATGGCTGCAATCTTCATTTCTTTTGCCTCTATTTTTTTACCTAAAAATTCTGGTGTTCTACCCACCATTAACCCGCTGATGAAAACGGCAATAATGATGAATATATAAAAGTTTAAAAAACCAACACCCACCCCGCCATAAAAAGCATTTACCATCATACCCAGCATGGCAAACATACCCGACAAAGGAGTTAAGCTGTCATGCATAGCATTTACAGAACCATTGGAGGTACTGGTAGTTGTGATGGCCCAATAAGCAGATGCTGCACTGCCAAAGCGAACTTCTTTTCCTTCCATACTGCCCAAAGGTTGGGCAATATTCATTTTACCAATAGCTGGGTTACCCTTAAGTTCTAAATAAATGGTTGGCAATAGCAGCAGTAAAAATCCAATGGTCATCACGCCAAAAACCATCCACGCAAATCGTTTTCTTTTGATGATAAAACCAAGTGCAAATACCATAGCAATGGGTATAAGCAAAATGCTGATATTCTCTATTATATTGGTGAAATAATTGGGATTTTCTAAAGGATGTGCTGAGTTCACGCCAAAAAATCCACCTCCGTTGGTACCCAATTGTTTAATGGCAATCATAGCTGCTGCGGGGCCACGCGAAACATTTACGGTATCAGCTTGTAAAGAAATAAATTGGTCTTTTCCTTTAAAAGTCATTGGAGTACCATTAAATACAAGCACAATTGCAACTACAATTGATAATGGAAGTAAAATGCGTGTACAGCTTTTTACAAAATAGTTGTAAAAATTACCCAATTGATCGGTAGTTTTTTCTTTCATGGCCATGAATACAACGGCACATACTGCCATACCTGCGGCGGCACTAATAAATTGAAACAGCATTAATACCATTTGTCCTAAATAAGAAACCCCGCTTTCGCCACTATAGTGTTGCAAGTTGGTATTGCTGATAAAACTAATGGTGGTATTAAAAGCTAGGTCGGCACTCATACCCGCATTAGCATCTGGATTCAAAGGCAGCCAACCCATATTCATCAGTACAAATATGCTGAACAGAAACCATACAACGTTTATGGTTAATAAAGCAATAAGGTGTTGCTTCCAGTCCATTTCTTTAAGTGGATTAATGCCAGAGAGTTTAAAGAATATAGTATCCAATGGTTTTAAAAATCCATCGGCCCATGTTTTGTCGCCATTAAACACTTTGCCTATATATTTTCCAAGTGGAATGGCCAATGCAATGGTTGCCAGAAACATTGTTACAACGCCTAAAATTTCTGAGTTCATTTTTTATTTTTTTGATATAAATTTCTGAAGAGTATTTTCTGTTACTTTAAGTAGGCACTAAAATTTTTCGGGCTTTACTAAAACATAGCAGAGGTATACAAAAACAAGGATGGCAATGATGAATAGTATGGTCATAATTTAAATTTTTTCGAACCAGTCAATAAATTTGAATAAGAAGGCGAAGCCAATAAGGGTGCCGATGATTAAAATAGCTGCTAACATGGGTTATAATATTATTTGCGAACTCACAGCCAAAGCAATGCCAGCTATTAATAACTGGGCGGGAAGCCTGTAAACTCAATCAGAATAAGGGTTTTCGGATATTATAGTTATTTTGTACAATAAGCAAAAAATAAAACCCTTCCATTTTGGAAGGGTAGTTGTTCATTTTGGAAGGGTACTATAATTCTCTCAATCTAAATTGGTAGCTGGTATTCTTCTAATTTTCGGTAAAGTGTGGTAAGCCCTATTCCCATTAATTCTGCCGCTTTGGTTTTATTACCCTTGGTATATTGTAGTACTTTTTGGATATGGGTTTTTTCTACACTTGCGAGACTTAAATGATCTGTTGTATTGCAATGTTGTTGTAGTAAATTATAAGGCAGGTGCTCGGGTAAAATAATATTTCCATCACTCATAATGCAGGCGCGCTCCAATACATTCTTTAATTCTCGGATATTTCCCTTCCAGATATGGCGCAGTAATATTGCCATTGTTTGCTGCTGAATTTGTGGCCTATTTATCTTTTCTTTTGCTGCATAGCTTTGTAGTAAATATTGTGCCAATACTGGAATATCTTCTACCCTACTATTGAGTGATGGTAGGTTAATGGTAAAGCCGTTAAGTCGATAAAACAAATCTTCCCTAAAATTTCCCTTAGTTACCTCGTCTGCCAAATTTCTATTGGTAGCTGCAATAATTCGTATATCTACCTTAGTGGTTTTTTCATCCCCTAATTTTATGAACTCTCCGTTCTCAATCACACGCAATAATTTGGCCTGTAGTTCAATATTCATCTCCCCCATTTCATCGAG
This sequence comes from Sphingobacteriia bacterium, assembly GCA_031369485.1. Classification (GTDB taxonomy): domain Bacteria; phylum Bacteroidota; class Bacteroidia; order Chitinophagales; family Chitinophagaceae; genus Sediminibacterium. Next base: position 180,288 of record JANMOT010000021.1, read on the forward strand.
TAATAAAGTACCCTTATGCGCCAGTTCTATCAATCCCTTTTTATCTTTTATGGCCCCAGTGTAAGCACCTGCTTTGTGACCAAATAGTTCTCCCTCTAATAATTCTTTATTGAATGCACTGCAATTAATGGCTATAAAGGTTTCTGTATTTCTTTTGCTTTCGGCATGAATGGCATTGGCAAAAACTTCTTTCCCAGTTCCTGTTTCGCCTAATAATAAAATATTGGCATTGGTAGGTGCAATTTTTTTAGCAAGTGCAATAGCTTCTAAAATGGCTGCACTATTGCCAATAATATCTTTTAGACTGTACGCTCCTTGCGATTTTACACTAATGGTTTTTTTTCGTTGCACTAAAACTTTATCTACCGCTTGGTGCAATAGTGGAATAATCCGATCATTATCATCGCCCTTGGTAATATAGTCTAAAGCACCTTGCTTAATGGCAGTTACCCCGTCAGAAATATTGCCATAAGCAGTTAATAAAATAACTTCTGCAAGGGGATGCTTCAGTTTAAATGGCACTATAAAATCTACCCCACTGCCGTCGGGTAATTTCACATCACAGAGTACTACATCAATACACTCTTTCTCAGCTATTTTCCAACCTGCTTTTAGTGTAGCAGCTTGGAAAACAATAAAACCTTCTAATTGAATGATGCGACTTAATAATTTTCGCAGGTTATCTTCATCATCAATTAATAAAATACTCCCTGCCATATTGCTTTAATTTAATTCCATTAATGCACTTACGTTATTATTAATATCAATGGTAGCAATGCAAATACGATTGCCTGTTGCTGCTGGAATTTTAGTAAGGTCTACCAAGGCCGTTTTATCGGTTATAATAAGTTGTACGAGTTGGCTATTAATGAATTTTATTTCCTGATCTCTCGACAACACAAAAATGCCAAACCCTTTAATGCCAAGCGTTCCGTTATAAGTAGCTTCAATTTCTTTCATCGATTTTTTTACCAATACTGGTTGCTCAGGTGCATCATTATTAAGCCAAGGCATAGGAGGTACCAATGCTGGATAGCGGTAATAATTGGTTCTCAGACTATCATTCCATCCATTTGGATTTTTTTCAAAAATTTTACTGCTGAAATAAAGGCTTCCTTGCGTGGTGTGAAAATTTCTCAACTCTTGTATTTGATATGGAATTTGGTTTTTATCTTTCCATGCTTCATTACTTCCCGCACGATAAATGCCCATACCTATATAAATATGTTTTCCATATCCATTTTCATTCCACCATTTTAATAAGACATCATAATCCGCTAATTTATGGCCACGTTCCCAGTAAAGCTGTGGTGTTACATAATCAATCCATCCCTTTTTCAGCCACAATAAAATATCGGCGTATAGATCATCATAATTAGTTTGTCCCGCTTTGGTATTGCTACCCATTGGGTCTTGACTTTTATTTCTCCATACGCCGAAGGGGCTGATACCAAATTTTACCCTTGGGTTGGTACTATGTATGGCGTGTTGCAATTGAACAATAATACTATCACAATTGCTTCTTCTCCAATCGTCTTTTTTTAAACCGGCTCCATATTGTTCAAAGCTGGCTTGATCGGGAAACTCTTTACCCGCAATTCTGTAGGGATAAAAATAGTCGTCCATATGAATTGCATCAATATCGTATCTATTCACCAAATCTTTTACTATCCTAACCGTATGTTCACGCACAGCTGGCAAGCCAGGATTAAAATATTTTTTATCACCGTACACCAAAAACCATTCGGGATGAATTTTGGTAATATGTGAAGGAGCAATAGACGATTTAAAAATATTGAATACTGCCCTGTATGGATTCAGCCATGCATGAAATTCCATGCCTCGTTTATGGGTTTCAGTAATCATAAATTCCAGTGGATCGTAATAAGGCGTAGGAGGTAAACCTTGCTTGCCCGTTAAGTATTCACTCCAAGGTTCATACTGCGAGGGATAGAGTGCGTCGCCCGAAGGCCTTACCTGCATAACAATTGCATTCATTCCATTGGATTGATGCAAATCTAGTAACCGGATAAAAGATGATTTTTGTTCTGCAACCGATAAGCCTCTTTTAGCGGGCCAATCAATATTTTCTACACTGGCTATCCATACACCTCTGAATTCGTAGTTGGGGGTTTGTTGGGCTTGAAGCCTTGGTGCCCATAGTATAAAAGCTAGTGCAAAAATAGATTTAATAGGGTTTTTCATGTGTTAATATTGGTTTATGGTGTTGGGACTTTGCAGCGCATTTTATCGAGTAAATCACTCAGAATAGTCGCTTCATCTGATGATAGTTCCGATAAAATTTGATCTAGTTGTTCGTTTTTTTCGTCCATCCTACTCAATAACGCTAAACCTGTTGCTGAAATTTTAATATCCACCAATCTTTTATCTGCGGTACATATTTTTTTTTCTACCAGCCCTTTTTTCAGTAGTCGCTCAACAATTCTGCTGGTATCACTCATTTTATCGAGCATCCTTTCTCTAATTTGAAGTGTGCTGAGTGGAATTTTACTTCCCCTAAGAATACGGAGTATATTGTATTGTTGAGAAGTAATATCTTCTTCTTGCAAAAAAAGTTTAATTTGTTCTAGCAACCAGTTGGTTGAATAGATCAAGTTTACCGTTACTTTTTGGTAAATAGTTCTAAATTGTTTTTGCTGAATATCTTTTTCAATTCCCATAATGGTGAGTGAACTAGTCAATTTAAAAATCCATCAATCTTCCCATACACTTAGCCCTTCACTGCAATTAGCGCATATATCAATATTTTTTCTACTGGCCATTAATTCCTTCCTGAACTGCTGGTAGTTGGGGTTATGCCAAGTTTCTTTAAAGGATTGGGTTTTTAGATTGCCTAGTTGGTGCGTAGCATCTTTATCAAAGCAACAAGGTACTACTATTCCATCCCAAGTAATTACATTGGCGTGCCAAAGCTTCCAACAATAATTATTTAAGCCACTTTTCACTTTCATATTGCCACCTGCATCTTTTTTATAGCGACTGTATTTATTATTGGTTGGAATGAGTTGATTGGGATCGTTTTCATAATCGTAAACCTGAGCGGTTTTAAACCGCACTTGGTCAACCCCAATCTCTTTGCCCAATTGTTTCACTTGTTCAATTTGGTGTTCGTTGGGTTTAACTACTAAGAATTGGAAGAATATAAAAGGAGTCTTGCTATTCAACGTTTTTTTCCACTTCACAATATTTCGGGCACCTTCTAGTACTTTTTCCAATTTACCACCCACACGATACTGTTCATAAACATCTTGGGTAGTACCATCTATTGAAATGATGAGTCGATCCAATCCACTCTCAACTGTTTTTTTAGCTTTTTCTTCGGTAAGATAATGTGCATTGGTAGAAGTGGCGGTATAGATACCTTTTTGATGGGCATAAAGCACCATATCCAGAAAATTAGGGTTTAGGTATGGTTCACCCTGAAAATAAAAAATAAGGTAGAGCAGGTCTTTATAAATATCGTTGATGGTTTCTTGAAAAAAATCCTTTTGTAGCATTCCTGTGGGGCGGGTAAATTCCCTTAACCCGCTGGGACATTCGGGGCACCGAAGATTGCAGGAAGTAGTGGGTTCAAAGGAAATAGAAATAGGGTATCCCCACTGTATGGGCTTACCAATCATTCTCGAAAGTTGATAACTTGAGTATACTTTTAGGGCATTGAAAAGCCGTCTAAAAGTTATTTTAGATAAAAAATTGCGGCTGTCGTTCCAGTTAAAATATGGCATATAATTGTCAAAAATACGATTTATGGCTAAAACCAAGGTCTTAAAGCCAATTCCTGCTTCCTTTAACAATTTATTATTAGTAAATTGATGTTTTATTCAAAAAATTATGCTGAACTTTATGTGGTAGTAGTTATTAAAGAGATTTAGATGTGTTTAAATTTAAATTAACAAATTCTTTAATGATTGCGGCACAAGGTTTGGAATAGTAATTATAAATAAGCAAATAACAATTTTCTCATAAGCAGTTAGTTTTGGTTGCGGCCCCTGTTTCCACAGGGGCCAACTTTTTTTTAGCAACGCCTATATATCAAATAGCAGATAAAAAAAATTAGACATCCACTTGTATCAGCCAAAATATCTTTGATCTCAAAAGAACGGCCTTCAATTAAATTATCTTGTATAAATTCTATACCTATACCATATCCAACTAGTATAAGTATCATTACAATTACGCCCTTTTTATTTATTGATGGAAAAGCACCAGCAAGCCAAATATATAAACTGGTAGAAAGTGAAAAGAAAATAATGTTGTGAATTATTTTATCAAGATGCGGAATATTCAGCCATGAAATAGTTGGCACTTTGCTTCCAGGGAGTGTAAACAATACGAGACTTGTGAGGAGTATACAAAAAAATAAGAGTGACTTAAGCCGTCCATTTTTCCAATACTTTTCTAAGTTGTTCAATAGTGAATGGTTTGGTTACAATATCTTTCATGCCTGCATTTAAGTATTCAGTCTCCGCTTCTTTTACTGCATTTGCGGTCATTGCTATGATGATGGGGGATTCACTATTGGCGGTATTTTGTAGAATTGTAGAAGTAGCTTCTAGCCCATCCATTTCAGGCATATGAATGTCCATAAAAACCAAGTCGTATTTCTTCTTACCAACCATTTCAACAGCCTCCCTACCATTATTTGCTATTTCAATGGTGTAGCCAATTTTCTTGAACATTTTAGTAGCAAGTAGTTGGTTCATGCCATTATCTTCTGCAACAAGAATGCTTAAGTGTTTTAGTTCGGAACTGGGGATGGTATTGATTGGAAGCGTAGGAGCTTGCTGATTTTTTCTTACCAAGTTTATTTGAACAGGTATGATAAATTTAAATGAAGAACCTTTGTCCAACTCACTTTCAATCCAAATTCGTCCGCCCATCTCTTCAATAATTTTTCTACAGATTGAAAGGCCAAGACCAGTGCCGCTGTGTTTACGAGTAGCCGTACTATCAATTTGCGTAAATGGAACAAATAGGGTGTCAATATTTTGTTCGCTGATGCCGATGCCTGTATCTTTTACTTCAAAATTTAGTTCTTGTAAAGATTCATCAATAAGCGTAGCTGTTACAGATAGGGCTATACTACCATTTTCGGTAAACTTAACCGCATTGCCTACTAGGTTAATTAATATTTGTTTGATCCTGCTTTCATCAGCAATGATTTCAGCTTCTACATTTTTATCGACAGCAGCAGTAAGGGCAATATTTTTTTTGAGTCCACTTATTCTGGGTGTATTAATGGCCATTACCTGTTGAACAATTGTATTTAAGTTACAAGGACCCTCAAATAATTCGAGTTTATCGGCTTCAATTTTAGAAATATCAAGCACATCATTTACAATTTCTAATAAATGTGTGCTGCTCGATTTTAGGGAGAGCATCAGTTCTTCTTGTTCCGCAGAAAGGCGGGTATGTTGCAATAGGTCAATGGTTCCAATAATACCATTGAGAGGGGTTCTTATTTCATGGCTCATATTGGCTAAAAACCTAGATTTTGCTTTGGTGGCTTCTTCAGCTTGCAGTTTTGTTTCAGAAAGGTATTCGCGCGACTCTTCTAGGTCGATCGATTTTTTAATTAAGCTGTTTCTATCAATATCATAAGTTCTTTTATAGAGACTAACACTGATAGAAATAACAATCAAGTATAATAGTGTTGTAATTACCAGATCAATCTGTTTAATTTCTTGAGAGCCATAAGGAATAACCCAATGCGGATATTTTGATTCTAAAAAAAATAGGCTTAATAAAATAAGCATGGTAACTCCTATAAAGAAAGAATGGAATTTTTTGGGAAGAATCATCATGGCGGCAACTGCAATCATTAAGTATGCAGATTTTGTAGGCCCTTCTATTCCGCCGTTAGTGAACCAAATGGGAACAAAAAACAACATACAGAAAGCGATGTATAAAACACCCATTGGAATAAATCTGCCTTTGTACCTAGAAATATAAAAAAAATAAAAAGAGGTTACAACCAGTAATAAAATAAGGGTAAGAAATAGGTTATTCCTGCCGAGGGCAAAGTTAGTAACCAAATTAATGGTCATAGTAATGAATATCAAAAACGAAATCAGATTGAATATCTTGTTTTCGAGAGAGATGACTGCTTTTTTAAGTCCCAGTATTTTTTTGATATGATCGATATTCATAATCTATGGTAATACGGTATAAAGATAAATGTATTTGGTAATTAACCGAATAAATCTAGCTTACTTTACCAGCAAGATACATTTCTGTCATGGTAGGAATGCTACTGCCACCCATTTTTTCCAAGGTAACGGCAAACATAGTAGCATTGGGAATATTTTTCATTTTGCACAAACCAGCACAGTCGCCAATCATACCAGCATCAACGGGTTTACCATCCACCATTGCCCATAATTGGTATTGTTTGCCTAGGGTAGGTTGGGGTAATTTATTAGGAAGAATATAAACATCTTTAGATTTAGTATCCCAGAAAATGGTTGCATAATTTTTTTCTTTGCCAGGCATACCGGGCATAGAAACTTTAAGCATGGCGGGATCGGTCATCATTTGCATGCTGTTAAACAAATCGAGTGCTTTGGCTTGAATTAACTGGTTATTGGCCTGAAGGCTTGTTTTTTCTACTAAAATGGCTTGGTATTGGGCTGAACTATTAGATAATTTAGTATAGAGATACAGGTTCATAGCACCACTTATAACGAGGAGTATGATAGAAGCAGCGGCAATGTATTTGAGGAAGGGTTGAATATTAAAAACTTTGGCAGACTGCTTAGTGGGTGAAGTCATGAAAACTGGATGAACAAATTCATCTTTCAGCGACTCAAACAATTGGGCTTTAATGGCAGGAGGAGGGTTTATAGGATTGAGAAGTGCCTGCTGTTCAAGAGTGGCTTCAAAAGCAGTTACAGCAAGCTTAATGTCGGGATATTCCCGGCAATACTGCTCTAATTCAGCAGATTCAATTGCATCGGTCATACCTAAAACATAAGTTTCAATAATGCCACTTTCTATATATTCCTGCGTATTCACTTTATTTTTTAATGATTTTACTTAAAGCTGCCAAACCACTTCGGAGACGGGTTTTAACCGTACCGAGGGGAATATTCAGCATTTTGGCCATTTCATCCTGTGTATATCCTTCAAAATAAGACAATTCTATTAAAATCTTCCATTCATCTTTAAGTGTATGAACAAGTTTCCTGAGTCCAATTGCATCGGTTTTCATTTCAGCCGATCCAGCTTGTTCATATACGTTTTCGGTGAGTTCTTGGTTTTGGCGACTATTTTTAACACCCTTGCTTCTAATGGCATCAATGGAAGTATTTCTAGCAACATTCAGCATCCAAGTATACAAGCGTCCTTTAGTGGTATCATATAGGCTAATTTGTCGCCAAATTTTAATGAACACTTCTTGCAGAACATCAGCTGCTAATTCTTCTTCTTTAACAACACACAATATCACACTGAATAATGCACCAGAATAATGGTCATACAGGTAGCTGTATGCTTGCTCATTTCGTTGCTTTAACAACCATACAAGTTCTTGTTCGCTGTATTTTTGTGGTAGTTCCAAAGAAGATGGCTTGGGTATTTTAGACTACTAAGAATTATCCAACCAGATCTGCATAGGCGTTTTTAGACAAAAGGGCGGCAACAGTTGCAATATCAGTAACCGTCATTTTAATCATCCAACCATCACCATAAGGATCTGTATTTACCAATTCAGGTTGTTTATTCAGCAGGTCGTTTACTTCTGTAATGGTTCCATGTACGGGTAAGAAAAGGTCGCTCACTGTTTTAACTGCTTCAACCGTACCAAAAACTTCTTCAGCAGCAAGTGTTTTGCCAACGGTATTCACATCAATATAAACAATATCACCCAATTCATGTTGGGCAAAATCGGTAATACCGATGGTGGCGATATTGCCCTCCAATTTAATCCATTCATGGTCTTTGGTGTAGTATAGTTCTTCTGGAAAATTCATAAAGTGTTGTTTTATTAATGCAAATATTGAATAAAAAACAATGGCAGAAAATTAAATATAGTTAGAAGTCCTGCTGATCAAAATAAAGCAGTACGTGGTCTTTAATAAAACTTTCCTGTTCAGGTGTGCTCATATCAGGTAGTTGTTTCAGTTGGTGAAAATGGGGCCAGCCCTCATCATCCTTGCCTTCAACCAAATAGTATCCACTTTGAGCCAGTACGGTACATATAGCAACGTGCATAAGATCTTGCTTCTGTTCTTTAGAGATTTTTTCAGCGTTAAAATTGGTTTCTTGCAATCCAATAAGGAATAAAATAGCTTCAAGGTCGGGCTTTTTACCAAAACGTTCTACCAATTTAGCTTCCAGAGCCCACCAGCGTTGTTGTAAGTCGTCTGTTATAAACATAACTGCAAAGGTAAACACTGTAGGAATGCCATGATCAACCTGCAAAAGGTATATTTGCAGCAAAATTGGTACTATGTTACAGGTGAGTGTATTAAAAGCAGCCCCAGAGCGGGTGAAGCAGCAACTGAAGAAGAAAAATTTTAAGCAGCCGGAGTTGGTCGATACCATTATTGGGCTAGATGATGCTCGAAAAAAAATGCAAGCAGCTTACGACGAAATACAGTCAAAAGTAAATACGGCATCAAAAGAGATAGGAATGATGATGGGCAAGGGCGATAAAGCAGGAGCCGAAGCGGTAAAAATGCAGGTGGCAGCTTGGAAGTTAGCGCTAGAGCCATTGAAAGAAAGTATGGTAGAAACTGAAAAGCAATTGGCTGAAACATTAATATTGTTACCCAATTTACCAGCAGGTGAAGTGCCAGAAGGCAAAACACCCGAAGAAAATGAGATAGTAAGAACAGGGGGAGCAATACCAGTATTGGCAGCAGATGCGGTGCCGCATTGGGAGCTCACCACTCGATACAACCTGATTAATTTTGAGTTGGGCAATAAAATTACGGGAAGTGGCTTTCCGGTATATATAGGTAAGGGTGCCAAATTACAGCGATCATTGATTCAATATTTCTTAGATTTTAATACTGCGGCTGGGTACACCGAATACCTGCCTCCATTTATGGTAAATGCAGAATCGGCTTATGCCACAGGGCAATTACCCGATAAAGAGGGACAGATGTACCATGCAACGGAAGATAATTTGTATTTGATACCTACGGCCGAAGTGCCGGTTACGAATGTGTACCGAGATACAATATTAAAAGAGAGCGATTTTCCGGTAAAGATGACGGCCTATTCTCCGTGTTTTAGAAGGGAGGCGGGCAGTTATGGAAAAGAAGTGCGGGGATTAAATAGGGTGCATCAGTTTGAGAAGGTAGAGATTATACAGATAGTGCATCCCGAAAAAAGTTATGAAGTGTTGGAAGAGATGGTAGTGCATGTAGAAAAATTATTACAGAGTTTAGAATTACCATATCGCATACTTCGGTTGTGTGGGGGTGATATGGGGTTTGCCAGTGCCATTACTTACGATTTTGAAGTGTACAGCGCTGCGCAGCAGCGTTGGCTAGAGGTGAGCAGTGTAAGTAATTTTGAAAGTTTTCAATCTAATAGATTGAAATGCCGTTTTAAAGGAGCGGATGGAAAAACACAATTGGTTCATACGCTTAATGGTAGTGCGCTGGCATTACCACGTATAGTAGCGTGTTTGTTAGAGAACAATCAAACTGAAAGTGGAATTGTGTTACCGAAACTATTGCAGGGTTATTTTGGAGCGGTAGGAATTTAAATTATTCTTCTTTAGCAGCTGCTAGATTTACTGTGTCAGTAGCGACTTCTGATAATGTTGCATTCTCTACAGTCATTTCTTTAATGTCCACTTTTAAACTTAGTGTGAAATGTAGTCCCTTTGCCCAAACTGCTTTCAATGTCAATCTGTCCTCCGTTTAGTTTCATGAACTCGTAACTCAACATAAGACCCAACCCAGTACCCTTTTCTCCATCTGTTCCATCGGTGCTTTGGTTTTTGCCAATAGAGAATAATTTTCTTTTAAATTCATCAGAAATCCCTACTCCGCTGTCTGAAACGGATATTTGAACTTGTCCGTCTGGTAATGATTTAGCTGTCAAACTTACAAATCCGTTCTTATGGGTGAACTTAATAGCATTATTCACAAGATTTCTGATTACGAATTCAATTTGATTTTTGTCACCGGTAATGGTAAGAGAGTCCTCAACTGAGCAATTTACATTGATACCTTTTTTTAATGCCACGTCTTGATAAACGTCACATATATTTGAGGTAATGTCTTTAACTTTTATTGTCTCTTCATTGAATTGGTAGTCCTCCATTTGTACCATCGCCCAAGTGATTAGGTTGTCGGCCATTTTAATTGTATTGTCAACTGAGTCGCGAAGTTGCTTGCTCATTGCCAAAATCTCGTCCTTGTTAAGAGTGTCAAAATGGTCAATTAACAAATTTGAGAACGACTTCAAAGAATTAAGAGGGCTTTTTAAGTCATGAGCTACAATACTAAAAAATTTATCCTTAGTAGCATTTAGTTTTTCTAGTTGATGACTTTGTTCTGTAATTACTTGAATATTGCTTGTTAGTTCTTTATTTACATTTGAGAGTTGCGTCAACAATTCCTCAGATTTTCTTTTAGCGTTCATTAATTCAATCTCGTACTGCTTACGCTGTGTGATGTCTAGCACAATAAATTGAATATAATTGTGCTGCTTCTCATTGGCATTTTGCTTAATTGCATTGATAAGCACTGGAAAGCGAGTTTCATCCTTTCTAATAAAATCAAAACTAATTTGACTGACCTCTCTGCGCATATGCAGCAAGGGAGCAAAATGCGTTTCGTAGTAAATTTTACCTCCTATGGTAAGAAAGTCTTCGAATCTTTTTTTTTCAATGATTTCTTCGCGAGAATAACCAGTGAATGCCATGAAAGTATCATTCACATCTATCAGGGTGCCATCCTCCATGGTATATAAATAGCCACAAGGTGCATGATGATATAAGGTTTTGAAATCTAATTCCATACATTATTTGTTACCTAGCAATTAAAAATTTCTTCATGCTCTGAATGGTTTCTTCCGGTTCGCTCAAGTGTGGACAATGTCCTTTTGCTTTCAGTTGGGTTAATTGACTGTCTTTAATATGTTGTTGTACATAAGTACCCACATGTAGAGGGGCTATCACATCTGACGAACACTGAAGTATTAGGGTAGGTACTGTTACCTTTTCTAAATCCGCTCGATTATCTCCTAAAAAAGTTACGCGGGCAAAATGTTTAGCAATATCGGGGTTATTGCGGCAAAAACTATTTTTTAATTCTTGTGCTAAAGCTGGCCGCTCAGGGTTTCCCATAATCACAGGAGTAATGGCACTCGACCATCCAAGGTAATTAGAATCGAGGGCTTCCACCAATTCATCTATACTTTCCTTCGAAAAACCTCCATTATAAGAATGGTCGCTTATATACCGAGGAGAGGGGCCAATCATGATGATGCAATCAAATGCAGCAGGATTTTGTATGCAGGCTAGTGCACCAATCATGGCACTAACAGAATGAGCGACCAACACGACATTTTTTAAGCCTAGTTCCTCAATAAGATCAAGAAGATCGTTTGCGTGTGCTTGGAGGGTATTGTATTTGTCAAAATCATAGGCATTAAGATCAGATTGGCCTGAACCCACCAAATCAATAAGTACAATTTTGTAAGAAGTTTCAAATGCAGGGGTAATAAATCGCCACATGTTTTGGTCACAACCATAACCGTGAACGAATAGCATTGCCTTTTCTCCTTTCCCTAGAATCTGGGCATTGTGTTTTTTCTGCGATTTTGACATGAAGCAAGAGTTTAATTTAATCAGTTCGATATTTTTAATCCGTCCTGCAATAACCGCTAACGCCTTCGTATTGGCGTGGTTGGGCATTTGAAAAACGTCAGCTCAACATTTACACAAATGCCCAATAGAATTACGAATGTTGAGTTTATTACTGCCTGTATTTTAGCAAACCCCCTCAATCTCAGATTCCGTGAAGGGATTGGTACACATAATTGATCATCTTTGTTACTCATCAAATGTACTACCATAAAATGACAAAAAAAATGAGTTATCAAAAAACGCTTTAGGTAAGAACCAATTATTTTGGTTAGAAGAGATGCATTGAAGCCCAACAAATCATCCGATTTAAGCACAAAGATTACCACGCTAGGGGAACAAAAAAAGAGCAATGGCAATACCAACTTAATAAAGCGGCATTTTTAAAGGGCATTTCTGCTACTCCATAAATGTTTCTCTAAGACTTTTTCTAATCGCTGCAATATTTTCCTCGCCACTACCACGCCATCTTCCGATGATTATTCCTTCTTTATTGATTAGTATTTTAACTGGGATTGCCGTTACAAAAAATAATTTTTCTACGGAACTTTTATTTTCTTTTAGAGAGAAATGTCTCCACATTCCAATGCTGTCATTTTCAATTGCCCTTTTCCATAATTCATTATTTTCATCTCTTGATATGTTTATGATTTCAAGGTCTTTTGAATTATATTTTTGATAAATCTCTTTCATAAAAGAAAAGTCTTGTCTACAAGGAACACACCAACTAGCCCAAAAATCTAATAGAACATATTTTTTATTTCTAAAAGAACTTAAAACTAATTCATTGTTTTTGATGTCCTCCACACTAAAGTCAGGTGCCATTTTACCTACTGAACTATTTTTAAAATTCAACAATGCCTCTTTCAACTCAACGCCTTTTTCTGTCTTTTTGAGTGCAGGATTTAATGAGTTAAATAGAGAATAGATTTCTTTATAGTAATTAAGACCTTCTCTTCTTTCTAGTCTGTAAAGAAGTGCATGTAGTGAGATTGGTGAAGAAAGATGCGTCTTAACAAATTTGAGGTCAATTAAAAGTTCCTCGTTGTTATTTATATCAGTCAACTTATCTAGACTGTCTATCTTATTTTGATAATCTCTTTTTTCTAAAGTCTCGTCCGTAGCCTCAATTTTAGCATAATAAGACTTATAATAAAACCCAAGTGTATGTCGAATGGTTTCAGTTTTTTGGTGAAGGGTATTTAATTTTATTTGGTCTTTTGAAACTTGGGATTTAGAACAATATGAAATTGTCAAAAACATAAGTAGTAAGAGTAAGGAAGCTAAATTCATAAAGTAATTTTATTTGGTATTTACACAGATTGCATCTTTAAAAATGTTTTGTTCCTTTTGTAAAGGTCAGAAGCGGAAAGGGATTTGAGTTGAAGAATAATAGATTTGGTTTCATTAATTGTAATTCCTTGACTGGCGTATTGCGTTAAAAGAAAGTTTTACAAATCTTCTTCTATCAATACTTCGTCAGGTTTACGAGTAATAGAAATGCCCAAATGGTGGGGAAACCCTTCTTGCCCCAACAATTCGGTAGGTAAACGCCTTTTCTAATTTTTCTTCCGTAAATTTCATTCAATTTTTTTTATTAACTCGCTAAAACTTTTAGCAACACTTTCTTCATCAGGAATTGTTCTGTATGCTAAAGCGGATAGTTCAGTTTGATATTTTAATTTCAATTGTTTCTTAAATGAATCTGATGCTACAAAATCAGCACATTCAGGATTCTTCATTAAGAAATAGAGATCGTAAAAATGTCGTATTTTTTTTGAAATACTTTCAACGGCATTTTCTTCGAATGAAAACCGAATCAACGAAACCATTTTTTCTAACAAAGTTTGTTCTTTGTTCAACACATTCACTTCAAAGGATTGAAGATTGTATTCGTCAATGTATTTTTCATTTCCTGTTTGTATTAAAAAATCAAACACAAAACTTTGTATGGTAAGCCGTTGAAACGGAAAGGGGTTGGCAAATGAATTGACTTCTACAATAAGTTTATTGTTTTGATTGCTTTTATCTGTACTCACATATTCAAAAACCGATTTTCTGAATCTTGAACCTTTACTGGTTACACCATTCATTTGTAACTCGGTTAAATCAGGTGTAATTCCTTTTTCAATAGTGCGGATGATGGTTTTAATTTCATTACCTGTTTTACCATTGTCGTTTATGATGGCAATATCTACATCCTCCGAAAACCGCTCAATCAGATTGTATCCTTTTGATAGTGATGTACCGCCTTTAAAAACCGATTCATTAACATATTTACTTTTTGCCAAACGGCTTAATATTAATGTTATCCAATAATCTTTCTCTACAAATGACTGCTGAATTTTTAAAAAAGCGGATGCATTTCCTACAATTTTTTTAAAATTGGCTTCGTCTAAGTGTAGTTGCATTTATATTCCATTTTTTTATTGTTTGCAATACCACTTCATCAATGCTTAAATTTATTTTAGTCAGTGGATTCAAACTATTTTTTAATTTATTTAAGTTCAATTTTGGGTCCATATTTTCTAATATAGCTCCAAGCAAAGCTCGTGTTCTTGTAGGATAATTTAATGCTAGATCAATAAGTTCACGAATTTCTGTAGTATTCAATGATTTTAAAATACTCCTTAATCTTATAACAGCCTGCTTTACTGAACAATCAGGTATTTTTTTAATGTCCTTTATGGCATCTAAATATCCAAGTAGTTTGTAGTTTTGGTCTGTTACTTCTACATAACTTTTCACGGAATTTAATAGGGCTACGAAACTGTCCCACGAGATAAGCTATGCAGGAGAGCAAAACTATGACCTACCAACCAGCCCCATTCTTTCATAAATACCATGTTAAGTGCCGTATTATTTGGTTTCGTCCAACTTTTTTAGTAATTCAGCTATTAGCTTATCTTTCTCTGTCAGAGATTTTTGATTGTCAAAAATAACTTGGTCTTTTTCTGCAATTGTTTTTTGATACTTCTTCTCTTTGTCTTCAAACATGGCATTTACTGTCCTCCAAGCCTCCTGTTCGGTTTCTATTTTCTTTTTCTCCTCCGAATTTGTACCTGAATGATGCAAAATATCTGTCGCTATTTTTATCTCTTCTATATCTACTTCGTGGGTAAACTCTTTGATTATTTTCTTGTCGTCCACAAAGTTGGTCTGCTCGAATATACTCAATAGTTTGTCCAAACGTGTTTGGTATCGGTCAGTGATTCGTTCAACTTGAACTATATAACTATCATGGGTTAGCTTTTCTACAAAGTCGCTTTTTGTAGCAAGCGTTGTTTTATTGATTTGGTCTTTATAATTCCGTTCTACTTTCAAGCACGGTGTTTCTATTTCGGGTAGTGGAAAACCCAAAATATAGATAGTTGTGATGGGTAAAACTAC
Organism: Sphingobacteriia bacterium; assembly: GCA_031369485.1. Taxonomy (GTDB): domain Bacteria; phylum Bacteroidota; class Bacteroidia; order Chitinophagales; family Chitinophagaceae; genus Sediminibacterium. The sequence continues at coordinate 195,526 of JANMOT010000021.1, forward strand.
CTTTTCGTTGTCTACCGTATCTTCTTTCTTGTATTGCTCAGCCAAGTAGTTTCTGAAACGCATTAAATCAATATGATTTTTTGCTTTTTGAATTTCAATCAATACCTTTTTTAGTTCGCCTGTGTCTGTTTTGACAGTGGCAATAAAATCAAGTCTAAAAACAGCTAATCCAGCAAGTTCGTCTGTGTAGGTAAACTCTTGAGGTTTTACCTCTACTGTTTCAATGGTTTGTTCCAATAATGTACCTATGAAAAACTTAGCTACTCGCTCGTTTTCCATCATTCGCTTAAAAACTACATCATATATTGGATTTGCAATTACCATTTTCTATCTGAATTATTCTCAAATTTACAACTAATTTATCAGATGTCAAATTGTGCTATTTTACCTGCGTTTAAAATTGTAGAGTCGTTGCCAACTTGAGATTTTATACTAAAACCCAATTCTGCCATTTGGTTTATTCGCTGGTCGTGAATAACAATACGAATATCAGTTTTGGAAGTTGATTTTGCTTTTAGTGTTTGACAATTTATTGATGTCATAAATGCCTCAACTTCTGGTATTCCAAATGTTCCTTTTTCTCCTTTTATTTTGGTTAGTAATTTTGAAGCCTGTTCTGTAAATGTTTTTACAAAAATTCGTAATTTCTCTTTTCCTCCTGAAATAATTACTAAATCTCCATTTATTTCATATTCATAATGTCCTCCGCTTTCGTTGCGAATGATTTTTATGATTGGGTAAAAAAGTTCTTCAACTTTATTTAGGTCTGCATCTCCTGCAAATAATTGCTTGTCGCCAAGTAGCTTGAACAAAGCATATATTTCACTGCATTCTCCTTTATTTATTGAAAATGTTTTGATGGTGATATTCTAAAAACTCAATTGAAGGACTAAATCTATCAGGTAAAATTATAGATTGATTTTCGTATTCAATAAAATATTTTTGAATGTTACTTTCTTTTCTCTTTTGTAAAATATTATCAGAAAGTTTCACTTTAAAATCAGTTGTTATTGTGATTAAACCCTTATCAAACGCTTTATCGTGAATGCTATTTAAACAGATGCCATTTTTAGGATTTAATCTTTCTTGAGTGTTTTTTGACCACGGAATTATATGACTTGCAACTAACAAAGAAGTAATAGAGATTCCAGTGATACTGCACTTTTCATTGTATGATGCTAAAATTCTTTGACGAAAATCGTTTTGATTAACTCTTGTTTTTACAAGTCTTTCTTTTTCTCTTCCTTCTGCAAATTTAAATTCTGGTTCTAACTCAAGTATTTCTTCAATTGGTTTGTTTTGAATATTTGAAAGTATAGCTGAACTATCAAGTGCTAATTTTTCCCACTGTCCAAAATACTCATTCCAAATTTCTTTATCTGATGAACTTGCAGCACTCTTACCCTTATTCCCAATTTTTTGTTTTTCAGCATCGAGACTTGTAAAATTCATTAGTTTATAAGCTAATGCGGCTGGTGTTCTTTCAATAATTGGAGCCAACTGTTTTATTACAGAATTAGAACTACCGCTAATTTTATTGTAAGGGATTTTCCAATAAAGATTTAAAGCAACAATTAATTGTTCTCTATTCCAATTGTCTCTTGCTGCCATTATTTTACTTCAATTACATCAAGATGACTTACACAATAGTCTGAGAATATTTCATCAAAAAGTTCTTTTTTAAAATCTGAACTACCTAAAAGTATTGTTCTAAAAACTTCAATTCTATCATCAACACTTAATTCATTTAAACAATCATCATCACGAAAAAAAGTCATAAACTCGTCTCTTGATATTTTAATTGGAATGTTCATGTTATGCGGCATTTTGCGTTAGGGATTGTAGTGGAAATCCTTTTTGAGAGGAACGAACAAAAAGATTGGAACGGAAAGCCCGACCCGATAGGGGAACGCCCAAATTATTCTTGCGGAAACCAACAATGTAAATTCGTTCACGATGTTGAGGAACGCCAAATTCTTTAGCGTTTATTACTTGTGGTTCGGGAACAAAATAGTCAAAGTCATTGCGTAAAACATTAAGAATTGTTTCAAGTGTCTTGCCCTTGTCGTGGCTTCTCAAACCTTTTACGTTTTCTAAAAAGATTGCTTTTGGTTTGTGCTTTTTAATAATTTCTGCAACGTCAAAAAATAGTGTTCCTCTCGTGTCGTCAAAGCCACCACGTTTGCCAGCAATTGAAAATGCTTGGCACGGAAAACCTGCACATAAAATATCAAAATTGTCTGGAATGTAATTTTTCACTTGCGGTTTTGTAATGTCGCCAAATGGAATTTCTCCGAAATTTGCCCTATATGTTTTTTGTGCTTCTTTGTCCCGTTAACCCATTGCCATACGACCCAGTGTGGTATGCATACACAGCGTTGCAGCAATAGCAACTGAATGGAACAACAATACCAATACCACACTGCGGTAATAGGCATTGCCCCAACTGTGGTGGTATGAAAAAAGAACAGTGGCTAGAAGATAAAACATCGGAACTATTACCTACTGCTTATTACCACGTGGTGTTTACACTGCCGCATGAGTTCAACGCTTTAATCATGGGCAACCGTAAAGCAATCTTTAAGCTGTTGTTTGATGCCAGTTCGTATACTTTACTCACGTTAGCCAAAGATGCTCATTGGTTGGGGGCTACACCGGGCATTATTAGCATACTGCATACATGGGGCCAGCAATTAAGTTTTCATCCACATATTCATTTTATCATCAGTGGTGGAGGTATGGCAGGTAACCAGTGGGTGAAAGAGAAGCGGAAAAACAATTCTTACTTGTTCCCCCAAAAAGCGATGCAAAAAATATACAAAGCATATTTTTTAAAACAGTTGCGATTACTCATAGCCAATGGTAGTTTACAAATAGCAGATGCAGCATCGGTAGAAAGATCTATACAGCAAGCAGGTTATAAGCCATGGAATGTATATGTCAAGAAGCCCTTTGGTGGGCCATTACAGGTACTGAACTACTTAGGAAGGCACACCCACAAAGTGGCCATTACAGCCCACCGGATAGAAGCCATTGATGAAGCCCAACAAACCATCCGATTTAAGTACAAAGATTACCACGCTAGGGGAACAAAAAAAGAGCAACAGGTGATGGTATTAAAAATACCCGAGTTTATACGCCGCTATGAGCAGCATATACTACCCAAGGGTTACCACCGCCACCCCCCAAAGTACAAGTGCCTGTAAAAGTGCGTATGCTGGAAAAGCATGGAGTAGATATTAGTTTATGCCCTGTTTGTAAAATAGGTAGTATGGAAACAGTAGCTACCTATTACAAGGGAGTATTATACAGTAAACCAACAAGAACCAAACCACTGAAGCCAATTATTTACAATCCTGATAGAGGATCACCCACCGTAATTAAAATACAATAGCCTATGAGTAGAATGAATTTATGGAACAAAAAAAAGCAACCGCTTAATGTGGGTGGGGGAGTTATTTGCTTAACAAAAGTTTATTACAAAAAAAGATTTTAAAACATGAAGCACCTACAAATTAATACCAACCCAAGAGCTACAAATACACCTACTACAATCCGAACTACATCCCAGTGTGAGCTTAACACCCACGAGTTATCGGGGCAGGTATCGCAGCAAAAATGCCCCAATATCTTCCTTGATAATGGGGCATTTTTAATGGGCATTTATTCTACTCCGCTTAATGTTGAACTAAACCTTCGGTAGTATTGGTTGAAGATAATTAACTTTAAGAAAACAATTAATTAATATGACAACGAAAAAAAACTACCAGAGGAACTAAGGTACAATAAGTTTCTCCATCGAGCATGCCGAGAAGTAGCA
>JANMOT010000046.1:0-202770 GCA_031369485.1 Sphingobacteriia bacterium
TTACAACCAAAGAATCTCAAAGATTTATTCGCCAATTCCACTTACTTATAATGAAGAAGTTAAGTACTTACTTAATACGGATGATTCAAATGAGTATTTACAATTAGCCACGAAAATTAATGCCAATAGTAAAATACAATCAGTAATTATTCAACATGAATTTGGGTTCTATGAAAATAAAGAAGAAAATTTTATCCAACTTTTAAATTCAATTTTAAAGCCTGTAATTGTAGTGTTCCATACTGTTTTGCCACATCCTAATGAAAAGTTAAAATTAAATGTCCGGCAAATATCAAGTGCGTCAGAATCCATTATTGTAATGACAAATTCTTCATCAGAAATATTAACAAAAGATTATGGTATATTGAAAAATAAAATTACTGTTATTCCACATGGAACCCATTTAGTAAAACATTCTGACAAAGGTTTCTTGAAGGAACAATATAAATTATCCGGGAAATTAGTATTATCTACATTTGGATTACTCAGTTCCGGAAAAAGTATAGAAACTACTTTGGATGCAATGCCCAATATCATTAAAAAAAATCCTGATGTGCTTTTTCTCATTATTGGCAAAACACATCCGTCGGTAATAAAAAATGAGGGCGAGAAATATAGAAATATGCTGATAGATAAAGTAGCATCTCTTCAATTAGAGCGTCACGTTTCCTTCATCAATTATTTCTTGCCGTTGCCTGATTTACTTGAGTATTTGCAGCTTACAGATATTTACTTATTTACTTCTAAAGATCCATATCAGGCCGTAAGTGGTACATTTTCCTATGCATTAAGTTGCGGATGCACTGTTGTTTCAACTCCAATACCGCACGCAGTAGAAGTGTTAAGAAATAATACTGGCGTAATTATAGATTTTGAAAATTCTAAACGACTAGGCACTGTGGTGATAAATTTATTACAGGATGATAACCGAAGAAAAGCTATTAGCATGAACGGATTGCATAAAATGGCTCCAACTGCATGGGAAAATGGGGCTCTTGCACATGGCATTCTTTTTAAAAAACTGAGCAATGACGCTATTGTACTTGATTATAAAATACCGCCAGTTAACCTGAGTCATATAAAAAAATTGACGACTGATTTTGGAATGATACAGTTTTCAAAGATCAGTCAACCAGATATTACATCAGGCTACACACTTGATGATAATGCAAGAGCTATGATTGCCGTATGCGAACATTTCGCATTAACAGGAGATGAGGATGATATAGAATATATAGCCATCTATCTTAACTTAATTAAATACTGTTTACAAAGCAAGGGCTATTTTTTAAACTATATAGATGAAACAAAAGCATTTACTGAGCAAAATAGCGAAGTAGATTTAGCCGATTCCAATGGAAGGGCTATTTGGGCTTTGGGTTATTTGATTTCAATAAGTGCAATTTTACCTAAAAAAATAACGATTGATGCTGTGGCAACCATGCAAGCCGCTTTATTAAACGTAAAAAACATCCATTCTACCCGAGCAATGGCATTTATGATAAAAGGGTTGTATTACCGCAATTTAACAAGCGAATCGTTTGAAAATATTTTACTTGTAGAACACTTTGCAGACAAATTGGTTCAAATGTTTAGGCATGAATCAGAAGTGAACTGGCTCTGGTTTGAAAGTTATTTCACTTATGGCAATAGCCTTTTACCAGAATCTATGCTTTGCGCTTGGTTGGTTACCAACAAACTTATTTATAAAGAAATTGCAAAAAAAACGTTTGATTTTTTACTTACACAAATATTCAGGAATAATACAATTAAAGTAATATCTAATAAGGGCTGGTTTACTAAGGGCGATATATTGGCAGCGCAAAAAAATGGTGGGGAGCAGCCTATTGATGTAGCGTATACCATTTTAGCTCTTTGCAAATTTTATGAAGTATTTAAAGAGGATAATTATTTAAAAAAAATCAAGATAGCCTTTAGCTGGTTTTTGGGTAACAACCACTTACACCAGATTATTTATAATCCTAGCACTGGAGGTTGTTATGATGGTTTAGAGGAGAATTATATCAATCTTAACCAAGGTGCAGAATCAAGTGTAAGTTATTTAATGGCTAGATTGGCCATAGAAAAATACTTGATACATACTAAAAATCCAACCCAACCAGTAAGAAAGTATTTTTATGAAATAAGCCATAACAGGAATTTGATACCAACCGAGATGTTAATTAGCGAATTCCATGTGGACATTAAAAAACAATAAAAATTTGCACTTGAAACAACTTAAAAAATACCATCGGCTTACCAAAAATTCTATATTGGCATTTATAGACGATGATGGAATGAAACTGAGCGCTTCTCTCTCTTATTATACCATCTTTTCAATAGCCCCATTCTTAATCATCATTATTTCTGTGGTAGGCCTAGTTTTTGGCAAAGAAGCAGTTGCGGGCAAAGTATTTTACCAGATTAAAAGTTTAATTGGTGCCGATGCTGCCTTACAAATACAGAATATTATTGCCAATGTTCAACTAAAAGATCAAGGCATTGCAGGAACGCTAATTGGACTTGGAATTTTGTTGATTGGTGCAACAGGTGTATTTACTGAAATTCAGGGTTCCATTAATTATATATGGAATATAAAAGCTAAACCAGAGAAAGGAATGCTTAAGTTGTTGATGAATCGATTACTGTCATTTTCATTAATCATCAGCATTGGTTTTATTTTATTAGTCTCGTTGCTGCTTAGTGCCGTTCTTGATTTACTGTATGACAGACTATCGCTTTTTATTAACAGTAATAATAATTTTTGGCTGCCATTGGTATATGCATTTAATCTAATTGTATTATTTAGTTTTGTCACGCTTTTATTCGCTATTATTTTTAAAGTGTTACCCGATGCAATTATTAAATGGCGCGATAGTTTTGCAGGCGCATCATTCACTGCCATATTATTTATTGTCGGAAAATTTTTAATAGGGCTGTATATCGGTAACTCAAAACTGGGTATTACCTACGGCACCGCAGCATCGGTAATTATTATCCTACTTTGGGTTTACTATACTTCCATTATTCTTTACCTAGGTGCAGAGTTTACAAAAATTTACAGTAGAGAAATTGGGGAGGGCATAAAACCAAATGCGGTATCGGTGTATATTATTAAGACCGAAAGTAAAGAACTACCCTCCAATATTTCGCAACCCTTTTTAGAATGATGTTAAAAAGGATAGCCGATTGCAATATTCAGTACCAAATTATCCCTCCTCCAAACACTGTTAAATGGCTGTATATCTTTAATAACCCATTCTTTACCGCTTTCTAAATATGGTTTGCGTAATGGTATTGCAATATCTAATCTTATAATTAATATGCTGATATCAAGCCTAAAACCTATTCCCGCGCTAAGGGCTATATCTTTTATAAAGTTCTTTGTAAACTGCGCATCCTTGCCATATAGCAGCGTATCCTTTGTCCATATATTACCAGCATCGGCAAATAATGCGCCTTTAATTTTTGAAACAATGGGAAACCTAAGTTCAGTATTCAACTCTAATTTATAGTCGCCCCCTACCTGCGGATAATACAATTGCTGAACAGCCGTAGAACGAACTCTACCAGGACCAAGTTGACGTGGTTGAAAACCGCGCAAACTGCCAGAGCCCCCAATAATAAACTGGCGAGAAAAAGGTAAAAATGATGAATTACCGTATGGCAATCCAACACCTATAATCATCCGATTGGCTAAGTATAATTCAGTACCCAATTTTCTACTATACCTGAAATCTACATCTGCTCTTGCAAACTGAGCATAATAAGCTCCAAACAAAGTAGTACTATAGGGTGTTGCCTTCCTATTTATTAAACCAATACTATTACCCGCTAGATCTAGGTTGGCATTTATATAAAAAATATCAAAAGAACTGGGGTTTACGCTCCTAAATGTGTAGCTGTAATTAGAACCAATAATTAACTCAGGAATATTGCTTATTTGCAAAGCAGGGTATTGATTTACTTGGGCTAAATAAGGGGGACTAAAATCGGAAGTCGTGTTGTAGGTAATACTTACAGGTGATAGTGTGTGTTCACGATTCACTGTTTCTTTCCAAGTAAAATCATATTGAAATCGAAAGAAATTCTTGGTGTATAATGCCTGTCGCCTTAACCACTCATAACCTAAAGTGAATTTTGTTCTTGGTGGAAAATAGTTGCTTTCTTTGATTTTAAAAGGAGATAAAAATCGTGGAAAACTCAGCGAAGCTTCTGTACCAAACCTAAAATTATTATTTGCCCTTAATGAATCATTATTAGATCCTTCAAAAGCACCATACAATTTTACAAAAAACTGTTCAGCTCCTTTAAAAGCATTACGGTGCTTCCAACTGATATTGGCCTGTGCTCCGGTGAAAGAATTTGTTTTACTGAATGAGCCTACTTCACCTTGCAACGATTTTTTTGGGAGTGGCGTTAAGTAGTATAATACGCTGATATTATGGGGCAAAATGGTATCTGAATCTCCTATATAACGGCTTTTTACAAATTTATACAAGCCCATATTTATAAATCTATTTAAGGTTTTATTATGCTCCTTGATATTGTACAAATCGCTGCTGCGGTAAGTGATGGCGCGGGTAAGTGCTTCGGGCTTGATGGTTTTAAGCGTGTCGCGAATAAAAATACCATCGTGTAATAACAACTTATTTTTAGAAGTATCGGGTGGCGGGTTCAATAAAGTATAGTTGGGAAAAACTGTGATTTTTTGTACCAACTGAGGAATTACTGCGGCAACTGGTATATCTTGTTTTAACCTAAAAAAAACATTGGCTTGATGGCTACCTACCGTACTATCAATTTGTGCTATTATATAATCGGGATTAAAATAGTAGTAGCCCTTTGTTTTTAAATAAATATCTGTTCTGGTTCTTTCCGCTTTAATATCTGCCAAATTAAATTGCTGCTTTGCTTTTACATAATTTTCTTTGTCATTCATTTCATATACACGCTTTCCCATTTCTGATGCACTGTCTAAAATCCATTTAACGGTATCAATCTTATACGGAAAACCCAAGAAAATTTTATACACTGCTATTACCCTAAAACCCTTTACTACTGTATCTCCTGATGCTTTGGTTCTAAAATATCCCTTATTGCTTAAACTATATTGAAAGTTTTCTGCGTTTGCTTTTGTATTAACCTGCGTACTGAGTATGGGCGCTTCGCCCAATTTATTCCGCAACCAGTATTTAAACCCTTTTTGTTTTTTAGGCTCGCCTACCAAATACCATACCCATACCCTATACGGAAAGCCCAATATAGTTTTATTTGGAATGGGCGTAGTAATTTTTTTTATTTGCCTACGAACAGATCGGGCACTGGCTTTATTAGTACTGTCTTTCTCAATTTTATAAGTAGCTCCTTTGTATAAATAAGTACCTGGTGGTAATTTTTTACCGATACTGCATCCACTCAATAGCACTAGGAGTAAGCAAATAAAAATATTAGTTTGATTATTTTTCATCGCTAGTTTTTCTTTTCTTAAATAATTCATTGAATTTATTGTAGTCCATACTCAATGAAAAAGCTAGTCCCGTTTCAATAAAATAGCCATCTAAAATAGCTTCATACTGATTTCTTCGGTAGGCTCTTAAAATATAACGTCCATCTTTAGAAAGTTTGTAAGCTGTGGATACATCGGGTAAAAAAGATACGTTAGCATTGTTTTGTCCCTTTGCAATTGGATCATTTCCTTCCACAGTAAAATTTTTTCCGACAGAAATGCTCAATCGATCGTCTAAAAACCTTTTAGACAAAGCAAGTCCCAAATCTGTTCTTTGTGAAGCAGTTGAATAATCATCAATGGTTCTAAGGTTTACATCAATATCTACCCCTTTAATTAAATCAGCGGCAATTTGATTAACAGCATCACTCAGGAAACGACTCACACTTTCTTTTACAACCTGATCTGCTTTTATTCCATTATTACTACCTGCAAAAAAATCAGAACTCTGTTCTCCAATAAAGCGCCCCATTACCAACAGTGCAAATACTTCCTTATTCATGGCCGAAGCATCTGTACGCAACTGTAACAATTTATTTTCAATAGTGGTTAACATTTGGCTGTTAATACCAGCTACTTTTTCTTTTAATTTTATATCAAATTCTAGCTTAGGTTCTAATACCTGCCCTTTAATTTTTAGTACTACTTCAAAAGGCATTTTTTGCCGGTATAAATCGTTGTTGCTATTCGTACTTATTTCTGTACCGATTAAATCAAATGGTGATGCATTAATTTCATACAAGGCTTTAATATCAGCTTCGGCAAATTGTGGATCTCCACTAAAAATAATGGTACTTCCTTCTTGCAATTCAAATTTCCTTTTCAAAAAAGAATAATTCATTTGATAAGTCCCCTTAGATAAATTATATACACCTATCAGTGAAATACTACCATTGGGATTAAGCCGTGCATTTAGTTGAGCACTTCCTTTGATAGACAATTCATCTCTTGTAAACGGGTCAATCACCAATATAAATTCTGCTTCTTTATCTATATCAATATTCAGGTTATAATTAAGAGTAGAAGCATAAAGTGACTTTTTTAAAGGCTCAAATATTGGCAAAGGTAAAGACCAAGCTTTTACCGTATCCATATCTATAAATTCTATTACCCCTACTCTATCATTCGCAGACGCTGCAGTTTGCTGTCTCACGAAAGTAATTTTCGAATCTTTTTTTAACCCAATATTTCCTATTATATCAGGAGTGCTGATCCGGCCTTTTATTTCTGCATCTACATCTACTATACCTGTTCCGTAAACTTGACTATTGGATAATGCCGAATTATTTACCGCAATAAAATCAACTCCTTTTATGGTGAGGTTGTTGGTAAAATCAAATCCTGTAGTATGGGTAAGTGTTCCGTTGATTACCAAATTATGATTGAGTGAATCGGTAATAGTAAATTGTGGAAAGTTAATGACGGGGTAAGTCAAATCAATTTTTTGTTGATTCAGCTTCAATACAGTACCATAGTCTTTCACAACAGTATTTACAGAATCGAACAATACAGTTCCTTTCCAAACTGGCGATTGCACGCTTCCACTGATATTAATATCACCATTTATCTTACCAGATGAGCGGGTCAAATTACCTTTCGTAAAAGGCTCAATGGCAATCATTTGCATAGGGCCTAGTTTTACATTGGCATTAATAGTTTGTTGATTATACTTTCCAACAACTGTAACATTATTACCATTACCTATTAGACCTGCATTAAAATCAACACCAGTTTGTGCGTTACTGGTAGCCTTCAGTAATATATTGCCCACTGCAACCTGCTGATACGCCAAAGAGTCAATAGAAGCTATTCCATCTATTGATGGAAGCGTATTATTAAAATCGTTGACTAATATATCTACATTTAACCGACCCGCTAGTAATAAAGAATCATTACTCATAAAACTGCTGATATTACTCAATGCAAAGCGACTGATTTTTACAGTAACCGGCGATTTAGCTATTGCATTTTTACTGTTTAGTAGAATTTGCTGATCCTTATTTTTAAAATCAAAATCTTTTACATAAAACCCTTCTTTACTCAACACCAATTGATTGTTTTTATTCACCAACCAGTTTTCATAGTTTAATAGTAAATTTTCGTTCAAGCTGAAGCTGGTAGTCAGGATTGATTTTTTACCAGTAAGTCCGAATGCAAAAAGATCTTTCCCGCGCTCATCCTTGGCATTTACTGTAGCATTAAATCCATTTTTACTATACCCTCCATTGAGTTTTGTATTGAAAAGCAATACAGATGATACTTTCAAAGTATCTACGGCGGCTATTAATTTCAAGGAATCTTTTATACCCCATATTGTTGCATTAAGTTCCGAAATACCGTTACTATTAAAAACAAGTTCCGGAATTTTTATCCCTATAAAAAGACTACTATCATTTCGTTTTGAGTTAATAGCAGCAGTGATTGCAAGATTTTTACTAAAAAAAAGGCCAGGCAATAAAACGGCATAAACGGCATGTGGCTTTGCAGTTGCAGCGGCAGTAAGGCTATAAGGATCTGGTGCTATAGTAGTTGCTGTTGTTTCTATGTATTGATTGATTTGCGCAGTAATTATTTTCCCAAGCTTGGTATAATCAAATTTCCCCAGTATATCAGCATCCATAAAAGCTGATCTTAATGATAAAGCAGTTTTTTGTAAAGAATCAATTTTGCCACTGAATAAAACAGTATCAACTTGTATGTTTTTGCTGCCTGATAAAATCTGAACACTATCTAGTTTCACCAATACGTCTAAAGCAATTGGATTCAAGTTATTCAAATCAATCAATCCCTTAGTACTCAAAACAAAAGAGTCTTTCAATAAACTCATTGCTAATAAGTTAGCATTACGAATAATAAAGTTGGCATTTAGGGTGGGGTATTCTTTATTCAATTTGGCAGTCCCTTTTATTTCAGCTTTTAATAGTGTATTATTGATATTGGTAGCATATCGGTATAATCCATTCTGAGCAGTCAATAATATATTTGCATTGTTGTATTGTTTATTTTTAAACCAAAAACTCTCAACACGTATATTGGTATTGAGTTGCATGGTTTTGTAATTGATCCCATTTCCTTTTACTTTCACCCATCCGTTTAGTTTACCCAATAGGCTATCTCTTCGCACCCATTTGCCTGTTTCAAACTGCTTGGCGTTGAATAAAAAATCATAATTTATTTGATTTGGATTTGTAAAATCATTAATTGTTCCACTAACGTTAAGACTACCATATTCACTGGTGATTAATAAATGGGGACTTATAGTTCGTTTAGTACCAGTTAGGTTACCAACCGCATTTAATACTGTTGGTAATTGTATGGTATTTTGTTGCTCTTTGGGCAGAAAAGCATAGAATAGTTTTTTTTGTGCGGCGAGAGCACTAATTTCTAATTGATACATTAATAAGTCAGGCTCTGTTATATTACGAACCGTACCCGATGTTTTAATAAAAAATATATTGTTGTTGGTGGTAGCCGTTAACTGTAGAATATTTATTTTTTTTTCATTACCAACTGCCCTTATATTCAATGAGACGGTATTGATTTCCGATAAACTAGGCTTGAGTTGGCTCAACTGTTTTGGTGCCAGCAACTGAATGTCTTTACGGGAAATAGCGGTATTATTTAGACTTACGGTGTACTGATTGGGTTGTATTTGAAGGTTTCCATATAGGGAAGAAAAAGCTGAACGAATCTTAATTTGCTGAAACTTATACAACGCACCTTTTTGTTGATACAAAAGCGATAATTGATTTAAGGAAAATCCTGTATGATCTACCAATTGCAGCGATTGTATATCAGCAGAAGATTCTTTATTATTAAAAAACAGGTTGTTGACCAATAGTATTTTCTGTTGAATATTAATATGGTTGGGATCGAACCCAGCAATAGTTGGTCTGCCATTTCTGTTGAATACCAATTTATTGTTCAGTAGGGCTACAGAATCAACTTTTAGCATAAATTTATTTGCTGTACTATCGGTAGCCTCTGTTTTTTTATCATTGGCCGCAAATAAATCGTACTGAATACTACTCTTCTCCAATAAAAAATTCTGAGCCTTTACACCATTCATATCATACCGAAAATTCTTCACGGCAAGCAACTTAATACTTGAATAAATCTGTTGCGATGTATCATCAATTCTAAACCTCACTTCTTGAAGGGTTATTTTTGCTACGCTTATTTGAGGAATGGTTGTCGCTTTTTTTATTGTAGTTTCCTTAGTAGTAAACGCATCAATAATATATTGAAAGTTATATATTGAGTCGCGCTTATTTTTTCTAATTTTTATTACTGCACCATCTAACAGTATATTATTCAATATCCATTTGTTACTAAAAAGTGAACGCATATTCATCTCTACCCGCAGTTGCCGTGCAAAAAATAAGGTGTCTTTTGCTTGATCTTTTATATATACGTTTCTGAGTTGGATCCATTTAGGCACTTTAAAATCAAGTGAGCCAATATATACAGCCGTTCCGAGCTTGGATTTTAAGTAAGCGGTTGCTTTAGTTACAATAATTCTTTTCCCAGTTTTAGTATTTGCAAATAAAACTGCAATTAATACCAATAATACCAAGGATAAAAAAAATGCCCCTACCCATTGAAGTATTCTTTTCATGCTTTCAATATAAGTGCGAAAAACATACCACAATAAGTGAGCGACTTATAGGGGAAAAAATTCTACACTTATAATTTCAGGTTGAAAAATCAGCTGGTATGAGATTTTCAACTGATTAAATGAGTATCCATTTATTCTCTACTAACAAAAATTGAAAAATATGAACCATTTAAACAAAGTAAAAACAGCAATCATTGCAGCCATTTGTATGATTAGCATTCACAGTAGTGCTCAAGAACAACCAACTATTAATAAAGGAAAGCTTACACCTAAAATTGGTGTTAAAGGTGGACTTAATTTTACAAATTTGTATGTGGAAAATGAGAACATGAAACTAGGTGGTAGGTATAGTTACGGTTTAAAAGAGGTTGGAAAAGATGGTAGTTTATCGGGTAATATAAACTGCAATTCTAAGAATAGTGCTTTCTCCCTTTTTCTAGCTATTGGATTCTAATGAATTTAAACTACTGAAAAAACAATGGCAAACTGAGCGCCTTTGGGCATATTAGCAGCCACTTCAATAAAAGCGTTATGGGATTTGAGTATATTCAATGCAGTGATAAGACCGAGTCCCATGCCGTTTCTTTTAGAAGTATAGTAAGGTTCAAATAATCGAGAGCGGGTTTCTTCATTAATGCCAATACCATTATCTGCAATAATTAACTTCACTTGATTGAGTTGAATTTCGTGGAAAATATCTACAATGCCCACGCCATCATCTACTGCTTCAAATGCATTAATGACCAAATTCAAAACTGCCATTTGTAATTTTTCGGCATCTGCCAAAATCAATAAGCGCTTGGGAATGGCCTTATAATTTACCTGAATATTACGCAGCGAAATTCGGTCGCCTACAGCATCTATAACATCTGATACCACTTTATGCAGAGAAGCTGGCTGCATTTCCATTTGTTCAGGCCTTGAGCTCTGCAATAATTCAACAATAAGGTCATTAATTCTTTTGGTATTTCGTTGAATTATTTCTAAATATAAAGTAGCATCTGCTGCTGGTATTCCATCATTCAGGTTCGAAGCTGCTAAGCTTATATTATTCAGTGGATTTCTTACTTCATGTGCCAGGGTTCTTATAAACCTTGCAGATGCTTCCATTTTTTCGAACTGAAGACTGGCTATTTCTGCCTTTTTTAAAAAACTAATATCATGAATAATTACCTGCATATAAGCCACCAAAGAAGCATCAGTTTCTATTGAGGCGGTAAGCAGGCAGGTTTTTATAGTCTGATCTTTGGTTACTAAATTACATTCAAAATTTTCTACCTCTCCGTGTTCAGCTAGTTGCTCAAAAAACAAACTTCCTTGCGCTGAATCCTTAAAAAAAGCGGCAAAACTAGTTCCTGTACATTCTTCTATCTGATAGGCAAGCGTATCGGTTATTGCATAGTTAATAGTAAGAATGATGCTATTGGTATCGGCAATTAGTATGATGTCTTTAGACCTCTCAAAAATACTTCTATATTTTCGCTCATTTTCTTTAATCCGGTTTAGATTAGCAACCCGTTCTAAAGTGTAACGGATAACACGATCTACTTTATCTTCATCTAAATCATCTTTAACAATATAATCGTAAGCACCTGCTTTTGCTGCAGCAGTATCAATGGCATAGCTTCCTCTACCAGTCAATAAAATTACGGGTGTTTCGCAATCAAACTCTTGCAATTTTTTAATTAAATCGATGCCATTTTTTGTACCAAGCCTAAAGTCAGAAAAACAAATATGATAATGATCAGTCGTTAACTGCTGAAGCGCATCTGTATAATTATATACCCAATGAATATCAAATTGCCAGAGTTTTACTGCTTGAATGTATTCACTCAATAGCAGGAAGTCAGTTTCATCATCCTCAACTATCAGCAGTTTAACGACTGTTATATTGCTCATACAATTATTGGTTCTCGGGTAAGATAATTGTAAATACTGCACCTTTATTCAATTCACCTTTAGCAGCAATAACCCCCTTGTGTTGTTGTACGATTTTTTTACAGGTACTCAACCCAATTCCAGTTCCTGGATAGGATTTTTTATCATGAAGGCGGTGAAATAGTCTAAAAATATGTTCTGCATCTTCTTGATCAAAGCCAATTCCATTATCCGTTAAATCGAGCTGACAATATTGTATTCCTGCTAAAAGACCAGACTCTGGATTAGCAGATGCAGGAATTTTATAAATGGTGATATTAATATGCAATGGCCGATCAGCACTTTTAAATTTAATGGCATTACCAATCAGATTCAGGAAAAGCTGAAACAACTGAACTTTATCGCCTTCTATAGTTGGCAGTTGTTGAAGCAATATATCAGCAGCATGCTCGTCTATATTCAACTCAAGCTGCTCAAGCACTTCTTTTATTAAAGCATGCAAGTCAACTTTCTCAGGAATTTTAGGTAATGGTTCAATTTTAGAAAATTCTAACAAGCTATCGATCACCTGTCGCATTCTAACTGAAACATGCATCAATTGTTGCAAATATCGTTTGCCATCTTCATCTAATTGATCACTGAATTTTTTCATCAATTTTTGTCCGAATGTATTAATCTGCCTTAAAGGTTCCTGCAAATCATGTGAAGCAATATAGGCAAAATCTTCTAGCTCTCTATTTGATCTACTTAGTTCAATAATTTTACTATCCAAGGATATTGTATAATCTTTTAGTATGATCTGCTTATAGGTTGAAAGATTATTGAACTGAATACTGCAATAATAGTTGTGTAAGCGTTTAATAGTGATACTACAAACTTCTGCATTTGCTTGTTTATCAACTATACGAAAATATTGTATTCCTTGTTGTGTTTCTATTGATATAGAAAAAGTGTTTAACCATGCTGCAAAATGAACCCTGTCTTCTCCATGAATTAAGGGAAGCATATTATAATTCAATTGGGCTAAATCCTGTACTGTGTAGCCAAAATCTTTTTCAAATTGTTTATTTGCATAAAAAATAACTTCATTTTCCATATCATAGAAAACCACTGCATCATATTGGTATACAGCGAATTCTTTGCCAAAAAGAAAAGGCTTTTTTTGAGCAAGTAATTCATTTTGAATAAGGGTAAAATCACTTAGAAGGGTTGCTAACATCCGTATTTTATTAACTGGTAAATTCTTTGTATTGTCTCATTTTATTATAAAGGGTTTTACGATCGATATTCAGCAGTTTTGCAGCTTTACTTTTATTATAGTTGGCATTTTTTAGTGCTTCAATAATCATATCATATTCTGCACCAATACTTACTGCTCTTAAAGAATATTCATTCATGGAAGCTTTAATAGGCAATTCTGTTGTGGTATCAAGATCGGATATTGCCGTATCGGGTACTATTCTTTGTGTTAACTCAAAAGTCATCAGCTCATGAGCAACTAATTTTTCATCTACAGGCAACAATTCGAAATTGAGTTTCCGGTGGTTTACCAACTCAAACGGCAATACATACATATTAATAATGGTCTCAGATTCTAGTAATGCTGCTCTTTTAATAACATTTTTATATTCTCTTAAATTACCTGGCCAATGATAGCTTAGAAACAACTGCATTACTTCTGGTTTAAAGCCTGTAATATTTTTACCCAGTTCCTGATTGGTCTGTTGTAGAAAAAACTGACCAAATTTAACAAGATCCGATTTTCTATTGCGCAGTGGAGGTAGGTTTATGCTGAATTCGTTAAAGCGATGAAAAAGATCTTCTCTAAACTTACCTTGTTGTGTCATTTCCCATAACTTTTCATTGCTAGCAACAATAATTCTGATATCAATATCAATATCTTTGTTGCCACCCACCCTTCGTATCTTTCTTTCCTGTACAACACGTAGTAAAGAGATCTGCACTTCATAGGATAGGTTAGATACTTCATCTAAAAAAACAGTGCCTCCATTTGCAGATTCAAGGCTGCCAATTTTTTGGTTGATAGCACCTGTAAAAGAGCCCTTTTCATGGCCGAATAATTCACTTGCTGCCAACTCACGTGTTAATGTACCACAATCAATAGCAACAAACGGGGCTTTTGCCCGAAGGCTTTTATGGTGAATTTCCAAAGCAACTGCTTCTTTACCACTACCGCTTTCACCATATATAATCACACTGTAATTGGTAGGAGCCACTAATTCCATTTGTTTTAATACAGGGCTAAATTCTACACTTTCAGAAAATATATATTGAGTAGTACTCTTAATGCGTTGTTTACCATTAGTGAATCGTGGGGCACCTGTATTTCCAGAAGAAATATAACTACTTGCGGCAGTTTTTCCTGCCAAAGCGTTGGTTACAGTCAGTAAAATTTCATCTGGAAAAAGTGGCTTAATAACATAATCGTATGCGCCATGTTTCATTACATCAACAGCCATTTTAATATCGCTGTAACCTGTAATAATAATTACCGACACATTTGGATTAATTGATTTTATCTGCTGAAGGAGTTGCTTGCCATCCGTATCATCTAAGCGAAAATCGCATAATATAATATCTGGATCAAACTCACCTAATTCGTATATGGCTTTTTTGCCTGTATTCACATATTTTACTGTGAAATTATTTTTTTTAAAAAATCTTTCTAGCAAAAGACAGATATCTAGGTCATCGTCAATTATTAATATTTTAGACATAGTTTTAAAAATTAACTGGAGTTGATAATGCAGATGGCTTCGCCAGTATTTTCCGCATATCAGTTATGGGAATATTCAGGAGGTCTCTGTATTTAGCAACAGTACGTCTTGCAATTTTAATATGACTTTGCTGAAGTAACTTCACTAATTGTAGATCGTTAAAAGGTACGCTTTTATCTTCACTATCAATAATTTCTTTTAGTTTTAGTTGAATTACCTTATTGCTAATGAAATATCCATCTTCATTTTTTATTCCTTTTGTAAAAAGATTTTTAAGCAAAATACTATCCGTATAAATATTATTACTTGCTTCAATAGGCTTTAATTTAAGTTGCCCAATTATTGAAAACAATACATTCAACTCATTTTCATCAATCTGCAATTCCGTACAAATACTGTCGAAATTTCTTTTTTGAAAATATTGGTAACAACAGTCCATCAACTCAATACATTTTAAAATTTTGGGGGTTGCCTTTAGTTGTTTTAATTGAAATATTAAATAACTGCGAATATCGGATGAACAAATTCCACCAGGCTCTAACAATCTTATTTGGTTAATAATTACCTCTACATTTTTTTCTTCGATAAGTATTTTAAATGAAAAAGAAATACTGTCAGTCAAATCACTGGTACTTAATGGCAATAAACCATCATCATCACAACAATCGATAATATATGCACCAATCATAAAAGCATCAGGATCTAAACCAATATAGCGCAGTTGACTTTTTAAAATAATTCTGAAGTCGAGTGTTTCTTCCATTGGTCTATCGAGACTATTGTTGTGCATCAATTGTTCATTATCGCGCCTATGATCAGGTATATCATCATAGCCATATTCTTCCCAATCACGAAAATCGTTGTTTTCCATGCAGGTATCTAATATTAAAGGCACTTCCTCAACAACTATCTCTAATAAGGGATTGTCTTCCAATTCCTGCTTCACCCTCAATTCTAACGCTACAGCATTCAGGTGGTATATTCCCAGCATTTGAATTTGCAACGGAAGTATATGTTGCGTTTGTTGTTTCTGTTGCGATTGATAATTCATGCTAAAGGAATTGTACTATGCAATAAGCAATATTGACTCCGAGTTATATTGGGGATTTTTTTCTTCAATACATCTCAATTCAATAAGGCTGTTATAAGTAGTGGGTATACCAAAAATTAAATCTTATGATCATTGTAAATAATGAGGCAGATCACTATGCGCTGATGAAAAAATATCTTCTTAAAAAATCATAGAATCACTAATTGTAGATAAAATTACACATATCTTCTTTAGGTAATAATGGAATAGATATTGCAGTTACCCATATTATGAAATTGTTGCACAAACCGAAAAATTATTTGATAAAAATTGCCAATGAAGCAGGAGAGCAAGCTCTTTTTACTGGTCAGTTTTTCAAAAACATCTTAAAAAATGGTTTTGAATGGAATGAATTTATTCGTCAGTGTTATGTAATGGGATACGGGTCGGCGGGTATTGTGTTTATCACTGGCTTTATCATTGGTTTTGTTCTCACGCTGCAATCGCAGCCCACCATGAAGGAGTTTGGTGCCGAAAGTTTTGTACCTAGTATGGTAGCTGTATCTGTAATTCGAGAAATAGGGCCAGTAATTACGGGGTTAATTTGTGCAGGTAAATTAGCTTCTAGTATTGGTGCGGAGTTGGGTAGCATGAAGGTTTCTGAGCAAATAGAAGCCATGGAAGTATCGGGCGCAAACCCAATGCAATATTTGGTGGTGACGAGGATTTTAGCCTGTACTTTAATGGTACCCTTACTTACTTTATTTGGTGATGCTATGTCCTTTTTAGGTGGATACGTAGGTAATAATGCTTCTGGTAATATAACCGCTACATTATTTTTTACCAAATCTATGCACAGTATTGATTTTGCTGATTTATTTCCAGCTATTATAAAAACAATATTTTTTGGATTCGCAATAGGATTGGTAGGATGTTATAAAGGATATAATTCCAATAAAGGAACTGAGAGCGTAGGAATAGCAGCAAATACAGCAGTTGTTACCGCGTCAATCTGGGTAATTGTTATTGATGCCATTGCCGTACAAATTACCAGCTTAGTGCTTTACCAATAAATTTACATTACATGGAAAACATTATTGAGATAGTGGGATTGAAAAAAAAATTTGGGGAAAAAGAAGTTTTGAAAGGAATAGATCTTATTGTATCGAAAGGTGAAAACGTGGTAGTACTGGGGAAATCAGGGGAAGGAAAATCTGTGATGATTAAATGCGTAATTGGCATCATAGAACCCGATGCAGGTAGTATTAAAATATTTGGTCAGGAAATTACGGGCTTAGATGATCAACAACTGAAAGAAATAAGGACTAAGGTTGGTTTTCTTTTTCAGAGTGGTGCTTTATACGATTCTATGACTGTTAGAGAAAATCTTTCATTTGCATTATCAAGGGTACTAAAAATAACTGATGAAGCAGAAATTGAAGCTCGCTCCTTAGAGGTTTTAACAGCTGTTGGCTTGGCAGAAGCCATTGATAAAATGCCCTCCGATTTATCGGGTGGCATGCGTAAAAGATTGGCTTTGGCTAGAACCTTAATTATTAAACCTGAAATTATTTTATATGATGAACCTACTACTGGATTAGATACCATTACTTCAAAAGAAATTAGTCAATTAATGCTCGAAATCCAAAAAAAATACCAAACAACTTCTATCATCATTACCCATGATATATCCTGTGCAGCTATTACTGCCAATAGAATTATCATATTAAATGGTGGTATATGTATAGGAGAAGGAAGTTTTGATGAATTAAATAATAGCAAGGATCCGTTTATACAATCATTTTTTAAATAATGTAATGATCAATAAAAGAAATATATGAAACCAAGCGTAGAACAAAAAACAAAAGCAGGCTTATTTGTGCTGGTAGGATTACTGTTGTTAATCACTACAATTTTTGTAATTGGCAAACAAAAAAATTTATTTGATAGCACTTTTAATATTCATACAAAATTCAATAACGTATCTGGATTACTATCGGGTAATTATATTCGTTTAGCAGGTATTAATATAGGCACGGTAACCGATATCACCATCATTAACGACAGTACCGTAAAAGTAAGCCTGCAAATAAAAGAAAAAATAAAGAAGTTTATTAAAAATGATGCAGTTGTTAGTATTGGCAGTGACGGTATTATGGGCGATAAGCTACTACAGATCTCACCTGGCTCAGCTAAAAGCGGCATTATTAAAGAAGAAGCCTATATCAAAGGAATTGACCCAGTAGAAATGTCGAGTATACTATTAAAGATGAGAACTATTGCCGATAACGCAGAAGTACTCACTGAAAATTTAGCCGATATTGTTTATAAAGTAAATAATGGTGAAGGAAGTCTTGGTAGATTATTAAATAACGATCAATTAGCCCGAAATCTTGAAGGTACAATTGCTTCTACCCAACAAACTGTGAAAAGCATTAAACGAAGTGCTGAAGGTTTTAGCGAGAATATGCAGGCAGCAAAGAGCAATGTTTTATTAAGAGGTTATTTCCGAAAAAAAGAAAAAAAGAGGGTAGCAGATTCTACACAAAAAGCCAACCTTTTAAAGAATAAGAAATAGTTAAGAACGAGCCACCCAAATTAAAAAAAATTAGATAAAAATATCAACCTCAGTCATTTTTAGACGCCGTTACAGGGGTAGAAAAAGCAGCACCAATACTATTTATTAAACTTGAAATAGGTCCCTCCATTTTATTGGTATTATCATCTAATGTATTATCGTGCAATAGTTCGCCCATATGTAAGGCTGGCGGCAGATACAATAAAATAGTGCTTTTTTGATTAAAAAAGAACATTTTCACTTCCGCTATATCAGCATCAGCAGACAAATTTTCTTTTATAATTTTTACCGCTTCAATGGCAATGGCATTTATTTTCGCAATTGGATCTTCTTTTGATTGTTGAGCATAAGCAGCAATTGTTTGTATCACTTCTTTTCTGTTATCTTTAAAAATAATATCTACCCAATTATTTGTAGCTGCACTTTGCAAAATTTCTGCAGCACCTTCATCGGACTGTACAAATCGGTATAATGCTGTTAGCACAGCTGGAATTGCAGCTTGACTAAATTTATCCTCATCGGGTTTGTGATCATTTTCTATAATTTGATCTGTTGCTGTATCTATTTTTTGCAACGCAGGGTATCCAAGATTTTGTTGTACTGTTTCTAAAATATTTATAGCCATGATTCGTTTTATTTTTTAATAGTATATTGAATGTAAAGTATGGCAATAAAATTATCAATAAAAAAAACCTATGAATTATACAATTAATTTTAATTATTGTATAACTGGCAATTAGCCCTTCTTTAAAAAAATACTATTCTTAATTAACCATTACAAAAACTCACTTATATAAATTGTGTTGCTTATTATTAATCTGTGAATAATGCAAATCTATTACTCAATTCTGTAATGACCATCCCATTGCATAGCACCAACTTTGCAACACAATTATCACTCTTTGTATAAGAGTGAAAAAACACTAATTATGAAAAAAATATTATTTACCTGTATCAGTTTTGTAGCACTTTCGCTAACAACTTCTACACGCCTTAACGCACAAGATACCAGTTATCAAAAAAACAAAGAAATTGAACCTCCACTCTTTTCTGGAAACAGCGGTTTTAGAAAATGGTCTGTTGGATTTAATGTTGGCGCCTTGGCTCCTTTTGCAGCATCAGGCGGCAAAAATGATTTCTCAAAATGGCTTCCTACTTTAGGTTATGGTGCATATATCAAATACCAAGCTTCACATGTATTCGGTATTCAAGCAGATTTTGTAAGAGGTGTACTAGAAGGTAACAACGAAAAACTACAAAATGGTCAGCCAGTAGTAAGCCCATACAAATCATTCAACACCGACATGAATTGGTCTGTTAGCTTAAGTGGTGTTCTTACCTTTGCCAACATCAACTGGTCGCAATTACATACAGCAGTTCAACCCTATGTATCTGTTGGTGGCGGAGCTGTAAATTTCACACCCCGAACTGTAAACAATGCTGGTGTTACTGAAGTTCTAGCCCCTAAAAGCAACTACACAGAATTTTTTGTTCCAGTAGGTCTAGGTATCAAAGCCAATCTTAGTAGGTCTATTAACCTTGACTTAGGTTATACTATGGCTTTTGTAGATGCGGATAATATTGACGGATATTTTAAAGCTCCATTTATTGGAGACAAATATTCTTATGGTCATATAGGACTTGAATTTGCACTCGGCAGATCAACCAAACCACAGATTGCCACTCACAATGCACCAGCACAAATGGCAAACAACATGAAGAAAGGAGATGATTTATTACGCGCATCTTTATTGGCCAGTGAAGAACGCTACAACCAACGTTTAAATGAAATGAATGGCTTAAAAGAAGACCTTCAACGCATGAAAATGGATTCTGATGGTGATGGTGTATCAGACTATTTTGACAAATGTGCCAATACACCACGTGGAGAAAAAGTAGATGGTGGAGGTTGTACTTTACCCGTAGTTAAAGTTATTTCTAAGGATACTACAATAAACGTAACCAATACCTATGTAATTACTGATGAAGACAAGCGAATTGTATTTGATGCAATTAGAAATCTAGAATTTGAAACTGGAAAATTCATCATTAAAACCAAGTCTTTCCCTTATTTAAAACGTGTAGCTGATTTGCTAAAACAAAAAGGATTTAGACTCACTTTGGGCGGACATACTGATAATGTAGGATCGGATGCTACCAATATGACTTTATCTAATAACCGTGCTAATTCGGTAAGAACTTACCTGATTCAGCAAGGTGCTGATGCAGCTAAAATTGATGCGACTGGTTATGGTGAAACCATGCCAATTGAAAGCAACAAAACTACAAAAGGAAGACAAAATAATAGAAGAGTAGAATTCAACTTATACTAAAGTAACAGAGGGTTGATTATAAAGGGCTTGCAGTTTTAAAACTGTGGGCCTTTTTTTATTACTTTTTTGTATGAACCCACAAAATTATTATTGGTGGGCTTTAAAATAGAGCAGTTATTTTCTCTTGTATTTGATTACTTCTTCAAGGCCTGGTTTGCAAGTCAACAAATGCCAACCACCAAACACAATAAATATTCTGTTGTTTGTATTCAATAATTTGTCGACCGTTTGTATTAAATACTGGTCTCTTATCTCTTTTGAAGACCTGCCAATTTTTTGAAATTTTCCATTAGGTTCAAATGGATTTGTTGGCTCAAGTTCGGAAATATCAAAAGGTCGTTTAAGTAGTTTTTCATAATTTAATTTATAAAAACTAAAAGTCTGTTCAGCCTTTGTTAATAATATTCCACCTTTCCTAATGATATAGTTTTGAATAAATGCGTCATACTTTTTTTCAATTTCTATACTGTCTGTTATACGTTGCCCTTTAAGTGCCCACATAAGGCGTTCAGTAACTATGTAAGCCAAAAGCTCTCCTTTTGAATATATTTTAAGTAGTTCTTGAAATTCAAAGTCAACTACTGGGTCGCCATCTACTGTTTTTATTTTCAAACTGTCACATAATAATTTTGTTAGTCCAATTTCTGCATCTTTCAATAACGCATCTCGTTTTGAAGTGTAATTTTTTTTTGAAATATCTCCACCTTCATTAATTGAAATATCTGGTTTGAATGCAAAGAATTTTTGTTCAATTTTTTTGAACATAGGGTTTTCTATATCAGCATCATCCGTCAAATGATTTATGCCGCAAAAGACAACTATTTTATTTCCATTTTTAAATTCTAAAATATACGGATTAGAAGGAAGTCGCCCTGCTGAGTCAAGTTTTATGTCAAGGTAACTTATTGTTGGATAAATATGTATTTTGTCATTATCAATTTTTTTGTTGCCTTCAAAGTAGTTGCAGCCTAAAAGCAAAACGGAAATAAAAATCAGGGTTAAAATATGTCTCATAATAATTTTGGTGTGTACCTATCAGCTTACACAAGCAAGCTTTCAACATTAATCAATTAAGGAATTGTCGGATTTTCGCCGACTTTCCTTAGGGTGGGCTTTACACAAACCCCTAGCTTCGCTGGTGTGGTTTTTCGTTTCATCACTTTTACGAGCAAGCTCGTAACGCTCAACCACAAAAAAACCCCTCAACTTCGTTGAGAGGTTTGTGTAGCGAGAATGGGAATTGAACCCATCACCTCAGGGTTATGAATCCTGCGCTCTAACCAACTGAGCTACCTCGCCAAAGGGCTGCAAATATAAGGGGTTTTAATAAAAAGGAATGCTAGTAGGCCAACAATTTACTGATTCTCTCCGCTACCTTAGTGGCAGTAGGCAACATGGCCGTTTCCAAAGCTACATTGATGGGTACCGCTGGTAGGTTTTTAGCACCCATCACCTCTACTTTCGCATCCAAAAAATGATAACAATCATTCGATATACGCAAGGATAAGGCTTCCGCAAATGAATTATTCTGCTGCTCTTCACTCAATACCAGCACTTTACCATGGCGCTTTACCGCCGTAAATATGGTGTCTTCATCTAACGGGAATAAAGTTCTTAGATCTATAATTTCAATGCGACCTGGATACCGCTCCGCAGCTGCCTTGGCCCAATAAACACCCATACCATATGTAATAACACAAACAGTCTCCCCCTTCCTCACCTTATCTATATCTGCCGGTAATATAATATTCGCCTTCCCCAACGGAAGTATATAATCTTTAGATGGCTCTGTTGCCCTTGCATCATCCGTTCCAGGCACCTTACTCCAATACAATCCCTTGTGCTCTAACATCACCACTGGATTGGGATCTAAAAATGCAGCTTTCATCAACCCCTTCATATCAGCCGCATTAGATGGATATACTATTTTTATTCCTTTTATTGACAGTAATGTACTCTCTATACTTCCACTATGGTAAGGGCCGCCTCCACCATAAGCTCCCACTGGTACCCGTAATAACATCTGGACTGGGAATTTTCCGTTGGACAAATAACAGGACTTTGCCACTTCCGTTACCAACTGATTCAATCCGGGATAAATATAATCACCAAACTGTATCTCTACAATGGGCTTCATTCCCATGGCCGACAATCCCACTGTTGATCCTATAATATACGCTTCCTGTATGGCCGTATTGAATACTCGGTTGTCGCCATACTTCTCAGCCAATGTTGCCGCTTCTCTAAATACACCTCCCAATCTTCCCCCCACATCCTGTCCATATAATACCGCTTCCGGATACTCTTCCATCAACTCATCTATAGCATGCAATGCAGCATCTACCATCATAATGCGCTCCCCTTTTTTGGGCGATCGCTCTCCCCGCTCCTCCCTCACTTCCGTTGGCGCAAAAATATGCTCTTCCACCGATCTGATATCTGGCTCTCCAGCCGCCTGCGCCTTTTTAAAATGCTCTAGCACCAAATCCAAAGCACTGGTTTCTACTTGATTTATTTCAGCATCGGTAAACCCAACCCCATTTAAAAGCAATCTTAACTTTGGAATAGGATCATACAATCCATGTTTTAAAAGGTCTTCCCTACTTCTATAAAATTCTTTTCTTACCCCACTGGTATGATGCCCCAACAACGGCACTTTCGCATGCACCAATACTGGCTTTCTTTCATTGCGTGCATAATTAACGGCCTGCTCCATGGTTTCAAAACAACGCATAAAATCACTTCCATCACACTGCATTCTTTTCAACCCCTTAAAACCACAAGCATATTCATACGCATTCATGGTTCTAATTTCATCTGCACTGGCACTTATACTCCACTGATTGTCTTGTACCAAATAAATAATGGGCAACTGCTTTAACACCGCAAACTGCAATGCTTCACTCACTTCCCCCTCACTCATAGAACCATCTCCCAAAGAACACAATACCACAGGAGATTTGCCATCGGGAGATTTACGAAGTTTGGCTGTATAATTTTTTTCTAAATATTGAACTCCCTGTGCAAGACCCGTTGTGGGTATGGCCTGCATGCCCGTAGCACTACTCTGGTGAATAATAGAGGGTCGTGTTTCATCCTTACTGCTGGGGTGACAATAATAAGATCGCCCCCCAGAAAATTGATCGTCTTTTTTAGCCAGCAATTGCAGCATCATTTCGTAAGGCGTAAAGCCAATCGCCAACATTAAACTATCATCTCTATAATAAGGACTCACCCAATCGGTTGGCAACAACTGAAAACCTGCTGCCAATTGTATGGCTTCATGCCCCCTAGATGTTGAATGCACATACTTACATACCGCACGATTTGCATCGTAGGTTTCACTCATAGATTTGGCTGTAATCATGAGTTGGTATGCCTGTAATAATATGCTGGGTGTTAACATTATTTAATTTCGAGTTCAAACATTTTTTGTGCTTCAAAAAATCCTTCTAATACATCTCCAACCACACATTCACCTACTCCTGCAGGTGTTCCCGTATATACCAAATCACCAATATTTAAGGAGAAGTATTTTGAAATATGAGCCACTATCTGGTTAAATGAAAAAATCATATCATTGGTATCGCCCACTTGCACAACCGCCTTATTATTCATTAATGAAAAATGCATCGGCTCTTGCAACATTTCGGGTGTTAACAATACCCAATCGGCTACCACAGCAGAATTATCCCAAGATTTTGCTTTCTCCCAAGGCAGGCCTTTCTTTTTTAAATCTGATTGAATGTCTCTAGCCGTAAAATCTACCCCAATACTAATGGCGTCATAATATTTATGAGCCTGGCTCTCTTGAACGTATTTTCCGTTCTTAGAAATGCGCAGCACCAGCTCTACCTCATAATGTAATTCGTTGGAGAATTCAGGGTAGTAGAACGGCGTATGAGACTGCAATAACGCAGTCTTCGGTTTCATGAAAATGACTGGCTCATCGGGTATATCGTTGCCCAGCTCCTTTGCATGATCGGCATAATTTCGGCCAACGCAAAAAATTTTCATAGTTCAGCACTTTTAAAATAACAACCAGATAATCCAGGGTTAAGTCATATTGACTTTAGGTACGGTGCGGATTACTTGTATTATATTTCCACTGTATATAACTATGAAAGGCACTTATTTATTATATAAATGTGAAATTATTTGCCATATTCATGGCTTTTTCAAGACCTATGGCCGCAAATGACTCTATTATTTCAGTACAGACGATCACTTTTTTACTCACAATCAACTGCTCTTCTGGTAGCCATTTACCCAGTACAAAATCAACTTGACCGCCTTTTTCAAAATTATTTCCAATCCCAAATCGCAGTTTTGTATACTGATCTGTACCCAGTGTTAACTGAATATCTTTCAGTCCATTGTGACCCGCATCGCTGCCCGATCCCCGCAGCCGAAGCTTATTCAAGGGCAGTGCAAGGTCGTCTACCACAGTAATGGTCTGCTCTACTGGTAATTTTTCTTTGTCCATCCAATACTTGAATGCTTTACCGCTTAAGTTCATATAAGTAGTAGGTTTGATACAAACAAAGGTCTTTCCCTTCCACTTCACTTCTGCCACTTCCGCCAGCCGATCTAGCTTAAAAAACCCATTGTGTTTGCGAACAAAGGCATCCAATACATTGAAACCAATATTATGTCGCGTATTTTTGTACTCGTCACCTATATTACCAAGACCTATGATTAAAAACTTATGCATGGGTACAAAAATAGTTGGTTGACCATCAATCACAAAAAATGCTATTGAAATAAAAAAAACTTAATTTAACCCTACAATATTTTTTAAAAGTGAAAAAACGATTTATAAATTTGTGGTTAGGGCTGGTGAATGTGGGATTGAATAAGGAAATGGATTTTTTAGACCAAAAAAAAACGCAGGGTATTAATATTGCTATTATAGCTAATTTACCTTTTTTCTTATACTTCGGTATCATTAATCTGTTACACGCTCGGTACTTACTTTCTGTTTTTAATTTTGCATTATTCGCAGGAGGTCTTCTTACCTATTTCATTCATTTGCGAGGTAAATTTTTATTGGCAAGGTCTATTTTAATTTTGTTTTCTACTAGTATATTTTTTGCGGAAGCACTCTTGTACAGAAACGGCAATGAGCAACTATTACTGGTAAATATTATTGTTGCACTGATTTTTTATTCCAAAAAAAAATTCATACTCTTTGTAACCATAGTCAACGCAGTACTGTATTTATATATAAAACTCGACAATTTCCATGAACCTTTATTCGAAAAAGTATCGCAAGATAAAATTATTTTCAACTATACCTGTGCCATGGTTTCCTTTATTGTAGCTGTGCAATATTTTAAATATGCACAGTCTACTTATCAAAAAATAATTGAACAAAAAAACTCAGCGTTGGAGCTTGCAAACAGGACCAAAGAAAAATTATTTTCTATTATTGCACATGATTTAAGGGCACCTGTTGGTCAACTTAAAACCACCCTAGATCTGGTAAATAAGCAACATATTTCTAAAGAGGAATTTCAAACACTCACCTTGCATTTTGCCAGAGAGATAGAGCAATTGCAGGCAAATATGGACAATCTGCTCATTTGGAGTCAAAGCCAACTCAATGGCATTTCTACCAACCCAAAAGACCTACTGCTCAGTAACAGCATTCAGCAGGTTATTGAGCTAGTGCGGCAAGCTGCGCATAATAAAGAAATAGAAATAAACTATGCTCCCACAAATGAAGTAGTGCATATTGATGCGGAGCACTTAAAAATCATTCTCAGAAATCTGCTTACGAATGCCATTAAATTCAGTCACAAAAAATCTATCATTTATATTAGCACTGTAAAAAACAATGGGGCAATAACAGTTTCCATTAGAGATACTGGTACGGGAATGAGTTCCTTGCAGTTGAAAAAGCTATTCACCAATGAAGAAGTAAAATCTATTCACGGAACTAACAAAGAGAAAGGAACGGGATTGGGTCTGAAGCTTTGTAAAGAATTCATTCATAAAAACAGAGGCGATATTTGGGTGAGTAGTGAACCTGAAATAGGCAGTACGTTTTCTTTTTCCATACCGCTAGCACAATAAAAAACCCGCTCTGTTTACAGAAGCGGGTTATAAAGTATTGCCGTTGGCGATTATTTTTTCTTTTCATCTTTCGCAGCAGTGGCTTCGTCTTGCTTAAGCTGACGGGTCATTACTACAGAAGCAATAGGAATACGAGGTGAATTTAGAATTTCCATATTCAATGGTTTCACATCTTCAACACGAATATTGCCATTCAAATCTAGATTGGTAATATCTACCTCAATAGTTGAAGTCAAGTCTTTAGGTAAAGCTTTAATTTTTAAAGACTTCATTTTAGTAACCAATTTACCACCTCCTTTAACTCCAACAGAAACACCTGTAAATTTCAGGGGTAGGGTTGCTACTACTTTTTTGTCGTCTACCAACTCCAGCAAGTCAATATGAATCAAGTTGTCTTGAACCTTATCAAATTGTAGGTCTTTCAAAATACATTTGTATTTTTTACCACCTACGCTTACTTCAGCCAATTGGAATTCACCAGTGTACACTAATGGCTTGAAAGCCTTAGCAGGAGCGTAAAAGTTAATTTCCGCAGCACCCCCGTAAATTACACCTGGCACATTTTCCTGAGAGCGAATCTGGCGGGCAGCTTTTTTGCCATGTTCGGTCCTCAGAACACCTTCGATTGTAATTGTATTCATTTTAATTTATTTTTTGGACGGCAAAGGTAAGGGAAATCTGGAATTAACACGCATTGGAACTTCCTAATTCAGCCTATTTACCCCTCCCCTTTAACTGCGAATGAATAAAAAGACTGGTAATACTCTTATTTTCATAAGCATTGCGGATGGCGATGGCAAACAAATCGGCCACCGATATCACTTTTATCTTTGGAGAGGTTTTTAACAAAGGAATGGTATCACAAACTACCAGCTCTTCCAATATGCTGTTTTCAATGTTTTCGTAGG
Source organism: Sphingobacteriia bacterium (assembly GCA_031369485.1). Lineage (GTDB taxonomy): Bacteria > Bacteroidota > Bacteroidia > Chitinophagales > Chitinophagaceae > Sediminibacterium. Next base: position 27,671 of record JANMOT010000046.1, read on the forward strand.
CATTTCCACTTAAAACAGGGTGGGTAATCAAAGCACGAACACTTTTTGCGCCTTTATCTTTCAATAGACCAGCAGCTTTTGCCAGCGTTCCACCTGTATCACAAATATCATCTACCAAAATAATGTCTTTGTCTTTCACATCTCCAATCACCACCATACTGGCAATTTCATTGGCACGCTTGCGGTGTTTATCGCAAATAACCATTTCAGCACTGAAATAACTGGCAATTTCCCTTACACGATTGGTACTACCTACGTCGGGAGCGGCAAATGTTAAGTTTTCTAACTTTAGTTGCTCTATATATGGAATGAAAATAGCCGAACTATCTAGGTGATCAACAGGCACATCAAAGAATGCCTGTATCTGCGGAGCATGTAGATCCATGGTGATGATTCTATCTGCCCCAGCAGCTTCTAGCAAGGTAGCAATTAGCTTTGCGCCAATGGCAACCCTTGGCTTGTCCTTTCTATCTTGGCGCGCAAAGCCATAGTAGGGAATTACCGCTATAATCTTGTAGGCACTCGCTCTCTTGGCAGCGTCTATCATCAGTAGTAGCTCCATCAGATTGTCAGTTGGCGCATAAGTACTTTGCACCAAGAAAACATAATCGCCACGGATACTTTCCAAAAATACAGGCTGGAATTCCCCGTCACTGAATTTTTGGATATTGATTTTACCAATGGAAGCTCCAAATCTTTGGGCTATTTGCTCTGCCAGCTTGTGGGAACCAGTGCCGGAAAATATCTTAACAGAAGGGTTCATAAAGTTGTAGTGTGCTGCGAAGATAATTATTAGGTTAAGAAATTGTAATTTGATTTTCCACTTGTTTGTATTATGAGAAAATTTTCTATCAAAGAATGGGCTGTAGACGACCAGCCCAAAAGCAAATTACTACTGAAGGGAACTCCTTCACTGAGCAATGCAGAATTATTGGCTATTCTAATCAATACCGGTACTGCAAAAGCCACTGCTTTTGATATTGCCAGATCACTGTTGATGGCTGCAGACAACGACCTTCAAAAATTGGCTTCTTTGAGCGTAAAAGAAATGGTAAACTTAAAAATAAAGGGGCTTGGAATAGCTAAAGCCATTGGTATTGCTGCTTCGCTTGAATTGGGCGTTAGAAGAAATATGGCCTCCGAAAAAAGAGAAAGGGTAAGCAGCAGTAAAGATGTGGCTGCCTATCTGCAAGCTTCTTTTCAATATTTACAACAAGAGGTTTTTGCGGTGGTATTCCTAAATAGAGGCAATAAAATTGTCCATTTTGAAATCATCAGTCAAGGCGGAATTACTGGCACAGTTGCCGACCCCAGAATTATTTTAAAGAAAGCTTTAGAGAATAATGCCACAGCCATTATTCTATGCCATAATCACCCAAGTGGCAATCTGAAACCAAGCACTGCGGATGAATTATTGACTAAAAAAATAAAAAATGCAGCAGCATTAATTGACATTTTAGTCACAGATCATATTATTGTGAGCAATGAGGGGTACTATAGCTTTGCCGACCAAGGGATGATTTAGAAAGCTAAGCTTAGTGCCTATTCAATAATAATATACTTTAAGCTTGCGCCGTTGGCCCCCCAAAATGCATAGGAATTTCTATTTGCTCCAAATCTTGTATCATACCATTGGCGGCTTCAAATCGTTCAATATTTTCTTCCAGCGCTTTCATAAACCGCTTTGCGTGCATGGGGGTGAAGATAATGCGCGACTTCACCCTACTCTTAGGCGTACCGGGCATCACATTCACAAAGTCAATCACAAACTCTGCATTGCTATGGGTAATAATGGCCAGATTGGCATAAGCACCTTCCGCCATTTCTTCACTTATTTCAATATTCAACTGGTTATTCGGTTGTTGTTCCATACACTTTAGATTAGGATTACAAAAGTACTTGGATTTGCACAAGTACAACAATCTGTAAAAAAATTAGTCGCTCCACTTTATTTGAAATAATTTTGCCCCATGTTAGTACTTGATGGAAAAATAGCAGCCGCTGCTGTTAAAGCCGAGCTCAAAGCACAAACCAGCGCATTATCCGCGGCTGGAAAACCTGCACCACATCTTGCCGCCATTTTAATTGGGAACAATGGTGCTAGTGAGACTTATGTTGCCAGCAAAGTAAAAAATTGCGAAGAAACGGGTTTTAAATCTACTTTAATTCGATTGGAAGATACTGTAAATGAAGCTGAGCTGCTTCAAACCATTCAATTGCTGAATGAAGATTCGGATATTGACGGTATTTTGGTTCAGCTGCCACTTCCAAAACATATTTCCGAACAGAAAGTCATTGAAGCCATTGACCCTCGCAAAGATGTGGATGGATTTCATCCATCAAGTATTGGCAAACTGGTTCAAGGATTGCCTACTTTCATTCCAGCTACTCCCTACGGAATTTTATTAATGCTGGAATATTTTAAAATTCAAACCAAAGGAAAACATGCGGTGGTAATCGGCAGAAGCAATATTGTTGGCAGACCTATTAGCATCTTGCTAAACAGTAATATTCCACAAGGAAACTGTACGGTTACCGTTTGTCACTCGCATACGCCTAACTTGACTGAAATTTGCCTGCAAGCAGATATTGTGATTGCTGCACTTGGCAAGCCAGAATTTGTATTACCAGAGATGATTAAAGAAGGTGCAGTAGTGATTGATGTGGGCATTACTCGCGTAAGCGATAACACTGCAAAAAAAGGTTTCCGCATTAAAGGCGATGTTCATTTTGAATCGGTTGCGCCAAAATGCAGTGCAATAACACCTGTTCCAGGTGGTGTTGGCTTGATGACCATTGCTGGTTTACTTAAAAATACCATGCAAGCCTATCTACAGAACCGACCTTAGCTAAGTTTTTATCTCTTATTTTTAATCTATGACCACCTTTTTATCTACCCCTTCTTTACCCGTAATGGAAGCATTTTATACTTTGCAGGGAGAAGGTTTTCACCAAGGCAAAGCAGCGTATTTTATACGCCTTGGTGGTTGTGATGTGGGCTGTATTTGGTGTGACGTGAAAGACAGTTGGGACATCAACAAGCACCCTAAAATTGGCATTGAACAACTGGTTAAAACTGCTGCATCTTTTCCTGGAAGATTGGCTGTTGTTACAGGAGGCGAGCCATTAATGCATTCCTTGGATGAGTTGACCCATCAATTGCACCATTTTGGTTTTGAAACCAATATTGAAACATCTGGATCTTCTCAATTAAGTGGTGAGTGGGACTGGATTTGCTTATCTCCTAAAAAATTCAAAGCGCCTTTATGCGAAATAGTTCCACTGGCACATGAATTAAAAATTATTGTATTTAATAAAAGCGATTTTGAATGGGCTGAATTATATGCAGCTCAAGTAAATAAAAGTTGTAAACTCTACCTCCAGCCAGAATGGGACAAAGCCGCTGTGGTAACGCCGTTGATTCTTGATTATATTCAGCAAAACCCGAAATGGCAATTGAGCTTACAAGTACACAAATACCTGAATATTCCATAGAAAGAACTTGGTTTGTCACGATAATGTAAAAAACCATCAAGATTGCTGTTTTTCTACATTATCGTGACAATTGTCATTCCTTTCTAATACAATTTTGCAGCCTAATAATTCATTATGTTGTTGCGGATTGGTGGTTTTGCTTTGGGTTTATTATTTTCAATAAATCTATGGTCACAACATTCGGATACATTGTCTGGTACTGGCAATGAAATTGTGGTGACTGCCACCAAAACAGAAAGAAAAATAAGTACGGTTGCTGTACCTGTTACCATCATCAGTCAACAAAGAATTTTACAAGCTGGTTCTCTTCGCCTCAATGATATTTTACAGGAACAAACAGGCTTGTTTTTAACCGCTGCTTTTGGATCTGGTGTGCAAATGCAAGGATTGAATCCAGATTATACTTTAATACTTATTGATGGTGAACCCCTTATTGGTAGAACGGGCGGTGTGCTAGATTTGAAAAGGATTACTGTTGGCAATATCAAACAAATTGAAATTGTAAAAGGTCCATCTTCCAGTCTCTATGGCAGCGAAGCCATGGCTGGTGTTATTAATATCATTACTGATAAGCCCAAAGCAAATGCGCTGAAATTTTCGCTGCGATACGGCAGTTTCAATACTGCTGACTTGTCTTTGAACGGTAGTATCCGAAAAAATAATTTTACTTACCAAGGTTTTGGTAATCTTTACAGAACAGATGGGTTTAGTATCAGGCCGAATAGTTCTGAGCGGGCTATTGCTCCTATTGAAAGATTTACGCAACAACACAATATTAGTTATCGTTTCAGCAACAAAACACAACTCTCCATTAATTTTAGGTTCAACAACGAACGCATTAAAAATATTATTTCGGTCAACAACAACGGCACCATTATTCAATCTGAAGGTCTAGAAAAAAATAAAGACCTGAATACTACGATACAATTAAGCCACCGGCTGAGCGAAAAAATCACTAATAACACCCGCATTTATGCAACCGAGTTTAGTGCAGATCAAGAACTGCTTACCAGTAATGGAACGCCTTATACCGACTTTTTTAAACAGCGCTTTGCAAGAGCAGAAAATCAAACTGATTTTACACTGAATAAAAAATTATCACTAACCACAGGAGCAGGCTATATTATTGAAACAGCCAATAGCACCCGTTACGATAAAAGCAGTAATACAAAGACCAACCGTATTGGCTACGCTTTTATTCACTCAGAATGGAAGCCTTCGGATGCATTCACCATTGTTGCTGGCGCTCGTTACGATGATAATGAATTATTTGCCGCAGCGTTTAGTCCCAAATTAGCTTTCCAATATAAATTCAATCCTAAATTTTCGTTGAAAGCCAGTATTGGCAGGGGTTTCAAAGCACCTGACTTTAGGCAGCTCTACCTTAATTTCACCAATACTGCAGCGGGCAGCTACAGCGTATTGGGGACGGTAGAAGCACAGAAAATTATTTCGGAGTTGAATAGAATCGGTCAAATTTCAAGCCTCGAAAACGACTATTACCGTTTGAGTGAATTAAAACCTGAATTTTCTACTGGAATAAATATTGGACTCAACTATACTCCCATCACAGCTTTATCAATCACTGCAAATATTTTCAGTAATAAGATTGAAAATTTAATTGACAGCAGATTGGTTGCTTATAGAATTGGTGGAGCGCAAATTTTCAGCTACTTAAATGTAAAGAATGCTTTTACCAGAGGAGTAGAAACAGACCTTAAATATACAATTAATAAAAAATGGGGATTTGCAGTTGGGTATCAGTTTCTGATTACCGGGGATAAGGATGAAATAAATAGAATAAAAAATGGACAAGTTTTTACGCGTGATGGCAATGGCTTCAGCAGCAAATTAAAAAGAAGTGAATACGTTGGATTGGCCAATAGAAGTAAGCATATGGCAAATTTTAGGATCCAGTATGAAGTAGAAAAATATTTTGCCAATTTGAGACTTATTTACAGAAGTAAATGGGCAGTGAGTGATAAGGATGGAAATGGATTATTCAATACCAATGATGTATTTGCCGATGGATTTATGCAAGCAAATATGGCGACTGGAAAAAATTTCACGAATGGTATTCGACTGCAAGCTGGTTGCGACAATATTTTTAATTATACCGATGTTTTAAACTTGCCCAATTTACCGGGAAGAACTTTCTATTTCACATTCGCATATTCTATTTTAAATACTAAAACAAAATAAACAAATGAAAAAAGCAATTGGGGTGATTGGATTTATGGCAGTACTAGCAGCATGTTCAAAAGACGATAAAGGAACGGGCTTTACTACAGTGGAAACCATTACAGTAAAGGATTTGGCGGCAGATACCATTATTGGCATCACGCCTGGCGCGCCTCCTACTGGTGGCATGCCTTTTGGTGCTGGCAAATACAGTTTTTACAGTTTAGAAAAAAATCAAATGGTAGCATCAAGTGATAGTGCCAGTAACAAATGGGACATAGCATTTAGGGGTACCAGTATTATTACCAATAGTGGCAATAGAGGCCCTGCCGCAGGTGGTGCATTTGTATTTATTGGTTTGTTTAACGACCTAAAGACCATTCCAAAAGATTCTAGTTTTAGGGTTGAAAATGCGCCTACTGCTTTTGCCATTCCATCGGGTAGTAACAGAGGTTGGTATATTTATGATGGATTGAATAACTTAATTAACCCTATTCCGGGCAGGGTGTTGGTAATTAGAACAGCAACTGGTAAATATGCTAAAGTAGAAATACTGAACTATTATAAGGGCGGTATTACGCCAGCCGCATCGGCCAGCGATGCTGTAAAAACCAATTCACAGCGTTATTATACATTCCGTTATAGCTACCAGAGCAATGGAAGTACTACTTTTTAAATGGAGATTTATTTGTATTTCAGGCTGGATATTTTTAGCACTTTATCCAGTCTGAAATATGATTTTAACAATCTAATTGCGCTTTTTTTCCGATCTTGTTCAGCATGATTAAGTATATTTTAATTCTTGGCTTTCTACCCATATTTAGTACTGGCTATTCCCAGCATTATGATATGGATCAAGTAAAAGCAAAAGCGGTTGATATATATGAGAAAGCAGTGGTTTTACTTAGAAATGAATCTTTAAAAGAAGGGGTGCCTTTATTATTAGAAGCCATTAAAATTGATAGTAATTTTGTAGACGCTTATTTATCTTTGGGAGGCGTTTTTGGCCAGCTCAAACAATACAAACGTTCCATATTGTTTTATGAAATAGGTAAAAGTAAAGACGCTATTTACTTCAAACCCTACGAACTTCCTTACTCTATAAATTTGGCTGGTGACGGTAGATTTAAAGATGCGTTGGATGCAGTAAATCGTTTTTTACTCAACCCAAAACTCAATGAGAGAAGTATTAAGAGTGCCGCTTATAGAAAAAACACCTACCAGTTTGCGATTCATTTTTCAGCTACTCATCCGAATACTAATTATGAATTTATTCCAGTCAATTTAGGAGATAGTATCAATACCAGCAGCTCAGAATATTATCCATCGGTAACAGTTACAGATAGTCTTTTGGTTTTCACTCGTAGAAAAGAAAATAAGCGGGAAGATTTTTTTCAGAGCAGTACAAAAGAAAAAAAATTCAGCAAAGCGCATACTATCCAAGGTGATATTAATCTAGAACCCCAAAAAGGGGCAATCACTGTTTCGCAAGATGGCGAATGGATGTTGTTTGCAGGACAATTTGCAGAACAACACGCCAATAATTTTGATATCTATATTTCATTTCTTACCCCACAAGGTTGGAGTGAGCCGCAAAATATGGGGGATAATATCAATACAGAGTTCTGGGAAAGTGCACCCTCATTGAGTCCCGATAAACGCACGCTTTATTTCAGCAGTAATAGACCTGGCGGGTTTGGCGGAGCAGATCTTTATTGCAGTCACCAATTGGCAAATGGCAGGTGGACCGCAGCAGAAAATTTGGGGAATCGTATTAATTCAACGGGAGATGACCAAGCTCCATTTATTCATGCAGACAACCAAACTATGTATTTTACTTCGGATGGACTTACTGGTTATGGTGGTGCTGATTTATTTATACTCAGAAAAAACAGTAAGGGTGAATGGGGCGATCCAGTGAATTTAGGATATCCCATTAATACTATTGAAAATGAGGGAAGTTTGGCAGTTTCTGCAGATGGACTCACAGCGTATTATGCCAGTGATAGAAGTGATAGCAGAGGAGAATTGGATTTATACCGTTTTCAACTAAGACCAGATATTCGCCCTTACAGAACCTTGTATGTAAAAGGAAAAGTGACCGATCTACAAACCGGAAAAAGCCTTCCTTCCTCGGTGGAACTAATTAATAATAGTGATGGAATGGTGTTGATGAAAATACAAACAGATGAAACAGGCAGCTATTTTATCACCCTTCCTACGGGAAAAGACTATACTTTTTCTGTGAATAGAAAGGGGTATTTCTCCTACAATGAATTGTATGAACTCAGTAAAAGTGAAGCCGATAGTGTATACCAAAAAAACATTGCACTACAACCGATAAAACTCAATGCCATCATTACTTTCAAGAATATTGAATTTGCTAATAATGAATTCAATCTACCTACTAATGCTACTATTGAATTAGAAAAATTGGTTGCAGTATTACAAGAGAATCCAAGTTTAGCAATAGAAATTGGTGGACATACAGATTATATTGGTCGCAAAGAAGACAATATACGCTTATCTAAAAATAGGGCTAAAGCAATTGTGGATTTTTTAACTGCAAAAGGAGTTGAAGCAACAAGGTTAAAATTTAGCGGATATGGCGACAGCATCCCAATAGGTGATAATAAAACAGCTGACGGTCGCGCAAAAAACAGAAGAACTACCGTTACAATCACCCGTATTTAGGGTATAAATACCTAATCAACCTCTATTAATAATGCCGAGATTGCTGTGAAAATATTTACATGCAAAAAGAACTTTGGTATCGGATAGCCTTGACTAAAATTCCGGAGATTGGCCCTGTTAGTGGTAGAAAATTAATTCAATATTTTGAAACTGCATCCGCTGTTTTTGCTGCCCGAAAAAAAGAATTACGATCGGTATCAGGCATTTCAGAAAGAGCAACGGAACAGATAAAGAGTTGTACAGTGGCTGCCGCTGTTGATGCAGAAATGAATTACCTTAAGAAGGAGCATATTAGCCCATTATTTATCACAGATAAAGAATATCCGCATCGCCTGCTGCATTGTTACGATGCACCAATATTATTGTATTGGAGTGGAACCGCTGATTTAAATGCTCCTAAAATACTCAGTATTGTGGGGACTAGAATGAATACCCCTTATGGAAAAAATGCCACTGAAAACATTGTACAATCTTTGCCTAATGATTTGATAATTGTGAGCGGGCTAGCACTAGGTATTGATTCCATTGCACACAAAGCAGCATTAAAAAACGGCATGCAAACCATTGGGGTATTGGCACATGGGCTGGATGATATGTATCCATCACAAAATAAATCATTGGCAAATGCCATGTTGCAGCAAGGCGGATTACTGAGTGAATTTCCCCATCAAACCAAAGCAGATAAATATAATTTCCCCAAAAGAAATAGAATTGTAGCTGGCATTGCCGATGCTATATTGGTGATTGAAACCGCTATTAAAGGAGGCAGCATGATTACGGCCGACTTGGCCTTTAATTACAATAGAGAGGTATTTGCTCTGCCAGGGAAAATAACCGATTTACACAGCAGTGGCTGTCTTCATTTAATTCAACAAAATAAATCTAATGTTTTTACTTCTACCGAACAGTTGTTGGAAACAATGGGCTGGGAAACAAAGCGACAAAAACAAACAGGCCCACAATTAAAAATTTTTCCTCAACTATCCGATGATGAACAGTTGATTATTGAAATATTAAGAGCAGATGGCTGCATCAGTCACGATGAACTATTCAGCAAAGCTCTATTAAACAGCAGTAGGATGGCTGCTGCATTATTGAATCTTGAATTACAAAATCTCGTCTCCATATTACCCGGAAAAAAAATTGAACTTTGCTAATTTGACTTCTGCCATTTTATTAATAAACCAAAAGCGAGCAACGCAAATATGCCAGGCAGGGTGAATGCATATATAAAATTAGCTGGGTTATTATTATAAACCCATCCGGAAAACAATGCACCAGTACCAATACCTACTTCTAAAGCAATATACATGGAGGCAATGGCTTTACCCCTATTTTCTGGTTGGCATAAATCAATGGTCCATGCAGAGAGTGCGGGACTGTTTACACCCCAGCTTAATCCATAAATAACTGCTGCGGTAAGCATCATTGGAACCGTATTAGAAATGGCCATTAATACCATGGCAAATACCAATACTAAGGAAGAGCCAATCAACACAGGAATGCGCCCAAAACGATCGGAGATTTTGCCTGCTGCAAAACGAATTACGAGTGAAGCCACTGTAAAAAAAGCAAAAAATATTCCTTTATTGTGCAATCCTAAGTGTTCACTTAAATCAGGAGCAACAGTAAGAATGGTTCCTATGGAAAAGCACATTAATAAAGTAATAATGGAAGGCCGCAGCGCAGAACGATCAAAAATTTCTGTCCGCTTTATCCGCAAATATTTCCAAGCAAATTTCTGTGGCTTAGCCAGGGTTTCTTTGATATTATAAAGAATAATCACCGAACCCAGCGCGAATGCTGAAGAAATATAAAACATGGTATCATAACTAAAAAAATCTACCAGATAACTGCCAATCATGGGTCCCGCCGAAGCACCAAGGGTATAGCCGATTGACAAAGCACCCATGGCTTCTCCCCTCCTTGATTCGTGAACCACATCGGCACCGTATGCGGAAGTAGCAGTTGGTTTAAATCCAGTAGAAAATCCATGCAGAAAACGCAGCAGTAAAAACCCCGCAACGCTGGTAAGCATGGGATATAGTAAACTACATACCACACAAACCAAAGAACCAAATACCATCACAGGAACCCTTCCAATTGTATCGGTTAATTTACCACTAAATGGCCTAGATATACCCGCCATTAAAGTAAAAAGTGCAATAATTAATCCTTTGTATTCTGCCCCTCCCAGCTTGGTAAGATAGCCAGGCAATTCGGGTATCATCATATTAAAGCTGACTGAAAAAAGAAAATTACTGAGGCATAACAAGGCAAATTGGAGGGTAAAATACCGGGTTGTAGCTGTGGGTGCTGATAAGGACATACCTGAAAAAAAATCAATTTAGTGGCGCAAAGTTAACAGAAATAATTTTGGAAGGAATTTATGCATGCCGCTATCTTTGCACATGGCAATAAACCCCACCCATTCCACCAGCAGGAATACCAACTCCCGATTATTTGGCGAAGGCCTAACCTTTGATGATGTTTTACTGATGCCCGCATACAGTGAAGTACTTCCGCGTGAAGTAAATATCAGCACTCATCTTACCAAAGACTTGATCATTAATATACCCATCTTATCCGCAGCAATGGACACGGTTACAGAAGCCAGCCTAGCCATTGCATTGGCAAGAGAAGGCGGAATCGGCATTCTGCATAAGAATATGAGCATAGAAAAACAGGCAGAGCAAGTAAGAAAAGTAAAGCGCAGTGAAAGTGGAATGATCATAGACCCCATTACTTTATTGGTAGACGCAACCATTGGCGATGCCTTAAAGTTGATGAAAGAAAATAAAATAGGCGGTATTCCAATAGTAGATGGTGCAGGCAGATTGGTCGGTATTTTAACGAATAGGGATTTGCGGTTTGAGACCGATAAAAGAAGAAAAGTAAAAGAAGTAATGACCAAAGAAAACCTGGTTATTGCCCCTGAAGGAACCGATTTAAAAAAAGCAGAGAAGATACTTCGTCAGTATAAAATTGAAAAATTACCTGTTGTAAATAAACAGGGTAAGCTGATTGGACTAATTACTTACCGAGATATTTTACAAATTCGTAATTTTCCGAATGCGGGTAAGGATGGGTTGGGCAGGTTACTGGTAGGAGCCGCACTGGGTATTACACAAGATTTAATGGAACGTGCAGCAGCATTACAACAAGTAGGTGTTGACATTGTAACGCTCGACAGTGCTCATGGACATAGTAAGGGTGTTATTGAAGCCCTGAAAGCACTGAGAAAAAATTTTAAAAAACTACCCATTATTGCGGGTAATATAGGTACGGGCGCAGGTGCCAAAGCATTGGCAGACGCAGGCGCTGATTGTGTGAAAGTAGGTATTGGTCCCGGTTCTATCTGTACTACCCGTATTGTTGCGGGGGCGGGTGTTCCACAACTTACAGCTATTATGGAAGCAGCCAAAGCATTGAAATCTACTGGCATTCCAATTATTGCAGATGGAGGCATTCGTTACACAGGTGATATGGTTAAAGCATTGGCTGCCGGTGCCAATATGGTGATGATGGGAAGTGTTTTTGCAGGGGTAGAGGAAAGTCCCGGTGATACCATTATTTATGAAGGCAGAAAATTTAAAGAATACCGTGGCATGGGAAGTTTGGGCGCTATGAGTCAAGGCAGTGGCGACCGATATTTTCAAGATATGGAAGCCGATCTAAAAAAATTCGTTCCAGAAGGTATTGAAGGTAGGGTAGCTTACAAAGGCAGTCTCAGTGAAATTGTGTACCAATATGTGGGGGGACTTCGATCGGGAATGGGTTATTGTGGTGCTAAGAATATTCCAGCTTTGCAGCAAGCAAGTTTTGTAAAAATTACCAATGCAGGTATGAAAGAAAGTCACGCCCACGATGTTGATATTACCAAAGAAGCACCAAACTACAGCAGAAAATAATTCATTCAACCAGCTTATAAAACTCAATCGTTGAAACCGATACAATCAATTGCATTAAGTTTATTGGCTGCACTATTGTTAATAGCTGCCTGGCCCGATTCGTCTTTAACCCCAATGATTGCCATTGCTTGGGTACCCTTATTATTGCTGGCCAACAGCGGTATTGCTGCTCCTGCTTTTTTAAGAAATATTTTTTTAACCATGCTGGTATGGAATGCTGGCACTACATGGTGGTTATGGAATGCAACTACTGAAGGTGCCATTGCAGCAATCCTTATCAACACGGTATTGATGACCATTCCTTGGTGGGGCTATACCAAATTAAAAAAAATATTACCGCTTAGTCTCCAGTTTTTTCCACTGGTATTTTTCTGGTTGTGTTTTGAATATATACACTTGAACTGGGAATTGAGTTGGCCTTGGCTTACACTCGGCAATGCATTAGCCAACAGACCAACTTGGATTCAATGGTATGAATATACGGGTGTAGCAGGGGGTAGTCTCGCTATTTGGATCAGCAATTTGATGGCCTATTTTTTAGTGCGCGCCATCATTCAAAAAACACCACTAAAAAATATATTACTGCAACGGCTGCTGCCTTTCACCCTTTATCTTTTATGTTTGATTGGGTTAAGTAAGCTGGTTAGTCCCAATTCCAATCTCCCCGTTACAAAAAATAATATTGTAATTGTTCAACCCAATATAGATCCTTACCAAAAATTTGAAGAAAGCCATGCGGCCAATCAAATTAAAAAACTACTACAGTTATCTGCTTCTGCTATTGATGGAAATACACGCATGGTTATTTGGCCCGAGACTGCAATGAGTGTGGTGGACTGGCAGGATAATATTTTGAACAATATTTATTATCAGCCAATTTTTAAATTGGTGGAACAATACCCTTCCCTACAAATTATATCGGGGATAGAAACATTCAAAAATTATGGCGCTGTAAAGTCAACACCCACGGCTAGAACAACGGGTAATGGTAATTATTACGACGCATTTAATGCGGCAATTTCTATTCAGCATGGAAGGAATTTACAATTTTATAATAAGAGCAAGCTGGTTCCAGGCGTAGAATCACTTCCTTCTTTTTTATATTTTATGGCACCTATTTTTGAGCATTTTGGCGGCTCTACTGGTGGGTATGGCAGATCGGATAAAGCGGCTGTATTTGCGGATGCTAATGCAGTATATAAAGCAGCTCCCATTATTTGTTATGAAAGTATTTATGGTGAATATATTGGTGAGTTTGTTCGCAATGGTGCAACTGTACTAACCATTCTAACCAATGATGGATGGTGGGGAAATACACCTGGTCTTTTACAGCATTTAGCCTATGCACAATTAAGAGCAATTGAAACCCGCAGATGGGTGGTTCGAAGTGCGAATACAGGTGTATCTGCTGTAATTGATGAACGTGGTGAAATTATAAAACAATGTGGTTGGGATAAAGCAGCCACTATTAAATATGACATTCCGATAAATACTAAATTGACTTTTTATACGCTTTATGGTGATTTTATTTATAAAGCAGCTAGTTTACTTACTATATTATTAATAGCCTATTTTTGGTATAGAAAATGGGTGAAATAGTAGCCCCCCCCCCATTTGATTAATTATTCCTGATGCAAAACTGGTTGAATAAAAAAATAGACACCGATTATGGCAGCCTCTCGTATACCGATATAGGCAGCGGAATAGCCGTAGTGTTGTTGCATGGTTTTGGAGAAGACAGTACTATTTGGGAGCAGCAGGTAAATTATTTGAAACCGCATTGTAGGTTACTGGTACCAGATTTACCCGGCACAGGCAGCTCTACTTATACCGCTCAAAATGAGCTTAGTATTGAGGCAATGGCAAAAGCTGTTGAAGCAATATTAGTGCATGAGCAAATTGATAAATGCATTATGATGGGGCATAGTATGGGCGGATATATTACACTGGCATTTGCCGAAAAATATCCATATCGGCTGCTTAAAATGGCACTGATCCATTCCACTGCTTATGCAGATAGTGATGAGAAAAAAAACAATCGCCTGAAAAGCATGGGCTTGATAGCAGAATATGGTAGTCAAGCTTTTTTAAAAACCACCATTCCTAATTTATTTGGGGCAGCCTGTAAAAGAGAATCACCGGAAATAATCAATCAATTAATTCAGAAATCGGCTGCATTCAGCAAGGAAAGCCTACAAGCATATACCAAGGCTATGATGCTTCGGCCTGACAGAACCAATATACTTGAACAAACCAAAATACCCATCTTGTTTATTGCTGGAACTGAAGACAGCGCAGTTCCTTTAACAGATATACAAATTCAAGCTGAACTGCCTACAAAAAAATACCTTTATATACTAAATGGTGTGGGGCATATGGGCATGCTGGAGGCAACAGATTTGGTGAACCAATACCTATTGCAGTTTATCCATTCATAAGTCCGTTAAAAATAAATCGCTATTTAGAAAGATTGCTTTACTTATTTTTATGAGTGAAAGCAGCCATCTAGTGAATTGTTGGTTCTTTAATTTTAATTCGCCATTGAATCATGAAGAAGTGTATTATACTTACCCTTTTTTTATTTGCATTTTTACATTCAAATGCAGCGCACCTGAAAGGGGGCTGGATTCAATATGAGTATTTGGGAGATGGATCGGCAGTTAATAGTTCTAGATATAGAATTACAGTGAGGCAGTATTTAGCGTGCAATTCAAGGGGAGACCAAAGAGATGCTGATATAAATTTAGGTATTTTTAATACCGCTACGGGTGTGCTAGTTGGAAATATGCATACTATCCCTTTAACAGGAACTGAGACCCAAAGAAACGATAATAAAGATCCATGTATTACTGGAGATGTAGATGTTTGTTTTATTGTAGATCGATATGTAAAAGATATTGAATTGCCCAATATAGATGCTGGTTACACACTAGCAGTTCAACGTTGTTGTCGCATTGCTGGTATCGTAAATGTTGGAGCTAGTTCTAGCGATATTGGAGTTACTTATAGCAATACCATACCTGGCATTATTAATGGGGAGAATTATGCTAAAAACAGCAGCCCCGTATTTGCACAAAAAGATGCTGTTTTAATTTGCTTTAAAGCCCCTTTTAAATTTGATTTCAGCGCAAGCGATGCCGATGGCGACCGGATTGAGTACATATTTTGCGAGGGATTGGTAGGAGGCACTAGTAGTAACACCAGCGGCCCAGGAACAGGACCTAAGCCTAATCCCCCCAGTGGGCCTGCCTATGCAAATGTGCCTTATCGATTTCCCTTTAATGGTAGTAACCCAATGAGTGGCACAGTAACCATTAACCCAACAACGGGATTAATAACTGGTATTGCGCCTAATTTTACAGGTGATTATATTGTGGCTGTTTGTGCTATGGAATACAGAAATAATGTATTGATTGGTACCACAAGAAAGGAAATTCATATTAAAGTGGCCGACTGCTCTCTTTCTGCTGCAGCATTAAAACCATCTTATATTACTTGTGATGGATTTACATTAAGTTTTCAAAATGAATCTACCGCTTCTGTAAATAGTTATCTCTGGGATTTTGGGGTTACCAATTCAGTCACTGATATTTCTACCGATCCTACGCCGACTTTTACTTATAAAGACACCGGCATTTATCAACTTAAATTAAAAGTGACCAATACAGGTGGCTGTCAAGATTCCGCGACTGCGCCTGTAAGAATTTTTCCGGGATTTAAACCCAATTTTAGTGTTACGGGCACTTGCTTTCTGAATAATTATCAGTTCAAAGATTTAACGCAAACAGCTTACGGTGTGGTTGATTCATGGAAGTGGAATTTTGGAGATCCAAGTTCAATAGCAGATACTGCAAAAAGCAAGGACAGTACTTGGAAATATCCCAACCCCGTTGCTACTACTGTAAAACTGGTAGTAACCAATAGCAAGGGCTGTATTGATTCTATTAGCAAGCCATTTATTGTGAGAGATAAACCATCACTCAACCTTGCGTTTAAAGACACATTAATTTGCAGTATAGATACCCTTCCCTTGATTGCCAATATTGTTTCAGGCACTATTAATTGGACGGTAAGCAACCTTCCCAATCGATCTCGTATTTTAAATGCCAATACGCCCAATCCATTGGTATTTCCAAGAGATACAACAAAATATTTTATTACAGTGAATGATAATGGCTGTATTAATACCGACACTGTTACGGTGAATGTGCTCCAATTTATAAATGTAGCATTAGGAGCCGATTCTACTATTTGTACCACAGATATTATCAAGCTAAAACCAATAACCGATGCATTGAGTTTTAAATGGACGGCAAGTTCTGGCGAATTGGTTTCATCCATTAAATTCCCTTCCGTAAAACCACTTTCAAATACGGTTTATTATCTTACAGCCAACTTGGGTTACTGCCAAGCTCGCGACTCTATACGCATCAATACAGCTCCTTATCCCAAAGTAAATATTGGTATTGATACCAGCATTTGTTTTGGAAGTAGAATTGTGTTACAAGGTTCTATGATTGCGTCTTCATTCAGGTGGTCGCCACCAAATTCGCTTGTAAATACCAATAGTTTAAACCCAATAGCAGGTCCATCAAAAACTAACAGATATATACTTACTGTGAGTGATACACTTGGATGTCCCAAATCAGTATCTGATACAGTTTTGGTAACGGTAGTGCCAGCCATTTTAGTCAATGCAGGAAAGGATACTGCGGTATTACCCAATCAACCACTTCAATTATTGGCTGCAGGTAATATCAATGGCAGTTATAGTTGGCTGCCGATTACGGGATTGAATAATACGAATACTGCAAATCCTATTGCAATATTAAATGAGCAGGTGGACTCAATTATATATAAAGTCCGTTTGGCTGCCGAAGGTGGATGCTATGGCGAAGATGAAATAAAAGTAAGGGTATTTACTACTGGCCCTGATATTTTAGTGCCCTCTGGTTTCACCCCCAATGGTGATGGCAAAAATGATTTACTAAAACCATTTACAGTAGGCATTAATAAAATAAACTATTTTCAAGTATACAATAGATGGGGAGAACTGGTTTTTGCTACTACTCAATTGGGTGTTGGCTGGGATGGCAGTTACAATAATAAGCCCCAAGCAAGTGGCACTTATGTATTTCAGGTAGAAGGGGTTGACTATCTGGGAAAGAAAGTATATAAAAAGGGTACATCTGTTTTAATAAGATAGTGATTCAATCCCCATCCTTTTCCTATTTTTGTTTCAAATTAATTTATAGCAATGACCATATTTATCACAGGTGCAACGGCAGGTTTTGGAAAAGCAACTGCAACACAATTTGCCGCCGCAGGTTGGAACTGTATTATAACTGGGAGAAGAAAAGAACGGCTTGATATTTTAGCAGATGAGTTAATGAAACAATACCCTATAAAAGTGTTCACACTTTGCTTTGATATTCAAGACAGAAATGCTGTTAAAGCAGCGATAGATAGCCTTTCAGCCGAATGGAGAAATATTGATGTATTGGTGAATAATGCGGGACTGGCATTGGGAAGAGATAGTTTTGAAAATGCCTCCTTAGATGATTGGGATACCATGATTGATACCAATGTAAAAGGTTTAATTTATGTAACCAAAGCCGTACTGCCTTTATTTATTGAACGTAAGAAAGGTCATATCATTAATATTGGTTCAACCGCAGGTAAAGAAGTGTATAAAGAAGGCAATGGATACTGCGCTACTAAACATGCAGTTGATGCCCTTAGTAAAGCCATGCGAATAGATTTATTGCCCCATCATATTAAAGTTACTGCAGTACATCCGGGTGCTGCTGAAACAGAATTTTCTTTGGTACGATACAAAGGTGATGAAGAAAAAGCAAGTGCAGTATACGAAGGCTTTAAAGCATTGGATGCTAAAGATATTGCCGACGTAATTTTCTATGCGGCTAATTTACCTGCGCATGTTTGCATTAATGAATTAGTGATTACTTGTACTGCACAAGCAAACTCATTTTATCTACAAAAGTAAATGCAAATATGAGCAATCCCATTACCCGTTTATTTGGTATTCAATACCCCATTATTCAAGCGGGTATGGTTTGGGCCAGTGGGTGGCAATTGGCAAGTGCGGTAAGTAATGCAGGTGGATTGGGATTGATAGGTGCTGGCAGTATGTACCCAGCTATTTTAAGAGCGCATATTCAAAAAACAAAAGCAGCTACCAACCATGCTTTTGGCGTGAATATTCCTTTATTGTATCCAGATATAGCGGATATTATAGAAATTATAATTGAAGAAAAAGTAGGCATCGTTTTCACCAGTGCGGGTAATCCAAAAATATGGACGAGTAGATTAAAATCCCACGGAATTAAAGTAGCACATGTAGTGAGCAGTAGCAAGTTTGCTTTGAAAGCTCAGGAAGCAGGCTGTGATGCAGTTGTAGCGGAGGGCTTTGAGGCAGGCGGTCACAACGGAAGAGAAGAAACCACCAGTATGGTATTGATACCGGCTGTGAGAGCAGTCATTGACATTCCATTAATTGCAGCAGGAGGAATAGCTACTGGCAAACAAATGTTGGCCGCAATGGTATTAGGAGCAGATGGCGTTCAAATAGGCAGCAGATTTGTTTGCACACCAGAAGCATCTGCACATTCCAATTTCAAGACAGCCGTATTAGCAGCCACGGAAGGAGATACACAGTTAAGCATGAAAAAATTAATGCCAGTTCGGCTTTTAAAAAACGACTTTTTTAATTTGATTGAAAAAGCCGAAGCAGAGGGAGCTGATGCAGAAATATTAGCGCTTTTACTGGGAAGAGCTAGGGCAAAAAAAGGAATGTTTGAAGGAGATATGCAGGAAGGTGAATTAGAAATTGGTCAAGTAGCAGCCCTTATTCATTCAATTAAACCAGCCGCCGATATTGTAAAAGAAATTTGGGAAGAATACGTAAGTACCAAACAGCAATATATGAGCTATATTATTTAATCGTTTGAGGTTCTGATGGTTTGCCGATACATTTTATTCATACAAAAAATCATTGTTTAGACTGAATCGCGACTATTTTTTTAACGCAACCTTGTATATGAAAACAGCGATTGCCAAAATAATACCAGAGCATGCTCTTTAATGCCTATTTAGTGACTGCTAATTTCACTAAATTTAGCATCCTAATTTAATCACTAGCATGCAACCTTTCTCGCCATTAAAACGCATATATCTACCGAAGGAAATATTATTTTTAATTGGTATTGGCTTGCCAATACTGGGATTTTCTCAGTATTCTTCCGTACTAAAAAAGAACAATGCCAGTATTGCTGCTGTAATAACCCAATATGATACCTCTAAATTTAATCAAGTTGCAATTCGAAAAAAAGTGTCGCTTAATAAGCATACTATACCACTCACCATTAATGGTGCTGATTGGAAAATAACGCATAAAATCACGCCTGTGATAAACCAAGTAGGTGTATATGATATTAAACTTAGTTTTCGTTGTACAGCAGGATTTTTAACAGCAGCTTCTGTTTCATTGGATATTGATTTTAATCATTGGAATAGTAATAATTATGTACTCATGCCCGGTGCAGTTTATAATGGCAACAGGGTTCATTCTATCAAACAACCTTATCTAAGTTTTTGGGCTGACTCCCGCGATATTGGTGTTGATAAACCACAACTGGTTTCAGATATACCCAGATTGAATATTAATAACGGTGTTTCACGCATCCAACAAAGGAGTGGTGATATGAGTACCCCTTCCATTGGATTTTACAACCCAGCTACAAAATCTGGTTACTGGTTGCTTACCCATCAGGCTTCTACCAAAGGAGATCATGGTATTGATATAGAAGAAAATTCCAGCAGAACAAACGCAAATATTCGTGTAACGGCACCTGTTGTAAGAGAACAATTTGCTTATACCATTGCAGACATGACTGCCCCAAGTAAAGACCAACCAGCTAATTTTAAAAAGGGTGATAGCATACAGCTTTTTGCGAGAATTTATTTTTTCGATTGTAGTTCCGTTCAAGGTTTATACAATTATTTTGCTGGCATAAAAAACGATTTATTACCCGAAAAACTAGCCCCAGCTTCCGTTCCCTTTTCTGTTGCATTTAGTATGTTAGAAGAAAAATTTAATCGTCAAAATTTTGAGCCAAATTTTGGATATTATTCTGTGGGTTTAAGAGAGAACTGTTACCAAGACTGGCAGATTGGCTGGACCGGTGGGATGATTTCCACTTATCCCTTATTACTGAATGGAGGGGAACAAACCAGAAAAAATGTAATTAGAAATTTCGACTGGCTATTTGCAGACGGAATTTCACCTTCTGGATATTTTTGGGATACAGGAGAAAAAGGGAACAAATGGTTTGGTATATTCCCATCTAGTTCTGTAGCCAAAGACCTACACCTTATTCGCAAGAGTGGGGATGGATTATTTTATATTTTAAAACAGTTTGAAGCATTTAAAAAAACAGGAATAAATATTAAACCTGCTTGGGAAGCTGGCGTAAAAAAAGTAGCTGATGCAATGCTAAAAACTTGGCGACAATATCACCAGTTGGGGCAATACGTGAACAATACAACGGGTGAATTAATTATAGGCGGATCCACCAGCGGTGGTATTGTGCCTGCTGCTTTATTGTTGGTGGGGGATTATTTTAACGAACCGAAATATGCGGTAGCTGCAAAAGAAATTGCCAAAGATTATGCTGAAAAATACATCAGCCAAGGGTTGATTTATGGCGGTGCTGGAGATGCCATGCAGAATTTTGACAGTGAATCTTGCTACGGATTATTAGAGTCCTTTATGGAGCTCTATGAGCACACACAAGATCCTTATTGGTTGGGGGCCGCAGAAGATATTGCCATACAGTTTTCTACTTGGATTAGTAGTTATGATTATAATTTTCCAGCTGGCAGTACTTTGGCAAAATTAGGTAAAAAAACTACGGGAGTAGTATGGGCGAATACCCAAAATAAACATGGGGCACCAGGCATTTGTACACATTCAGGTATGGCGCTGCTGCGACTGTATAGAGCAACAGGCAAGTATTATTACCTACACTTATTAGAGCTAATAACAAAAGCAATTCCACAATATATTGCCACCGATGCGTCTCCCATTCCAGGCCTCCAATCGGCTTGGATAAGTGAAAGAGTAAGTACAACTGATTGGCTGGAAGGCATAGGTGAAATTTTTCCAGGATCTACCTGGAGTGAAACAGCTATGATGCTTACTGCTACTGAATTACCAAGTATTTATCTCGACATAGAAAATGGAAAAATAGCCTGCTTCGATCAGCTTTCAGCGAAAATTATTGAGCAATCAACCCAAAAAATTGTCATCGCCATCACCAATTCTACCAAGTACAATTGTATCGCATTGATTTATGCTGACCAACAAAAAACTGCAGTTGTAAATCTTTTTAATCACAACGGTATCAAACTTGAATTGAAAGCAGGTGAAACAAAAAATATACCTTTTATAAGAACAAGTTCTTCAAAAAAATAAACGCATGTATTTACCCTCAAAAAAAATAATAGTTTCAGTTGTAATAAACTGCTTTTCGCTAGTTGGGTTAGCGCAAATCATTCCTTCAAGTATTCAGTACCACCGAAAAATTAATTATCCAGAAAGTAATCTTATAAAAAAATTAGCGTGGACCAGCACCCCATATAAGTATCCCGGTACCGCTTCTGATATGCATTGGTGGACTTGGGGTATTGACGATCATATTTATACTTTAGAGGATGATGGAGAAAATTTTGGAGGAAGGTATTGGTATGCACATATACTTAAAGTAGTAGGCATACCACCCAATCATAAAGTAGAAACAGTAACCGATTTTGAAGGTTATGATTTTAGAACCAATATCCCTAAGAAATTACTACTAAGGTACGTATGCGGTTTTGTTGCCATTGATTCTACTTGGTATATTTGCTTGTACGATTATGATTGGAATATTCCTTCCAAACCTGTCCCCTTTGATTCATCATTCAATAGAATGAAAATGCACAAACCTTGGGAAAATATAGATCCTACTATCAATCCTCAGTTGGGATTCATTAATCGATATTCAAAGCAAGGAGGTGTAGCTGGCATCATTAAATCGACTGATAAGGGTAAAACATGGACGAATATTCCTACTGCTGAATCACCTGTTTTTTTTGGTGCTAATTTTGGAGCACCCGCTTTCTTAACTTTTGGAAAAGGCAATACAGAAACCCCAGCCGATCTTACTCCCTATATCTATGCAATTTCTAATGATGTAAACTGGACTTCTGGCGACCATATTCGTATGGGAAGGGTTCATAGGGATAGTGTGCTGAATAAAAGCGCTTGGCAATTTTATAGTGGAACAAATAAAAATCAAACTGCTGAATGGACCAGAATGGAAACGGATGCAGTACCTATTTTTTCAGATGCCGGGCATATTGGTCACCCCACCATTACTTATAACAGAGCGTTAAAACGGTATATTCTGATTAATTTTAGCGATAGAGTTCCACACAAAGAAAATGCTAGTCCCGCTGAATATTCAACTTGGGACAATGGTTCAGAACTGCAAATGTATGAGAGTAAAAATCCTTGGGGACCATGGTCAATTTTTCATTCAGAAGATCAGTGGGGTGGTAAAAATCATACGAATTATTTGGGACAAATGCCATCAAAATGGATCAGTGCAGATGGGCTAAAAGGTAGTATTCTTTTTTCTGGTGATTACACCCGCGACGGTGCCCACTATGCTTTTATGACGCAGACGTTTAAGCTGATTTTGAAATAGTATTCATTCAAGGTTAACCATATTTTACTTTATAAAATATTTCAGCATTATTACTATATAATTTAGTTGCGTCTGGTGCTGATAATAAATCATCAATCACCAATTGATATTGTTGCCATGTATATTTATATGAACCAGCCAATAAGGATACTGGCCAGTCGCCACCGCAAAAAATTCTATCCACACCAAAACCAGCAATAATATATTCTATTGCATAGCTGATATCTTTAGCAGACCAAGGCTTACCATTACCAATAGCAGTTCCCAACCCTGATATTTTTGCAAAAAAATGGGGATGCTGAGCAGCTTCTATCATCAATGTCTTCCACTGATGGTATGCCTCTGTATCATTTGCTGGTGGCTGGTTTAAATGATCGAATACCATTCTTAAATTGGGTAATTGATTGGCTAGTTTTAATGCTGTTTCTATATGAGCCGACTTAGTACCAACCAGATCAAATGGAATATCATGGGTTTCAAGTATTGCAAGACTCTCCATCACTTCTGGCTTTAACAACCAAGCAGTATCAGCCTCATCGTGTATTTGATGTCGCACCCCACAGAAAAAAGGATTGGCCTTATATTTTTGAATTGCAGCATCTACTTGCGAAGGATGCATCAATGGCAACCATACCACTGCCCCTAAAATCCAGTCGTTTTTTTCTGCCAGCTGCAAGAGCCAATCTGTTTCTGCGAGACTATTAGTAGCCTGTACCAATATAGCAGCAGTAATATTTGCGTTCTTGAGTTGTGGTGCTATATCTGCTACAAAATAGTTTTTTGCGAGAATGGACTCATCACCTTTCAACCAATAATATTCTAGCTGATCTAAATCCCACGTATGCAAATGGGTATCTATTATTTTGCTCATATTACTCAACTTTACTTAATGATTATTTGATACTGGTTATTAGTTAAAGTGGTGAAAGAGAGTTGATTTCCTTGTTGAATAAAATCAATGGTTCCTCCATCTGATATTATTTTTTCTACACTCGACCCATTCAGTTGAAGAATACATTTGTTTCCTTTGCTAGACACAATGATACAGTTTTTTAATTTTGCATTTTCCCACTTCAAATCTACCGTAAACCCGCCCCGAGCTCTTAGTCCACTTACACTTCCACTCGCCCATTTTTTGGGAAGAGCTGGTAATACTTCAATCACTCCAGTGTGACTTTGCAATAACATTTCAGCAACCACTGCCGATGACCCAAATGTTCCATCTAATTGTGCAGCCCAACCAAAGAAATTGGGTAACATGCCAAATTTTAATTGATACTGATGGTGCTTATATGCCTGTTCCGCCTCGGCAAGCCTGAGCCACATCATACTGATCCAAACACTTTGCCAACCACCAAAACTTTTCCCATCAATATAACTACCATAGCTGGCATATTTGTTTTTCGCTTCTTCAATTTGTGCCTTGGGATTACCAGCCAATCTTCTCTCCAATGTTTTTCTAGCTGCTGTATAAAGATTGGGAGTATATCTATTGATTTCACTAGAAGGGAATAAAGCATATAAGTGTGAAATATGCCGATGCCCTTTTTCAATTTCTTTATAGTCTTCAACCCATTCTTGAATACCTCCTGTAGTGGGACTAATTTTTATTGGTGCAAGATTGGCCAATGCCTTTTCTATTTCAACTTTAAATTCAGTCTCATACGGTTTTTCTGGCGTACCCAATAGTTGAATGGCTTGCAGACAATTGGTAAATAATTCATGAATAATTTGCATATCCATAGCTGCCCCATACGTAAACTGGAATTGTTTACCATCTTTTTTTTCAAATCCATTTTCGGGTGAATGTGAGGGGTTGCTCACCAATTTTCCAGCATTGGGTAAGCCATCTGGTATTGGCACTAAAAAATCCAAATAAAATTGAGCTGCACCTTTCATTAATGGAAATGCCCTATTGCGTAAAAAATTGGTATCTCTATTAAATAAAAAATGATCATAAGGATGGTGCGCCAACCAACCACTACCCAAGGGCCATACTCCTACTACATCATCTGCAGGTGCAGTACGCCAAAACACATCGGTGAGGTGATGCACTACCCAACCTCTAGCGCCATACATAGTCTTAGCAGTATGTTTGCCATACTTGGCCAACGAATCCATCAAAGCATATAGAGGCTGGGTACACTCAGATAAATTGACTGCTTCAGCAGCCATATAATTCATTTGTAAATTAATATTGGTGTGGTAATCTGAACTCCATGGTGGATTCATTTTCTGATTCCAGATTCCTTGTAAATTCGCAGCTAAATCGCCTTTTCGGCTACATGCTATTAATAAATACCTTCCGTACTGAAATAATAATTCTGAGAGATATGGATCTTCATAATCCATTTTTTTTACCCTTTCTAAACGCTTATCCTGTGGTAATTCAAATGGATCAATACCTCCCGCAAGATTAATTTTTACACGGTTATAAAGCTTTTGATAATCATTAAGATGCTCTTTTAAAATATTTTTAAAGGGTTGAGCCAAAATTTTCGAAATGGTTTGTCTACATATTTTATCTGGATTTTTTCCTGCATAACTGGTAGCACCGGAAATATATAAGACCAATTCATTGGCGTCTTGAACCGTAATTAACCCTTGCTTACTAATGGTAACTTTTCCTGAAGACGCTACTGCTTTAACATAGGATGCAAAATGCATTCCCTTTGGCTCACCCGTTTTATCGTCAGCGCAATTTATACGGCCCTGCATGGCTATACAGTTATCAATTCCCATTGCTGCTGTTGAAACAGCATCCTGTTCCCTGCTTAATTTTATTTGCAATTGCAATGCGTTGGCTTTATTAGAAGTAATTCTTACGATGATAATATTTGCAGGATGAGACGCAAATACTTCACGTTTATAAGTAATGCCCCCAATGGTATATTGCGTAATTGCTATGGCAGAATCGAGGCTAAGCCATCTGCGATAATTGGTGTAATTGGTATCTGTTTTTGATTGTAATTGCTGAATGAATAAGTCGCCCAGCGACTGATAAGGCTTTATAGCTTGTGGCACCCCTTTCATAGTTTTTATGCCCAGCTGTTCTGCGCTATCGGTTTGATCAAAGAACATCATTCGTTGTAATTCTGGCAAGGATTTTAATGCCATTGGATTTACCGCATCACGCGCATATCCATCCCAAAGGCTTTCTTCATTTAATTGTATTCGTTCATTTAATACCCCACCAAATACCATTGCACCCATTTTTCCATTGCCCAAGGGCAATGCTTCAAACCATCCTTTTTCTTCAAAATGAAATGTTTCTTTAAACTCTTTGGTAGCATAACTGAAAACAGTTGGCTGATAGGCTGGCTGATTAAACCATATTACCATTGGCTTCTGTTGGGCTGTTAATGGGAATGCAATGAAGAGCATGACAGCAACTGCTATTATGCCCTTTAATTTCGGTTGATTCATAAAAACTCTTTGAGTTAATTTATTTAAAAATATTTAAATAGATAAGCGTACCAACAATTAATTCGACCGCTCGCCCATTAACTTATCCCATAATTTAAACGCTTCAGGATTGGCAAACCGAGTATTTACGGAAGGCCTTGGCAAACTAATCTCAAAATACTGAACACCACCAGGCAGCAGATTAAAAGATAAATTGGCTAATCCCTTTTTTGAAGGAAGTTGGGAGAAGCTATATGCGGGAACCGAATGTTGCTGTAATAATTGCATTTGTGCGGGACTGGGGTTGAGTGGACTTCCCATTACCTGCCAGCTTTCCCAAGGGCTTCCAGAACCTATGCCAATAGTGGCTTTTACCACATTCAAGAGTGTATCAATATTGGTGGGTAATTCAATGTTTCCGATAAAGTCAGTAGCTGTTTTTTCTTCAGGGAAAGATTGATTCCACAATAATATTTTAATAGTTTGTTGGTCTTTTGTAACCAATAAACCTTTTCCATTTTGCAACGCCTTAGTAGTAGAAGTTTGTAGTATATTCCCTGTCATGTTTTTTAAAAACCTAAATGCATTAAAAGATGCTTTGGGAATTCCATGAATATTTAAAAGTCCATAAGTACAGGAGAAGGGGCTTTGAGGAATACCTCCTTCATCAAAAATATCGCTGACAACCCAATAAGCAAAAGTTTTACAAGCAGTATCTAATTCCACACAATTCCGAACAATAAAGGAGGCGGCGAATAAATTATCTACATAAATATTATCGCCCCAAGTAATTTTATCGGCAGATGCTGCTGTTTGTGTATTCCATTCTGTCCAGTGAATTTCAAGATCGGGGCGTTCCGAATTTTTTACCCAATCGGTTACTTCCTTCACGGTAGCACTAAAAAAGTCGCCTATTTTGTAGGGACTACCTTTTCTATCTGGATACTGCACCTGTTCATCTTGCGGATAAAGATGCGTAGAAATAAAATCAAGTGGGATTTTATTTTTGGTAGTATATGTAATGATTTCTTTTACCCAATTGGCTTTGGATGATGCAGGCCCACCAATTCGCAATTTAGCATCTACTGATTTAACAGCTTTTGCACTTGCTGTATACAAATTCCAGTATTCTTGTTGCGTACCACTCCAAAACCCACCTAAATTAGGTTCATTCCAAACTTCAAAATACCAATTGCGTACTTCCTCTAATCCATATCGTTCTACCAAATGTTTGGTGAATATTTCAACAAGTAATTGCCACTCATCATAAGAAGAAGGCGGCGTTACATTCATTTTATAATTGAACATGGTTTTAGTACCAGATGCCATAACTGCTGGCATAGGATTCAACTCTACAAAAGGGCGAATACCTAATTTCAGTAGGGCATCGTACACTTTATCTACTTGATGCCAATTAAAAATAAGTGCTTTTGTTTTTAGATCTCTTTGCACCACATTCATCTCATCATCGAAGATGGCATGAAAGCGACAATATTTATAGCCGATTTCTTTTTGCGCATAAGCCAGATGCTCTAAAATATCAGCCCTCAATAAATTATTGGCTCTTCCTACTGCAATACAATTACGCCAAGGCATGGTAAGCTGTTTAGACACCGCTGTGGGCTTTACTTTTATAAGTATGGGCTGTGCTTGAGCTTGGGAAAATAATACAGAAATAGCAAATAAAGCAATCTTAAAATTCCTCACGTTATTAAAATATAATATTGAAAATAATACAATCCGATTTTTTGAAGATAGCAACTTATGCACTGGTAAAATACATACAAAATAGCATTGTTTAATACTATTTTATCAACTCAGTAGTATCTGCCTTATACATGGGTACTTTATACCCACCCGTATCAATTATTGCTGCTGGAAATAACGAAGCAATTGCAGGAATATTTTTTGCAATAATCCCTGTTTTATACAAGTATAAAGATTGCAACTTATTCAATTTTGTAAGTTGTAATAATGCGGTTGATGTGGTACTGGTTCCTACAAGATTCAAGTAGCGCAACTGCGGAAGTGTATTCAAGTATTGAATTCCGTTATTGGTGATGGCAGTATTAGAGAGATCTAGTTTTGTTAAATTACTCAATTGAGCAATACGTTGTAGTGTTTTATCTGTAAGGTTT
The DNA here is from genome assembly GCA_031369485.1 of Sphingobacteriia bacterium. Classification (GTDB taxonomy): domain Bacteria; phylum Bacteroidota; class Bacteroidia; order Chitinophagales; family Chitinophagaceae; genus Sediminibacterium. Next base: position 56,264 of record JANMOT010000046.1, read on the forward strand.
GTGTTGGACAATTTAAGCCAAATAAGTTGTGGCTTTAATTGCAACAATAGTTGAATGTCCTTATCATCAATCAAAGGGTCTACCACAAAATTAATGGATAAATAGTGACTATTTTTTGCCACTGGAATAACAATAATATTATTTGCTTGTAGTTGTTTAAGAATTTTTTCATCCGCAGCAGCAACTGCTGCTTCAGGAATGGTTTGAATTTTGGTATTTGTTTTATTTTGGTTTTGCAAGGCCAATAAAATAGGTTTTAATTTTATTGGCTGAGTAAGATCTTTTACCCGCTTTGCTGAATCAGCTCCTTCGTTTATCCACCAATGAATAAGGGCAATCTGGCTCTCTGTTAACTGAGATTTTTCTTTGGGTGGCATATGATGTTCGTCGTCTAATGGAAGCATCATCCGTTTTAGTAATTCACTATTTGCTGCATTTCCGGGTTGAATGGCGATACCGTTCTTTCCTCCTTGCATCAGCAAACCAAATTCATCCATTCTAAAACCCCCTTTTTGTTTATTGGCATTGTGGCAAGCGTAACATTTTGTTGCCAATAATGGTGTAACAATTTCAGTATAAACTTTTGCCTCCTGTACCTGAACAATTGGCTTTTGAATAATTAGGTTAGATTGATCACGATTGAATATACTTTTTAAAGGGCCTGTTAAATAATCAGCACCGTGTGTTATTGTACCACCTAAATGCCCAGTTATCGTTATAAAAAAACACAAGGATAATAGGATGATTTTAGTAGGTATCAAATCGAGCTTTTTAGACTTCTCTTTTGCATACAATAATACAGACACTATAGCTACAGAAATTCCCATCCATTGATGCCATGAAATTGCTTGAGCATCATAATCGTCTGTTACCGACAATATATATCCCGTTATACAAGTAAGTATAGCGCTGATGGCTCCTATTAGTAATACCAAGGGTAATATAATAGATAATGATTGATACTTTGGATTTAAAGAGAGCCATTTTAAAAGAATAGCTACCAATAAAATGCCAATAGGCATATGTACCAATATTGGATGAAATCGACCAACTAGTTCAGCAAAAGATAGTAGTACCAAGATATTGTATATTTAAAAGCTATTTGAATAGGTTAAGAATTATTATGCATACCTTTTTCGCAGCAAATTCATCATGTAAATATTTATTTCCCATTGATTGGCAACTGGTTGTTGGGTATAAGGTAATACAGGCATATAATTCGGAGGACCGAACTCGGTAAGTATGGTTAGTGTTGATCCTTGCTTTTTTTTAAGTGCCACTATTTTATCCCACCAATCTAAATGAGCTTTCACTGCTGGCGCCCATTCTGGAGCACGTGGATCATTTACCTGAGGCCCTTCTTGGTGACCAATTCTAGCATGAATATGGTCGGTTCGTTCTACTGCTTTCAACATCGTATCTTGTTGATCTTCGAGTAAACTTTCACTTACGTTGCACCAATGCGACATATCAAGTGTGATGCGTAAATCAGGTATTTGATTAAAAAAATCTCTAGCAATAGGGGCAGAATACAATAATCTTGAGCGATGGGTTTCGTGTAAAATGGGGATACTGATTTTACGAGACAATGCAGTTGTAAAATCAATCAACTGTTTGTTTTCTTGAAAGGAAAAATAATCTTTCCCACTATGGCAATTGATATACAAGGGCTTTTGAACAGTATTGGTTGCAGCAGCGGTACAATTTTTTTTGAATGAAATGGCGTGACTGGCGAAATCACTTTCATTCCCTGCAACCAAAAATCCCACTTCGAGTTGATATTTTTTTAGTGCCGCAAAGAGCTGATCAATTTCGGTGGCACTATTCGGCCACCATACTTCAATACCGTTGTAACCATGCATTTTTACTTTAGCGCAAAATTCGTCTATTGTTCCATCAAATCCCCAATTGGTGGCCAATACTTTTAACTGGAACGTGGAAGGCACTGAATCATTTTTTATGGATGATGCCATTGTTTTAAAAGGATTGAACAGCAAAGCACTGCTGGCCATTGCAGAATTTTGAATAAATTTTTTTCGGTTGATGACCATATTAATTAGAATTCAGTTAAGCTAAAATTTCATTAATTAATTTCCCTTTTGTATCGGTTAACCTAAAGGGTCTACCTTGATATTGATACGTTAATTTTTCATGATCAAAACCCAACTGCTGTAAAATAGTTGCTTGTAAATCGTAATGCTCTAATCTACCACTTATTGGATGATAGCCAATTTCATCTGTCTCCCCGTAGGTGTATCCTTTTTTTATGCCTGCACCAGCCATCCACATGGTAAATGCTTCTGTATGGTGATCTCTTCCTTTAAATGCATTCGCTTTGCCATCTCTATTTTCCATCATGGGAGTTCTACCAAATTCCCCCCCCCATACTATCAGCGTTTCTTCTAATAAACCTCTTTGTTTTAAGTCTAAAATAAGGGCCGTTATAGGTTTATCAATAGATCTGCATTTATTAATCAGGCCTATATCAATAGACAGTTCAGAATTTACTCCATGTGAATCCCAGCCCCAATCGAAAAGCTGAACAAATCGAACTCCTTTTTCTACCAATCTTCTTGCGAGTAAAACATTATTAGCAAAGCAACTTTTACCAGGTTGTGTCCCATACATTTCATGAATAGAAGCAGGCTCTTGTTGTATATCCATTACATCAGGTGCAGTGATCTGCATTTTAAAAGCCATTTCATATTGGGAAATTCTAGAAAGCGTTTCAGGGTCGTTAAACTGTTTGTATTCTTCTGTGTTTACTTGATTGATGGCATCAATTGAGGCTTTTCTTAAATCTCTATCTACTCCTTTCGGATCTTGCAAAAACAATACTGGATCACCTTCGCTTCTGCACTGCACGCCTTGGTATACACTGGGTAAAAATCCACTGCCCCATATACTTTTACCCGCATCTGGATTTCTACCACCACTGGTAAGTACCACAAATCCAGGTAGGTTTTGATTTTCGGTTCCTAGTCCATAAGTCGACCATGCACCAAGGCAGGGCCTCCCTTGTCGTGGTGATCCTGTTTGCATGAGCAATTGGGCTGGTGAGTGATTGAATTGATCGGTACTCATTGCTTTTAAAAAACACAATTCATCTGCAACAGTAGATAAGTGTGGCAAGTGCTCACTTATCCAGTGTCCACTTTGCCCATGCTGCGAAAACTTAGCTTGACCGCCCATCATTTTGGGCACTCCTCTAATAAAAGCAAAACGTTTACCTGCAAGTAAAGATGGGGGACAATCCTGTCCGTCCATTTTCATCAATTCTGGCTTGTAATCGAATAGTTCCAGTTGAGAGGGGGCGCCTGCCATATGCAAGTAAATAATACTTTTAGCTTTTGCTGCAAATGCAGGTAATTTAGGCATTAAAGGGTGAGCAGGATCAAAGGCAATACTATTGCCGAATGAATCATTGGGTTTGGTATTGCATCCACCCCAAAGTGCACCCATAGCTATTGCACCCAACCCCATAGCACTTTCTTTTATAAAATGCCTTCGGGTATTCATTTGCATTACCCTTTGTTCAGCTTCTCTTACCAATCTTTGTTGGTGTAATTCTTGTTGTGTCATGGCATTAATTTTTCATCAACACTTCATCTAAATTCAACATACTATTTGCAACCAATGTTAAAGCAGCCAATGCAGCAGGGGTGGATTTTCCACTTACACTAACGGGTAAAAAATCGATTAATTTTTTGGGATCTTTCTTAAAACTGGCTTCAGCAGTTTGATACAATACTTTAAAAGCCTCTAAGCTAATGGCTGAAATATTTTTATGCGTAGCCAAATAATATCCTTTCTTAATTTGTGCAATACTGCTGCTGCTATCTGCCGTGTAAATACGTTTGGCGAAATGATATGCTATATCAATAAAGGCAGAATCATTTAGCGTAGCCAGCGCTTGCAAAGGAGTATTGGTACGTATTCTTCGGGGTGAGCATATCTCTCTACTTACACCATCAAAAGTAAGCATAGAAGGATAACCAGCCGACCGCTTACAATAAGTGTATACCGCTCTTCTATATTGGTTTCCATCTGTGCTCTGAACCCAGTCCGAACCATTCCAGGGCGATAACCAAATTCCTTTTGGTTGATATGGAAATACACTTGGACCAAATTGAGTAGCATTCATCACACCACTTATTGCCAATGCTTGATCTCGAACCTGCTCTGCCGTTAATCGAACCCTTGGGTATCTTGCATAATATTTATTGGCAGGATCTTTTGCTAAATTTTGGCTAGATATCACGGATGATTGTTGATAAGTGGCACTTAAAATAATCTGCTTTAGCAGTTTTTTTAAACTCCATTTTTGATCGTGTATAAATTGATAACTTAACCAATCAAGCAAAGCTTGATGTGTAGGTGCTGCACCTTGTGAGCCCATATCTTCCAAGGTTTCCACCAGCCCATTTCCAAATATTTGCTCCCATACTCTATTCACCATGGTGCGGCTGGCAAGTGGATGATTGGGATCGGTTAACCACTTTGCCATTCCCAATCTATTTTTGGGCATATTTGCTGGTATTTTCCCAAGTGAAGCGGGTACGTCTGCTTGCACAAAAGCACCCTTAGTAAGCCAATTGCCTCTTTCAAAAACATGGGTATTCCTTTTCATGTATTCAGGATTATCCAACATAATAGGCGTAGTAGTAACATCGGCACGCAACAATTTAAGGTACAAGCGATTGGCCATTGCAAAGTCCGTTTTGAGGTTGCTAGACAAAGGATTGGTAAAGAAAAACCAATCCAACATCATAATATTTTGTACGGGATCTACAGTAGTTTGTGAGCGATAAGTGAAATACAAATCATGTTTACCAGAAACAGATTTAATGGGGAATTGTGTGATTTCCCATCCGCTTTTAACAGTAGATTTCTGAATGGGAATTGCAGCAATAATGGGTCCATCTGGTTTATCAATATGTATATTCCATATACCGCCTGCAATATACGTTTGATGGCGAAAAATGAGTTCTGTCTTATTGTTGAGTGCAACATCTTTTAAACGACATACCGATTGATCCCTGAAAGCCATCCATTTGGTGTCTACTACAGCTCCGTTTGTAAAACTATCGCATAATAATCCATTGTATGCGGGTTGCCAGGTCTTTAAAAATTGAATGGAAGCCTCTGTTGTTTTAGTATCCGAATTTTGCTTCATCCAGTGAATTAATTTATTGAGTTCAGGTTTTAGGCTATCAGGAAAATGTCGAAGCAGCGGATAATCAGTATACGTATCTTCATCTCTGGTATTATTATAAAACGCAGCAAATTGATAATACTCTTTGTGTTTGAAAGGATCATATGGATGGCTATGACATTGCACACAAGCAAACGTAGTACTCATGGTAGCTTCCCAAGTTGTATTCACCCGATCTAAAACGGCAGCATTTCTAAACTCCTCATTGTCGGTTCCACCCTCATCGTTGGTCATGGTATTGCGCTGAAATGCCGTAGCAATCAAATCATCGTCTGTAGGATTGGGCAATAAATCACCCGCCAATTGTTTGGTTAAAAAAACATCATAAGGCATATCTTTATTGTATGCATTTATCAACCAATCTCTGTAACGCCAAATAGATCTAGAATCGTCTCTTTCATATCCTTTTGAATCGGCATATCTTGCCAAATCCATCCACATGGTAGCCCATTTTTCACCAAAATGTGGAGAAGCCAGTAAGCTATCTACTAATATTTCAAATGCATTGCTCTGATTATTATTTAAAAAATTGTTTGCCAACTTTTCAGAGGCAGGCATACCCAACAAATCTAAGCTGGCTCTTCTTAAAAGGGTTTGTTTGTTGGCTTTGGGTGCAGCCATTAAATCTAATTCCTTCCATTTATCGGCAATGAAATAATCAATTTCATTTTGTGCCCAAGGGTTATTTTTAGGAATCAAACCAAAAAAGTAGCTGGGTTTAGGTATTGCAGTTTTTTCAACTGGTATATAAGCCCAATGTTTGCCCCATTTAGCACCTTGGTTGATCCATTGGGTAAGAACTTCAATATCATTTTTTGAAAGCGGCGGATGCTGATAAGGCATTCTTTCTTCAGGATCTTTTAAGGTGAGCCGCCTGATCATATCGCTACCAGCAGCATCCCCTGGTATAATGGCAGGTTTACCCGATTTGGTTTTGGCCAATGCTTCCTCCCTGAACAATAAGCTAAAGCCCCCCTGCTGTTTCACACCACCGTGACAGCTGATACAATTCTTATTGATAATAGGTTTTACTTCTGTTGAAAAATCAACAGCCTCATTTCTTACCAATAAAAACGAAAGACATACAATTAGTACGAACAGCAAAATAATTATGCTAATCTTTCTTCTAAATAAGCTACTCATACTCATGATTGATTAATATTCATCCAAGTATTTGAATTTAGCATATCCGTATCAATATATCAAATTCATTACCAAAAAAATGTATATAATGCAGTTAATATTCCAAATACCAGCAATGCTCCCACCATAAAACTGGGTGATGCCTTAAACATTGCAGCATCAACTTCTAATCCTTTTGATTTGACTCCTCTTTTATAATCAACCATACTTATGATATACATTCCTATAATACAAATTAAGAAGACGAAACCCATTCGATCTAAAAATGGAATTTCATATAAGAGTTCCCCCGTTTTTTGCTTTACTAATGTGGCGAAACCAAAAGATTCTAAGAATGATAAGTTGAGGAAAGATGGCATGAATTTAAACAGAATGGAGAGTCCAAAACCTCCAATTGTGGCAAATAATGCAGCATTTGAACTGGTTTTTTTCCAGAAAAAACCGAGGATAAACATGGCAAAAATTCCGGGACTTACAAAGCCAGTGTATTCCTGAATAAACTCAAAGCCTCCTTTTTTATCAATCCCCATAAAAGGAGATAAAATACAAGCAAGCAACATTGATACCCAAATGGCAATCTTACCAATTTTAACCAATTGCTGTTCACTGGCATCAATATTTATTTTTTTCTTATAAATATCCAAGGTAAAAATAGTAGAAATACTATTTGCTTTACCTGCCAGCGAAGCTACTATGGCAGCAGTAAGTGCAGCAAAGGAAAGACCTTTTAGACCAACTGGTAAAAGATTCAACAAAACAGGATAGGCTTTATCTTGCACCAACTCGCCATTCACCATCATTTCATTCTGAAAATATCCTTCTTGGTACAACACATAAGCTGCAATACCGGGTAGCACCACAATGATTGGCATCAGCAATTTTAAAAATGCTGCAAATAAAATACCACTTCTAGCCGTCTTTATATCAGCACCCAGTGCTCGTTGGGTAATATATTGATTACAACCCCAATAGTTTAAATTCACAATCCACATACCTCCAATTAGCACCGTTAAACCGGGGAGACTGGGGAAATTTGAATTGTCTTTTTGAAAAATCATGTGAAAATGATCATCTGATTTTTCCATCATCATTTTAAGTCCATTTATAGCTCCTGAAGTATGATAGTGGTCTGCTACCATTGTCAAGGCAATATAAGTGGTAACCAAGCCTCCTAATATTAAGAAGAATACTTGAATTACGTCCGTGTAGCCAATTACCTTCATACCACCTAGTGTAATGATAATGGCAAAAATTGCCAGACCATACATACATATGTATAGATTTAAACCAGATATACTACTAATAGCCAAAGCCCCAAGATAAAGAATTGAAGTCAGGTTAACTACCACATAAAGTAGTAACCAGAAAACTGCCATAATCATTGCCACTGTTGAGTTGTAGCGTTGGTGCAAAAACTGTGGCATGGTATAAATTTTATTCTTGAGGTAAACAGGAATAAAAAATATAGCGACAATCATAAGGGTAGCGGCGGCCATCCACTCATAAGTGGAAATGGCCAATCCCATTTTAAATCCATTGCCACTCATACCAATAAACTGCTCCGCAGATATATTTGAAGCAATTAATGAAGCCCCAATAGCCCACCAAGTAAGAGAACCCTCAGCCAAAAAATAATCATGCGATGCACTTACACTGGCTTTCTGCTTTTTAGCATATACCCAATATCCGTATCCGGCAACTACTAAAAAATAAACAAGAAAAACAAGATAGTCGGTAGTTTGTAATGAATGCATGGCAATGGTTTAATTCGCTTGAAGTATATCGAGTTCTAAAAATAACACTTTATAGTTAAATAAATCGATTGATAATATTTTCAAGGTATTCTTGCTTTCCGCTCATCAATGCAGGCTCCCCTTTTTCTAAGGCATAATTTCTTAAATCTTCCAATGAAAGTTTACCCAACTCAAATTCTTTCCCTTTTCCAGTATCAAAAGAAGCATAACGAGTTTCGCGAATTTTATTGTAATCGCTTTTTTGCAAAATCTGATCGGCAATAATCAACGCCCTTGCAAAAACATCAATGCCACCTATATGGGCATGAAATAAGTCAGCAGGATCCGTACTATTGCGTCTAATTTTTGCATCAAAATTAATACCGCCCCCTCCAAAACCGCCTGCGGGTAATATAATCATCATGGCTTCTACAATTTCTTGTAAATTATTGGGGAATTGATCTGTATCCCATCCATTTTGATAATCGCCACGATTGGCATCAATGCTACCGAGAACTCCTGCATCCGCAGCAATTTGAAGTTCATGCTGAAAGGTATGTCCCGCCAGTGTTGCATGATTCACTTCTATATTCATTTTAAAATCATTCAGCAAATCATATTCTCTTAAAAATCCAAGTACCGTATCTACATCATAATCATACTGGTGCTTACTAGGTTCACAAGGCTTGGGTTCGATAAAGAAACTACCTTTAAATCCATTTTTTCTGGCATAATCTTTTGCAGTATGTAGAAATTGGGCAAGGTGTGCTTTCTCTCTTTTCATATCGGTATTCAACAAGCTCATATAGCCCTCTCTTCCACCCCAAAAAACATAGTTTTCTCCACCCAAAGCAATGGTAGCATCTAGTGCCGCTTTTACTTGCGCTCCTCCATGTGCTAGCACATGAAAATCGGGGTTGGTAGCTGCTCCATTCATATATCTTTTATTAGAAAATAAATTAGCAGTCCCCCATAATAATTTCACTCCACTGGCATCTTGCTTTTGCTTTAAATAAGCAGTGATGGCAGCCAACCTGCTTTCATTGTCGCGAATATCATTGGTATAATCTACTACATCAACATCATGAAAACAGTAGTAAGGAAGTCCTAATTTGGTAATGAATTCAAAGGCAGCATCTGCTTTATCTTTTGCACGATCAACTGCATCTTTTTTTTCATTCCACGGATGTATATGAGTAGGCTCTCCAAATGGATCTGCTCCATTGCCCACAAAAGAATGCCAGTATGCACAAGCAAAACGCAAATGGTCTTTCATGGTTTTACCAGCTACTATTTTTTCTGCATCATACCATCGATATGCCAATGGATTATCTGAATTTACTCCTTCAAATTGAATGGCAGGAATGCCTTTAAAAAATTCTGTTTCTCCTGTTACGATTGTTGACATGAAATTGATTTATTATTTAATGTAAAAATTTATTTTTTTAGCTCCAGATCTAAGCGATGTTTCCAAGATTGATAGTATGCATCATACTGTTGATAATATTGGGGATAAATGGTTTTAATGGGATTGGTTTGTTGAAACGCTTCTTTTGCATTTTTATAATAGCCCAACCCAATTCCAGCTCCCATTGCTGCGCCAACACTGCCATCATTGTTGTACAACTCTATGGGGGTATTTGTAGCATTTACAAAAGCTTCTATAAATACATTACTCAGGAATAGATTTGCATTACCCGCCTTAATAATGGTAGGATACAAATTATTTTCGCGCATAATATCCAACCCATATCTAAATGCAAATGCAATACCCTCTTGTGCTGCGCGAAATAGATGGGCTTTACTATGGCTGTTAAAATCAAGGTTATGAATATGCGCATCCACTTGTTTATTTTGCAGCATCCGTTCTGCACCATTTCCAAAAGGCAGCACCAGTGCACCTGCACTCCCAGCAGGTATATTGGCGGCCAACTGATTCATTTCTTCGTATGAAAGATTACCCGCAATATTCTTAATCCATCGATTTAAAATGCCCGTCCCATTAATACAAAGTAATACCCCAATATTTTTCTGGACTTCTGTATAGTTCACGTGAGCAAAACTGTTAATACGCGACAATCTATCAGAAGTTAACCCATCTCCTACCGCATAAATCACTCCTGAAGTTCCAGCAGTAGCCGCGACTTCTCCTGGCTCCATAACATTTAATGAAAGCGCATTATTCGGCTGATCACCCGCTTTATAAGTGATTGGAATTCCACTTTTTAGTGACAATTTTTCAGCCATTGCTGGCAATAGGGTTCCATAGTTACTAAAAACAGGGAGTATATTTGGAATGATATTCTTATCAAACCCAAAAAAATCAAACACATCATCTGATAGCGATTCATTTTTAAAATCCCAAAAAATTCCTTCAGACAAAGCAGGTATGGTTGTGTTAATTTCTCCAGTTAGCTGAAGGGAAACAAAATCTCCAGGCAATAATACTTTGTGAATTTTATTAAATAATATAGGTTCATTTTCTTTTACCCAAGCTAGTTTTGACGCTGTAAAATTACCAGGTGAGTTCAGCAAAAAAGCTAATGATTTTTCTACCCCTATAGCCGCCAACGCTTTTTCTCCATATTTTACAGCCCTACTATCACACCAAATAATACTATTCCGCAATACCTGATTTTCTCGATCAATACATACTAAACCGTGCATTTGGTAGGCTATACCTATTGCTGCAATATCTTTGGGGTTGAATGCATTGGTCGCATTTAATTTTAAAATAGCCGACTGTATATCTTGCCACCACTGATCTGGAGATTGTTCTGCCCAGCCAGGTTGTAATGAAATAATACCAGACTCTTGATCGGGGTATTGAACAGATGCAATACAAACAGAAGTGGCAGCATCTACTACCGACGCTTTGATGGATGAGGTACCTAAATCGAGACCTAATAATAACATAAGGCAATTTTACTAAAGTGCAATCGTGATTTATTTATCAAAAGTTCATCATTTTTGGATGGTAAGCAACTGCTAAATATTGAAAAAAATCTGCTATTATATCATATTTTGGTATCTTTAATTCCAAACAATGATATAATAGCAGCCTAACTGAGATGAAGACACTTGTACAGAAAATTCATATTGAAGATCACCATGCTTTCGCCTGCCGCAACTACCGCACTCCCGACTTTGAAACCAACTGGCATAAACATGAAGAATATGAATTAATTGTAATAAATGCGGGACATGGCACTGCAATGATTGGTGAGTATATTGGTGAATTCAAGGCAGGTGATATATATTTTATTGCTGCCAATTTACCCCATTGGTTTAGAAAACAACATCATAAAATGATTGGTGATGCAACTGTGCTGCATTTTAAACAGTCCATTTTTGGTGAACAATTTATAAGTATGCCAGAGCTAAAGCTTATTAAAGCACTGTTGCACAGACAAATTGGGATACAGCTATTAAGGCGACTTCAACAAAGCATTTCAGCCGCAATACTACAGATAGAAACAGCAGAGGGCTTTCACAGAATTGAACTGCTTTTACAATGTTTACACAAAATAGGATCATCCCGTGATTACGCAGTATGCTCTCAAGATTTTGAACCAGCAAACTTATCACTAAACCCAGCAATTGAGCAAATAATTATTTACTCGTTTAAAAACTATTTAAACCCAATTACTCTTCCCCAAATAGCCGCTATTGCGGATATGAGTATTCCCACTTTCTGTCGCTTTTTTAAGAAAAATATAAAGAAAACCTACTTCGATTTTCTGCAAGACCTGCGCATCAGTCACGCTTGTAAATTATTAACCAATACAAATAAACCCATCATGGGAATTTGTTACGAAAGTGGATACAATAGCTGGGCACATTTTAGCAAACAGTTTAAAAAAATTAAGAAAGTAACACCCAGTCAGTACAGGGCACAATTTATTAAAGCTGAATAAGCTTACATGTTAACAATAGTATTTATTCGTTTTGAATTATGGATTAGTTTTAAAAACTATGATGGATTGAAATGATGGAATTTGAACGCTACTCACAGATTTACCCATTAGATTAATATATTTTCCGCTTGCCAATATTTGATTATTCATTTTCAAACTAGGATTGGTAAATAATAGTGGTTTTGATGTAGAATTGATACCAGCAATTGCGTTTATTGCTTTTCCGGACAATTCATACTTAAATTCTTTTTTCCAAGCTTCAAAACCATATTCATTGGTTATTCTATTAACTGCTCCATCTGCTGTTTTAATATTATAAATATCCGTCATCAAAGTATCTCCGTAAAGATGATAATATGTATTTTGATCAAATTGAGCCATGTCTTGAGTGCCAGGCAATAAAAAATTAATTAAAACAACGGCTCGGTCTTTAGCTCCACGTACAAAGATTGTATTCTTCAGGAATTTATTTCCAAAAGTGGACTTAGGCTTTGACCACTCTGCAACTGATAGTCCCGTTTGGCAATTGAAAAGTGTGTTATTCGAAATAAGGTTATCAAAAGCTTCTGAATTAACGTGTATACCTGAAGCTGAAACATTATAAATTAAATTAGAGTCAACCACAATATTATAGCATCCGTTGTCAATATAAATGCCATTGGCAGCAGGGTGCGGACCACTGGGAGTTCCAAAATTAGATCCAGCTATATTGTAGACAATATTTTTGCGAATGGCATTATCGTGCGTATAATATTTACTTCTAGACCAACAATATACTGCAGCACCATCGCTCAGTTTATTCATTACATTGTCTACTATATTATACTCCATTTTACTAAAAGCACCATCCATCCGTATGCCAACATATCCAGCATTTCTTACTGTGTTATTACTTATTTTATTGTTGTTTGCAATATATGAATTTTCAGTTTTTATACCTTCAATATTTGCAATTGTAATACCAATCATACCATTCACACCACTTACACCGTAGCCTAAGATGGTTCCAATATTTTGAATCGTATTTTTTTCTATTAAAAGTTGATTAGGCTCCAAAGCAAAAATTCCTCTTCCATTAATATGCTGAATGGTATTATTTATAATACTGCAATTTGAAGACACCCTATTTACAAAAATTCCCGTATGATCTATTGATTCTACTCGGTTATTTTTTAGTATAATTCCTTTATTATTTCCGGCCAAATAAATACCTTTTTCAAAATATTTTTCCACTTGAATGCCAATGACTTTTACATACGACACTGAATCTTCAATGGTTATACCCGTTTGTAATTGTACCAACTGAATAGCCGATTTTTTAATACTCCCTGCGTTATTGTACAAATATAATTTTTTTTCTAACTCACTATAAAACCATTCTCCACTTGTATCTAATGCTTCAAACTTATTATCAAAATAATAACCCCAACCCTTTCCTAAAGTATTGGTGCTGCTGTCTTGTATTAGAATTTCATGATTACTATAGTTTTTTACGATACTAGTCCTCATTTCCCAATCGAAAGTTCTAAAGCGAATATTTGCTCCATTCCAAAATTGGTTGGGCTGTATTAGGCTGGTGTCATAAAAACTTACGGTATTACCAATTCCACCCTGCATAATATTAAATCCTGAATTTGGAAAACGTGCTAATATTTGTAATTCATTATTTAAAAAAACGGCTTTCACTGTTTTTTTAATATCGGCCATATATATATTCTCTTTAAGTAATTTAAAATCAATTCCGGTAATTGCACCCATCAGAATTGGCATTTTTCCATTTCCATAAGTTGAAAAGACTATTGGCTTTTCTCTGCTACCAGAATATTTACAAGTCAATTCTCCAAAAAAAACATCTCCTTTCTTAAATAAAACGGAATCACCTGCCTGTAATTTATTCTCATTCAATCGGCCAATCGTTTTCCAAGCGGCACCAGCACTAGTACCTGAATGAGTATCATTACCAGTTGCTGATATATAATAGTTAGTAGAGAAAGCTGATTGGGAAATTAGCAGCATTATAGCAACACAAAAAAATCTATTACGAGATGGCATATTTATAAAATTAGGCGTTTATTTAATTTATTTTTTTTGATTGCAGGGCTTGGTATACTAATATCCTAAATCTCTGGTTTATAGATGGGTTTGCATAAGGATGTACATTGGTATAAATTAAAAAAATTAAGTCCTCTTTAGGATCAATGATATAATCGGTATTATACATGCCACCCCACTTATAAGCACCAATACTGCCCGGCAGATTTTTCATTCCTTTTTCAGTAAAGATTTCAAAGCCTAGTCCAAATTTATCTTTTGTACCCCATACTTCAGCATCACCAATTTGGTTGGTTGTCATCAAGTCAATCGTTTTTCTACCCAACAATTGTTTGCCGTTATAAGTACCTCCATTCAAAAGCATCATACAAAATTTTGCATAGTCGCCAATTGGGCCAACCACACCAGCACCTCCTGAAAAATACTTTTGCGCACCTGAATAAGGGTAGGTTTGATTAGCTATAGAACTACATGGGTATAATGCTGTATTTAAGCTGTCTTTACTGTATAAAGTTACCAAGCGATTCACTTTTTCAGCAGGCAAATAAAAATAACTATCGTGCATCTCTAAAGGTTCAAAAATATATTTCTGAAAATATTCATCCAATGGCATACCTGATAATACTTCAATTAAATATCCTAAAACATCTGTATTTAATCCATAGGTGAATTTCTCTTCTGGGTCGTGCTCAATAGGAAGCCCAGCGATTTTTTTTACAACTGCTCCTATTGTAATTGGTTCTAATGAATTAACCCCTGGTATTTTATTTTTTTCATAAATCGCATTCCCATAAGGAATACCTGATGTATGATTTAGTAGGTGACGTATGGTGATAGAGGTCTTTGCAGGCCTTGATGTATAGCTGGTATCGCTGGCATTTAATGATAACAATACTTTAGTATTTTTAAACTCGGGTATATATTGTTCAATAGGATCGTCTAATAAAAACATTCCTTTTTCATAAAGCATCATCAGTGCCACACTGGTCAGCGCTTTTGTTTGAGATGCTATTCTGAAAATATCGTCTTTTTTTAACAATTCTTTTCGTTCAATATTCTTATACCCATAAGCTTTATAGTGCACTACCTTTCCTTTTCTCGCAATAAAGGTTACTGCATTGGGCATTATCCCTGTTTGAATATATTTACTCAACAAAGCATCAATATATGCCAAACGGTTAGCCGAAAATCCTACATCGGCTGGGTTGCTTATTGTTTCAAAACTAAAATCATTCAACCCTTTTTTTTGTGCATCACTATTGTAGGTTAAGCAACAAAAAAGCAGAAGCAAGTAGTAAGTAATATTTATTTTCATCTGTTAATTTTTTCAATTTTAATTATACATAATTCCCAATTACCACCTAAAATATCTGTATGGATTATCGCCTAATTCAAAATCGTCCCTATAATCTGCATGATACATTTTAACTGGTAGTACTTTGTGATGATTATTCAGTTTTAATTCTCGATTAATTCTACTGGGTGTGATACCTCCACCCCCATAACGGTCAAAAATTCTTATCGCTATAGTATTAGTACCCAATTTAACCAATTTAGCAGGAACGATATAATTTCGAATAAAACTCCAATTTTCATTCACATTATTATTGGTGGATCCAACCAAAACCCCATTAAAATACACCTGATCAAAATCATCCAAAGTTGCAAGATTAAGTTCCAAGTCCTCATCCATCATGGAGGCTTGAATTTGAACTATCTTTCTATATACCATCTCACCATCTAACCCTTCCCATGCTGATTGTACTTTCTCAATCTCAATGGGTTGCGGAATAGTAATCATGGCAGAATCATCAACGTTTTCAGCTGTTAACAATTTTGCAAGATCTGTAATACCTGTATCGATATTAGCTTGTTCAGTTGATTTTGCACCAGGCAATATTTTAGTAAATGCAACTTTCCATTCACCCGCTAATGAAATTTTATTTACTGGTTGGGGTAGTGTACGAAAAATGGCCGCATCATTCTGAAAGGAAGCTCCTAAATTAGCCATTAATTGAGATAAAGCCCTAGTTTGTCTCCAACGTGTATATCTGAAATAGGTAAGCGTATCCGCATTAAATTGTAATGGATTGAATTGTGTAAAAATTATTTCACCTTTTCCAACTGATTTTTTTGCGACCATACCTTCTAGAGTGGTTTCACATCCACCTGCAATTTTAATAGATGTAAAAGCAGTTCGAAGTCGAATATCAGATAAAGACAAGCCCGATATTATATCCCAATTTGGTATCTTATTTGCTCCAACAAACGCAGTATCAAAAACATAATCAACGCCCATAAAACTACTTAGTTGGGTACGAGCCAATGCCAAGACTTTTCCACCTTTTAAAGCAAAATCTATCACTTGCTTTTCTTGTTCCAAAATCAGGTCTCCACAAATCAACAAATCAGCACTATCATTAATTGCTTGTATTTTCTGATATTGCAATCCCATACTTTCGAGTAATTTTTCTTGCTTTATTCCACCTATATATTGTGTGATTTTTTTTCTTGGCAATACCTGTCTATCAATCATATAATCAATCAATTGATTGGCTACAATTTCAGCTACAGGATCTTCGTCTATATGATCTTCTAGGTCTAGCGTGCACCAAACCAATAAGCCTTTTTTGTAAGGAAGTTCCATTAAGGGACTGTAAGCCATATCAAATTCGCATTCCAATATGGGCTTCCAAGCACTATGATGCGGTTTTTCCAAAGCCGCTGTGGAAATACCCCCACGATTACCCCAATGCCAGCCATAGTAAGGTTCTTCGCCTGTTTTTTCGGTTTTATTATTGGTAAATATATAATCAGGATATGCGTCAATAATTGAACTACTGCCACTCCAGTTGGTAAAATCAATGGCATCCAATCCTTTGGTAACAGTGTGCAATGAATCGATTGGAAAAATATACCTTGAAATAAATGGTGAAGTTCTAAACCCTCTTTTATGTACAATACTATCGGGATGTTGGTTAAAAACTATTGCTTTTCCGCCGTTGGCAATATAATTTTCTAAACTCATCGGCAGCTCATATTTTTGGGAGAGTACTTCTCTGCCAATAATCACAAGTGGGGCATTTAGTGAAGCAGACCAGTCGCTTACTTTATATCCAAGTGCGGTTAACATGCTGCTTGTTTTGCCAACAGGATCAAATACAGTAATTAATTTTGAAGCATTCGGCACTGGTTTATACACCCTAAAGAAAAAAGTATCTTGATGTATATTCTGACCGATAGTAGCCGATAAAATAATTTTTCCATCTACTTTTTGAGACTGAATTGTGGCCGGCAGTTTGAAAGAGAAGTCAAGACTTTGTTTTTCACCAACCTGAATTGCTTTAATAAATCCCTGTTGATGATCAATTGCTTGATCACCAACCAACACACTGCATTGCCAACTGGCAGATTCTACTTGTCTTGTGTCATTAAAAAAAAACAATTGCTTTTGTACCTGCTGATTTTCTCGAAAGTGGTGATCCTTTGCAGTAAACGCCTCTTTTGGTCCAGCTATATATGCCAATGTTGTGTTGTTGTTTTGAATAAATGCTTCTCCAGCAGGCTGTGTATCCCATCCACCTGGTAATAAAAAATGGGTATCGGTTTTATCCGCTGATTTATACCATGCTCCTTTTCTTCCAGCTGTGAAAGCAGGCATATTCACTTGTGTACTGTTGGGTTGAATTTTGGGTGTCCATCCATGTCCATTATTCCAAGGTAACATGCCCCCACTCACTTCATAGGTACGCCAACTTCTCCAAGTATTGGTAGTAAATAATTTTTGAATCTGTTGAAAACTCCACATACGCTCCATTTCTACTGGTCCATGCCAACTGTTATATTGTTGATCTTTTATAAAGTGATTTTTAATAAGCGATCTATAATAGCTGGGTTCTTGCGTATATGCTTTATTACCAAGATAAATTGCACAAAACTCAGTAACCAATGGCTCGGTTTGAATATTATTGCCATAACCATTTCTGCCGCGTAAAAAAGTACAATGCAAGGGTGTTCCAAATTCAACCCCAATAAAAGGCATTTGTCCCCGCTTACTATATTCACTCATCCACTCTTCACGCTCTTGTAAAGGAATCATATTTAGGTAAAAATTGACTGTATGCACATCTCCAACATAAGCCCCATGGTGTGTGAAGACCAATCGAGTGGGATCGTGTTTTTTCATGATGGCAATGGCTTCTTCTCCTGCTGCTGCATTTCTATTCCAGGTAGGATCTGTAATCCAATTTTTTCTGCCAATATTTAATGGGTTTTGATCTTGAGTGTATCCAAAAAAATTACCGGTTGTAGTCCACATTACTACAGAAGGATGATTTCTATATTGCCGCAGATTGAGTAACATTCTACTTTCAAATTGTTGTTTTACACCTGGCTTATTCCAATCAAAAGTCCAGTTTTTACCGATGATATAAGGAAAAAAACTCAGCCCTGGTCCAGCCAAAAGATATCCTTTTTTATCTGCTCCTTGCATGGTTTCATCCCAAAATTCAGACCTTCCTCTTTCATCGTTGTTATCGGGCCAAATTTCACTAAAGTTAAAACCGTTCTTTTTCAGTCCATCAATTCTAGCAACAATCAATTCTTGCATACCCGATCCACTGCCTTCGAGAAAAGGTCGCAGATTAATTCGGGTACCATTCAACATGAAATTTTTTCCTTCCGCCCAAAACTCTCTAAATCCAAAGCTTTGTGGATAGTTATCAATTGATCTTCCGTCAATTGAAAGGGCGCAATACATTGTGTACAGAGTAGGATGATCAATATCCCATAGCTCCGGGTTTAGCCAAGTGCTACTTAATTGAATAACTTGAGTATCTTTTGCAATAGCATGATAGGAAGTAGTAAAAGTTTTTACAACTTGATTTTGACTATCCACAATAGTTGCAATACAAGTGAGTAGACCTGCTTGTTTTACTCCAACAATTTCTACTTCTGCCTCCAACAGTTTTTTACGAAAAGAAGTTTTTACAAAAACATCCCCGATAAAGATTCCTTTGGGTTTTGCAGAAACAGTTACGTCTCCAATAATGCCCTTCGTTCCCAGTTGCGATTTTTTATACGAAACCTGAGAAGAAGCTGTTCCCATAAGCACTGGTATATCATCGGCAGATGCAGCCGCAACTACATAAATATCGAGTGTATTTAGTTTTCCTGATTTGATAAATTTAGTGAGGTCGATACTGCCAGAATACCAAGAAATAGAGCCTGCAAATTGTTTGTTAATATATATTCGTGCATCAGTACTTACCCGCTTAAAACTGATATCTACGATTTTATTGCCCCAATTTTTAGGTGCGAAAAATGTGTTACTGTACCAGACTTTATCAACCGATTTAATATCTGTAATCCAGTTCGGATTGGCAACTTCAATACCGGGTACTTTATTCCATGTATTTCCACCCCAAGAACCTGGCACCCAAATAGTCCCCCATTTTTCATTGGAAGGAAAGCTATCGCTGCTGCTGGCTGGTTGAAAACGCCATAGTCCATTTAATACAATTTCAGATCGATGATTATTTAGTACAGATTTAGTACTACTTTTTTCTTGCGCTTTCGACTGAAAAAAAAGAGTAGTAAAAAGTAAGCAACAAAAAAATTGTATATTATTATAATTAAGGTATTTCATTTTTAATATTCTATATACTTAGCACTGAATTACTCCATTTAGTTTTCTAGTAATTCCCAAAGGATTATCGGCTTTTAATTCATCAGGCAACAAGTGATCAGGAAAATCTTGGAGACAAACTGGCCTTGTAAAACGATAAATAGCTTGTGTTCCAACAGAAGTGCTTCGAACATCTGTACTAGCAGGAAAAGGTCCCCCGTGTACCATTGCGTGACCAACTTCTACCCCAGTAGGATATCCGTTGATGATTAATCTTCCTGATTTTAATTGCAATACCTCTAATAAAGCAACCGAATTTTTTAATTCTACATCTGTACCATGTACACTTGCCGTTAATTGACCCTGCAATTGTTGGCAACATTCAATTAATTCCTCCATATCATCGGCAACAATGGCTACCGTAGATGGCCCAAAAACTTCCTCTGTAAGTGACGGATTTTGTATCGCTACCTTAGCACTTACTTGCAATAAGTGAGGCTGAGGCTTATCTGCATCAAATAGAGTTAACCCTATTGCACCATCTATTTGTAATTGTTGTTGTATACCATTGCAATATGCTTTTTGAATATTGCTGGTAAGCAATGGCAAAGTAGCTTTCGTTGACATTGCTTTTTGCAAGGCATTTATAAAAGATTGAGAAAACTCATTTTTTACCACTAAAAATATACCCGGGTTGGTACAGAACTGTCCCGCTCCCATCACTACAGAAGCAGCAAAATTTTCTGCGAGTTGATCGTATTTTTCTTCAATAATTTGAGGAAGGAAAACAACGGGATTTACACTCCCCATTTCTGCAAAAATCGGAATGGGTTCTTTACGTTGTACTACTAAATCATACAATGCTTTACCTCCTTTAAAAGAACCAGTAAAACCCACTGCTTTTATTAAAGGATGCGATACAAGTGTTGTGCCTATTTCATTGTTTATGCCATGAACCAAAGAAAAAACGCCACCAGGCATATTGCATTTTTGTGCTGCATTAATAATTGCACCAGCTACTAATTCACAGGTAGCAGGATGCGCAGGATGCGCTTTAAAAACTACTGGGCATCCAGCAGCCAATGCTGAAACCGTGTCTCCACCAGCTACTGAAAATGCTAAGGGAAAATTACTAGCCCCAAATATGGCCACAGGCCCAATAGCAGTCTGCATTTGCCGTATATCCGATCTAGGCATGGGAACCCTATCAAGTATGGCTGTATCAATAATAGCATTCACCCAACTACCTTCTTCAAGCATTTGTGCAAAAAGACGCAACTGCCCAGTAGTTCTGCCACGTTCACCAGTAATTCTAGCAATTGGGAGGCCAGATTCTTTACTAGCCGTTTCAATTAATAGGGCATCTAATGCTTCTAACTCAGCCGCAATCGCTATTAAAAAAGCAGCTTTTTCTTTACCAGTTTTGTTTTTGTAAATACAAAAAGCAGTATTCGCTTTTTGTATGGCTACATCAATTTCTTGTGATGTAGCTTCATAAAAATCAATGGGTATTGCCGTATTATTTGCAATATCGTGCCCATTAAAAGTGCTGGTACTTTCAGCAGATAGTTGTTGACCAATAAAATTTTTTCCGTGTATCATTATGCGACTGTATTTTTAAGTGTCCCGATTGATTGAATGGTAATACTAATTTGATCTCCACTTTGTAACGTAAAACTATTGGGCGGTACAATTCCTGTGCCCGTCATTAAAAAACAACCATGCGGAAATGAACATTCTCGATATAAAAAATCGACCAGTTCGGTATGCTTTCTTTTCATTTGACTGATGGGGATACTTTCATTAAACATTGTTTCAGCATTGCGTTCGATTAAAATAGAAATTGTGGTTGATGGATCTATTGTATTTTCAGGCACATAAATACAAGGCCCTAAAGCAGCACAACCTTCATACATTTTAGCTTGTGGTAAATACAATGGATTTTCTCCTTCAATACTGCGGCTACTCATATCGTTACCAATGGTGTAGCCAACAATTTTTCCACCGGAACTAATAAGTAATGTAAGTTCTGGTTCTGGCACATCCCAAGTAGAGTCTTTTCTTATTCTAACCAACCCATTTTGCCCAACCGTTCTTAATGCATTGGCTTTGAAAAAAATTTCAGGGCGCTCAGCATCGTAAACTTTATCGTAAAAAGTTGCACCACCCGTATCTTTTGATTCTTCCATTCTTGCGTGCATACTTCTTAAATAAGTAACTCCTGCTGCCCATATTTCTTGATTGGTAATGGGTGCTAATATTAAATGGGTTGAGGCCCAATCTGGAATAATTTTCTCGGCTGTATTTACTTGGCTTAATAAATTTTGGTAGAGATCATCTTTGTTAATAAGCATATCCCAATCTGATTGAATAGATGAATAGAATTCATTGTTGTATTCAATGATATTGGCTGACTTTGTTTTATATATTTTCATTTATTAGTTTTTATATTAGTTTAAAAGCGACTTAAGTGATAAGTATTTTACCTACCCGCCAAATAAATTTATTATAATCTTCTATATCTTTCAACTCATTTTTATTTTTTCCTTTCTCCAGCATTAAAAATTTGTCGGGTTGATTGGTAGATATTTTTATACGAATACGGTGGGCGCTATTGGTTAATCCATCTATAAAAAACCAATGCGGGCGGGGAAAATAAAAACAAAACCGATCAAATCGATTAATATATCTAGGAGGGTCATTATCAATATACGCTGTAATTTGCGCAGAAGATGGGGCTAGTACATCCATAAACCCGATTCTATCTCCTTTAAATTGAAAAGAAATTTCTTGCGCAGTATCATTCAATAATAAAAGATTCGGCATCTTATCGGTAAAAGTATTTCCTAAATCGGCTGGATATTTTCGAACCAATTCAATTGGTTTTTTTTGCATATCAGCACTTATATCTATCATACTACTGTATTGCAAAGCATCACTGTAAAAAGGTTTAATCAATTTGTGTTTCAGTTTTTTTTGAGGCTTCAATAACTTGGCAAGCGAAGTACTAAGGGTTTTAAAATATTCAAGATGCCCTGTTTCAGGAAAGGGATGTACACCATCAGCTGAAAAAAAAGTTGAATCGTTTAATATTGGCTTATTCCCCTTAAGAAATAATTGCTTCGTTTTTACCAAGTGAGTAATGTTTAGCCCCAAATTAACGGAAGGTATTTTATAGTGTTCCGCAATTTCTTCCATTATTGTAACCGTATGAGGAGTACTATCTTTTTTGTACAGCTCATACATATCTGAAGTGATGGTATAAACAAAGCATATATCTGTAGCAGAATTAGCAATAATTGTTTTACGAACAATGCCTTCCATAGAGCGCAGTATACTTGTTCTAGAAAAGTCATAATCATTTACTGCAAATTCAACAAACAATAAATCGGGCTTATGCTTTAAAACCTGTTCGTTTAATCGATATACACCTAAGTCGCTGCCAGTGCCGCCAATGGCAGCATTAATTTGTTTGAATGCAATGGCAGGATATTGTTTTTTAAACCATGTAAAAGTATTGTCGCGCCAACCATGCTCGGCTTGTGTAATGCTACCGCCAATATATGCAATGGTAATTGTATCGTTTTTATGAAGTTGATTAATTTTGTTGCTAAAGTTGCTTAATCCGTTTCTTTTAATTAAGTCATTAGATGAAACTTGCGCTTTAGAACTTGTGAATGCAAGTAAAAATAAAACTACGCACTTATTCATTTACTTCTTTTTATTAATCTGAACTACTTATTTTTGTTTTCCACCTAAAGTCATTTTACCAGGCCCTTTTCCATCTTCTGAAATATAAATTAGCTTACTTTCATGAGCATTGAGTTCAATTGATAAGATTTCCTTTGTACCCATTTCTTTTGCGCCTACTTCACTCCAATCAAAACAGATCGCTTTAGTCATACCGTTTAATTTTTCAATTTTGTATTCTACTTTCGTTTTTTCTGTACCCCTATTCACAAAAAGTACTGCAGAGCTTTTCATAGTAGGGTATTTTCTAACTATGACGTCAAGCTTAGTCTCTTGGTCAATAAAAGGTAGTGTAGCAAAAGCTTTTTCATTGGAGGGCTCAATAAATCTAAATAAATCAACCCTTTTTGCAGGAATTTCATGAAATAAATCGGATGTATTTACCACGCCACCCAACATTCCCATCCAAAGAATCATTGACTTTGCTTCTTCATCACTCATCCAATTGTATTTCTCTCTCAGAATAATGGCATCAGGATCATTTTGCCACCAAATATTATTGAAATGTTGGGCTCCTACAGATTCTTCAAACATATTTTTTCCACCAGCCCATGTAGGACTAATATCACCAGAAATTCTCATCCCATCTGCATAACCCAGCATAGGAGCATAAGGTGCAATACAACCCAACCAATAGGAGTCTTGCCCGATTTCTTCGCGAATCATTTTATACAAATCATGCTGGTATTCAATGGATGTTTTACCAGGAGTAAATCGTTTTACATTGTTAGAAGACTCACTTCCATATAACATAAAATCGGTCTTAAAAAAAGTGATCCCCATTTTTTTAAACGCGCGGAATACTTTACGCAAATACTCCATCACTGCAGGATTACTGGTATCTAAAGTATAGATCTCTTCGTCCATAGCACCCCAAAGTCTTTCTTCACCATAAAATTGCATATTCACAATGGGCTTACCATCTGTACGATACAATATCCAGTCTGGATGGTCTTTATATAATTTACTTTTATTACCTACCATATATGGGCCAATCCATATTCCTGCTTTATAATTGTTGCTGATAATCTCTTTTACTGATTTTTCAATACCATTAGGAAAGCGATAATGGGGTTCAAGCCAATCTCCAGGATGTGGAAAATACCCCGCATCAATCTGTACAGTTTGAATGGGCACAATGGGTTGCAGAGATTTAAAACCTTTTAAATAATCAGACATCAATTGTTCCGTTAAATGATAATAAGCATAGTACCAAGAGCACCAGTGATAAGAAGGTGGCTTGTTGTTTTTAACATTGGCTTGCTTGGCAATTTGAATGGCTTCATTACGCATGGCTTCAAAGGCTGATTCATTTTCTGTAATATATACAGTAGGCAATACTTTACTATACACTTTCTCGGTAGCAATAGCAATATCAATTAATTTTTGTCCTCCATTATTAGCTGTTGGCAAGCAGTTAGTATAAGAAGAGAATTTAGAGAAATCTCGTGTTGAAACTACCATTGTAGCACCAGTAATAGGAATAAGACCCGTAGCATTTCCACAGCTGCTAAAATCCATTTTATCTTTAGGCCAATCTTTAATACCACCATTCCCCATAAGCTGTGCAGGTGTACGATAAATACGGGTAACACCCTCCACAATTGCATTATGAATAGGAGAAATGAAATTTCCATAAACAGTTTCGCCTGAAACAATAGTACTTATTGCAACTGCATTATCAGCATACTTAAATGAAAGTTCTATTGTTCCATCAACTAATTTGTAACGAATAATATCTTGTCCATCTTTTGTGAGAACACTAATGCCTATTGGTTTCACCATTCTACCATCAATAGCAGGATAGCAATCTTTGATTTTTACGGAACTGCCATCAATATTAAAACTACCATCAATATTTATATGGTATTTAATATTTTGAGCATTACTTTCTATATTGCTGATAATAAAGCAAAAAATAAAGGCGAGAAAGTTGCAATATTTCATAAATCGAATTTTATTGGTTTATAGATTCAATAGCTCTATCTAAGTGAGTATATCCACCATCAACATGAATTAATTGCCCTGTAGTATGTGCCGATTTATCAGATAACAAAAATGCAACAGTATTCGCAATTTCTTCCGAGGTTGTCATTCGATTTTGAAATGGGATTTTTTGCGTAATTGTGGCTAATTTCTCACTTGGATTATCCCATTTTTGAAGCCAACTTTCATACAGGGGAGTCATACATTCTGCAACGATTACAGCGTTTACCCTGATGCTGTATTTCAACAATTCTACTGCCCATTCTCTGGTAAGTGCATTCCGACCTCCGTTTGCTGCAGCATAAGCAGAAGTGCCACCTTGACCAGTCTCTGCTGTTTTAGAACTTATATTTACGATAGCTCCCTTACTTGCAATAAGATATGGCAAAGCATGTTGAACAATTAAATAATAATGAACCAAATTATTGTGGATAGATGCCATAAAATTGTCATAACTGCCCTGTTCTAAACCAACACCATCGTTCACACCTGCATTGTTCACTACCCCATGAATGACACCATATTTTTCAGCAACTTTTTTAACAGCAATTTCACAAGCTTCTGGCAGGCCAAGTTCGGCCACCACTTGAAAAGCACGCCCTCCTTCTGCTTCAATTTCTGCGACTGTTTCAAGATTATAATTTTCACTTCTTCCAATAATGGCAACAATTGCATTTTCAGTAGCTAATACTTTAGAAATTCCTTTTCCAATTCCTCTGGCACCCCCAGTAACAATAATTACTTTATCTTTTAGATTAAGATTCATTTTATAAAATTTAGATTAATTTCAACCAGTTTTAAAATTGCTATTTTCTTTTTTAGTTCCTCACAACATTGGTATTACTTACTTAATAAAATTTTGGCAACTTTAGTGCTAATTCGATAGTTGTATATTTAATCATTTCAACTATTTAGTTTGGTGAATCCGCCATCAATCGGATAATCACATCCGGTAATGAATGCAGCTTCTTCAGAACAAAGATATAATGCCAAATAAGCAATTTCATCAGGTTGCCCCATTCGTCCAATTGGTTGAGTTTTAGATAGTTTATCAAACATTTCTGCTTCTTTACCTGGGTAATTTTTTGCAATAAATCCATCCACGAATGGGGTGTGTACCCTACCCGGTGAAATACTATTACAGCGAATACCATATTGAATATAATCTTTGGCAACAGACATCGTCATGCTTATAACGGCACCTTTGGTCATTGAATAAGCGAATCGATCTGCAATTCCTAATGTGGCCGCTACAGATGCTAGATTAATGATTACTCCCCCACCTTGTTTCATTGTTGCAATTACAGTCTGCATACAATTATAAGCACCTTTTACATTGATAGAAAATAGTCTATCCATATCTGTAGTATCGGTATTTTCAATATTACCCACATGTGCTACTCCTGCATTATTAATAAGGATATCAATCTTTCCCTTTGCAGTAAGAATTTCTGCAACTACTGCTTTAACCGTTTCTTGATCTGCAATATTACAGATGTGTACAGATGCAGTTCCTCCGTTTTCTATAATTTGATTGGCTACATGTTCACTTCCAGTTGAATCCATATCTAGAATACAAATATGAGCACCTTGTTTTGCAAATATTGTTGCAATTGACTTTCCAATACCACTTCCTCCACCAGTAACGATGGCTGTCTTATTTTTTAAACAGAACATAGTGTAAAATTATAGTAGTTCAATATATCAATCAAATCCCAATTATACTTTATAAAGATACCCCACGTTTCCATGGTATAAAATCATCTTGGTTCAACAATACTGCTTTGGGTATAATTTCACCACTGGCCGCTTTGATACAATAGGCTAATATTTCTTCTCCCATTTCTTCAATAGATTTTTCACCAGTTATAATGCCACCTGTATCAATATCTATAATATCAGACATTCGTTTTGCCAATGCAGAATTGGTTGCAATTTTAATGGTAGGCGCAACTGCATTACCAGTAGGTGTTCCAAGCCCCGTAGTAAATAAAATAAGGGTTGCTCCACTGGCTGCTTTTCCAGTAGTAGCTTCTACATCATTCCCCGGTGTACATACCAGACTCAACCCAGCTTTTGTAGCTGGTTCTGTGTAATTTAACACATCTGTAACGGGAGCGGATCCACCTTTTTTTGCAGCACCTGCTGATTTAATTGCATCGGTAATTAATCCATCTTTAATATTTCCAGGAGAAGGATTCATATGAAACCCAGATCCATCATGATGCGCCCAAGCATTATAATCGTCCATTAGTTTCATGAATTTATTAGCAATGACTTCATTTTCACAACGATCTATCAAACCTTGTTCTGCGCCACAAAGTTCTGGAAATTCTGCCAACAATACCTTGCCGCCTAATGCAACCAATAAGTCCGCCGTATATCCAATTGCAGGGTTTGCGGATATACCACTAAACCCATCACTTCCACCACATTTTACACCAATACATAAGTCACTCAATGGAGCTGGAGTACGTGCTATTTTGTTCACTTCAATTAATCCAATAAATGTTTTACGAATGGCCTCTGCTATTAATGATTCTTCGCTAATGGATTGCTGCTGTTCAAAAATATAAAGTGGCTTATCAAATTCGGGGTTGCGTTTTTTAAGATCGGTTAAAAAATCCTGCACTTGCATATTTTGACATCCTAAACTCAGTACGGTAATACCTGCAACATTTGGATGATCTGCGTATGAAGCCAGTAATTTACTAAGTACTGCTGCATCCTGTCTCGTACCACCACATCCCCCTTGGTGATTTAAGAATTTTATACCATCTACATTGGTAAATAATCGGTCTTTATTCGGTGGAATAATGGAGGAAATTTCAGATCTAGTATTTAAAATATCTTCACCACTTTTTAATGCCTCCACCAAATGCTGTGTATATTGCTTATATTTTTCGGTAACTGCATAACCCAATTCGTTGTGAAGGGCCTCTCTGATTACGTCTAGATTCCGATTTTCGCAAAAAACAGTAGGTATAAACAACCAATAATTTGCTGTACCTACCCTGCCATCAGATCTTTTATAACCATTAAAAGTCTGTCCTTTAAATTTTGATACATCAGGAGCCTGCCATTTATAATTGGCGGACTTATAGGCATATTTACTTGCGGCATGTTTAATATTGTCTTTGGTCATTAATCCTCCTGCTGGGATAAATTCCTGTGCCGTACCCACCAAAACCCCATACATAATTACTTCATCCCCTTCATTTAAGTCGTTAATAAAAAATTTATGCTTGGCTTTAATATCATTTTGTAAAATAATTTCTACAGCATTTTTTTTTATACTATTTCCTTTTTTTAGATTTTGCAATGCGACCATAACATTGTCTTTTACGTCAATTTGCAAAACCAATTTGGCCAAATCTAATCCCTTACTTTCTACCATATCAATATAGTTTTTCATTATTTTATTTCCAGTGATTTATGCATCATAAATAAATATTAATTAGTCGTCATACACTTAAAAATGATTCATTTTAATTAAAGTGTGGCTAACCTTTAAGCCATTAAAAACTAGCTAGATCCTATCTCGTTTTTAAAGTAAAAATTTTTTCTGCCAATATCCATTTCTCGCCAACTTTCGCTGTTGGTAGTGCTTGTTGGTATTTCCACATCAACCTTTCCCATTCTTGTACTTTTTCGTTGTTGCTGTCACTAATAGATTTCTGCTCAAATGAGAAATCTTCATTTACTTCCATAATCATACTTAACCTATTGCCAATACGGTATATTTCCATATTTAAGATGCCAGCAGCTTTAATGCTTTCTACAATTTCAGGCCAAATAGACTTATGATAGTCTTCATATTCTTTTATCAATACTTTATCATCTACTAAATCTAATAGTAGATTATATCTCTTTAACTGGCTCATTTATAGGTTTTACTTTTATTGAAAAATACAATACAACAAAAAAGCAAATAGCTGGTATTAAATAAGCCAATTGTATATTGAATAAATCCGATGTTTTCCCCATAATTACCGGTAAAAACGCACCTCCTACTATTGACATAACGATATAAGAAGAAGCAATTTTGGTTTTTACTCCTAAGCCACCAATTGCGAGTGAAAAAATAGTTGGAAACATAATTGACATAAAGAATTCTACGCCAATAAGTGCATACAGCGAGAATTTGCCGCCTAAAAAAACTACCATCGCCAATAGCAAAATACTGGCAATACTGTAATACATCAATAATTTTTCAGGTTTGATATATTGCATTAAAAACGTTCCTGCATACCTGCCAATCATAAAGCCCATTAATAGAAATCCTAAATAAGTAGCAGCTTCTAGCTCTTCCAATCCTGCAGAAAATTTGGCATACCGAATAAAAAAACTTGATATACAAACCTGAGCACCTACATAAAAAAACTGAGCAGCTATACCGAGTACTACATTTTTGTGTTTAAAAAGATTAAAAGTTCCAGAATCAGCAATATTCGTCTGTACTTGCTTTTTCTCTTCTGGGAAGCGTACAACCATAAATAGCACAGCAACAAATAATAAAATCATCCCTATTATAATATAAGGAGTTTGCAAGCTTTTTGCTTCTTGGGTTAATAAGAAATCAGCTTCAGATGCACTCAATTTTGAAAGGGTTATTTCACTTATTTCCTTACCACTCAAGATGATTTTACTTAAAAAAAATGCAGCAATAAAAGCACCCAGTCCATTAAAAGCTTGTGCAAAATTAAGTCGCTGAGAAGCAGTTTCTGCTGGCCCTAAAATAGTCATATAGGGATTGGCTGCTGTTTCCAGAAAAGCCATACCACTTGCTACAATAAACAAAGCCACCAAGAAGAAAGCGAATGTTCTTTGCTCGGCGGCAGGATAGAAGAGAAAAGCTCCTGTTGCAGCAATCAATAATCCGATAATGATGGCTTTCTTGTAGCCAAGTTTTTGCATAACAAGACCTGCGGGAAGCGCAATAACAAAATAGGCAATCCAATAAGCAGAATCAATAAACGCAGACTGAAAGTCAGTAAGTCTACATGCTTTTTTTAAGTGTGGAATTAAAGTAGGTATCAAGTTGGACGTTAACGCCCATAAAAAAAAAAGACTTGTAACCAAAATCAGGGGCAGAAACTTATTTTCTTTCATTCAAAGGAGATAATAATGAAAATGTATTAGAAGTTACAAAATAGCGATAAAACAGAAACCAAGTTAGCACTAAATTGGCATTTTTATATCCTATTTTGTCATTATGTAATATTGATAAGGCTAACATTAAATATAAAATAAATCTTATGCTTAATCTTCCCAATTAAATAGTAGATCAATATTTTTCTTTCGGATAAAATGAAGCACATTTTTTATTTCTTAGCAAACGACTTTTTGTATTCGAGTGGACTTAGTCCTGTGATCAACTTAAAATAGCGATTAAAGTTAGAAAAATTATTAAACCCACTTTCCAAACAAATGGTACTTACTGAAAGCCTATTTTCAATCAATAGTTTACAAGAGTGCCCTATTCTTATTTCCATCAAAAATTGGGAAAAGGTTTTTTTAGTTTGAGATTTAAAATATCTGCAAAATGAGTTTACACTAAGGCAGGAAATAGAAGCTATTTCTTCGAGTGAGATCTTTTGTTTGAAATTACTCATGGTATATTTATAAATATCATTTAGTCGCTCTGTTTCTGATTTATTGTAAGTATTTTGAAAAGAAGCAGAAGAGAGGAAGGTTAATTCTGTAGATGAAGCAATAATATAGAGCATCTTTAATAAAAGAATGATACGCAAAGATCCAATTGAATTAAGCATTAGATCAAGTATTGGCTTGATTTGTTCTCGTGTTTTTCCATTAATTGAAATACCCCTCTCCGCTTTCTTAAAAATTTCATTGATACCCATATTTTCGGGTAGTGATAAAAATTTTTCACCCCAAAAATCCTGTATAAAGTGTACTACTTTCCCTTCGGCAATTAGGTCAGGCGTATCTTGAAAATAATTATCATCGCATCGCCAGTAGTGAGGTAAATTAGACCCAATTATAAGAATGTCGCCATCTGAAAATCTACTAATATGGTCGCCAATAAATTGTGTTCCCTGACCTTGTACAATATATAAGATTTCTATTTCAGAATGATAGTGCCACTTATTAAAAAAAAAGGGTACAGTATCGTGTCTTACGCTAAAAGATTGGTTAGGTCCTTTAGGAACGATAAGCAATTGGGGTCTCATATCTATACAATTTTATCGCTAGTAACAATCTAAAGTTATGAAAAAAAATGAAATAAAAGTTCAATGTAGCAGGCATAAGCATATCATTAATTTATCACACTCGAATTAAAAAAAGTCAATTAAAATCCAGTGCGAAACAGCTACTGGCTTTGGAATATTTTCAAAGGCTTGTTGTTTATACCCAATACAATGGTTTGTTTTTTATCAACAGTTCTAATCGAAATTACATCTCTAGCTTCTCCATTGTAGAATAAACCAGATTCAGTTGTAGTTAAATATTGGAATACAGCATTCCCTTTATTAATGAAAAATGTACCAAAATTAGCATCATACCTGCCCAATTCAGGCTTTATTCCAAATTCATTTCCAACTAAAAAAATATTTATTGATTTCAATGAGTTTGGGAGTAGTAAAATACTAAATACAGGTGCTAATTGTGCTCTTGTAGGTAGCGGCATCATACTAAATTTATTTTTGCCATTGTTTAGTATGATGGAAGTTTGAAACTGATATGCTTCTCTAACTTCTGCAGCTTTTAGCTGGTCTTTCACGAATATTTGTTCCATTGTTTTATCGGCATAATCTTCATACTTAAGAAACTGTTTCTTTAAAATGGGTAATTGTGCCATGATATCAGTTTTCATATAGTAAGGGTATAACTTACCATCAGGTTTGTAATATGCCATTATACATTCTCTTGTTCCATTTTTATCAAAATCATTTACATATAGCTTTGCAGGATGTAAACTATCTGCTTTAAATTTTGTGTTTAATCCTAAATTACCCACAACAAAATCTAAATCACCATCATTATCAATATCTGCAGTTTTAATGCAATTCCACCATCCATTAGACTTGTTAAACTGATTATTAAGCTTTGATAATTCTAATTTTATACCTGTATTTTTGAAAATAGTGATTGGCATCCACTCTCCAACAATTATTAAATCTTTAAGGTTATCATTATCTATATCCTGCCAAAGTGCATCTGTAACCATTCCTACATTTTTTACTAAAGGTGCAGATGAACTTGTTATATCTGTAAACGAGCCGGCATTATTTTGTAAAAGATAGCTATTGGGTAGCGCGCCATATTGACCAGGTACAGATCTGCCTCCAATAAATATATCAATATCACCATCTGAATCATAGTCTGCTTGAACTACGCAGGAAGCATTTACTCTAATATCTGGCATTGCAGCCTTATTTCTTGAAAATATACCCTTCCCATTATTAATGTACAATCTTTGTTGTAATAGTTGGTTACCTTCAATTTCCATATTTCCTCCACTACCAATTACTAAATCGTTATCGCCATCACCATCTGCATCAAATAACGCTATTCCTGCATCTTCAAAAGCAGCATCTGCTGCAAATGATAGTTGTAAAGTCATTCGTTTAAAAGAACCGTTTAGGTGCTGTAAAAAAATTTTTGTTGTATCATTTTTTGCAGCACCCATTATTAGGTCGTCAAGTCCATCACCATTAACATCCCCAACAGCCAACTTGGGGCCACCGTTTGATAGCATATGCGGCATCAATTTTTCTCTATCAAAATCATTGTATGCATTTTCATTATGCATAATATTTCCACTAATAATGGTGTTGGTTACATTTGCAAAAAATGGTAATTCTTGAACATATTTCCATTTATCAATCTTAATTGCATCAACCTGATTTAATGTCAAGCTATTATTCACGGGTAATTTTTTTAATACTTGTGTATTACCATCAGGCCATTGTACTTTAATTGAATCTATTATCTTATCGTTATCTAACCCAAAATGAAGTGTTGGATCAATACTGGATTGAAAGCCACGTGATGGAAAATTTTGCGAGACCTGCTTTCTGCCTTTTTGATAAAGCATAACCGAAGCACCAATTCCAAATCTATTCATTCCGATTCCGTTTAACTTTATAGAAAGAAAATATTTCTTACTTTTTTCAGTAGTATTATTTCGATAAATAAAACTTTCTGTATTTAGATTATTAATTATCAAATCAAGATCTCCATCATTATCCAAATCAGCATATGCTCCACCATTGCTAAAGCTAGGCTCTGCCAGACCTAAACTTTCAGCTTGATTTTTAAAAGTCAAGTTTTTATTATTTACAAAAGCATAGTTCGCCAAGGGCTTAGATACGAGTATTGATTTTAGTTGCTCGTAGTTGGCCGATACTTTTGTTTTATCAAATAGATTTTTGTTTACATCATTGGCCACGAAATCAATATAATCTTGGTTATTTACATCAAGGTACATCCCATTACATACTACTATATCTTTCCATCCATCGTTATTCAAATCGAAAATTAATGCTCCCCAACTCCAATCAGTTGCGTCTACTTCCGCAAATTGTGCTATCTCACTAAAGGTCTTATCACCATTATTAAGATGCAGCATATTCCCCATTAATTGATGGTGTAGACCCTGCCTCACCTTTTGATTATAAATATCATAATCTTCGAATCTAATATTAAGTTTAAGTCTTTTTTCATCTTGGGGAAGCATATCTGTGGTAAAAATATCCACTAGTCCGTCATTATTTATATCTGCCATATCTGCACCCATACTAGATAGCGACATATGGCTAATATAAGTTTCGCTTACTTCTTTAAATTTACCATTGCCTTGGTTGAGATATAAGTAATCTTTTTCAAAAAAATCATTACTTATGTAGATGTCTGGCCAATTATCGTTGTTAATATCTCCGACAGATACACCCAACCCAAAGCCAATACTACTTCCAAATATTCCGGCAGAATCAGTAATATTGGTAAAAAATCCATTATCGTTTCGAAGCAACTTATCTCCATGAAGTGCGTCTTGGTATATTCGTACTTGACCATTGGGGAAATTATCTGTAGGTAATAAGCAGTTGTTGTTAAGTAGAAATACATCTAAATCTCCATCACAATCATAATCAAAAAATGAAGCTTGTGTGTGAAAGGCGCCGCTATCTTGTAAATTATACTTGAGCGCCATTTCTTTAAAATGCATTTTACCATCATTAATATATAATTCATTTTTTCTAGTATCGCCTGCTGCTATTCCAGCAGTACAAATATATATGTCAAGAAATCCATCTCCATTTACATCAGCCATAGTAACGCCAGTACTCCATTTATGATGTTTTAGAATTTGAGATTTTGCTGTTATATCCTCAAAAGTAAATTTCCCTTTATTAAGAAATAATTTATTTTCTCCTTGATTAGCTATCATAAACACATCAGGGAGTCCATCATTATTTATATCTCCAATTGCCACACCTGCTCCATTATAAAAATTTCGATAAGTAAATTCATTAAAAGCTGAATCATCTTTAATATTATTATTAAAAGATATGCCACATTCTTCTGGCGAGAGCTTTGTAAATAAGGCATCTGTAGGTGCTGAATATTTTTTTTCTGCACAACCTTGAAGTACTACAAAAAAGAATACAATAGAGAAAAAGGTTAGATTGATTATTTCGAATTTTTTTTTCTTGTATTCTGGGTTCATTTTACTTTTTTAAGATATTAACTAAATATAAATGTATTGGGTGATTGTTATTTCACTTTTCATTTACCAACTATTTATTTTAAATACTAATAGTTTTTTATTATTAATAGTTGTGAGTAAGCATTTTTGTGATTTAATATTCATCATAGCAGTGCATCTAGCTTCTCCTGCATACACAAATCCACAGTCTTTATTCAACATTTTTTTGAATTTTCCATTTCCATTACCCAATAAAATAAGCCCAGAAAATGCATCGTATTGCCCAATAGTAAATTCAGCATTATAATTATTTCCTGCAATTAAAATATCAAGATTACCATCTTTATCAAAATCTGAAATCTGTGTAGTTTGAATTGTAGAGAATTGGGCATCAATTGGCAAAGCACTGCTTACAAAAATACCATTCCCCTTATTTTCGAGATATACGCTTTCAAAAGTTGTTACTTTTTTTACAGCAGCTTTTTGTAAATCAGTTGTCGAAAATATTTGATAGAATTCTGCATCAGCAAATTTCGAATAATTATCAAATCTCTTTTTTATTGAAGGCAATACTGAAGCAATTTGATCTCGGCCTGCTACCGTATATTCTTTTTTATTTGAGTAGTAGGTTAAAATTGATTCAATATAACCGTTACTATCAAAATCTTTTGCATAAACAGTGAGTGGTGTTTTAAAGGAGACGTTAAACTTATTATTAACACCTAGATTTCCTACTATATAATCTAAATCGCCATCTTTATCAAAATCTCCAGCATTAATACAATTCCACCATCCTGTCTGCTGCTCTAGGAGCATATTTTTAGTGCTACGAATTAATATTCCATGATTGTTTTTATAAACAACAATTGGCATCCACTCTCCAGTTACTATAAGGTCTTGCCAACCATCGTTGTCTATATCAGTCCATAACCCTGCTGTAACCATTCCAATATTTTTAATACCGACAGCAATATCGTCTGATACGTTTGTAAATTTGCCTGCCCCATTATTTTTTAATAAAAAACTTTCTGCTGAGAATGAATAGCTCCCAGGCACTACTTTGCCGCCAACAAATAAATCAATATCACCATCTTTATCAAAATCACAACCTGAAACGATTGATCCGCTGCTGAATTCTTTAGGCAAGGATATTGTATCTCTTTTAAAATTTCCCTTGCCATCATTTTTATACAATCTATCTTGGTAATTTTTTGTGTTAGCATTGTATTCATTACCGCCGCTTACAACATAAAGATCAAGGTCTTTATCACCATCTGCATCAAAAAGTAATCCACCGATGTCTTCATGAGTAGTATCTGGTAAGTTTTTAATATTGAATTTTCCTGTTTTCTCCTGAATATATATTTTACCAGATTTATTATCAGCACCACCAATCCAGCAATCTTCAAGTCCATCAGCATTAATATCCCCAACGCTTATATAAGGGCCGCTTCTAGAAAACCGATGGGGTAATAATGGCTCATAATTAAAATCTTCAAATAAATTTTCTTTGTGTAAAAAATTAAGTGTTGTTGAAGGGGTAATATCTGTAAAAATGGCGCTTTCCGTGGTAGAAATATTTGTTAAATCGGGATTGGGAGTTTTAGCGTTTTGATAATCTAGTTGTATGATTTGATTTGCTTTTATATTTATCAATTGTTGTTCTTTACCATCTAGCCAAACCACTTTTAATACGTTAATGATACTATCTTTTCCCAAACCAAAATGTTGTAAAGGATCTTGATATGATTGAAACCCTCTACAACTATAGTTTTCTAAGTATTGGTTATTGCCATTGCAGCTAATACTGAGTTTGGCACCTAGCGAATATTTACCTTTTAATCGTATGCTTATATAATTGTTTTTACTTAAGATATTAGTATTGTTTTTAAATATAGATGCTTTGTCATTAATATTATTGGTAACTATATCTAAGTCGCCATCGTTGTCTAAATCAACGTAAACAGCACTGGTTGAAAATCCTATATAATCTAATCCCCAAGTTTCGCGTTTATCTTCAAAGCTCAGGTTGTTTTTATTTTGATAAATGAAATTTTTCAATGCAACTGGTTCAAGTTTCCCAATTTGTTCCATTAGGTTTCTTCGCATATCTTCAACGTTGTTGGCTCCACTATTTATTAGCTCACTTCGATAAGTAATAAAATCATTATTTGTAATGTCTTTGGGTATGCCGTTAGAAATGAATAAGTCTTTTAGCCCATCATTATCAAAATCTGCAAACAATGGACTCCAACTCCAATCGGTTTTATATATTCCTGCTAACTGGCCAATTTCAGAGAAAGAGAATTGCCCTAAATTATTAGGCCCATTATTTAATTGCAACATGTTTCGAGAATATTGTGGTAAATAATCTAGTGATAATGCATAATTAAATCTGTCATTATTCATCGCAATATTCATTAATTTTTGCCTTCTATTATCGCAAGGCAACATATCAACAGTTACAATATCTGGGTACCCGTCATTATTATAATCTGCAATATCACAGCCCATAGAAAATTGCGAAGTATGCTGTATATACTTTTTTATAGATTCGGTAAAAGTTCCATTTTGATTGTTAATATAAAGTACATCATCAAAAATAAAATCTTTAGTAATATAAATGTCTGGCCATCCATCTAAATTAATATCGCTTACAGTCACGCCCAAGCTATAACCGTGTTCGAGAATTCCAGTAGCGTTAGCAACTTCTTTAAAAACATTTATATCGTTCCGATAGAGTTTTACACAAGATGAAGATTTTCCAGAGAAGTCTTTTTTCTGGGGGTAGTTGGGATTACTATTGTCTTGGTAATGATTTATTAAAAGCAAATCTAAATCTTTATCCTTGTCGTAATCAAAAAAAACAGATTGAGTGGTATAGCTGGTATCATTAAGCTTATATGCCTCAGCTTCATCTTTAAAATGTGGAATGCCTTCTTTATCAATACCTGTATTAATAAAGAGTTGATGTGTTCTTTTTAAAGTATTTCTATACCCTGCATAAGAAATGTACATATCTAATAAACCATCATTATTAACATCTGCAACAGACACTCCGGTAGCCCAATTTTTTGTGGCAACGCCGGCCTTTGCAGTTACTATATTGAATGAAAAAGCAGTTTCACCATTAGAACCTTTTCCATTATTTAAATAAAGTTCACTAGAAACTTGATTTCCAGTGAAATATAAATCGGTGTATCCATCATTATTAAAATCAGCAGCAGCTACTCCGCCGCCGTTGTAAAAATAATCATACTTGAGTATATTGAGGCTTGTATCATCTGTTAGTGTATTGGAAAAATTGATATGACTCGCAGCTGGATCTACTTGTTCAAATAGTTTTCTTGTATTTTTAGTCTTACATGAAGAAAAGAAAAAAAATATACCTATAATGGTAGCAATCCTATAAAACATATTAAGATATTAAATATTGCAAATAGCAAAAGTACCAACTAATCCTAAAAAAACTGTGCCCAAATGCGTACATTTAGGCACAGTAATAAATAATTAGCTAAAACGATTCAACCAATAGTTTTATGATTAAGATTAATACCCATTGCTACACAAGCCAGGATTAATATCACGTTCTCTTTGTGGTATTGGATAATACTTGTATTTAGGTTGCATGGTAACATTGTAGTTATCCTTAATAAATTTCACTGCAATATCTAAACGAGTGTAATGCCACCATAAGTTAGGCTCTAACATCAGCTCTGCTCTGCGCTCTGCCATCAGATCTCTTAAAAATACTTGTGGGTCAGCCGAAAGTGTTCTAGCTGTTAGTTTAGCTCTAGTTCTTACATCATTTAACTGAGCATAAGCAGCCGCACTATTACCTTTATTAAACAATATTTCTGCATAATTAAGTTTCACATCTGCAAAACGCATCATTATTACATTTTCACCTGCTGGCAATCTTGATACACCAAACCAATACTTAGTTGAATACCCATTATTACGTCTATTGCCAGGAAATGTATCAGAAGGATTGCTAGATTCCAACGGAAATTTACCCCAGTTAATCGCTTTAAACGAATCTGTCATTAGCTCGCCTTTATAGGCTTCGGGATATTTAATAATTAGTTGCTTTCTTCTATCATCGCCAGTTTCATACGCAGTTAATGCTTGTGGGCTAAGAATATAGTTACCCCATCCACCAAAATTACACCATGTATCGCCAATATTTGGAGGAGCTGTTTGTGTAGGTAAAGTATGACCATTGATAGGCGAGTTTCCACCCCAGCTTAACCATTTATCAGCACTTTGAGGATTGAACTGAATTTCAAAAACCGATTCATCAAGGTTTCTATTTTTTGAAGAAAAAACGGTTCTTACACTTGGAAACAACATATACTGAGGGCTACGTAAAGCCAACATTCGTTCTGTAGTTGTAGCAGCTTTATCCCAATCTTTTTTATACATATAAGCTTGTGCCAAATATGCTAAAGCTGCACCTTTTCCCACTCTTCCTACATCAGTTCCAGACCATTGTTTTGTTTCAGGTAAATTGTCGGCTGCTTGAGTAAGATCTAGAATAACTTGATCCCAAACTTGAGCAGTAGGTGTACAAGAGATAGTATTTTGAGTTTCAGAATAAGGTTTTAAAACCATTGGAATATCTCCAAATGCTTGGGTCAAATTTGAATAGGCATAACCCCTAAGAAATTTCACTTGACCGTATGCTCTTTTCTTTTCTTCATCTGTTAGTATACCAGTTTCAATTTTATCAAGCCTATCAATTACTACGTTGGCATTTGCAACAATTCTATAGTAATTTCTATAAAAATCTGATGTAAGGCTACTATTAGGATCGAACATTCTATCATATTCTACCGCATTTCCCTCACCATTGGCAATATCAAGAGAGGCAAACCCAGGTAAAGATAATGCTCTATCCACTGTACTTTGTAAATCAACATATGCACCTACAATTCCCTTGTCAAAATCCGCTTTTGTTTTGTAAGAACCAGCTTCACTAACACTGCCGTCTTGTGGGGTAGCATCAAAAAAGTTTTTTTTGCAAGAAATGATGGTTACTAAGAGTACTACTCCAAGGAAACCGAAAATTTTATACTTTTTCATAATAATTTTTTTAACTGATTTTAATAAATTAGAACTGTGCAGAAAAACCAATAGTAATCATTTTTGCCATTGGATAACGACCATAATCTACACCAGTTGTTTGTGTTCCAGAACCGCCAGTAGCACGGCTGCTACCAACTTCAGGATCAAACCCTGTGTATTTCGTAAATGTTAATAAATTTTGTGCCGAAACATACATTCTTAAGCTGCTTAAACCCATTGTTTTAAGGGTTTTTGCCGATAAAGTATACCCAAGTTGAATATTCCTAATTCTGAAAAAAGCACCATTTTCTACATACTTGGTTGAGAACCATCGATTAGAAAGGGGTGCTGATACAGAATTTCTAGGAGTAGTATTACTGGTTCCAGGACCATTCCAGCTATTCAGTATCTCTACACCTCCATTTAAAATACCTCCATTTCTATTATTCAGGGAAGATGTGTAGTACTTTAACATATTCGCAATCTGTGCATCACCTTGTCCGTTGCCAAAAATATTAATATCAAACCCTTTATACTCGGCTCTTAGATTGATTCCATATAAAAAGCCAGGAATCCCGTTGCCCATATTAACACGATCGTCTGGGTTGATTTTTTTATCCCCATTTATATCTCTATATCGCACATCTCCAGCTTTTACATTGTTCATACCACTAGCAGTAGCTTCAGCATCTGTCTGGAAGATTCCATCAAATACATATCCCCAAAAATTACCGAGTCTATCTCCTACATAAGTACGCGATGATGCACCTATCACATCTCCAATATTAGAGAGATTTTGTTGAACATAGCTCTTGGCATTACTAGGATCTAAGCCTGTAACTTTATTGTTAAGGGTAGAAAAATTACCATTAACGCTAAAGTTTACTTCTCCGATTTTTTGATTAAATCCAAGCGTAAGTTCTATTCCAGAGTTTTCCATCGTAAATGCATTTTTTACAATGCTATTACTTCCAAATGGAATTGCATAAGCAGCAATCGGAACCTCGCCCAAAAGGTCTTTTAGCCTCTTTTTGTAATAGTCAACAGACACTGTTAGTTTTCCACCAAATAGTGTTGCATCAACACCAATATTCTGCTCTATATTGGTTTCCCAGCGTATTGCATCATTACCTACGGTTGTAACACGATTTCCTGGATATACTACACCACCAAGAGTATACCCGTATTCACCATTAATATCTCCATAAAAAGATAAAAATTGGAGGTTCGCAATATTTTGATTTCCTACTGCTCCATAACTCGCTCTAATCTTTAACTCATTTAGAAACTTCACATTCTGCATGAATTTTTCTTGGCTAATTCTCCAACCGATAGAAGCGGATGGAAAATTACCATAACGATTGACTGATGAAAATTTTGAACTACCATCTCTTCTTACAGTTGCAGACAATAAATATTTATTATCGTAACTATAATTCACTCTCCCAAACACTGAAAAAAGAGATGCAGGTACAAATACACTACCATTTACAAACCTAGAAGTTGGAGAAGTAGCACTCACCGAGATTTGATTAGGAGGCGCACCTGCACCATTACCGTTTAATCCTTCACCAGTAAACTTAAGCGCATCAGTTCCTAAAACCCCAGTAATTGCATGCTTACCAAATGTGGTATTATAAGTAAGCGTATTTACTATATTGTACTCCCCGTAATTTTGAAAAGAGGTGGATATACCTGTTCTATCACTCAATGTACCAACTGAGATACCCGATGGCACACTATTGTTTCCATTATTACCTATCGAGTTGGATAATGTATATCCAAACATAGATTTAAACTTTAATCCTTTTATTATTTCATATTCACCGTAAGCATTCGCAATTAATTGAGTACCTCTACCTCTATTAAAAAAGTGTTCGTTAACCGAGTATAGTGGATTGGTACCAGTATAAAAATTATTTTGCAGCCTTGGAATAGCGTATCCATTAAATCCAAATAAGTGAGTTCCATAACTACCTACCTTATCGGTGTAAATATCGCTGGTTGGTTGCGCTGTAATAATTCCTATAAGCACACCAGTATTATCATCTTGCGTTCTAATCCCAGTTCGTTTATCACTACTAAAATTAATACTTACACCAAGTTTGAATTTGTCACTCACGGTATAATCAGAATTAAACCTTGCAGTTAAACGTTCAAATTTTGATGCGGTAGATAATATACCATCTTGACTCGTATAGCCAAGCGATAAATAATTTTTAGCTTTATCGGTACCACCACTTAAGCTAATATTATAATTCGACATGGGCGCTTTATTAAAAATAGCATCCTGCCAATCGCTGCTAATTACAGTTGCGGGGCTTTGCCATGCTGGATTTGTTCCTTGACCACCATTTACAAGATTTTCATTGGCCAATTTCGCAAACTGAGCACCATTTAATAAGTCAATTTTCTTACCTACTGTTTGCTGACCAAAATAAGCATCTAAATTTACACTCATTTTACCAGCTTTGCCTCTTTTAGTAGTTACTAGTATTACTCCAGCGGAGCCTCTAGAACCATAAATGGCTGCTGAAGCAGCATCTTTTAACACATCAATAGATTCAATATCATTGGGATTAATAGCATTTAGGTTAACTGCCATTGGTACCCCGTCTACAACTACTAGTGGGTCAGT
Source organism: Sphingobacteriia bacterium (assembly GCA_031369485.1). GTDB lineage: Bacteria > Bacteroidota > Bacteroidia > Chitinophagales > Chitinophagaceae > Sediminibacterium. Next base: position 99,064 of record JANMOT010000046.1, read on the forward strand.
ACCAGATGTAATAGAAGCAATACCCCTAATTCTTATTGATACATCCGCACCGGGATCAGCAGAGTTTTCAGCTACCTGTACACCTGCAATTCTACCTTGCAAGGCCTGATTTAAACCAACAACAGCAACTTGCTTAATTTCTTTGCTGCCAATTTTCCCCATAGCACCCGTGATATTTCTCGATTTTTGTGTTCCGTAACCCACAACTACTACATCGTTCAATGCAGCATTCTCGGCTTTCATTGGCACATTAATATTTGTTCGGCCACCAATAGTTAATTCTTGTGTTTCCATCCCAACATAAGAAATGATCAATTTAGTTGCATTTTTAGCTACATCAATTGAAAAAGAACCGTCTTCTTTAGTAATGACTGTTGCATTGTCGCCACCTACTTTTACGGTTACATTACTTAGTGGATTGTTTTTGTCATCTGTTACCCTTCCTTTGATGGTAACTCTGTCAATTGTTTTTTGGGCGCTTAGCGGCTCAATGGCTAAAAAACAAAACAGTATCAAGACGAAGATACTGCTGAGGTAAAGATTTAGTTTCTGCATTTGGCTGTTTTTTGTTTGGTTAATTATACACCAGGTAAAACCTGCAATCGATTTGTCAATTTTATTACATTAATCTAGTCGAGATTAATACCCTAAAATTGACAATACGAACTTAGAACTAAGTTGTATGCAAAAAATTCATCCATTTATCCAAAATCAATATTATTTTGGCAAATTGTAGGCTATTTTAGTGGACTGGTGGAATAGATACCTTTTTAATCCTTACTAATTCTTTTATATTCCTTGTAGCGGAAATTTAACTAAGAAATTATTTAGGTTATCATTTTTAGGGAAATGCCATAAAAATATCATCATTTTATCAATAAAAACATTCTAAATCTCCATTATTAATGCGCCTAGCTTACTTTTCAATAAGCTCAAAAAATGCCAAAGAGCGCCATTTTAATAAAATGATATGATAAAAGTGTAAGAATTAAACAAATCTTACGGCAAATATTGTAATTATCTTACTTAAGTAAATAAATGATTAATATTGATTAAAATAATATAAGAAGCTGTTTGAGTTAATTGCAATGTTTCAATATTGTCTTAGGTTAACAGGAGTAACACAAGCACATAATGAAACACTAGAAATAATTATCTATAAATAATCATTTTATCGTTTTTTTGCAAATGCAATCTGCCAGTTGCTATTTATAAACCACTTATTGCTTGTGTTATGAGTTATGACTTACTTACCGATGAAATGCTAGTAAAACTACTGCATGCCTCGGATGAAGGGGCTTACAAAACAATTTTTGAAAAGTATTGGAAAAAAATGTACCTGACAGCGCATAAAAAAGTCAGATCGCATGCTTTGGCAGAGGAAATAACCCAACAAGTATTTGTTAATATTTGGGAAAAGAGAACTCGTTTGGTAATATTAAATATTGAGGCTTACTTGAATAGTGCCATCAAATATGGTTGCATCAATTATTTTGAATCGAGATACGCCAAAATAATGGATGCCAATAAAGAACTTAAGGAACATTTATCGGACTATACTGCTGATGATGCTTTACATTCTTCAGAGCTTCATCTAGCTATTGATAAGGCTATTAATATATTACCCCCGAAAACAAAAGAAGTGTTTAAGTTGAGCAGGTTCGATCATTTTACTGTGCGCGAAATAGCACAAAAAATGAATATTTCAGAAAAAGCTGTTGAATACCATGTAACACAATCGCTTAAAATGATGCGATGCGAACTCAAAGAGCATCTTTTTTTCGGCTCTTTTTTTGGAGCTTTAATCAGTTGTTATTTCCTTTGAAAGTGCTTACTTCGTAAAAATCTATCCATCACTCGCTGGCCGGTTACAAATCTATAATGATTACTTTCCTTTCATAACCCTTTACAATGGGTATTAAGCAACTCGTGAAATTTTGAAAAAAATTTAAGTACTCCTTTAGGGGGTTCATCGTTTCACCTGTCTATCTAATAAGTAATCGCTCATGAATACAAATAAATTTCATCGAATTCTTCGTAAATATCGTTTAGGAGATGCTTCAGAGGCTGAAAAAGCACTAGTTGATCAATGGTACGATCTGCTTGATGATGGAGAGAATAGCACAGAGCCTGACTGGGAGCAACTTGAAAAACGCTTGTGGTTACAACTTACTAAACAGGTTAAATTTAATGGTAAAACTGGCCAAATAGTTACCCGTCCACGTATTACATCAGTATTTAGTTGGAAAGTTGCTGTTGCTGCTCTGGTTACCGGTATAGTTTTTTGGGCTGGATTTCGGTTCAACCAATCCACTACGTTAGTACCCGCTGCCATCGTTGCATTGCCAGTAGACAATGTTTATACACAAATAAATACTTCTACACTACCTCTAAAATTCATATTAGAGGATAGCTCCATAGTTATACTGGCTTCGGGAACAAAAATAACTTATCCTCAAAAGTTTGCTTTAAACAGGCGAGAAGTTTATTTGGAAGGCGAGGCATTTTTTGAGATCTCTAAAAATCCAAATCGTCCTTTTTATGTGTATTCTGGTAGTGTTGTTACACGTGTACTTGGCACAAGCTTTAGGATAAAACCCTTGCAAGCCAATAATAAGTTGGAGGTATCTGTGCGAACAGGTAAAGTAGAAGTTTATGAGTATTCAGGCACTTTTCAAAACAAAATGATTACTAAAAATACAGGCGTTGTATTAACCCCTAATCAAAAAGTGGTTTATACCATAAATAGTAGGGTTTTTGAATCTTCTGTTGTTGATTTGCCGCTGCCTGTTATTGCATCAGATGCACCATTTTATAAGTCGCCTCAGTTCGTTTTTGAAGAAACTCCTTTTTTTGAGGTGCTTAAATTAATTGAAGAAGCTTATGGTATCAAGATTATAGTGGAAAAAGAATCTCTGAACAACTGCACTTTTACTGGTGATATTAGCCAGCAGAATTTATTTGAAAAACTATCGATTATTAATCAGGTTCTAAATACCAAATATGAAATAAAGGGGACTACAATTTTAATTAAAGGTGAGGGATGCCAATAATTTTTTAACCTGATGATGACGCTTGGGTTATGCATTTAATATTATTTTACATTAATAAAAATTAACATATGAAATAAAGCAATTTGAATCCGCAAATGGTACATAAAATAAGGCTGGCAATAGTGAAGTATTTCCATCCATTGACCTTATTCAGGTTAATATTTTTATTTGATCTTTTTAAATGATTAACAAGCAGAAGTCATTTAAACATATGAAAAAAGCCAAATACGGCTTTAATACACCAAATAATGAGAATTTCGGTTCGTCAATTAATACTTGTTTTCATATTCACTTGTTCACTTTATACAAATAAAGTATCAAGTCAGACAATATTAGAAAAGGTGGTTTCCATACAAACGGATAAAATTGAAATAGCCAAGATTATTTCTTTGATTAGGGAACAGACCGCAGCAAGATTCATTTATAGCTCTAAAGCAATTAAAGCAAATCGAAAAATTTCGGTTTCTGTAACTAATAAAAAGCTTTCAAAATTCTTAGAGGAAATACTTCAGCCTTTAGGCATCAGCTACAAAATTGTAGATGAGCAAATTTTACTATATGCGATTAAAGATATAGAAAAGAGAGGATCAATACCTTCTAATAATATCGATTTTTTAGTAGAAAAAATCTCATCTGTTGAGGTTAAAGGAATAGTGACTGATGAAAAGGATGCTCCCTTAGAAGGTGCAAGTGTATATTTAAAATCAAATAGGAAAATAGGTACCACTACAGATGCATCTGGCAGGTTTAATCTAAAAACTGATATCGATAATCCTATTTTATTGATTTCTTATACCAGCTATAAAAATCAGGAATTTATAGTGAAAGCCAATCAGGCCGCTACAGTAAAGTTACAAATTATTGAATCTGCTGTGAACGATGTTGTAGTAATTGGCTATGGCACTCAACGTAAAAAAGATATTACTGGTTCAGTTTCAAAATTATCAGAATCAACTATAAAATCTTTTCCAATTGTAAGTGCAGACCAAGCAATACAGGGTCGTGCGGCTGGTGTACAGGTAATTCAATCCAGTGGTGCACCAGGTGGGGCTGTTCAGGTAAGGATAAGAGGTGTGAATACAACTGCTGGAAACGGCGCCAATCAACCATTATATGTGATAGATGGGGTGCCTTTGTTTTACAGTGAAAGTGCTAACAGTCTTAGTATAGGAAATGAAGGATCATCAGGAGGTACAGCTTCAAATGCTGCAAGCCCCCTAAGTACTATAAGTCCCAATGATATTGAATCAATAGAGATATTGAAAGATGCATCTGCATCCGCTATTTATGGTGCAAGAGCAGCAAATGGTGTGATTTTAATTACTACCAAATCAGGACGAATAGGAAAACCGCTTATTTCAATAAATCAGAATTTTGCTGTACAATCGTTGCGTAAAAAAATTGCTGTGCTTAATGCTCAAGAAAGAGCATCACTTGTTTTTGAGCACCGACGAAACGCAGGTACTCGAGGGAGTGAGGGATTCGACGTATTTGCTGTTAACCCCTTTACATTTGGAAAGGGCACAGACTGGCAAAATGAAGTATTCAAAAAAGCTAATATTGCCAATTATAATCTATCGGTAAGTGGTGGTACGGACCGTGTGACTTACAATATTTCCGGCGATTACTTGGATCAACAGGGTATATTGATCAATACGTTTGCAAAACGGATTGGTACTAGAGTAAATTTTGATGTTAGGGCTTCAGACAAACTAAAGTTTGGAACTCGTACAACCCTAAACTATCAGTGGGAAAGTAATTCCCAGAATGATGAATTTTTTCAAGGGCTACTTAATGGGCTTTTAACTTCTTCACCCCTTACCCCAGTTTTTGATGGCAGTGGCAATTATGCTGGCTCCCCAAATAACCTTATAAGTACAGCTTTATATACAGATGGTGGCAGCAATCCGGTAGCCAATCAAATGGAACGCACCAGAAGTACTGATCGGTATCGTATAATCAGTAATATGTATGGGGAATATTTGTTTAATTCTCATTTTAAATTTAAAAGCAGTTTTGGAATTGACTACCTCTTTACTGAATTACGTCAAGTTGACCCTGTCTGGTATAGGGGTGTAAACTCTAATGCTATCATCAGAACCAGTGAGCTAAGCCCCAAAACATATAATTGGATAGCAGAGCAAACACTTAACTATGATCAAAAAATTAGGGAACATAGTATCAGTGCAGTGGCTGGGTTTTCAGCGCAAAATATTCGTCAAAAATCCCTTTTTGCATCCGGAAGTGGTTCTGTAAACAATATACTTAATCAACTAGGTAACCAGCCGATTGCATCAGCTGTTAGTGGGGGGATTATTGATCAAGGACTTATATCGCAGTTTATTAGAACCAATTATACTTATAAAGGAAAATATTTGCTTACAGCCACTGTAAGACGAGATGGATCAAGTCGTTTTGGCGCAAATAATAAATATGGTTTATTTCCCTCTGGCTCAATTGGTTGGCGATTGTCTGAGGAAAGATTTCTGAAAAATAACCGCACAATCAGCGACCTGAAAATTAGAGCAAGTTATGGTTCAACTGGTAGCCAAGAGATAGATAACTTCCTTTACTCAGCATTAATGTCTGGAACTACTGCTGTTTTTGGTAATACCTATATTCCAGGGGTAACACCAACTCGTTTCCAGAATGAGGACATCCGTTGGGAAAGAAATAATCAATTTGATATAGGGATTGATTTTGGATTGTTTAATAACTATCTTAATATAACAGTAGATTATTATCGTAAAACGACTAATGGATTACTTGCTGGACAACCGCTTTCGGTAATATCTGGAGTAGGCAACGCTATTGTAACCAATATAGGAATTATTCGAAATACAGGTTTTGAATTTGCCCTGAATGCTAAACTTGTTGATAATCAAGATTTCAAATGGAATATAGATCTAAATGTGGCAACCAATAAAAATGAAGTGGTTAGCCTAGGTAATCTATCAGTTATTAATGGACAAACAATTGCACGCGTAAACTCCTTTATAAACAGGACAGAAAGAGGTAGTTCAATAGGTGCTTTTTACGTGTTACGTAATAATGGCCAATATTTAACTTGGACCGATGCAGCAACTGCTCCCATTTATAATACAATTGCATCCCAACCGTATTTTGCTCCTGGTGATCTTAAAATTGTTGACCAAAACAAAGATGGCAAAATCACTGATGAAGACCGCCAATTTTATGGTTCTCCACTTCCTGATTATTTTGGCGGAATCACAAGTAATTTTTCTTATAAGAACTGGTCTTTTTCTGTATTCGCTCCTTTTCAACATGGCAACCTTATTTGGAATCAACCCTTCCTAAATGGGTCAACTTTTGAAGGGAATGTTTGGCGAAGCGTGTATAACAACCGATACAGGCCTAATAATCCTGATGTACAAACAAGTATTCCAGTTCCTAGGAACAATAGTCCACTTACACCATCTGATTTTTATCTTCAAGATGGTTCTTTTCTGCGCATACGTTCGCTTACAATCGCATACGAATTTTCACCCAAACAATTTTCGTTTCTCAAGTTTAGTAAAATAAAAATTTATGCTCAAGGTAATAATTTGTTTGTTTTTACCAAATACCAAGGATGGGATCCTGAGGTAAACAGCTTTGGTTCAAACGTTGCTACTAATGGAATAGATATTGGGGCTTATCCTCAGGCAAGATCGTTTAACGTAGGTGCAAACATCAGTTTCTAATCTAAAAAATATGCCAATGAAGAAAATCATTAACTATAGAATTGTATTTTTAGTAAGTATCTGTTTATTGCTAACGCAAGTTGGATGCAAAAAAATTTTAAATCCTTTACCAGTAGGCCAACAAACCGTAGACGCTAATTTCACTGATTTTAATGGTAGCCTTACCGCTGTGAATGGTATTTATGCTCAATTAACAAACGGCAATTTATACAGGGGCAATAATCAGTTGATCAACGTTGATTATGCAAGTGATGATGTGCTAGATGATCCACAAACGGTAAGTGCAAGATATAGTCTTATTGATTATTTTGAGATATCAGCAAATAATAATATGACTTTTCAGTTGTGGGATGATTTTTATAAAATTATTCACCGTTCAAATGTTGTTATCGCACGCGTACCAACTATCGTTTTCCCTACTATTTTTGAAACCAATGGAACTGGCTCTTCTTTCAAAGAGCAGTTTATAGGTGAAGCTTTATTTATGCGTGCATTTGCGAATTTTAACCTTGTGCGCCTTTTTGGTGATATACCATTGCGAACCAAAGAAATTACAAGCGCGAATGAGGTGAATATTCCTCGTGCAAAAGTCGCCGATGTGTATGCCCAGATTGAAAAAGATCTTTCGTTAGCTGTACTAAAACTTCCCATCTCATATACTAACTCAGGTAATGGTAACGAACGTGGACGTGTAACCAAATGGTCTGCACTTGGATTATTAGCAGATGTTTACTTAACACAAAAAAAATTTACCGAGGCAAGGGCTAGTGCGTTACAAGTTATACAGAACAACAGTGGTTTCCACATAAATAATAATTACAGAGATAACTTTTTCCCAATAAATGGAGGAAATGAAAATACAGTTGAATCTTTATTTGAGATTCAGTTCAGTTCTTCTGGTATTGGCCCTACAGGTACAGCAGCTCAAGGTAATAATTTTGCAGCTTTAATGGGCCCTACAACAGATGCGGCTGGTGGTGTTCCAAGCATTGCAGCATATCGTCCATCAGACAATGCTAGCCTGTTGGGAAATGAACCAGGATTTTTGGGTGGATTAATTCAGGAATATGAAACGGGCGATCTTCGATTAACTACCAACTTTGCAATGGGGAGAATAGGAACAGGTGCTACAATTCTTCTTACTAATAAATTTTATGAACCAGGAAGGGGTTCTACAGGTAATGGCAATTATCCTGTATACCGTATGGCTGAAATGTACTTGATTTATGCAGAAGCCACTAATGAATTAGGCACACCAGATATTGCCTCAATTGATTACATAAATCAGTTGCGACGGAGGGCTTTTGGGTTGCAGTTATCAACAATTTCGGCAAGAGATATCGCAACATTACAAACACAAATATCATTTAGAACTATTGTACAATCAGAACGTCGCAAAGAATTGGCCATGGAAAATAAACGTTGGTTTGATATGCTTCGTTATGGACTTCCTTTTATGCAGGATGCCCTAGTAAATAAGCAAAAAAGAATCAAGTTCAATCAAACTAAAATGCTGTTTCCAATTGCGCAAATAGAAATTGATTTGAATCCGCTTATCATTCAAAATCCTGGTTATTAATTGCAATTGAAAATAAGGATAAATTAAAAAAAATACTTACGAATATGTCTAAATCATATTTTACTAAATAAACTTTATGAATAAAACTACAAGGTATGTATTGTTTACTTTAATTGGCACTACATTACTTCAGTCATGCAAGAAAGAGGAAGAAGGGTATGTAGGTGATTTCCCTGATAAGGCTAAAATTATTTTTATTAATGCAGCACCTAATAGCGCAAACGTTCCAGTTTTAGCCCAACGTGAAATAGCTATTTATCCATATTATAATGGAACCCAGTATAATAATTTTCCAATCAAGTATCCATTCAGTAATGGTTACAAAGTATTTGACCCAGGAACACTAACCGTTAGACTAGATACTGCGCAGTCTCAAGCTAATAGTCCAGCTGGCATTGCTGCTGTAATAGGAACATTCAGACTAACAGTGGAAGCTAATAATTATTATTCTTTGTACGCTGTTGGAACTTCGCAGAATGTTGATACTTTTTTTATGAAAGATAATATTGATTTTCCAACTGTCGGTAAAACCAAAATTTTATTCCTAAATCTTTCAGCAGATGCTGGCTCTATTGATATTATTAATAGTACAACAGGTAAAGTCTTAGCGGATAATATAAGCTACAAGCAACGTAGGACATACATTGAGGTAGTTCCAGGCAATACATATAGTATGCAGATAAATGTAGCAGGAACTAGTACTGTTTTAAGGGCTGCTAAAACTGGTATGGTCATTTCTCCTAACAGCGTTTATACTATATGGGCTAGTGGTTTTCGAACCATTCCATCACCAGGAAATACACCAGGCGGGTATGCCTTACAATTGAATTATCATGCTAACCGCTGGACAAATTAATCTCATTATTTTAATACTCAAAAGTATTACCATTTACTATGGCAAACAGAAAAGTCAACCAATATGATATATAATGAATATAGTAGATAATTACAAAATAAATTTTAAGTTATCTTTTAAGTACAACTTTTTTAAAAGTAAATAAATAAAAAGTACAAAATCGTTCTTAATAATAATTAAAAACCCTACAACACTGTTTTGTAAGCTTTATTTATAAATACCTCAATACTATTTAATGCAGCCAGAATTATTAAAGCCACTACCAAGCCCAAATCACAGTTTTAGTGTAAGAAAAGATATTGTTCCTTATTTTTATAATAGATGGCATTTTCACACAGAAATTGAGCTGATTCATATTATTCAAGGGAATGGGACACAATTCTTGGGTGATAGCATCAGCAAATTTAAATTCGGTGATTTAATAATGGTCGGGAGCAATTTGCCACACTTTTGGAAGTGTGATGAACAGTATTTTCAAAATAATGACAAAGTATTTTCTATAGCAACCGTTGCACATTTTAAAGAAAATTTTTGGGGTAATGATTTTTTAAATTTACCTGAAAATATTAAAATAAAAGAATTGTTTGAAAAAGCAAAAAGAGGACTTTATATTAAAGGTTCTACAAAAGAAATGGTGATTGAAATGATGGAAAAAATGCTAATAGCATCGGAGGCTGAACGAATAATTACATTATTAGAAATTCTGTTAGAAATAGCAAAAAATAAAAATTTCTCTGTCATTTCATCAATAGGTTTTACCCCTAATATAAATGCCAATGAAACGGAACGAATTAATACAATTTATAACTATTCTCTAAAGAAATTTAAAGAAAAAATATCAATCGAAGAAATTTCGGGAGTAGCTAATATTAGTCCGAATTCTTTTTGTCGTTTTTTCAAATTACATACAAGAAAAACTTATAATACCTTCTTACAAGAATTAAGAGTAGGTTATGCTAGTAAGTTATTAATTGAAAACAAACGCTCTATCACACAAATTTGTTATGATAGCGGATTTAATAATATCACAAATTTTTACAAATCATTCAAAAAAATAATGAACGAAACACCCTCTGGATACCAAAAAAAATTTACTAGTGAATAAGAAGCAGTTTTAATTGATTTATAAAACTATCTGCCTCTAAAAGTGGAAATAACACTGTATATAAAAAATTATATTCATTTTAAAAGCAAAAATTATTTTAGAAATTTAAGAAAAAAGAGTTGAACAATTATTGAATGATAGACCAGTAAGAAAATTTAATTATCAAACCCCTAATCAAGTGCTACAACAAAAAATTGCACTTATTACTTGAACTTACAATATGTATAAAATCAGATTACTCATATTTTTTGTCTTTTTCTTCGAATTACTTAATACCAAATTATCAGCCCAACTGATACAAAATGGACTAAAGCCAAATTTTAATTATGGTAAAATTTCATTTGTTGATTTGGATAAGGATGGTGATCCAGATATCTTACGCTCATTTATTAACAAAAATATTCCGATACAATTTATAGATGATGATGATGATATGACCTATAAAGACTTTGAAGGTGATACCGATAACGATTGTTTAATGATTGATAGAAATATTGATGGGAAATATGGCTTCCATGAAGATTTAATAGTCGACTGGGTAGATACTAATGGAGATAATTTACCTGACTTACAAATAATTGTCGATAACGCAAAACTTACTGATAAAGGATGGACCCCAGGGCATTTTATGATTTGCATTGATACTGATAAAGATGGTGTATTTAATTTTATTAATTGGAATACGTTACAAGTGGAACCTTGGGAAAAGTGGGGTCGATCACACTTTTGGCAAGATTATTTAGGCAATAGTATATTACTTAAAACACATACATCTTCATTTAATATGAACAATACAACCCTTAACTGGGAAAATCCATTTCTTTTTTTTGATGAAGACAATGATGGACTAACAGAAATGGCTATTCGGTTTATGGATCAACCTGAGATTCTTAGTAGTGCACTATATCCAGTTCAACTTACGGGACAAATTACAGATATTCGTTATACTTTTGATTTGGATAATGATAATCATAGTTCAAATCCTTTCGACTTTGATTTAAGTATTAAGCTGCAAGGAAAAGGCTTTAATTACTCAAATTACAAACAATATTTTACGAATTTAAGCGGGTTACCTGCAGCCGATACATTTTTTTTAGACAGTAGGTGGCGCAGGATGAAGTACTTAACTTATATCCCTCATAAGCTAGCATACAATAAAATATTTGATGTGAATAATTGGGCAAAAGCTTCGCTGGTTTTTGATGAAGACGATGATTGCGAAAGATGGGAACGGGTAGAATTTTATGAGCCAAAAAAATTATTTGCCATTGGTGCTGGAAATAACGGTTTAGATAATAATCCGCAAGCAGATGTAGCAGGAGATAGAGGAGAGTGGGATGAAGATTTTTCTGGAAAAGGTGCGTTATACATAGGAAAATTTGATGGAAAAATACATTTATTTGGAGCTGAAACAGGAGCTTGGAGGGTTGATTTTAATGCAAAATATTATCAAGGTTGGCAAGGTTGGCGTAATGGTGGAGATTCAATTCCCCATGATGAAATTGATTATGAGCCCACTATTTTTTCAACTATAAAATATACCGATACAGATAATAACGGTTTTTTCGATTTATTACAATTTGATATTGACGGAGATAGGATATTCGAAGATTCAATCTCATTACTAAAATTAAATATACTAGATTCAGTTACTACCTTTTCTCCAAAAAATAAAACTTACAAAAATTATGAACAACTATTTTTAAAAGCATTAAAAAATGCTGATAACAATATAGAATATGCAAAAAAGACCGCAATTCTATTAAATATAAAATTAGGTTGGTATCAACAATTACTAAACAAGTCAACCTCAAAACATCTGAAATATCAAAATAATTTTTGGTTTAATTGGTTTTTTTATCGCCATTTAATTGACTTAAAAAATACCAATAAACTACCTAATACATTTACAATTAACAATATACAAAGTGCTTTTGCTAATGGCAATTGGAAATTATTACTGAATGGTGTAAAAAAATGATATGAGTATGAATCCTTGTACAATTATTACTTTTAAAGTAGTCAACTTAATATGCGTAAAAAAAATCTGATTATTCATTTTTTATAAATACTAGGTAATAGCTCATCGGATCTATTGTTATTATACTTGGGCATATATTACCATTGATATCTTTAGCATTTTCTATACTTCCTATTTCTAACTTATTAAAGAAATCATCATTTATGTACACTCTTGGTGTGTAATTGTAGAATTGAGTTGAAAAACCAGTAATTGTCTTGCTGTTAGCATCACCATTACTAAGTAATTGCCATTGCGGAAATGATAGTTCTAGATGTGAATTTTTATTAGGAAACTGCTGGGTATTGTATTCGAAAAAATGACTCGACTTAGTATTTATATATGTATTATTATTAAAATAACCAGGCTGAAGTGTTTGATTGAGCCAATTGGTAAAAGAAATTGCAAATTGACTGATCCCGTTTGTTACAACAATATTATCTGTTACTTTAATACCATGTATTTTTCCTATTGTTGCCCATTCTGCAAAACCAATTCCTACTTTACAATTAGCAACTAAATTGCGTTGAATTATATTGTTATAAGCAGCATCGTTATTTAAAATACCTGTTGCACCCGTATTGCATACAATATTATCTTCAACAATATTATCATGAGAATTATTGTCAAGATAAATCCCAAATGCTAAATTTGGATTATTAGGTGTTGCCTTACTATCGCCAATACTATTTCGGATAATATTTTTTCGAAAAATATTATCATGTGTAACTCCACTAGTCGCTGCAAAACAATATAAATTTGCTCCATCGTTTAGTGTTAAACTACAATAATCAATCACATTCAACTCAACCAAATTTCGGTATCCATCTACCCTTATCCCTATATATCCACAACTATCTACTCTATTTTTTGCTATGTAATTATTATTCGCAAATACAGTATCAATTGAAATTTTACGCTCTGAATTTTGTACGACAATACCGGAAGCTCCGTTCACACCAGTAAAGCCGTATGCCCTTTCCAATCCAATTTTATGAAGTATATTATCAGTAATTCGTGTGTAAGTTGGTTCTAATAATGAAATACCCCTACCAAGTATATTGGAGAATATATTACGACTAATATCCAATTTCGTTCCTGCACTATCAACTAAAATTCCACAGCCATGAATATTGTCAAATGTACAGTTTTGAATTACAATATTTTCAGTAGCATACCCTAATTTAATACCAGCCTGCTCATACATTTTAATGCCAATATTAGAAATTGAAATATATTGAACTTGATTATCAATTGAGATAGCCGTTTTTTCTTTTACTGCTATTACGTCGAAACCTTGTTCCTTACTTTGTAATAGAATTTGCAGCTTATTCTTGTAACAAGCCCACTCAAAAGTTGTATCTAAAAAACTAATATTCCCATCTAAGAAAAACCCATACCCTTTAACAAATGGATACATTACTGTTAAGCCATTATTGGTTCTGTTGTTAAAGGATTTATCTATAATATATCGATTTTGTGCTTTAGTGGAGAGCCAGCCTGATCGAATATTTTTTATAGCTCTAGTTTCATATACCCAGTCGATTGTTCTCGCTCTTAACATTGCCTCTCCCAAAAAATCAATATTTACATTATTTAGTTCTTTAGCATAACAAGAATCTTTTCCAGATGCACTATCAATAGAAATAAACCCGCTATTCGGATAGCGAGCAGGAGTCATTCGCTTATCGTTTATAAATATATCGTAAACCTGAAAATTGATATCCGCAGTATAAAGTTTAGATTGTTCATCAAAATGTCCATTAATTTTTACAGTACCATTTAATATAGGATTTTTGCCATCCCCATAGCTGGTATATACTATTTGCTTTTTAACAGTACCGCTATTTTTTATATTAATATACCCATTAAATATATCTCCGCATTTAAAATGGACTGTATCATTTGGTAGTAACTTTTGTTTATTTAATCGTCCTACACTTCGCCAAGGCTTAGTAACCGATATACCTGTAAAATTATCGTTACCTAGTGATGAGGATATAAAATAATTTGTAGCTAAAATACTATTACTTAAGATTAAGTAGTTAGCTATTAAAAGCGATTTAATAAAAAGTTTTTTCATTTAATATAAAGTATAATTATATGCATACATAAAATAACTAAGAGACTTAATTTTTTTTAAGCAAAATATTGTAAAAAAAGAATTTAGCTGCAAAATTTGTCTTGTAAGTATCTTCTATATTTAAATTATTTATTAAAAATAACCCATTGCCATATTTTTTTTCTGCGGCAGCAAAAGTTAAATTACTTGCACCTACCCACCCAGTTTGTCCAGTATATAGTAAAGATTCCCAGTTTTTACCTATCCCCATTGCAGATAAGATAGGCGTTATTAGTGAATCAGTATCATGATGCCAAAGCCAAAAATCGTTGGGCTTAAAAAATTTCATTTTGGAATTACTTAAATTAGGGGAAGCAAAATAGTATTGTCCCATAGTTGTTCTAAATATTTTAGTAGTATCATTATCTCCAAAATTATAAATACCAGTAGGAGGAAGCATAAAAATAAGTTTGCCGCCCAATGTGACCCAATTGTTGAAAATACTTTTATTTGACAAGTAATTGGTCATATTACTTATCACTGCAACATGAGCATCATTAAGTTTATCAACAGTTTTTAATTTTACATTTTCCATGCCAACAGATTTAACTATTTGAAAAATATTACTTGATGTATCGGGGATAAAAACCTTAACTATATTACCAACTGTAATTTTAGGTACAATAATTGCCTCAAAATTAGTATGATGTACTAATTTATTGTTTTCATCCAGTAATTGAATAATAAACTTGATAGTACTTCTCTCCTTTACAAATGATGCATTTGGCAGATTAATACTTCCAATATACGATCCTTTAAAAGCGGATATATTTAATACGCTATCACAATAAGAAACAGGCTTATCATTAATAAACCACTGTCCTTTAATTCTATAATTATTAAAAGATTTATTTAAATCATTGGCTATCCATAATTCTACGGAACTGGTATCATTATTTTCAAATTGGAAACGATCACTTCTTACCTGTATAGCTAATGGGCTTAATGCATGTGCATATTCAAAATACGCTGGCTTAGCTTGTCTATTTACATCCATAATTGACTTCATCCACCCAGCAGGCCATGCATCTATGAATAAATGAATTGCAAAACTTACCAATTGATTATTTCTTCTAAATGCTTCCGTAGTAAAACGGGTAACCCATGCCTGGTGTTTTTGGCTTTCACTAATCCAGTTTTTAACTGTATATTGTTTATTAAACCACATGCAATGAAAGCGAAAAGTTTGAGACATGCTAATTTTATCTGGAGTCCAATTACTTTCATCAGCAGTGTTTTTAGGTAACCACTCTTTGGGATAATACTCAAGCATTGTATTATAATAATCTAATCCTTCTGAACCAAATTCTCCACAACCATACAGCCAATTTGGTTTAATGGGCATCCAATCTCCCTTATTCATTTTACCGAGTGTTAAACCGTGGCCATTATACCATCCATTATAAATGTGGTTATCTGGTAAGCCTGGCGTTGGGGGAGCATAATCGCCATCACCTGCCTTAATAACCCTATCGGGATTATTAAGTAGTACTGATTGATCAGCTGCAAGAAAAAACCTTTCAAATTCGGAATTTGTAGAAAAATGCCTTTGTGGATTTCCCTCTGCATTTGGAAATCGTTCATTGATATAGCTAACTAAAATATTACAAGGATGAGAGCGAATATGTTTTTCAAGCTCTTCAACTTGTTTTATGCATTCAATCCATTTATTTTTCCGCAATACACCAAATAATGGAAGGTCGGTTTGTGTTAACATTCCTAATTTATTACAATAATTATATACCTCCTGTTGTACTGGAAATTGAGTCATTCGTATATAATTAATATTTGCAATTTTTGCAAAAAGTATATCATCAACCAACTGTTTGAAATTATTGTTCTTAACACATTGCATAAAGGAACCCATTGTATTTGCGCCTCTTAGTTTTATGGGTTGATTATTTAAGTAAAATGCTCCCATCGGACTTGCAATTGTGTCCTGTGAAAAAATTCGCACACCAAAATCTTGCGTATACGTATCAATTATTTTTTTATTATTTGTATTAATTAAAGCAGCTTGAAATTGATACATCCATGGACTCTGAGGTTGCCAAATTCTGGCATTTGGAACAGCTATTCGCAGTTTGAGATAGTTGTTTCCTTTCCCCATATACAATTTTTTTTGCTCCCAATCAGTTGGTTTTGATAAATCACCGTAACCTGGAACTTGAATAGTTGTAGGTATAAAACTTAATTTTTGATGTATCGTATCTCTACAGTTAACTCCATATACACTATACTCTAATGCAATAAATTCTTGTGTATTTTTTGAATTGATAATTTCCACCCAAACTTCTACGCTATCAAGCCCTTTAAGTGGTCTTACAAATATGTCATTTATAAAAACATTGGATTTTTCTTCAATATAAACCTGTTGATAAATACCCATTCCCGGAGGGTTATGATGCCACCCCAAAATAGGATCATTATAGCCTAATCCTGTTGAAGCATAAATTTTATCGCCATCTAATTTTATCCCATCCTCTCCAATATGCCCCAACATTGGATAATCGTTTTCTACTTTAACAGTTAATACATTTTTTCCCTTTTTTAAATATGCTGTGATATCAAATTCGAATTTTGCAAATGCTCCTTCATGACTACCAACGAATATATTATTAATATAAACCTCTGCCTTATAATCTACGGCTTTGAAAACTATATAAATAGACTTACCAGATGCAACAGAGTCAATTCTATTAAATAGTGTGTGATAAAGTGTTTTAGCGTTGCCCAGCGGGGGGCCAAAATGCGGAATTTTCACTTTATCCCATGTTCCGTCTAATGTATCAATATCTATTAGGCTTTGCTGGTTCGGATTTAATTTTTTCCAAAAAAAATTTGAAATATTAATCGAATCACGTGTTTGTGAAAAAAGTGGAGCAAAATTTTGTAAAAAAGGAGTATAAATATTTCTGTACTCTTGGAGCAATTGATTGAGTGAATCTTGGGTTTCAAATTTTTTAACCGGATTGAGAACTGATTTTTTGGTATTAAGAAAAACTATATTTTTTTTTATGATTTTGGGGTTCGGGGGCAATACAAATAACCCATTTTCTAAATTCAGTCGCTTTTGTGCAATATCAGCGTAAATATCATTCTTATTTGTGTCTACTTGTGATAAAAGACAATAGCTAAAACTACTAAATACAATATATAATACAATGAATTTTTTACCACGCATATTTTAAAGGAAATATACTTATTAAGATATATATTTCCACTTTTTTAAATAAATCAAATTGGAAAATAATATTTTATAATTTGATGACTCTATGTATTGTACGCTTATTATCACTATCAGTGATAGCAATAAAATATATACCTGCTGAAAAACGTGAAATATCAACTAAGTTACTCAATGCAGATAATTTCATTGATAAACAATGTTTTCCAATTTCATTATAAATATCACATTTAGCGTTTGTAATTGATGAAGGAATAATAATTTGAATAGAGGATTTTGTTACTGTTGGCAATACTTTAGATAAAGTATTTACGTTGCTATTGGTGATTTTAATTACTTTAGTATATTTAGAATTACCATTTTTATACACAACTTTAATTCGATAAAAATAAAATTCTTGGTCAGCCGTATTATCTACGTAAGTATAAGTAATATTTTTAAATGGTATTATATTACCAATACTTTGGAATAATTGTTCTGAGATACCTCGTTCTAATATAAACTCTTTTACCTCTGATGGATTTTCAATTCCAAATTCAATAGATACTGATGAGTTATTAATTCTATTTGCCGAAAATTTAAATACTTCTGATGGCGGCAATATAAGTGTTCCAAGAATAGCATTACCAAAAGTAGATGGATTACTCCATGAATTATCAATATTATTATTAAAAGATTTCTTACCATTCCATTTATTACTATCTCTATCAATAGCCATAGCTTCAAGTCCAAATTCAAAATTTGAAGTTGGTGTAATTTTGAATATAGACCAAGGCAAAACCAACTCTACATTATAACCTTCAGCTGTATTAACTTTTTTAAACTGCGCACCGGTGAGAGCTGCGTTTCTACTTGCTTCTCTTAAATTTAATTCATTAAAAGTATAAACAATTTGATAATCCGTTGACAAGTAAGTTGTTCCTTTTCTGTTTGTAGCATCTATATATAATTCAATACCATCATTTTCCCACCAATTGGTTGAATTAGCTTCAATTGAATCATCTATTACTTCATAGTAAGCATATAGATTATTAATATCATAGGTATAGCTAATATTTACAGATAGGTCTTTCCCATTTCTTACAGTACCAGTATTTACTTTAGAGAGTGAATATATTGCACCATTCCAACTTTGATCTTTTATGCCATCTAAAACAGGCTGTGTAGTGGTAAAAGGCAATTCTACTTTATTTCTATCGGTTTGAATTACTAAAGTTGCAGATTTAGTAGAGCGATTATTCTGAGAATCGAATGCCAGCAATTGTAAACTATAGGTAGTATAAGATACCAGACTATTTAAATTAATAGAATTCGTAGTTGTGGTGGTAAAATATTCCCCATTTATAAAAACCTCATACCCTTTTACCCCCTGATTGTCTGTAGAAGCCAACCATTCAATATTAGCGGATGTAGAAGTAATTGTATTTAGCTTTAGATTACTCGGTACAGTTGGAGGCTGAGTATCTACAGAAGGAAGTTCTTTTACAATTTTTGCAATAGCAATACGGCTAATCACTTTTCCAGCTATAAAAGAAATAGCTTTTATAGTGGTTGTTTTAAAAATCTTAATAGTGTTTGAAAATAAAATTCCATTTGTCAAGGAGGGTTCGCTACCATCTGTTGTATAGCGAATTTGAGCACCAAAATTCACATTATTTATTTGCACCTCTACCGAATCAGAAAAAACGTTACCACTTCCAGGAGTAATTACAGGGGGTTGAACTTGACCTGGCAAAGAGTTTTGAAAACTGGTAGTGCGAACTGTTTGTACATTACCAATAATTGTATGGTTTCTAAATTGACCAGTCTCATAATAATATTGATAATCTATTGATTGCCCATCATTAGATCTATTATTACTCGCTTTTTCGTATTGCCTAAAACTCGACCCATTATCAGAACTTCTTTTATGTCGGTTAACCTGTAATATAGTTATCCAGCCATTATCATCGGTTAGCGCTTCCCCAGGCCATCCATTTGCCCATCCATTTGATACATCTAACCAAGAGTTTTGTAGACTGCTTCGTTCAAAAACCATCATTTTGTCTTGTGAGCTCGAGAATGCCATTACTACAGGCCTATTATCACTGGTAAATGTGATGTATCCACCATTAAACATTCTGCGAGCATCAGTAGCTGTATCCTCTTGATACACCAGTTCTCCAGTAGCAGTAGTGATAGGCAATTTTTGTATAGTAGAGCCATCCGCTTTTTTCCAGGAAAGCCCTTCATCATCAGAAAATGCATACATTAAGTGAGTGTGAGCATTAGCAACATCATTGTTTACGCGACTATAGACTGGGTTTTTAGCGACAGTCCAAGCCATGTGCATTCTATTGTTTTTATCAAACACTACTCTCACCTTATATCCTTGATAACCATTGAAATTGATAGCACCAGCACCGGAATTATCCCAAAAAACAGCCTTTATTTTTCTGTCGGCACTCATACCACCTGTAATAGTTTGACCATTATTTGCTTTGAATGAATAGTTCAAGTCACCCCTTTCCACCCATTGCTTTGTTTCTGTATTATAAACTTGAATATGCCCACATTGTATACCTCCAATCCATCCATCATTGATTATTCCAACTCGTTGTCTAGAAAGAAACATCAACGTGCCTTTTCTGCTTACAATGAATCTACCATACGACATACTTCTGCCGAACATACCTCCATTTAGTGTGTCTGAATCTAGTCTATTGAAAGAACTTATATCACCTGGTTTAAGACTTTTATAATACGACATTTCTGTGTTATGCATATTACCCGCCCAATGAATATATCCTTCCTGATCAATTCCAATAGAAGGAGATCTATGTGGATCATCTTCAATTTGAGATCTAATTATGGTTGTAGTAATAGTACCACTTGGATCTTGCTTTGCAATTATGGCATTTAAGCTAGCATCAACATAAGCGTAGAATATAGAACCCTGATAAGAGACAATTGCTGTTTGAAAATCCATTGTGAGGTTAGCATTGCCATTTACAGAAAAATTTTCAATAGAATTAACTGTTTCTAAAGGTGTCTGTGATTTACAAATAAGTATTGTAAATAAGCACAAGAAAACTGTATAAACTATTTTTTTCATCACTCTTAGCTTTAATAAATAAATGCTTACTTACATACTCTCAAAAAAGACTTCTTTGAAATAGTGCACTATCAAAAAAACAAATTTACTGCCGCACTTACACTCATTGGCTGAGCAAGTTGAGGTGCAATAGAATTAGCTGTTCTATATCCATGTATTATTAGGGTATAAATTTTCCCATTTTCAAATAACATAGAAAAGTTAGCTCTTGATGTACCGCTGGCTTGCATCAATGGAGGATTTTGATTGTCGTCTGTAAATGTAGTTAAGACTGTAGCTGTATTATTCAATTTTACTTCAAGACTATAAAATCCAGGGTCGATTTCTATAAAATTATTATTGGCTCTGTAAACTAGGTTGGTAAACATATTTACACGTGCAGTACTTACTGTGGTTAATCTACCTGCAATATCTAAAGAACCAGCATCTGGAGATAAATTAATCACTCTTATTTTCACTTTATTTGAAGTAGGTCTGCTCAAATCATCTACAGTAGTTGTAATATCAGGATTGTGAGCGAGTCTAGAATAATATACAGAATAGTATTTATTTGCCTCAACGGGTAAGTTAGTAGTTACAACAGCAGCTGAAGGATTCAATACATTTTGTTGTATTGCTGAAGTATCAGCAATAATAGTTCTGGTACCTGGCTCTGTTAAGAAATAACCCGTAGCCTTACTGGTTGGCATTGCCATTGTGTACAATCTTATACCATCTAGGCTGAAAAAATACCCCACTACACCTGTAGTAAAATTAGGAGCAGATGGTCTAGTTGGTGTTGCAAAATTAAATAGTGCAATTTTTGCCTTGTTGGGTTCATCTTGCATTCCTATTCTGTCTTTAGTGCATGATGACAGTAATAATACACTTATAAATAGTGCATAATTTAAAAAGTATTTTAATTTCATTCTGATTAATTTATAGGTTTAAAGAACTAGCAGAGATTGTGTTAAACTACAATCTTCTATATTTAGTTTATTTAGTTTAATATCCAGCATTTTGAGTCAATAACGGATTTTTTTCGCGTTCAGCTTGTGGAATTGGAAGTAAACCATTCGAGCCAGCCTTAACAGGTCTTGCATGAGCTTGCATTACTTCGGTTACAGTATTCCATCTCAGCAAATCAAACCAACGTTTAGCTTCCATAGCTAATTCTAATCTGCGTTCTAATCTGATTGCATCTCTTAGAGCATTGCCTGAAATACCCACTAAGGCAGATAAGCCAGTTCTTGGGTTACTGCGTACAACATTCAAATTAGTAAGTGCAGCGGCATTACCTTGAGCTTGCTGCGCCTCTGCTAACATAAGCAATACATCTGCATAACGGTAAACTACCCAGTTATTAGTACCTTGAGAACCCGTAGGTGTATAATACTTTCTATTAATTGTGCGTATAGGACTTCCAGTGTTGTAACTAACTGTAAACGCCTTTCGATTATCCGCATTTTGAAAACTTTGAACCAAGGTGTTTTTTAGGTCTATACTCTCAAGAAGCGTATTGTCAGTAGGCCTGTTTCTAGCCAAATTAGCTACGCCTCCGATTAATATATCTCCTGGTCCAAACTGAGAACCAAAACTGTTTTGAGCTCCAGGCAAGGCAGTTGTATTGAACTGTGCCTCAAAAATTGATTCTCCAGAATTCTTTATCCCACCAATGGCTTGGAAAGCTTGTGAATAGTTGGCATTTAATGTATAAACACCACTATTTACAACTTGTTGCAATGCAGCTTCTGCTTTTGCAAAATCGCCAGTTGTTAAGTATAAGTGACCTAATAAGGTTCTTGCACTTCCTCTTAAAGCTCTCCCTTGTTCTGTACCGCCTAAATTGCCAACTATCGGTGCTACCAATTTCGGATTTGGTAATACTTCGGGTAATAAATCTATCGCTTTTAAAAGATCTTTCTCAATTTGCATATATACTTCTGCTTTAGAAGTTCTTGCAATTGAAAGTTGATTCAAATTTGTCAACTCATTGGTTATTAAGGGTATATCTCCAAATAAACGCACCAAATTAAAATAATGTAATGCTCTTATAAACAATGCCTCTCCAATGAATTGGTCGCGCATTATGTTTTGATTAATATTCAAGCCGCTAATGGCGGGCACTCTTCCTAAAAAAGTATTTGTTCTATAAATTCCATTGTATGCCGTTGCCCAAACACCTTCAATAATTCCAGATCTAGGGTCAACATTGTTTATCTCAACATCAGCCCACGCTTGGTCTCCTCCAGTACTACTTTCACCGTCATCACTCAACAAGTCGGTAAACCACATGCCATTGTAAGTATTCCGTACACTTGGATAAATTCCAATATTACCTTGAACAATTCCATTGTAATTTGAATAGAATTCATCAGATCCTATTTGCCCAGTATCCCCCAACTTAGGCTCAATAATTTTATTGCAAGAAGCAATTGAAAATCCAGCTATAAAAACAGCCAATATATATTTTTTCATTTTTTTTATTTTAAGATCAGCAAAATTTAAAATCCTATGTTAAAGCCAAACTGAAAGGTTTTTGCTACTGGGTAACCAATTAAATCTATACCACCTGAAAGCACATCTGCTCCATTACTGCTTACTTCAGGATCCCAACCTTGGTATTTTGTAAAGGTGAATAAATTGCTACCGCTTACAAAAAACCTCATTGATTCAAATTTGATTTTGCTCAAGTACTTTTGAGGAACTTGATATGCCAAGGTAATATTCCTTATTCTAAGGAAGGATCCATCTTCTACAAAACGTTGAGAAGGCAATCTATTGTAAGCTGATTGTGCACCTGCAGTTAAACGAGGATTGTTTATATTACTTCCAGGAGTCCAAAAGTTTAGATTCTGTATTGTTCCAGATCCATTTAAAAACTGTTCCGTTTGAGCTCTGCCAGCATTGTATACCTCATTACCCATTACAAAGTTTGCAAAAATATTTAAAGAAAAATCTTTGAATCTGAAATCATTGGTTATGCCACCAAAGAAATTTGGAAATGGAGAGCCCATAATTTCTCTGTCTCTATCATCTATTACCCCATTTTTATCCAAATCTGCAAATTTGGCGTCTCCAGGCATTGCAAGAATACCACCCCTTGTAGGATAACCAACTGTTTCAGCTTGGCTTTGAAAAACACCCAGCGAACGCCATCCTAAAAAAGAACCTATTGGCAACCCTGCTCTAGTAATATTCACTGGAATATTTCCGTGTTGAAATAACGCATTTCCAAAAAATTCTTGTACTCCGCCCGATGCAGTTGTTCCAAGATCCAAAACAGTATTTTGAACGGTGGTTAAATTTATGCTTGCATTCCAACTAAAAGTATTGCTTTTGAAAATCTCACCATTAAGTGAAAATTCCCAACCTTTATTTTCGATCGAACCAAAATTTGTCGTTATGCTTGAAAATCCAGAAAAGTTAGATACTTGAATTGGTACTAATAATCCTTTAGATCTATTTCGATAATATTCAACGGTACCATTCAATTTGCCATTAAACAAACTGAATTCTATGGCTAAATCAGTTTTATGATTTTCCTCCCAACGTAATCCCCTATTTGCGAGTGCATTTGGGGCAAAACCATTCACAATAGTGTTACCAAATGAATAGTTAGAAGCACCCATTCGTGGTAAAAAAGCGAAAGAGCCTATATTTTGATTACCTACAATACCGTGACTAGCTCGAATCTTAATATCTTGAATGAATTTAACATTTTTCATGAACCTTTCATCCGATAATCTCCAGCCAATTGAAGCTGCTGGAAAACTACCATATTTATTATCTGGTCCAAAGTTTGATGAACCATCGCGACGTACTGTTCCAGAAAATAAATACTTTCCTTTGAAATTATAGTTTGCTCTAATAAATTGTGAAACCAGTCCAATTTCGCCGTATGATTCTGAAGTGAGGAGATTTTGAGCAATATTCGCACCAAGTAAAGTTAGTGAAGGGCTGATACCTCCATCACCTAACCCAAATAAGGTTCTAGTCACATTTTGTTGTGCTGAAAATCCCAATAAAACATCTATATTATGATTAGAAAAAGATTTGTTGTATTGTAAGGTATGTTCAGATATCCAGTTTGATGTATTTCCAAGATAGGAGAACACTTTTGTAGTATTATTTGGTATATCTGGCCCTGAAATGATCAAATATGGGCCTCTCGCAAATGCCGCTTGAACTCGTCTATTATTTATTGAGTTAAAATCTACTCCGAAACTACTTTTAAATTTAAGTCCTTTTATGATTTCATACTCTGCAAAAAGATTGGCATTTGTTCTATTCCGTATTGTTGGTCTGATGTTTAAATCTGCTTCGGCAACGGGATTTCTGTTATTCCAAAGTGTTAAATTACCATTACCTGGAACAGGATTTGTTGGCCCCCAATAAGTTCCATCGGCGTTGAATACCTGATTCCACGCCTCAGTTTGTAATGCAAGTGCAACATTTCCTTGAAAAGGATTGGCATCCTCTACATTATTACCTGTTTGATTAGAATAGTTGAACCGTAGCCCGTATTTTAGTTTACTAGATATAATTCCGTCAAGATTTACCCTAGTTGAGATTCTTTGAAAATCAGTATTTCTAAAAATACCATCTTGTTTAAAGAAATTGGTACTGATAAGATAACGGAGTTTATCTGTACCACCGCTTAGCGAAATATTTGCATCCTGAATAGGGGCTGCTCTAAATAGTTCGTTTTGCCAGTCAATATTCTTGTACTCAGGGCTTGAATTCATTGTAAATGGATTGAACGCTTGCGTTAGTAATGGCCTACCATAAAAACCACCATCAGAAACGGTATTCAATAGCGCATCTCTTCTGATCAACATGCCTTCAGTGGCATTGACCATATCTAATTTTTTCCGTATACTCTGCACACCATAATAATAGTCTAATCTGATTTTTGTTTTACCAACTTTACCAGTTTTTGTAGTGATAACTACAACACCATTGGCTGCTCTAGAACCATATATTGCCGTTGCAGAAGCATCTTTCAATACTTCCATCGACTCAATATCATTGGAATTAAGCGTGGCCAGCGGACTACCAGTATTAGCACTTGGGGTTGAAGCTCCACCACCACTTGCAGTATTTGTATTTAAAACATCAAATAGAGGTATACCGTCTATCACATAAAGTGGATCATTTCTCCCTGCATTGGTAGAATTAACCCCTCTTACTTGCACTTGTGATGCCCCACCAGGAGCACCATTAGATTGCATCACCATTACACCAGTGGATCTTCCTTGCAAAGCTTGTTCTGGACTAGTAATAGGTACCTGACGAATTTGATCAGATTTTACGGTAGCAATTGAGCCAGTGGTATTGCGTTTTTTCTGTGTGCCATAACCTACTACCACAACATCATCTAAACTTGATACAATTGGCTTTAAATCTATACTCATAGGTGAAATACCCGCCAATGTCTCTAACGCATTATAGCCAGTAAATGAGAATAGCAATATGGTTTTTTCTAATGTTTGAATACTAAACTGACCCATTTTATTGGTTACAGTTTGCATTTTTCCATTTTTTTCTTTTACAGTAACACCAGACATTGGAATTCCTGTTTCATCTACTACGGTTCCTGTGTAAGTTTTAACTTGAGCATTACTACTTTTCATATTTAGAAACAGTAGTACGATCACAAAAAAGGATGTAAATATTCCTTTTAGAATCTTTTTTTTAAAATTCGGCATAGCAATCAGTTATTTGTTTGTAACTGTAAAATTGAATGTTCTAACCGAAATATTCTTCTCCTGTTTTAGCAGTTTATTACACTATATTGACAATGTTTGATAATTAATTTAAAAAAAGTGAAAGGATATTTAAAGAATAGCCAATTAATTCAGAAAATATTGTGAGTTATTAAAGGTTTCTAAGCCCTACTATTTTTATAAACTTGCATGATTACATGAAAAAAATGACTCCACTCTATTGAATTGGCTTAGAAGGATTTGCAACGTATCCATTTTCAATCATGGTTATAAAGCCCAATAAAGCACCCCAATGGTAATAGTTATCACCCATACTTTTTCCTTCTTCTTGATTGGTAATATTTCCAGTAATTCCATTGTAATTTTCAAATACCCAACCATTGATTCTGGTATTTTCTAAAAAAAGCAGGTTCGATTTTTCACTCAATATTTTTCTTGCTTCTGGTAAATCATAATTAAGCAAACCCATATACACCAAGAAATTCATTGGCCCCCAAATTCTTCCACGCCAATAGGCTTGGTCCTTGTATGCCTCCGATTTTAAAGAAACAGAAGGTATCATCCAAGGAGTATTAAACGCCTCGGGATTTAATAAATGTTCTTTCATCATTCGCTCCGCTTGTTGTTGACTGGCAGCTTTTGCCAATAAGGGATAAAAATTAGTGGGAGAAGTTATGGGTGAAAAACTACCTATATCAGTACGCTTATTCAGGTATATTCCTGTTTCTTCACTCCAAAGTTTACCCAATTGATTGCGATAGAAATTTCCACGTTCCCGCAACTCCTTTGCTATCGCTGGTTTTTTCAACACTTGCGCAATTTCAGCAAGTGCATCACAATCCATCCCATACATTCCCATTAATCCTGCATCTGCCAAAGCCAACATATTTTTATCGGCATTAAAAGGCACACTATCAAACATGGGGGAATTATCTAGTCCCGATTCATACGCTGCCCCCTGCCAAGCATTGGCTGCAAAATCACCCACCAGTGGAGGTAATACTTTATTACTTCCCCAGCACAACATTCCATTATCGTCTCTATTTTTGGGCCACCATCTGTTCCATTTAAGTAGATCCTCAAATACATAGTCCAATACCCATTTGTCTTTGTATTTTCTATACAACTCTTTAAAAACAAGGCTTCCTACAGGCGGTTGCGAACGATCAAAAGAAGCATTTTTATAAGAGCCCGACCAATTCGGAACAAATCCACCTGGTGTAATGGACTTGGTTATTTCAATGGCATTCGCATAAGCCAATTCTTTGCTTTTCATACTGGCCATATATGCCGAAAAATAAGTGTCCCAACAAAATAAAACACTTTGTCCCCCAAAATTATCATTCCATAATCTACTCACCGGATAGATCACTCTTTTTTGTGCAGCATCATAAATAATATTCCAGCCAATAACCTGCTCTATGGCTTTATACGTTTCTGCGGATGCTCCAAATGAAGCTATATTTTTTTCTACCTTTAATCTTTGTGCTGCTACAATGGCTTTAATGGTTGATAAGGATTGGTTGCTACCTGTATAAAATGCAACTTCTTTATTAAACTGCAACGCCATATAAGGAGCAGAAGCAGCCACAGATTCTTCAACTGGATTACCAATACCGTGTATCTTCATTTTCTTATTGGCGGTATTTGCAGTAATTAATTCACCTGTTTTTTTAAGTATGCCTTGTTTATTCCAAAGCATTCCAGTTTCTAAGATGATATTTAAAGGCCTATTGGGTAATTCAATAGGTGTAATTAATAGCACCAATTCCTTGCTATTTGTTACAGCAGATTGTACCCTGAATTTAATTTTTTTCCAAGTAATTACCAAGTCCGTATAACTGCCGTCTAATGCATGATAGCCGGGTACAATTGATTCTGGGCGAGGATCTCGTGAAGAAATATATGCTTCTTTTAAATAACCATTGGTTTCTATCTCTGCAAATTTTAACCCAATATTCAGTGCAATACCTTCTGGCAGTAAAACGTGACTCATCACGCTTTTATGGTTAAATGTACCCCATCCTGTTTGCAGTTTTTTTTGAACGCCCGCATACGATTGTTGAGGGGTTGGTTGTGCCAATGAAAAAAATGTAATTGTTATAAACAGCAAACAAAGAATAAAGTTTTTCATTTTTTAGTTTTGATATGGATAATTGAATGGGACTTGTTTTATCAATTCGATTTTTTCTCTTCCTATTTTATACGCTCCATTGGGCTGAATCATTCCTTTGTAGATTTTTTTATTAACCTCTATTTTTATTGTCTTCGCATTGGTATCAATACCTACAATGCCAAGGATCTTTCCACGCCTATCCGTCATTAGTTTTATACCAGCCGTACTTTTAAACAATACTACTCCATTTAAGTAGCCGGTAATCAACCCATTTTCTTGCACCAGCTTATAAGAATTTTTATCTAATTGCTGGGTATAAGTGTAGGGTTGATCAGCAGAAAGTCCATTAAAATGAATGGTATCATTTTTAGGATACACACCATACATTCTTGCATAATATTCTAAAACAGATAAGATGGTAGGGCCATATCCATCTTTGCCATTTTGGGCACCCGTAAAAGGATCAAATTGTTGTGTAAATATTTTGCTTTCTGAAATTTTATTAAGCAGTTTTTTTCCAATTAAAGTAATTTCTGCCAGGTGTCCATAATTTTCAAGTGCGCCAATAGCGCGTTGATAGGTAAGACCCTCAGGTTGACCGCTCCAATTGTTGAACGATATATTTCTAAAATAAGGGTCATTGGCGGCAATACTTGGGAGTGGCATGATAGTCCAGAATTCTGCTGGATTTAATAAATGATCTTTAATAAAACCATCGGCCATGGTTTGGGTCATGGTTCCAAAATACATTGCCCTTAAATTATTATGGGTAAGGCTGGGTATAATTTTATTGAATTTATCGCGATAGAAATAAGCATTTTTTGATGGCAGCCAAAGGTAGTCCTTCATTTTTTGCTGCACTTTATTGGCTCCATTTCTCCAATATTTCTCTTTCCCATTTTTTTGAATACTTGAGATTTTAGCCAGTGCATCTCTACAAGAATAAGAGTAACTCATTATATCAATTGACTCAACAGGCATTGGATTTTTTTCGTGCGTATAATGAGCAGCATCTGCTGGTGGCCAATACTTTTTAATAAAGTTGGAATCTTCTGGAATTTTTCCTTTTACAGGAGGATAATTAAATGGCCATACAAATGGAGCATATTCATACCGAATTAAGAAATCTTCGCCACTATCGGTCTGAGACCAAGCTTCTAAACAGCCATCCCCATCAGAGTCCCGGTATTTCCATAAGTAGTTATCATACGCTTCAAATGCACGATAAAGTAGTTGAAGATATGCAGTGTCTTTATTCAGCAGATAATACAATTCTAGTGCAGGGCCAGGCACAAAAAAACCTTGTAATGTTTCCGAAAAAAGTCCCAAATAATCATCGTCTGCTTTTACCAAATCGGTAAGTGCCCAAATATTATTATTCATAGGAATAATCATACCCGGAATTCTGCCTGTTTTGGATTGGTGATTTAAAAAAATAACTATATTATTATACGCTACTTCTAAATTTCGTTTTGCATACATTACCCCGCCCATAGGTTGGGTTTCTACCCATACAAAAGGATACTCGCCTCCTTCTACCAACACTTTGTAGCGTGGCGAAAATTCTCGAATATTATCAGCTGCTTTTTTATCGGCCAAATCATACAAATACTGCAATGCACTATCATTAGAACTAAAACTTACTGCGTTTTTATTTTTGGGGGGAAGTGTGGATTTATTGAGTTGACAAAATATTTTACCACTAATACCAACAAGCAAAAAAATGCAAGTAGCAGCAAAACAAAGGTGATTTTTTTTTTTCATTTTTTAGTGCGATAGGTCAAAATAAAATTCAAAAAAATTACTCTTTGTATCCCTCAACTTTAAACACCCAAGCAAATTGTGTAGGGTTGGTGCTGGGCGATAATTGCGGTGGGGTTATGGTTAATTTTCCATTCGCAAAAATCGATTTTACAGCAATATTAGAACCCAATAAAGACACTTTACCAGCGCCAGCAACCGCATTTACAACAATTGGCTTGTCAGGCCATTCTGTGCAAATCACATTCAGTTGATTGTCTTTAGCGGTAAAAAATATTTTTTGTTGGCCGCTGTATTTGGGCCGGTTCTTCCATACCTTGGTTCCATAAATAGCGTCTCCATTTACTTTTAGCCATTGGCCAATATCGTGTAGTCTTTGCTGCATAATTACAGGCAATCTTCCATCTGCAGTGGGCCCAACATTTAAGCAGAGGTTACCACCATGTGCCACTACATTCACCAACATATGCACCAATTCTTTGGAGCTCATATAATTATTTAAATTCTCAATATGGTTATAGCCAAAAGAAGTTCCAATACCACGTATCTCTTCCCAAGGGTGTGCAACCCTTTCTGCAATAGTACTGCCACCTTCAGCAATTCCATATTCAGAACTATAGTATCCGCCATGTTTACCACGGGTTTCTTTACCCCATCTATCATTTACAACTACAGAATTTTTTACAGCAGATTCATTGTACAACCAAGCTAGAAAATTTTCGCTCTGCCAGACTGGGCTATTGTGATCCCATTCGCCATCAGGGTAAAGAATTTCAGGCTCATAGCGGGTAACAAGGTCTTTTAATTGCGGAATCATATGATCGTTCACATATTTTGTGGGATCGGATTTATACAGGGGATTGAACCACTCATAAAGCGAATAATACATACCCATATGCAGTCCTTTTGCTTTTACTGCTTTGGTAAGATCGCCACATAAATCACGATGAGGGCCAATATCTACACTATTCCAATTCCAGCTTTGGTTGCTGGGCCATAGGGTAAATCCTTCGTGGTGTTTGCTCGTAAGAATTACGTATTTAGCACCCGCATCTTTAAAAATATCGGCCCATTCATTGGGATCGAAATACTGCGCTTTAAACATGGGCGCAAAATCTTGGTATTTAAAATCTTTGCCCCATATTTTATTATGGTGATCTAGAAAAAGTTTGTTTACGTCTGCTTTCTGCTCGTTGGGATCTGAGCCGCCATTAATACGAGGCCAATACCATTCAGCATATTTTGCATAAATACCAATATCTTCATTGGCGGGTGCCCATGCAGGAACGGAATAAGTACCCCAGTGTATAAAAATACCAAATTTAGCATCTGTAAACCAAGTAGGAATGGGACGTTTATCCAAAGAATTCCAGTTGGCATTGTAAGGTTGTGCGGTTGCATTAATTACCACAAAAACCAATAATATTAGGCTTATTTTTCTTACTGTATGCATATAATTAAAGTTTGTATGTTTTGAAAATAAAGTGGAAAGTAGTTAAATCTTATGATTTGTAAGCATTAAAATAAATACTTGCGTTTGAACAATCATTTCAAAATTATAGTAATTGAAGTGAAGAAAACACTATCCAATTATCATTAATTAATACTAATTTATCAAAAAATTGACATAGGGCGCAATAACAATCAAATTATTAATTCATCAGCTGCTAACCTGCTTGGAATTTATTATTTTTATTTGCCATTAAATAATGTAACTCAACTCACTATTTAGCCCTAATTTATATTCAGTAGACAAAGCAATATATTTAATTTATTTGGTTTAAAAATGATATCGTTTATATGGTTCAATCCCATTTTTTTATTAAGTATTATTGCAGTGGCTTTACAAGTGCTTTGCATTATTTTATTAAAAACTGGGCAATTATTTTTTTTACGTATTCCTTTTCGCAGTTACTTGATGATTGATGACCGCAGTTTGATACTAATTCAATATATGGGATGTTTAACTTATTGGCAAACTCGATAGACGAAGTAGGATTTACCATTATATCATGTAACGAAACAAGAATTAACCCTTTTGCTTTTATTCTTTCACTTAACTCAGCCCATGTTTGTTTTTTTATTACATCATGGTTTATCATGGCATTAAGTTGTGCAATCCAATCCATATAATATGGATACGATACCATCCATTGAAAAGCTTGCATACCTCCCATTGAAATACCCATTACTGCATATAAATGTTTTATGTGTAACTTTTTTGTAAGCAACCAGTGTTGAACCTGTATTATATCATTGATTGTAATAGGTGGAAACGCACTACCGTTTTTCTCTATATAGTTAGAGGGAGATGAAGAGATACCATTACCTAAAGCATCAACTACAATTACATAAAAGACTTTAGTATCAATAAGGCCGTCTTTATTACAAAAAACAGATGAAACGTTTTCACTTTTGCCCGTAAACCATGTGCACACCAATATTATATTACAACTATCACTATTTATCATACCAAATGTACGATAACCAATCTTGCAGTTAGTGATAGACTTACCGTATTCTACTTTAAAATTTACCAACACTGCAAACTGTTGTCTACTTGTTTGAGCATTGACGGATAGCCCAAAAAAAATCATTATATAAAGTATAGGTTTCATATTTTTTTTAGATATTATCCAATTACAATTCGTTCTATGCGGTGATAACGGGCTTTATAGGCTGTATCCCATCCTTGATAAACAATCCAGTCGAAATTATTTTTATCCTTAAAAAGTGAATGGCGACCAGGTCCTTTTACCATTGAATTGCTCTTTAAAATTGTATCCCGCTGTTCAATATAAGGGCCAGTGATAGCAGTAGATTTAGCGTATCGTACACGATAAGTACTAACTGCCCGGGCTCTACAACTATAGGTTAAAAAATAAGTATTGTTACGTTGTAAAATATAAGCGCCTTCCTGCCAGTTATGGTGCGTAATCAAAGGTTTTGGATCATCTGCTACTTGTGTAGGAGAGATCGTTTTAGCTAGATAAATCTGTCCTGCCTTAAACACTTTTGATTGCTGCCATTCGTTGATATAAAAAATATACATGATACCATCTTTATCAAAAACAGGGTGTCCACCAATAGATTCATTTGGTATCACCACACCTATATTTTCATAAGGACCTTCTACCCTGTTTGCAACTGCAACACCTACCCTATTACCCGAATTAGCAGGAGAAATTTCCGGAGAAGCAGTGTAATACAAATAGAATTTATTTTGAATTTTAATTACTTCAGGTGCCCAGAAATATTTATGGTTCCAATCTACTTTTCCACCATTAATAACTGCACCTCTCACAAATTCCAAGTCGCTTAAATCCTCGGACCGGTAGATGGGAATATATCGATTGTCCTGTGCTTTACCAGTTGTAAAAATATAGGAGTACCCATTTTCAAAGAGAATGTAAGGGTCGGATAAATTGGCATTTATAATTGGATTCTGGTAGGTTAGCCAATCTGTTTTAATTTCTTTTTTCTGTTTTAATTTAGTTTGAGCATAGATATTTAATCCGTGAGAACTATTGAAGAGTAAGCATAGTAAAATCAATCTTGTCATAATCATTTTATTAGTGCCTATAGATTACAGACTTGAGTTAAATCGATATCAATTTTTCAATATACATGTAATATCTGCGTTTAAAAATTTTTTTAAAGCTAAGAAGTGTGAAAATATTTGACAAGCGCTGATAAAAGTATAATATTGAACTAAATGATATTCTGAAGAAATTGACAGGTTTCAAATGCTGCAGGTAAATGTTTTGTTTGAAATACACAAAATAAGGCTACTTAAAATTCAGATAGCCTAAAATCGATTATTTTAAAATTTCTATCTAGTTATTAGCACTTTTGTAATGGTGATTTGTAGGCCAGTTTGTATTTGTATAATGTAAATACCTGCTGTCCAGTTGCCGCTATCAATGGTTGTAATTTTTGTATTTGCGTTTACAACTTTTACTACGATACCATTTGGAGATGTTACGGTAATTTTAGCGTTTTCGCTAGATGTTGATATGGTAAAACTTGCTTTTGCTGGGTTTGGATAAACACCAACGTTTAAAATTTCTGATGCTTTAAGTTTTAAAACATTGCTGCTGAGTGATGCCAGTGCTTCTAATGCGCTACCCCATACTTCTAGCTCCCTTACCTTAATAGAATAAGATACCTCGTTGGTTCTAACCTGACCAACTACCCTAACTCCGCGGGCATCAACAATTTTAGGCCCACTTAAAGTATAAGTTTGATTTGATGTTGCTGATGAATATGGATAAGTAGGTGAAACTGTCCAGCCTGTTACATCTGTCCAGGTTGTACCATTTAAAGTTTGTTGCACTTTTATATTAGCAGTAAAACAGCCATTATCTGATCCTCCGGCATGAAAGCCATGGAATAGTTTTATACTGGTAATTGATTTTTGAGTACTCCCCCAAACTACGCCAGCAGCTTGCCAGTTACCTACTCCATAAGCGTCATTGTAACCAACCTCGGCTGCAGTAGTACCATCATTAATTACTGTATTTGCACTTTTTGTAACATCACTAGTTGAAGTTGCTGAAGGTATATCACTCCAAATATTACCTACTCCAGTTGGTGCAATGTTAATTGCTGTTCCAGTTGGTGGGGCTGTGTATGGTGTTACGGTAAAATCATCAAAATAGGCTGAACTAGTGGCATCAGTATAGGTTGCAACTGTGGCAGTAGTATTAGTTGCGCCCATTGTGAATATGATGTTTCCGGTTTGTGTCCAAGCAGTAGATGAAGACGATAAACCTGTATTTGTACCACCAAAGTTACTTGCTGTAATCCAGTTGCCACTTCCAGATACTGCTTTTATCCAGCCACGTAAGTTGTAAGATGCGCCAGGCGTTAAACCTGTAATGGTATAATTACCTCCACCATTACTAAAAAAACCAGCTTTCGTTCCAGAACGAACATTGGCTGCGGTTGTGTTTATACTTGCAGTTCCATAAGTTGTCCAAGATGTAAAATCGCTTTCAAACCCTAAGTTATCCGCAACTGGTGCTGCCGCAGTAGTTACATTTAATGCCGTACTTTGATCACTCCAACCTGGTACTGCATCTCTAGCTCGTACCGTAATGATATACGCGGTACTTGCAGTTAAACCCGTTACATTAAAACTTGTTCCTGTTGGTGTACCAATTGATGTACCGTTTCTAAATACTTCATAACCTGTTACGCCAACATTATCAGTTGAAGCGGTCCAATTTACCGTGAAACTGGTAGATGTTATATTTGACGATGTTAAAGTAGTAGGTACGGTAGGTGCTTGGGTATCGCCAGTAGGAGCAATATATCTATCTAAGTTTGCAGCACCAATCACAGAAATAACACTAATCCCTGGACCTGTCCAGCCAATGGCTAAGTTATCTCCACCAGCTCCTTCTTTCATTAAAGCTTCAAAATAGTATTTTACACCAGCAGTTAAACTTCTTGAGGTAGATTGTTGAGACGGATATTTATTCCATTGAAGCGGGTTTGTCCACAATAGTGAACTCGAAATTATTGTTGCATTAGCTGGCAAATCATTTGTACTTAAACTCAACTGCCCAGCATCATCACAGGCAATATAAAAAGTATAATTACCTGTAGTTGTTGGTATAATGTAACCCCTTATTCTTGTGGCATAATTATTAGTAAGATTACTGGCAATTTCTAACGAAGTTAAAGTTACAGTACTATTTGGCGTTGTTGTTGGGAAGTTATTTAAAGTACTTCCTGTAACATTTATCCAAATTTCTTGAGTTACATTACCAGTTCCTACAGAAGGTGCTGCCGCTGTAGTTACATTTAATGCCGTACTTTGATCACTCCAAACTGGTACTGCATCTCTAGCTCGCACCATAATGGCATAAGTAGTACTAGCAGATAGACCAGTTATATTAAAACTTGTTCCTGTTGATGTACCAATTGACGCACCATTACTAAATATTTCATACCCTGTTACGCCAATATTATCGGTAGAAGCTACCCAAGATATTGTTGCTGAGGTTGTAGTAACACTGGCTGCTGCTAAACCTGTTGGCACGGTAGGTGATTCTGTATCAGGCGGATTAGCGGCTACAGCGGTTGAAGGAGTTACATCTGCATAACTTATTCCCATACGAAACTCATCCATTGTCATTGCATTGGCCACATTAGGTCTGGTGTTAAAATTACCAATTGTGAAATCTGCACCCACCGTGAGAGACGCAGCGGGACTACCCAGTGTTCCATCAATAGGTGGATTTTTATACAAACTCACTACATCGGCAGCTCCCGCATTAAAATCTATTTTTACTACTAAAAGCGTTGCTGTATTTAATTGTAAAGTTGCCGAGGTAGGAGCAACAGTAACTTTGTTGTCATTTATTGTCCAGCCAGTTGCTGTATTTTCTATATACACATTTCTTGTTCCGCCCAAAACGAAACTAAAGGAACCAGCCGTTGAACTGCTTGTTTTCGCAATAAAAGAGAAATAAAGCGATTGGCCATCTATGCCAAAGTTGCCATCTTTAGCCACCCTGTTTAACAAGAACGGATCTGTTGTCATAAATCTGTATGGATTCAGACCACCTCCCCAAGTAGCATTGGTAATATTTTGAGCACCCCCGCTTGTTTCAAGATTTAAGTAAGTTAACCCTGCTACTACCGATGCTTCTGTGGTATATGCACCACGAAGCCCAGTGCCCGTACCAGTTGGCTTACCACCAGCATTAGTAGGAGGAAGGCCAGAACCGCCGTTAATACCTGCATCTGGGTCATTGTTGGTTGTACCAATTGTGTAGTTATATGGTTCGAAAATAATTAAACCGCTGCCATACGTCTTTACATTCAGTACAATGAGAGAACTTAAATTGCCGGCGGCATCCTTTGCCCTAACGCTCATACCATGGGTGGTGTAGGCTGATAGTGCCATTACATGGTACGAAGTATAAGCAGTGCTTGCAAGCCATACGTCATCCTTATAAATTTCATAGGAGACAACACCAATATTATCTGTAGCAGCATTCCAATTTAATTTAAAGGACGAGCCAGTTACTTCGGTAGCTGAAAGACCAGCAGGAATAACTGGAAGTTGTATATCGATGCCTGAAGTAGATACCGTTAAAGCCGTTGAAAGGGCTGAGACATTTTCAGATCCATCCACCGCTTTTACAGTGAAAGTATAAGAAGTTGATGGGCTTAAGCCGCTAATGGTATAATAACTAGCACCTGTACTACCAACAAGGCTTCCATTATTGTAAACCTCGTAGCGGCAAACATCTAATTCTGATGAAGCTGTCCAATTTAATGTAATTCTATTTTGAGCTATTTCGGAACTGAATAATCCAGCAGGCGCTGCAGGCGCTAAGGCATCTGGAGAAGAAACTATCATATTCATAATGGTAGCTTGACTCAACGTTTCATTGCGGGCATAATACATCACGTTGCGTGTCTTTGTTAAATAATAATCATCTACTGCCAAATACCAAGCGGCAGGGTTAACCATGGTTACATTATTTATAAATGTAGCCATGTTGTCTGTACTCATTTGGAATTGTTGGGAAGAACCAAAATTATATATGATTTTTTTTGATAAATCCGTATAAAAGCGGTCACCTCGATTTGTTAAGGATGTTTGATTTACCCAGCTTGTCCCGCTCCATTTAAACATAAGCGTACTATTTGTAATGTAATCGGATTGTACGATTATAGGGAGCCCATCTTTATCTAAAATTGTAGCACATGAATTAGGCATTGTTGTTGTAGATGTTGTGGCAGGATAAACATAACCAGCTGGGATGGATTTGTACACCAAATCACCTGTGGCTTTTGTAATGGGGAAAGCGGTTATTTGGTTTCCATTGGCTTTGAACCATGTATTACCCTCATCTGGTGAATAGGCATAAAACAGGTGGGTCATAAATTTAGATACATCTAGACCTGCTGTCATATTAATACTATCCGCCATATTGTAACTTGCATGCATTCCATTATTCTGATCAAACTTGATCTTTAACTGATAAGCTTGGTAATGAGCCTGTGAAAAACATTTCCCAGCTGCTGGACGCATATCGCCTACGCCAGAATTATTCCACACAAATGCTGTTATGCCCGCTTGTTCTCCGGTAATTGTTTGGCAAGATGAATTGGTAACTTGGTAGTTTTTCCCACCAATCATCGTCCATTTTTTTGACTTGGTATCGTATCGGGCTAAAGCTAAAGACCGGGCGCCTGTAACAAAATCCTCCACAACATTGTTGCGGTAAGTTACAAACAGCGTGCCTTTGTTACTCCGTGTAAATGATTGGTAGGTCATCTGCGTACCCTGAAGCCCTCCAAGGGAAAGGTCGTTGCCCCTGAATTCAAAAGAGCTAATATCATCTGGATTTTTGCTTACAAAATATTGAGGGCTTGAATTATGTTGCCCGCCAATAACATGAATATAACCTTCGTTATCCACTCCTAAAGAAAATTCAGCATGGTTATCATTATTTTGAACATTTTGCATCAGCACCTTGGTGGTAATGGTGCCATTGGAACTCTTCCTGGCAACAATAG
Organism: Sphingobacteriia bacterium; assembly: GCA_031369485.1. Taxonomy (GTDB): domain Bacteria; phylum Bacteroidota; class Bacteroidia; order Chitinophagales; family Chitinophagaceae; genus Sediminibacterium. Next base: position 137,913 of record JANMOT010000046.1, read on the forward strand.
CTTCTAAATTTGGATTGATATATACCCAATATTGAGAACCTGTAATAAAGTTATTTCCAATACCGCTTGCCCAACTAATTCCATCAATTGAATGAACAGATTGAGTTGGAAAAACGACTTGTTGTTCTTGTACTTGCCCTATAGAGTGGGTGATACATGTAAAATATATGGCACAAGAAAAACATAATTTTAAAGTACATTTAGCTATAAATTTATTTTTTTTAACAGAGTTTATTAATAGTATTAATTTTTTCATTTTAATAATTGGTTATGAATCTTAAGTATATTGGCAAGTCTTGTTTCCAGTTATCATTGGTAGTTAACAAAATGTAATTTGAAGTTAAATTGCAACACTTTTTTTAATTAGATTACCCAATTTTTACACTATTCTAGCAGTTTTATAACGGTTGCACAGATTCATCTCAATTTATCTCACTCTAAATTAAACAAGTTCCAAAAAATCAAGTTTGTTGCAACGCATAACGTAAATAATTGTGATTGAAATGGAAAATCCAAGTCAAAATTTTATACTTTCTTTAGAATTTTCTGACTTTTTTTATCGCTGATACGTTGATATTGTTACAGCACCTGTGATACTGGTATAAATAAAACAGTACTTATTAGTTGTATCCCTGCTTTAGTTTATATACCCAAAGGAGGACCCTATTCTATAAGTTAATTTGTAAGCCATGAGAATCATATACCCCATTATTATAGTAACTTCAACTAAAAGTGAATGCAATAATTATCAGCCTAGGATTATCAAAAAATCGTTTTTACCCCAACGCCAAAATTTGCGGGATTTGCCAAATGAACTCCGCCAAAATCATAGGCATATTCTATATATTTTTGGTTGAAGATATTTCTACCCCAAAAGAATATTTCCAGCTTTGGAGTGGTGATACCAACACGGGTATTCACCATATTGGTGGGTTGCTGGCGAATATTATTTGCTAGATCAAAATATCGGGTTCCTAAATAAAGCCATTCACAGCGAGCCATTAATTGAATATTGCGAGCAGGATTTACCAAATGACTATACTGAACGGCAAGCATAGAAGTGATATTGGGCGTAAAAATTTGTTTTTTTCCATCAAAATTTTCTACACCGCCATTAGCAGCAATTTTTAGTGATTGGTATTCGGCATTGGTATACCCTGCATTGTATTCAATATTCCATCCTTTAGCTGGCTTAGCAATCAACTCCAATTCTACTCCACTACTAATCATGCGTCCCGTATTTTTTATAACCGTAATTGCATCGGGCAATACCAATGTTGGAACTTGAGCATTCTTAACTACCGTATAAAAAACGGTGGCATTTAAAAGGAATCGGTTATTAAAAAACCTGTTTTTAATACCCAGTTCAACGCTGCTACTGTACTCTGGCTTGTATGCATATAAAGGAGGTTGAGAAGGGTCTAGCGACAACTGGGTAAAGCCTCCTGTTCTAAAGCCTCGATTAAAAACGGCATACAAATTAGAAGCTTTATTCAACTGATAATTTAATCCCAACTTAGGAGATAGAGCCGTAAATAATTCACTGGCTGTTGTATCTGGTGTGGTTGTTAGAGCAGGCTGACCCAATTTTTGGTACTCCCCTTTTACCGTGAGTTTTCTGTTTTCATAATCACTTCTCAACCCAGCTATTAAGGATAGTTTAGAACTCAATTTGTAATTAATTTGGCCAAACAAAGCAAAGCCTGTATTTATTCCGTTGGTGGTATTGATAGATGAAAAATCAATATCAGGCATTCCGATTAATCCAGCGTCTTTACCAAAATTAGTAGCTTGCTTGGTAGGATTTATTTGGTGAAAGAAATAAGTTCCTGCTGTCCACTCCAACTTATTTGATTTGCTTGCTGCAGACGAAATATTTAATTCATGCGTAAAAACTTTTACTTTATTCCATTGGCCATCATAATTATTGGAGATGGTAATGGCATCGAGTGGAGAAAAATCGGCATCGATGGGTGTTTTATAAATTCGCTTATTTTGCTGCCAAGCAAATTGATTGCTCACATTTATTTTAGGCCCTGCATATTGAATACTAAGGGAGGCATTCAGTGTACGATCATTCATTTCACCCACTGCATTTTGATTCAGTTTGAAAGGATTACTCAATGCATCTTGTACACCATTCACCAATGGAAATGCGCCGTTATTGGTATTGTTCTGGTGTTTTACATTTAATGTGATAGTCCATTTTTCTTTTGGAAGATATTTTAAAAAATAGTTTCCTGAAATACCCGACTGCTTATCAAAAGAATTGCCTGTAAATTCATTGGTATAAAAACCATCTCTTTTGGTGTACAAAGCTGCTGCTCCTACAAATAATTTATTTTTAATCAAGGGCATTCGAATACCAGCATTGTATCGTTGTTGATTGTAACTGCCTAAATTAATTTCTGCAAAACCATTGGTAATATTGGTGGGTTGTTTTGTAATAATATTAATTACGCCTCCCATAGCATTCCTGCCATACAGCGTACCCTGCGGTCCTCTCAATATTTCAATTCTTTCAATATCTTGAAGTTGAGGAATATAAGTATCTAAGCTGAACTGGTTTACCCCATCTATATAAGTAGTTATGGCAGGATCATAAGAAGTTGTAGTGATACCCCTGATTGCATTCACGTTGCGACCATCACCACTATTACCAGCATATAAATTCGGGACTATACCCGTAATGTCTTTAATATTCCAAAGTCGATAAGCGTTTACCTGTGCAGCATTAATAGCAGTTATAGCCGCAGAAGTAGTTTGTATTGGAGCTAATCTTTTTTCAGCCGTAACTACTACTTCAGCCAATTGCCTTGCATCACTACTATCAATATCTTTTTTTAGCTGCTGGGCTTGGGATGAAATATACCCTGACAAACACAAAACACACAAAAAATTCTTCACTAACATATTTACACTTTCGCTTATTTAAAAAATTAAATCGCCTGCTATTTTTTCAGAGACCGAATCCATTCCGCTATTTTCTTTACATCAGTTTTGGGTATATGCGGCATAGGAGGCATTTCAGTAGCATAGTCAGGCCAGTTTGATTTTTTAGGATTGTAAATAAGTTTAATAATTTGTTCAGTTGAATAATTTCGTTTAGCAATTTCGGTAAAAGCTGGACCTACTTGTTTCTTATTCTGCTGGTGACATGCTGCACAAGTATATTTAATTAATAAACTATTTACAGCTTCCATACTTGAAGCTTTTACTAAAAGCTTCTCTTTAATAGATGGATCATCTGCTGAGCCGGTAACAGTAGCAGAAGTATTTGTACTTTTTAGTACAAGCGCAGTTTTATTGCTATTAAAAGTAATGGTAGGCTTAGCAGAATTTTTACCTGCTTCGGGAATATTGTTCAGCGTATAATATGCGGTAGGATGTATTAACGAAAATGAATTATTATTGTCTGTAATTCCAAATAAATTTATCTGATGAATATAGTACTTGCGCAACCCATCCACAAAAATTCTGACCCTCATACCATCATCTGAAATACTGATACCTCGAATCAAATGTTTTTTATTATTTACAACGGGGCTACCATAAACAGGTTGATACTTGTAAGTGAAACTTTCTACCGAGTAAGATGCCAACTGCTCCGCAGTTTTCCGATTTACTGCTTTCGTAAATTCAACTTCAAAACCATCGGGCATTGCTTTCACCGTTCTCATTTCGAAAGGTATTTTTTTATTCCAAACCAAACGTTGTAACCCATCATTGGCATCACCCGCAGAACCCCAACCACGATTGGTTTCACCCACAAAAAGCGAACCATCATTGGCCCATTCCATTCTCAAAACACCCGATTTAAACCCACTTCTAAAATCCCAGGCAGCTCCTTGAAATTCTCCATTAACTTTCTCTAAAAAAACCCTAGCAATTTTACTTTGCCCTTGATCACCAACTAGTACTTGCCCCCCGAATGGCCCAAAAAAATCTTCAGGAATTTTCAAGATTTCTGAATTAGATATACCCAAAACTCCGTGGGGCAACCATACCGCAGGTAATTGTAATGCGGGAATTTTTTGCTTCACATCAAAGACTGTAGAAAATTTTTCTTTTACCACATTTTCGGGTTTAATATAATTTCCATCAGCACCTCTAATCTTTCTTTGATCTACTAATTCGTAGAGTTGGTTCTCGGTTAATTTGAGTGGGGAATTTACAAGATTTGTCCATCTCAATCCAGCAGGATGCCCAACAAAACTCCCCTGCTTCACATGCACCAAACCACCTGAACCAATCCAGTCGCCTTGGTTGTCTGAATAAAACAATTCGCCATCAATCATGCCAAGCCCACAGGGAGATCTAAAGCCAGTTGCATAAGGCTGCATAGTGCCATCAGGTGTAATGCGCAACATCCATCCACGCCAAGGAACTCGACTCTCTCCGCGCCACCATTCTTCATCGCCAAAAGCCACATTGGTGGATACAAAAAAAGACCCATCGGGGGCTAATTTAGGGCCGAAACTGTATTCATGATAATGACCAGAAAGTGGCCAAGCATAAACTGTTTCAAAAATATCAGCTTTGCCATCCATATCAGTATCAACCAACTTTGTAAGTTCACCCCTTTGTGCACAAAACAGTGCCCCATTTGTGTAGGTAAGCCCCAACACTTCATGAAGACCTGTTGCAAATTTTCGAAAATGCGGTTTTAGTCCCGTAGGATTTTCAATAACAAAAATATCCCCTCTTCTAGTGGCAACAGCCAGATCTCCATTGGGAAGTTTTGTTAACCCACCCACTTCAAGCAGTATGCCTTCGGGTGAACTTATTTTATTGATTTTAAAAAAATCTTCTTCTTTCAGTGCTTCTTGCGCCTTTAACTCAAAAGAATTTAAAGACAAACAAAGCAGCACAATTATTTTGAGGGTTGAGTGTATTAATATTTTAAAGAAATTCATTGTTGATTGTATTTTGCTTAAAAAATAATAGACCAAGTAAGTTTATGTTGAATGGGCACAAGCAGTTCTTTCATTCCATTGATCTCTCTAATAAAAACCCGTTCGTTGGCTTCAACATTCAAGTAATAAGATTTATCATCAATTAGAAAACTATTATTCCCCATATTTTCAATTTGTTTAGCCTTAGCCAACCTAATATAGAGATTTTTAATAGGGTTATCAATAGTCATTTCTCGTTGAACCATTTTACCATCAGCCAGAACTCTAATCTTGTCGTTTACTTTTGTTCCATAAATTAAATAGTTGAAAGTTGGAAGATCATCGTGATCTAGCATATACCCTTTAGGAGTAAATTGAGTAATACTTGCATCATTTCTCCAGACTTGATTTGAAGAATCCAATACGTTTAAAATATAGGCGTCATCAAAATATTTAATAGCACCCATTGGCTTTGAAGTTCCATTACCTCGGTCGTGCCACATAGCGGTAGCATCTAAAAAATCACCCTTCCAAATTTGCGCAACAGCACCTTTGTTCATATCGTAAGTATAATGAATTGCATTTACGCTACTCACACTAATGGCGTGTGTGATGATGGGAAGATTTGGAATTTCCATAAAACTTCTTACCACATTTACGGGGTTACCACTTATATAAATTGGATCAATCAACTCGGTCATATCGGCTTCCGGATCGCTGATTGAGTATTCACGCATTCCATCTGCCATTACTGAAACGGAAAAAGTAGGCCTAGACCAGTCATTGGTTTTAACATAAAACAACTCAAAACTATGATCGCCTTTTAGCAGTTCTATTTTCCCAGAACTATTGCCAGATTTAAATGGTGAGACTATTTTTTGATTGATCTTAAAAGCACCTGCTGCATTCATCATATTTGTATTGAAAGTATAGGTGCCCGCAGTTTTAATATGTAGTATTCCAGTAGATTGAACTACTAAATTTTTAAATAGTTTTTCATCAATATTAGAAGTTAATACCAATGAACTGTCTTTTACAATAGGTACTCGATTTACAAAATCAAATTCTTCCTTAGGTTTAGGCGTATAACCAAAATATTTTATGCTGCTGAATATGGGTGGGGCAATTGTGTAATTCAACACTTTTAAATTTTTGAAAGCAATATCTCCATGATCGCCTTGAAGTCTAAGCGGGCCAACGCGCACTTCTTCCCCCAATGAACCTCTTGTAGGACCTAACAATTCTAAGTTATCGTGAATAAGTACTCCATTCAGTTCAACTTTTAGCAATTTGGCGTTGGCAATTTTAATATGATTTGAATTGAAGCGGGGTGCTTGAAAAGAAATTTTGAGGTGCTGCCATAAACCTGGAGCCATACTCACATTATTACGAGGGGCATAACCCTCATAGCCCTCCATACCGCTTCCTCTTTTATCATCCCAACGTTCATAAACGCCACCATTATCGGCAGAACTTGGTTTAAGTACCGCCCAACTGTCTAAAAGTTGAATCTCATAACGGCCTTGTAAATAAACTCCAGCGTTAGAGCCTGCTGCCATCATATAATCGAACTCAATATCGGCGTCGCCGTGTTCTAGGGTTGAGATTAAATCGGTTCCCCGATCTTGCTTACTTACTTTATTTACTAAAATACAGCAACCAGGTTTGATTAATAGTTGCCCTTTATTTGAGGGGTCTAACTTCACATCGGCAGATAGATTCCAGCTTGTGCCTGGTTTTTCAAAATAAGAGAGGTTGTTTAATAAAATGGCGTTCTGTGCATTCAATTGTTGAATAGCATAAAAAAAAAGTACAAGAAAAATGAGTGGCTTCAATTTCCAACGACCTATTTGTAATATTTGAAACATGTATTTATATTTTTAAATTTAACGGGATGAAGATAGTAAAGAAATTATATATCAGCTTAAAAGGAAAAAATCATAAAAAATACGGATATAGTATATTTTATGTCAACAAAATGGAGGCCCGAAACAAATAGCGTAATTAGTTAATATATTACTATCAGAACTTATTTAATCAACCTATTTCTTCTTGAACCATATTCCATTAAATATCCTCTTTTATTCGGTGTATTAAGAAAGGAGCGGTTTGCCAGGGTTTCAACTTTATCTTGTTTTGATAAAAAGGGTTCTAATAACTTTTCAATTCTGTTCTCCCCTACACCTATCCTTTTTGCGAACACTTTAAAATCTTGCTTGCCCCTGTGAAATGTTTTTTTAAAGGTTTCAGATTCAAAATCATCTTCAAATAAACCCTTGTCTAAAGCAAAAGCTGTGTCGTTCACATGTAATCTTGTATTCACGAGATCGTATGCGGGGCTCAAAAAATAATCGCCGTTTTCACTTTCTAATAAGGAGAAATTTTTCAAATGCGCATCCCCATTTAAAAAAAGATAATTGAAAACAACCAATGTAAAATACTTTTCAATCTCAACTCTCCATGCAGGAACAAACTGGCGGATTAGTGCCGCTGCTGCTTCGTAAGAATACGTGTATTTAAAATCAGCCCCTGCATTGTCATTCGTTCGACCTGCTAGTGTTGCAAAATCTTCTTTCCCCCAATTTGTGCCATCAGGTTTTACATCAAAGCGCCGAGTAATATAGGCTGGTGAGCCATTCTTAAAAAATATTAGTCCATTTTCGGCTGTATTGATACCGTACACTTGTGCAGCAATCTGCATGGTCAAATGTTCATTTGCTGGAACCTGATTAATTTTTTTTAGATCTCTTGGAATAGGTTTTAAAATATAAGTACCCTGCTCACCTTCTTCGGTTAAGCGCAATTTATTTTTGCTCAATAGAAGAGACATTTTTTCCTGTACCCCTGATATAGATATTCTTTTCCTATTCTCCATAAACTTTTCTGCATCCGCCTCATTTACTTGAGGGGTATCATAGGGAAGGATATGACTCACCTGTTTATTATCAAACATGCGTCGCAGAAATGCAGCACTATAAGTAGTAAATCCTTCTGCTAGGCTTCCGGGACAATATTTAATTTCTGGTAAGCTCATTATCATTCAATTGGTTTAGCTGTTATGGCTCCGATGGTATCATATTGTGCTGTAGCAGAAAGCAAACCAAAATGATCCTGTTCGTCAATTTTAAGCAAGCGGCTTTGCAATTGTCTGTTAACACCTTCGGAAAGCATATTAAAAAAGAAAGGAAATAAAACGGGTGAATGATATTCCATTTGTGATTTAGGAAGTGTGAGGCTAACGGCAGGTTTCAGCGTATTGCCATAATATGCATCATCATATTTGAATACATACTTCTCCCGGCTTTCTTCGGTAAGGATGCCAGCATATTCTTTATTTCTATAGATAGCCAATTTTCTCATGAAGTTCATTTATTCGTTATTTTTTTTACTTCCAGTTTTACTTCTAAGCCTAATACACGGGTTATCTTTTCAATAATATCGATAGTAGGATTGGACTGCGCTCTTTCTATTTTATACAAGGTATTAATAGAAACATTTGCCAGTTGCGCAAGGTCAGGTTGCGTTATTTTCAAGGCCTTCCTTCTCAATTTAATATTTTTCCCTATTTCCCGAATTAGCATTATAGTGTGATTTATGATACGATATTACGAAAATTATTCTAAATTATGCAAAAAATAATATTATAATGTGATTTATGACATATATCAGAGTTTATACAAGCTTCTAAAGCATAAAATCATACTGTAATAACAATTAACAGAGAAAATCAATAGAATATTATGGCTTGTTGTTTATAAATCAACTGAAAGAAACCTACAAGCAATGGAAAATACTGTTGTAAAATCTATGTAAATGCTGTTAAAAATATTACCCAGAAATCTCCGACTTCTTCATTTTTTGCCGTTTTAGGCATGTTTAGGTGCTTTTGAATTTACAAATTATACCGAATAAGGTATAAAAATCAACTCAAATTTATCCCCATTTTTAAACCGAAAACTTACCGCACAGAAAAGAGAGCTATTGCTTTGCTACCTCACAAGGCAAACGATTCAAATCATCATGTGGTATTATTTCTTCGCAACGTAAAGCCTTTTGCCATTGCTTAATCTTATTTTATAAAACTATGACCTTGCAAAGGTTATTAATGGTTGAACATCTCCAGCATCGGCTGCTCTAATTGCATTGAGGTAAGTAGTGCGTTGGTCGCCCTGCTGTACCAAATTAGCTGCACCCCAACTGTAATGTAATTGCTTATAAATTTTCTCAATCATAATATCTGCCATCAGGCGGCTATGCCTGCCGTTGCCATTTGGAAAACAATGTATGCTTACCAAACGGTGCTTAAAACGTATAGTACATTCATCGGGGCTGTAAGTGCTGTTGGTGTACCAAAATTTTACATCATCCAATAATGTTCTTAATTCCGTTGGTATCTGCCATTTGTCCACGCCAATATTCTTAGTGGTTTTCCTAAATTTTCCTGCCCATGCCCATACATTGCCGTACATACGTTTATGCACTGCTTTTAAAAATTCTTCGGTAAAAACTGCATCCGCTTTGAAAGAACGGTTAAGCGACCATAACACTGCCTGTTCAATATTTTGCTGTTCAAACTCGTCTAATTCGCCACGGGTGGCAATGGTTTCAATAAGCAGCCCTTCTTTCTCGTCTTCGTCCAGCGGTGTTTGCCCATCTATGTAGCCTAAATCTAATCCCATAAAGTTTTAGGCATTTCGTTTTTAATAGTAATGGTTCTTTCCTGTATCGCTTTTTCAATGCGTTGTTTAGTGTTCTCCTGGTGTTCCAGCTTCATGGTATTGTTTGTTCGCATTACAATTTGTGTAGCCAATTCTTTTGCCTTGCGTTCAATCAATAATTCTAAAGAACCATCATTGGGAACAAAGCCATACACCAATTGCATATCCAATGCCCTTGCCGCTTCTCGTAATGCTTTGATGGTAACAGAGCCGTCTTTTTCCCGCCTTTCCATATCCTGCACACTTTGTTTGGTAATGGAAAGGCGGTTGCCCAACTGCAACATGCTCATGCCAATGGCATTGCGTATGGCTTTTATCCATCCTGTAGGTGGCGGAGCTATCTTTTGCAAGCTGGCGTAAGCCAGCATTTTGCCGTTAAGCTGCTGTATCTGTAATGGCTTTTTGCCCATGATAGTAAAGTTATACTTTGACTAAACAAGTGTAAATGTATGAATATAATATGACAAACAAAATAAAAATGTAAGTCTTTTTGCTGACTTATTAGTATTGGTTATATGGGGATAGTTTGACTATTAGGTTTAGATCTTTTACATACCTATACAATTCAGGAACAAGGTATAGCACCAACAGCCTATAAACTAATGCACAATTTGACCAACTGAACAAATCGGTTAAAGACGAAAAGAAAGTGTATAAGATTAAGCTATTTGAACTTCAAAAGAAGATTAATATAATAGAAGAAAATACTTTGCTTTGAATAAATTGCACAAAGCATTCTATGAACAAAATTAAGCACCACGAGTAAATACTGAAATCATTCAATACTTACATTCAATTGATGTTGGCAGTTCTAACTTTTAAAGCAAACCCCTTCCAGTTTAGACTCCCAAAGATTTATGAATTTGCTCTTCAACATAATATTGCGGAATTTTTTCCTGCTCCAACCTATTTTTTGAAATACTGTCTTTTAAAGTTTGATATAATGATGCCTCTGTGATGTTCAAGTTACTTAATGTAACGGCTTTATTTTTCTCTCCGTCCCCGGCTAACTCCTGAAACTTCTCAAAAGTATCTCTATCCATCATAACGCTTTTTGTATGGGAGAAGTAACTGCGTATCTGATGCAGTATCTGAAACCCATGTTCATCAATATCACCCCAGTAATAAATGTCTTTAGTATTCAGCCATTGCACATTTTTTAAATAGCTTACATTAAAGCCTCCCCCACTCCATATTGCAATGGATAAAGGAAGGTCTGGAAGTGTTAAGAAATTCATTTTATTCTCAGCTACCAGTACATTTTTACAAGCCCACTCGTTTTTTTCAAGATCCGATAACCGGATACTTATGTCCAGTATATAATTACCCGTGGCCAGTTTCTTATCTAAGATCCTGATTCTGATTAATGGTTCATCATGTTTCAAATAGTACCGTTCTGCAAACTTTCTTTGTGATGTATTTCTAATATGCAAAGGAATAAGGAAATCTAAAAGGGACTGAAGCAAGTATGAATGGTCTTCAATAAACTTCGTGTGTACGTTCACGGGCAGTTGCCTGATATAAAGATCAGGCCGTGGATTATCCAGAAAATACCTACAAACCTTGATCACACTGTTCCAATCAGCAGATGCAGTACATAACAGTATTGGATTCGTAATTGCCCATATTTTCAATTCAGGTATTTGCCCTGAAAATAATTTATAGCTCTCCTGGAATCTTACCCATTCTTTCTTTTTACCTGTACAGTGCAAATAGTCTTCTATTGATTCAAATCCAATTGCATCTGGCAACTGATGAGCTCCAAATCTTCTAAAATTCTTATCAGCAGTTTTAACTAAATATCCAACTCCATTGGTATTCTTTGATTCCTTGTACAGATTTTCAATTTCATTCTGAAGTACTTCAAACCGACTGGTAATATCACCCGTTTTTACTTTTCCAATTCTATCTATTTGCTTAGGAAAAAATGATTCATTATTAATATAGCTTATCAAAAATGGTTGCCACCATTTTAATGCCACCGCTCTTATTTCTTCAGGTTTAATCATCGCAAATATTATTCTTCACCTGCGGTAAACAGGCTATTATGTTTTGCCTTCTCAATCATGTATTCGCCTTTTGTAAAATTGCTTACCTGCGAATTATTACCATCCCGGTTGCTTACAAAATGAAAAGAGTTAACGTGACCTTCAATTATGTGTATTTTTTGCAAAGGTGTTACGATTAGTAATTGCAGGTTGAGTTTTTTAAATAACTCCAAACCATACCTTGTACTTTCATCACTGCCCCTGCCAAATGCTTCATCAATTACAACAAAGCGAAAACTCCGGCTTTTTACTTCGCCAAATTGAAGCCCAAATTGGTAGGCTAAAGCACTTGCTAATATAGTATAAGCCAGTTTTTCTTTTTGACCACCACTTTTACCACCTGAGCCTTCGTAAAATTCTTTTTCTGTATTATCAGCAGCGTACCTTTCACTTGCATTAAACTCAAACCACTGTCTTACATCTGTAACGGTTGCCGTCCATTCTTTGTCAATGCTTTCTGCACTGGCAAACCTGTCTAATATTCTTTTAACCTGCTCGTATTTTTCCTCCGTATATAATTCAGTATTGCTGCTGAACGAATGTGTGTAACACTTCTTTAACTCCTCCCTGAACAACCCCACAGCCCTGTTGGGAGCAGCATCCATCAGGATAGTAATATAAGTGCCCTGGGCAGCATTGTATTCTATTTGATTCAGGTGTTGATTAATAACCCTTATTTTTTGCTTTATATCATTTTCGTGTTTCTGCAACTGGTTATCAAAAACCGAAATACTATTGATGGTGTTTTTATTCAATTCTTCTTTAAACCGCTCTTCATGTCTTTTTAAATCCTCCGAATTCAGTTTCTCATACTTTTTTATATACTCGCCCCGTGCTTCTATATTTTCTGCCAGTTCACTATATTCTGCCTTTGAATGGTCCTTGATTGCTCTCATTCCTCTTTCGATAGCAGACCTCAATGTTCCAAGCTTATTTCTTAATCTTCCTAATTCCCCACTATTGCCTTCAAAAAGTTTTTTAAACTGCTCCTGTATCTTATCAATAGAAGAAAGGCTCAAATTTTTATCAGCTAATTTTTCTTTGATAATCGGAAAATACTCTTCCTTCTTTTCCTGAACTGATAGATTTATAATTTCCTCAACATCCAGCAATTGTTTTTCAAATAACTTAATATCGCCTTTCAACTTTCCAATTTCCTCATTTTTCGTTTTTTCTTTTTGCCTCAACTCTTCTATTTGCAGAACAAGCTCATCCTTCTTCTTATGAAGCAGTGCTAATACATCGTTGTTGTTGAGCAACTCATGTTTCTCTTTTTCGAGGTCATGAATTTTTTCTACATGATATTGCCAGTTTATACGTTCGTAATCTTTCAAAAAAAGCAAGTTGCTAATTATTACTTTTAAATTTTCATTCTCTGTTTGCGCTTTTTCAATCTGAATCTTTTTAGAACGGAGTACATAAATTTTTTCTTCCAGTTCCTCAATCAATTTTTCAAGAACTGCAATCTTTTCTGCGTTACTCCACCCCAACACATAATTGCGTCGGTCATCCACTCTCCTTCTATCATCCTTAGTGTGCCTTATTTTACCGCTCTTTATTAAGCCCTCCTTTGTAATACCAAAAGAAGTATGCTGCAATTGATTAACATCTACACAACGAAAATCACCAAAACTGCGTTGCAGATAATTTTCAATCCAATCATAAAAAAAAGTATCCGGTTTAATATCTACTTTATAGGCAACACTATCGTCAGCAAACTCTTTTCTTACATTAATTATGTTATCCGTATCAGCCTCCAGGTAAGTGAGCTTAATACCCTTCCCATCCTGGCCACGTAGTACATTGTCATTTACATATTTACTTACGCTGCGATAATAATCTTTATAAACAAGCAGGCTTATGCCTGCATCCCTCAATAATTTCTCTACTGCTCCTTCCCATGCCTGCTCATTTTCATTCACTTGCAACAACTCTCCAACAAATGGCAAATCAACTTCTGCAATTTGTAAATCTGAACACAACTGCAACCTGAAAGCAACGAGCCATCCCGGTATTTGAGTCTGTCGTTCTTTTAACGATTCAAGTTCTTTTTTCTCTTCTTGTATCTCACCCTCGTATTTTCGAAGCTCACTTATCACATCATCTCTTTGTTGTTTTAAGTCAGCTTCTTTTAAAATACAGTTTTCATTTATATCTTTTGCCTTTTTTATGTTATTTAAAAAATCATTTTCATTAGATACCGTGTCAAGTTTACATTGCTTAACTAACTTTTCATAGTCATTAAATTCATCTTGTTTTTTACCCTTGTCTTTCTCATGCTGCCTGATTTCATTGTCAATTTGCTCAAGTCTTTTACCTCCATTATTATCTATATCCTGTAAAATGCCAAGGTGTTTATTATCTAATTCTTTTTTGTCATTCATTAGCCTCGAAAGAACTTGTTCCGCTAAATCCAAATCATCACTTGTTGTTTCTATTGCCTTTGATAATAATTCGTTTTTCTGCGTTGCAAACCATGACGGAACAACTTCCAGCATCATATCAATTTTTTCAATCTCCCTGCTAACTATACCATACTCTACCGAGTTTTCAGTTAATGGCTTTAATATCTGGTGCTGTTCTCTTGTATTTACAACTGCATCGTGTGATTTCTTCAGGTCGTCAAATCGCTTTAACAAAGCTCCAATTTGTTCCTTTACATCCGTTCTTTCAAGCATTTGTTCCTTTACAAAATCGGTTAAACTACTTACCGATTTCATAGAAACGGTTTGATAGAAAAGGTCAATTGCTTTATCGCTGTTCATGCCAAACAACCGTCTGAAGTGCTCGCTGTATTGAGTAAAATTATCATTGAATAATTGCACTCCGTCTGTATTACGCAACCTTTTTCGCAATTCAGCAATATCTGCAAAAGTGCTAAAATGCTTGCTGATACTCAATGGCACGGTACTAATAATAAGCAATTTGTCAACCTTGCCTTCTTTGCCAATCCAAAAAATTTGCGCCAGGCATATATCTTCCCCGTAACCTTCATTATGAAAATTCCCAATGATGACTGTATAAGTATCATCCTCCGGTCTTAAATAAATTTTCTTTGCTGTTTTGGTTATCTCCTCTTTTTCCTTTTTGAATTCACCCCTTACATAAGTTAACAGATTTCGTTCTTTCCCTTCTGCGCCAGCTGCTTTATTAAAAACTATTTTGTTATGTGGCACCAATAAGCAGGTGAGTGCATCCACCAAGGTAGATTTTCCCGAACCAATATCACCTGTTAATAAAGCATTGTAACCGTTGGGTTGAATTTGCCAGCGAACTTTATTGAATGTACCCCAATTGAGTACTTCCAAATACTGGAGCCTAAAGCCAGCATTGACAGTACCATTACCATTTCCAAACATTTCCATAATAAAGGTTTACTAATCGGTTATTTCCTTTTCGGCAGCATAGGTTCGCAATCTTTTCAATGTATCATCAATCACTTCAGCATTTACAAACCCCTTTATAATACGATGTATCTCATAATCGTTGCTGCTGTCATCCAGCTTTTTTAAAAAACCTATTTCAATTACTTTATTCATAGTAGTAATAATCTTATCCTGCTGCTTTGCTTCATCAGTAGCAGTGGGTAAAAATAATTTCATCAGGTTTACTATTTCCTGCTGGGTTATGGTCGCTCTTGCTGTTCCTGCTTCCGCATCTCTCTCCAATAAATACTTACGTAATACGATACATAAAAGAGAAGTAAAAAAATTGAGTTGTCTTTTTTCTGCAATCCTGGGAACTTCCATTTCTTCCTCCAATTCAATTTGACGCAGATAGGCGTAACCTTCACTTTTATCAACATACACTTCAAGACCAAGTGCTGAAAAATATTTCTTCACCTCTGACTCATAACGCAGCAAGTTTTCCCAGGCATCCTTTTGGTGAATATAAAGAATGCCCTTTAGCATGGTAATAAGACTTAAAGAATATTCCCGTATCATATTTTAGCGTTTAAAAATAACAAGTGGTGCTTCCAATTCAAATCTTTTTCCACTATCAGAATTGAATATTTTTAAGTTTTCTGTCCGGTCATTATTAATATAATGCCTGTTATCTTCCGCTGCAATTTGCATATAACCTAATATCTCTGCCGTTCCTTTTGCCGATTCATAGTGGTGCAGTAACTCCGATAAAGACACTTGTGGTTTTGTCCGTAATATTGCTTTCACATTATTGCGAAGCATATCAATATCTATATAAAACTGCTCAAACAAAATATTGGTATTGGCATCTGCTGTTCCATCTTCTACAGGGGCTTGTTGAAACACTATTTTGACTGGTGGGGTAAATAGTGGTTTTTCCATTAGCAATACTGGTTTGAAAACGCTATCCACTTCCATCAAAAATTCCTGTGGGTCAATATCATCTTTATGTTGCATCAGTAAATATTCAATGGCTTCTATACTCCGCAGTATATGCCTGCTTTCTGAAAGATTTTTTTGCTCTACATATTTTCTTAGTTGTTCTATCAATCCATCATTGCTACGATTTACTTTATCGCCGGCATCCACAAGATTTGATTTTATCCTGTCAACAATTTGTTCCTGCTTCACTTCTATTATCGCAGGAATATTATTCAGTTTTTCAATCAATTGCTCCAATTCTTGCTGCATACTTTCACTCATCAAAAATTCCCAAAAGGCCTTAAAACTTTTCCCCTGGTCAGTATCCCATAAAAAATCCTGTTGTTCAAAAATATTATCCAGCAAAATACCCTTTGCAACATTGCTTTTAATAATGGTCTGACGTGTCCGGGTATCCAGCTCCCTGAAGTTTTCTTCCACCTGTCTGAAATCGGCAAGCAGGCGACGAGCCGTTTCTTCCGCCAAAAAATATTCTTCCTTTATTTGAGTGTCTGATGGTTTTGCATAATTCCCTTGCTTTATCTTTTCTATTTCTTCATCAATCTTTTTCCGTTCCTCTAACAACTGTTGAACCCGTTCATAAGGTCCCGCTGTTTTATTTACTATTTGCTGTAATAAGGAAAAGAATTGTAGCAACCTGCTATGTGTACCTACAAATTGCTGTTTGTTTAAATCTTCAAGCCATCTTAGTGCATTAACTGAGGCTGGTGAAAGTTCATACACAGGCTCGTCAGTGGTTTCATAATAACGCCGCATGTAGCCCTGCTGCGCCCATTTTTGCAGATAGTCTATTGGCTGTTGAGAATAATCTTTTATGCCCTGTCGTTCTAATGAGAAAAGAAAATCGCCTAACAGGCTGATAAGTGCTGATTGTGTATAGGTTTGTTTTTCCAGTTGCTTAAATGCCAAATGAAAAAAACTTACCAGCAATGGAAAATGATCAGCCCGTAGTATTTGCAGGGTTTTATCGTTGCGATATATGGTTAGGGCTTTTTCAAAATTCATTGGCTACTTACTGAGATGTTAGTTACAGCATTATATTAGGGATTGATGCTGATGGCATTTATTATTTAAAATTAAGGCTTAATAGTCAATAGTCAAATTTTTCAGCAATAAAATGCTAAATGCAATTAAGTATAACCGATTGTCTCCAAGGTTTTAATATCGGTAATCTAAAAAAGACTTCATAGTATTTGTCTGTTCTGACAGACATTACGAAAAAAAGTTTATATTCGCTATGTACTACACAGTCCGTAGTTAATCGCAAACTGGTATTTATGCCCAAAGCTGTCATACAATATAACTATCTGGAAGATTTTATTAATAAAATACGATCTGTTGGGAGATATTCATTTTCACTTGCCGAAATTAAGAAGCAGTTTGAAATATCTGATAAAGCCATTAACCAAAACTTGTACCGGCTTAAAACCAAGAAACAAATAGCGCAAATTCGCAAAGGTTTTTATGCAATCATTACTCCGGAGTACTCACACCAGGGAATAATACCTGCTCCCCTTTTTATTGATGATTTAATGAAATCGCTCAACAAGCGATATTATGTTGGGCTCCTATCAGCAGCAGCATTGTATGGAGCTGCTCACCAGCAGCCAATGGAATTTTTTGTGATAACAGAAAAGCCAGCATTGAGAAAAATTAATACCCGTAAACTGAAGATTAATTTTTACGTAAAAAAAGATTGGGAAGATGAAGATATTGCAAACAAAAAAACTGATACAGGAAGTATCCGGATAAGCACACCAGAACTTACAGCATTGGATTTATTGTATTATACCAATAGCATTGGCATTAATTATACTGTTACAATTCTTAAAGAATTGGCAGCGGAAATAAAAGCTGCAGAATTAACAAAAACTGCAAAACGCTATCAGCAGGTAGCGGCAATACAAAGGCTTGGATATTTATTAGATAAAGAAATTGGCGATGAAAAATTAGCCAATGCTTTAAGTAAGGTGCTAAATGATAAAACCATATTTCCAGTTGCACTATCTAATCAAAAAAGTAAAAATGCAACTATAGATGAAAAATGGAAAGTGATAAAAAATGTAAACATTGAAAGTGATTTATGATAGAAAGGAGATATATTGAAGAATGGAAAGAAAAAGCACCATGGCCGGATAATGCACAAGTGGAGCAAGACCTAATCATAGAAAGAGCGTTGGTAGAAATATTTTCTGATGAGATGTTGAGTACTCATCTTGCTTTTCGAGGAGGGACAGCCTTTCATAAGCTGTACCTTAAACCACAGGCCAGGTATTCAGAAGATATAGACCTGGTGCAAATAAAAGGAGAAACCATTGGGCCGATATTAGATAGGCTGCGGAAACGATTGGCTTTTTTGGAAAGCAAACCTAAAATAGAACAGAGTAAACACAACAATACTATTACATACCGCTTTGCATCAGAAATAGCACCAGTAATTAATATGCGATTAAAGGTGGAAATAAATACCAGGGAGCATTTTAGCGTACTCGGTATAAAGCAGATGGATTTTAAAGTAGAGAACTCATGGTTTAACGGAGAATGTAAACTACCCACTTTTGAACTGGAAGAATTGTTTGGCAGCAAACTAAGGGCACTATACCAACGCAGAAAAAGCAGGGACTTGTTTGACATATACTGGGCTTATGCTAACCATGCAATGGATACAGAAAAGCTATTGACCTGTTATGCAGCATACATGAAGTTTGTAGTTGATAAACCGCCTACACAAAAAGAATTTATCCTTAACATGGAAGAAAAAATGAAGGATAAAGAATTTACAGCTGATATTCAAATGATACTGCGGCCAGGTATTGAGTATGCTAATGAAAAGGCTTATGAATTTGTGAGAAAAGAGATACTGGATAGGCTATAATGACAAAAGGAATCACAAATATGTTGATGATATAAAAAAATAAATTTTAAAGAAATAAAGAATACTAATATGTGGAATGATTCGGAAACTAATTCAGATTTCATAGATTACCAACATTATGTAAATGCTGTGGTAAAAATTATTGACAACGAAGAATTATTGCCATGCAGTATTGGAGTGTTTGGAGATTGGGGCAAATTGCAAGCCTGCAAAGGATTTTAAAGGATGATACAAATAACAAAGGCACCATTTCTGGTGCCTTATCCTGTTATGTCGGGAAGACAGGATTCGAACCTGCGACCCCCTGGTCCCAAACCAGGTGCGCTACCGGCCTGCGCTACTTCCCGAAACCTAAAATACTTGGCCGCTTGCGGTGAGGGCGGGATTCGAACCCGCGGTACAGTTTAACCCGTACGGCAGTTTAGCAAACTACTGATTTCAGCCGCTCATCCACCTCACCGTCCTTTCTCTTTTCAGAGAGGGTTGCAAAAATAAGTTTCCAAGGGGGAACTGCCAAAAATTGATTGCAAAAAGACCAAAATAAAACATCCCGACCTTTTCAGATCGGGATGCATCAATATATTGCCATCATTTTAAACCATTACATCGCAGCCAACTGCACTTTCTGCGTTAACTCCATCACATTCTCCCTAAATATAGAATCCGTATCCATCAAATCCTTCACAGTTTGACAAGAATGTATTACCGTAGTATGATCCCTACCTCCAAAATGCTCCCCAATCGTTTTCAACGAATTCTTGGTAAACGCCTTTGCCAAATACATCGTTATCTGCCTTGCCTGCACAATCTCCCGCTTACGTGTCTTGTGCAATAATCGATCATACGGCACATCAAAATATTCACATACCATTTTCTGTATCGCATCAATTGTAATCTCTTTACTACTTGTCTTAACAAAATTTCGCAACACCTTCTTCGCCAACTCCACATCTATCTCCTTCTTATTCAAAGATGATTGCGCCAACAATGAAATTAATGCCCCCTCCAACTCACGTACATTCGTATTGATATTATATGCAACATATTTCACCACTTCTTTGGGCATATCCAACCCATCATTTTTCATCTTCTTCTCTAATATCTCTATCCTTGTTTCATAATCAGGTACTTGTATATCAGCACTCAAACCCCAACGAAACCTACTCAACAATCGCTCTTGCATACCATCTAAATCCTTCGGTGGCTTGTCCGATGTTAATACCAACTGCTTTCCACTCTGGTGCAAATGATTGAAAATGGCAAAGAATGCGTCTTGACTTTTTTCGGCACGACTAAAAAATTGCACATCATCTATAATTAATACATCTATCAACTGATAAAAATGTATAAAATCATTGATGGCATTGTTGCGACTATGATCCTGAAATTGGTTGATAAACTTCTCACTACTCACATATAATACCACTTTTGATGGATGCAATCGCTTTACCTCATTGCCTATCCCCTGCGCTAAATGCGTTTTGCCCAATCCTACACCACCATATATTACCAATGGATTGAAAGAATTGGCTCCTGGCTTCTCAGCAACGGTTTTTCCTGCTCTTCTCGCTACCCTATTGCAATCGCCCTCAATAAATGAATCAAATGTGTACATATGATTGAGCTGAGGATCTATCTGCATTTTTTTCAACCCAGGAATCACAAAGGGATTCTTAACCGGATTGTCTATCACCAACGGAAAATTCATTTCATTGTTATTGATTGACTTGGAACCACGTGCCGGCAAATCCATCGATCCGTTTCTTCCATTCGAATTACCACTGTCTACCATAATACGATACTCAAGCCTAGCATCTTTACCGAGCTCCCGCTTTAGCGTTTTTGCCAATAGCGTTACATAGTGCTCTTCTAAATACTCGTAGAAGAATTGACTAGGCACCTGTATCATCAAGATATTGCCCTTTAATTCAACTGGTGTAATAGGTTCAAACCAAGTTTTAAAATGTTGCCATTCTACAATGTCCTTGATGATTTTTAAACAATCTACCCAAATAGTTTCTGCGTTCTTAGCCATACTCAATTATGTGAACATTTATATATTATACGTTTTTATTGTGTCTGGTGTTCAAGTTATTCTATTTTCCCCATATGTGGATATGTTTCGAAAAAATAAAATGGGGCTGCGAATATGTAGACTTTATGTTGAAAAAAAAATTTTTTTATTCGCTTGTTTTTCTCGTCACAACCACAGTATGGGCTTTTGAGCGTTTTTCCCCGTTTTTACCTGAAAAAATATAGTCCATTCGCCCCATTTGAATGCCTCCCCAGCCCATTTGATTCACCAAAACATCGCCACCAATTTTATTTCTATACTTTCTGGGCTGCTCAAAAAATCGGTGGGTATGCCCTCCAATAATTAGGTCAATGTTGTAACTTTCTTTTGCTAAAATTTCATCACTCACTTTTTCCGCTTCCTCATTTTCATATTTATCGCCCAAATGCGACAAGCAAATAATCATATCACATTTTTTTTCTTTAAGTATTGATGCAGTCGCATTGGCAGCCGTAATTGGATTTTGATACTGCGTTCGCCCATACATTTCTGGCGCTACCAATCCCTCCAACGCTATTCCCACTCCCAATATTCCTACTCGCAATTTTCCTTTTTCAAGAATAATATATGGCTGGTATTTTGTCTCCATGGCCGTTCCTGTAAAATCATAATTACAAATAACGACCGGAAAATTTGCATGCTGCAATTGATTGGCAAAATTCTCTATCCCCGCATCAAAATCGTGGTTGCCAATAGTCATCGCATCATAACCCATTTTACTCATGGCTTTTATTTCTACAGCTCCTTTAAACAAGTTGAAATAGGGTGTGCCCTGAAAAATATCTCCCGCGTCTAATAATAATACCTGCTCCGTATTGGCCCTGATATCTTGTAGAATGACCGATCTGGCTACCACCCCTCCCAATCCTTGGTTTCGTCCACCATCCATCGGAAATGGATCTATTCTACTGTGCACATCATTGGTATGCAAAATGGTGAGCGCATATTGAATAGGTATAGATGCATCTATAGCAGTTGATGCCAATATAGCTCCTCCTGTTAATGCCGTTTCTCGTATAAATTTTCTTCTATTCATTCCAAAGAATTACCCTTTTTTCAATTTTTCCTGACACAGATCTTCCAGACGCCGTTACTCCTTTTATATATGCTATAAAAATATCCCTTAACATATACCCATTATTTTGTTGTGGCAACCCTTTCAACACCATCGTATTGTCGCCTCCATTGGCAATATAATCGGTGTTGGCAACCGTATAGATCAACTTTAAATCTATTGGCTTTCCATCTATTACTATGTCCACCGCTTTTCTATCTTTTATTTTATATCCAGATCCCGCTGAAACCGACCACCCTCCCATAGAAGCCGTGTGTTGAATTAGTTTTTCTAAAACCACCCCGCTCAGCTCTTGTAATATAAGTATATTATCAAAGGGCATGATCTCAAATACTGATCCCACCATGATATTGCCTTTTTGAATGGGTGCTCTAATGCCTTCAAAATTGATCAATCCGATGTCTACTTTCTTACCATATTTTTCTGCTGCCATTTGCTGCATACAATCTGCCAGCATATTTCCTAAAGCACTCTCGGGCTGCTTCCTATACATGGCATTATTGGCAAATCCAATTACCTCACTCATGCTTTTTTTTACCGCATCTGAATACGGCCGAACCAATTGAATCATGGCCGTATCTGAATCGGTTTTTTTTCTATCCGATATCGCTGGTGTGCTACCGAAATTGGCAAACTAGGAACACTACAGCAGATGCCTATAGAAATAATAATTATTATAAGCACCCTGCCCAACATGATGATAAATTTGTTGCTTTAGAAAGGTACAATAAATATTTATTGTTGGGTAAATTTTTACTGGGGTCTTTTAAACCCTACTTTTGCCCACTAAAATACTACCCATGAGTTATGAAATAAATGGCAAACTAGTTGCTCGCTACGATATTGTTCAACGCACTGAGTCGTTTAAAACCAGAGAATTTGTTATTGAAAAAACAGAAGATATTAACGGTAGATCTATTACCAACTACGTTAAATTTCAATGCGTGCAGGATAAGACCGCCATGCCCGACCGATTTAATATGGGCGATGAAGTAAAAGTAATGTTCAATATTAAAGGCTCTAAATGGATGAAAGATGGTAGAGAAAATTATATTACCAACCTCGATGCTTGGAGAATGGAAACCCTAAAACTTTCTAGTGATTCCGATATGCCTCCTACCGCTAACTACAACGACATTCCACCTCCTGAAGATATTGTAGATGATTTGCCGTTCTAAATAGACGGCGGACGTTCTGACGAATGACGTTCCGACGAATGAACCCAAACAGTATGCAAAAAGATTTTTCTTTTAAATTAAAACCAGACGAAGCTGCTTCTATTGATTCAGTGAAAGCCTTTATTGCCAGCTCCGCCGGTATTAAAGTTGCTGATGTGAATGGTTTTTTTATTTCCAAAAAATCCATTGATGCTAGAGGCAAACAAGTTTGGGTAAACCTTTCCCTTAAAGCTTTTATCAACGAACCTGTTAGTACCAGAGAAAGAACTTTGGTGAATTTTAGTATGCTTCCAAACAATGCTAAAAAAGTGGTGATCATCGGCGCTGGCCCCGCTGGTCTTTTCGCCGCGCTTGAATTAATTGAACTCGGTATTCAACCCATAATTCTGGAAAGAGGTAAAGACGTTAAATCTAGAAGAAGAGACCTTGCCAAATTAAATAAAGAAGGCTTGGTAAACCCCGAAAGTAATTACTGCTTTGGTGAAGGTGGTGCTGGCACTTACAGCGATGGTAAACTCTATACCCGCAGCAGCAAAAGAGGTAATATTGATAAAGTACTGCAACTATTTTACCAATTTGGTGCCGACGAATCTGTGCTTTACCAATCTCACCCTCATATTGGCACCAATAAACTCCCACAAATTATTACCGCCATGCGGGAACAAATCATTGCCTGTGGAGGTCTTGTTTTGTTTGAAAAAAAATTGGTGGATTTTGAAGTCTGCAACGGCGAAATAAAAAAAATACTTACCGCCGATGGCGATGAATTTACAGCAGACGCTTACCTGCTCGCTACCGGCCACTCAGCTAGAGATATCTTTCATTTATTGGCCCACAAAAATATTCTGATTGAAGCAAAACCTTTCGCACTGGGCATTCGGATTGAACATCCACAATATATTATTGACGCAGCTCAATACCATTGCGCCATTCGCGATCAATATTTACCTCCTGCATCTTATAATTTGGTTGAACAAGTAAATGATAGAGGCGTTTTTAGTTTCTGTATGTGTCCCGGTGGTATTATTGCATCCGCAGCTACCAATCCTGGTGAGCTGGTTGTAAACGGCTGGAGCCCTAGTAAAAGAAACAACCCCTTTGCCAACAGTGGTATGGTGGTTCAGGTTACAGAAGCCGATGCCATCGCTTATTTCAAACAAAACCCGCTACCCTCTACCGTCTACCATTCACCCGCTACCGTCCTTCTCCAATTCCAAGCGTCCATTGAACAAAAATCATTCCTCGCAGGCGGGGGACAATTGGTTGCTCCCGCTCAAAGAATGGACGACTTCTGTAATAATAAATTATCTACCAGCTTACCCAAATGTAGTTATACCCCAGGTATTGCTGCTGCCGACCTTCAATCAGTTCTTCCAAAATTTATTGTAGAAAGCCTTCAAGGTGGTCTCAAAAGTTTTGGTAAAAAAATGCCCGGCTATTTCACCAATGAAGCCGTTGTGGTGGCAACCGAAAGCAGGACTTCTTCTCCCATAAGAATTCCAAGAAACCCCACCACATTCTCACACCCACAAATAAAAAATTTATATCCCTGTGGTGAAGGTGCTGGTTATGCTGGTGGTATTGTAAGCGCCGCAATGGACGGGCAAAAACTGGCCGCACAAATTAAAGCCAGCTTTGAATAAACTATTCCGTAGCTCCACCCATATTTTTTCTTGCCTGCAACCTTCCTTCCTTAATCAATGTATTGCGCTGATAATATTCCAACTCTTGCTGATACATGCTTTGCTTTTTATCATTCCAACCCGCTATTTCACCCAGTTCTGGCTTTCCCGCATCTATCCAACAGGTGTACCAAAAATCGGCTATTAAATCTGCTGAATGTATCAGTTGCTCATTAATGGTGTTTTTTAAACTTGCTGCGTATGCTTTTGCAAATGCTGGTGTATAACTTTTATAAGGCTTTCCTCTTCTTTCCTGCACCCTAAACTTCTCTGCTTCCGTAAACTGTTGTGATACTTCTATTTCTTTTGCCAACACATCGGGTAGTAGCTCATGCGCCCTACGAATGGCTCTCCATATAGCTTGTGAAGGTTTGCGTAAATAACGAACTTTGTGCTTACTGTATAAATTATAATTTTCAATTTGCAATTCCGGAATCATTGATTCCCAAAGACTATGCAACCCTTTTTGATTGGTTAGCTGCCCATCGTAATTAATGGATGTATGTAATGGCACATTGGCATCACCAATATAATGACCAATATCTGCTGCATAAAATAAAATGCTATCTCTGTTTTTTTCGCGCATAGCTTTGGTAAGTTGCTCCTTCATCCAAATAATATGATAAGGAACATATCCATATACAAACAATGTATCAAAACTATATTTAGTCACTGCATCCTCCCATTTCATTGGCATTCTATAAGCTGCTTTTTCTCCGTATGGCTCTAAATCTATAAAATGCTTAGGGGCTTCGGCACTGTCGGTATTTCTTCTGATATCTGGACGCACCGCATCGTAAACCAGCTTGTCCATATTACTGTAGAAAAAACTAGACATTTCGGCCGGCAACTGGTAAATTGCCAACTGGTGCACTGTTTTATGAACTAAAAAACCCCAACTACTGAATGCCACTACCATTATTAATAGTAGACTTGTAAAAATCAATCGCTTTGTTACCCGCATTTTATTTAATTTACTTTAAGAAGCTACTTAAATTTTATTCCATATAAATAACTCAACCAGCTTCGTAATATTGCAAAAATATTGATATTCTAATTGCAGATTGTAATAATATGATGAATAAAGCAACTAATTAACAGACATTTACTTAAACTACCATAACTCATGAACGAAATCCTCCGTTTATCCAATCTAAAAAAACATTACGCTTCACAAAAAGCTGTCGACGATATCAGCTTCTCCATTGAACAAGGGAGTATATTTGGACTATTAGGTCCCAATGGTGCTGGTAAAACCACACTGCTCCGCATGATCACTGGTATTTTTTATCCTGATAGCGGAAATATTCAGTTTGATGGAAAACCTTTTGATCCGCTTAACGATATCATTAAAATCGGGTATATGCCCGAAGAAAGAGGCCTCTATAAAAAAATGAAAATCGGTGAACAAGCGCTTTATCTGGCACAACTAAAAGGCCTTAGCCGATCCGATGCCATGCAAAAAATAAAATTCTGGTTCAATCGCATGGAGATGGAAAGTTGGTGGAATAAAAAAGTGGAGGATCTGAGCAAAGGCATGAGCCAAAAGCTACAGTTTGTTACCACCGTTTTACACGAACCTAAATTGATTATTCTTGATGAACCTTTCAGTGGCCTCGACCCACTAAATGCCAATTTAATAAAAGAAGAAATTTATGGCCTTGCCCAAAGAGGTAGTACCGTTATTTTTAGTACCCACCGAATGGAGCAGGTTGAAGAAATTTGTAACCATATTGTGCTGGTGAATTTGGGTAAAAAAGTTTTAGATGGTACGGTTGCTGATATTAAACAACAATTCAAAGAAAATAAATTCAGCATTCAACTATCTAGCTTACCTGCTGAAATTAATTCGAATGCATTTACTATTGTAGAACAAAAAGGCAATGAATTGATTGTTCAGATTAACGAAAATTTCATGAGCAATGATGTTCTAAAATATTTTTTACAACAAAATCACAGCATTGAGTCGTTCCGGGAAATTCTTCCTACACTCAACCAAATATTCATCCAACTAGTAGAAGGCACACACGCAACAGCAAGGGCTTTTGAGCGTTCAGTAAATTAACAATCTAAACTTTTTATACTTACCATCAATAAAATATTATGAACAAAATTTTTATCATCATACAAAGAGAATACCTCAGCAGGGTAAAAAATAAACGTTTCTTACTCACTACTTTACTTACTCCTATTATTATGGTGGGCTTTATTGCGGGTGCTACCTTTTTATCTATCAGCGGAAAAGATGAACACAAAATTGCGGTGATCGACCAAAATGGTTTCTTTAAATCTAACTTACAAAATACCAAAGAAATTATTTTTTCATTCCCAGAAAATATAGATACCACCAACTATATTACAAAAGGCTTTACAGATATTATTCTCATCCCTAAGTTTGAAGGCACAGCCAAAGTAAACTATATCATCCGTTCTAAAAAACGTTTGGGCCTGAATACCGAAAGTAATATCAGCGATAAAATTAATGAAGCTATTGAAGATAAAATGCTTCAAGACGCAGGCATACAGCGTTCTCAGCTCGATTCTATTCGCAGCAAATCTCAGTTCGCCGAATTAAAATCTATGGAAGAAAAAGGCGATAGTGTTCAAGAAAGCAATGCTGCACTTTCCTATGGCATTGGTTTTGGCAGTGGTATGCTTATTTATATTACCATGTTTATTTACGGTGCTATGGTAATGCGTGGTGTGATGGAAGAAAAAACAAATCGCATTGCCGAAGTAATGGTAAGCTCTGTAAAACCTTTTCAACTTATGATGGGTAAAATTATTGGAATTGGCGCAGTGGGACTAACCCAATTTTTTATGTGGATTATTTTAATTGGCGTACTCACCACAGCCGCACAATTTTTTATACCACACGACGTAATGCAACAAGTAAGTAGTTTGCAGCAGTCAAATGGACAAATCCCTACGGGTGGCATGGTGCAAGCTGGTGATGCTGCCCAGAAAATTTATAAACTTCAACATACCATGAGTACCGCCAACTGGCCTGTTATCATAGCTTGTTTTATTTTTTATTTTTTAGGGGGTTATCTTTTTTATGCTTCTCTATTTGCTGCAGTTGGCAGTGTAGTAAACGAAGATCCGCAAGACGCACAATCTTTAATGCTTCCCATTACCATGCCCATAATTTTTTCTTTCATCATTATGAGTAATGCAGTGCAAGATCCTAGTACTTCTATCGCTACTTGGGCCAGCATCATCCCTTTCAGTTCTCCCATGGTAATGATGGCCAGAATTGCTTATGGTATTCCTGGTACCGTTCCCTATTGGCAACTTGGATTGAGCATGCTCTCCCTCATTGGTGGTTTCTTACTCACCACTTGGCTAAGTGGAAAAATTTACCGCACAGGAATTTTGATGTACGGAAAAAAAGTGAGTTGGAAAGAAATGGGTAAGTGGGCTTTCCGAAAAAACTAATTGTTAAATCCCCTTTGTATTGCAAAGGGGATTTTTTATTGCGCCAATGATATTCTCACATTTACTCCTGCTCGCGTATTGGTGATGGGCGCAGAGGTAGATATATAAGGCGTTACACGGCGTTGATCGAAAAAGAATTTAATATTAATTCTATTATTCAATACATAATCAATTGCTGGCTGTATGGTGATTTCCTTTTGCCCTCCCGTTCCATAAGCATTGGCTTGGTCTAGGCGACTATTACTGATGCTTACATCACGCACCGAAATATCCAACTTAAAATTCAAATCGTTCTGCAATGTCTTGCCCTTCATACCGGGTATTTTAAAGGGTAATTTAAACCCACTCTTTCGCCAATTCACTCCAAGTATCCACTCCGTACTCCTACTTTCACTCAACTGATAGTCAATCAAACTCATACTCAATTGCCTGCTTTTTCTGAATTCTAAATTAAAATTAAATTGACTAATTGTAGTAAAATCAATTTTAAACAAGGGTTCAAATCTTTCTGACATACTGATATTCGGTACTAGAAAAAATGGAATGAAATTTCCACTAGTTGTATCTATAAACCCAGGCGCACTCAACCGAAACGGATCTTGGTAAAGCAACGCACTGTTAAAACTATTCATGCTGAGTTGACCATTATAGCCGTGACTAATAGTGAAATTAGAGAAGATGCTTGCCAGTGCTGGAATTTTACTCAGTCCAGTATAAGTGAGCTTCCAATTGGGCCTAGGAATGATTCCTCTGAATGGATTGGCACTGATGCTTTTTGCGCCATCTTTTATTAATGAAATACTATTTGCATCCTTACCAGTATATGCTGCAATAAAAGATGGAATCAACACATCTTGCGCATACCGATTATAGCCAGTAGCATATCCATCGGCAGTAAACTTCTGGTTATTGGGGAGCGACTGCCAATATGGGTTCAGTGCTGCTACCCTTTGTGATACCACCAATCTATTGGCTTCAAACTGCTTAAACGTAGTGGACAATTCATTTGGATTTTGCTGGCCAAATAAAGTATTAAAAGCAATATAAGAAACGCTGAAACCCCCATTGAATAAGGGATTCAGTTGACCAAAATTATTTCCCGTTCCTGTAGTATCTTTTATTAATGAAGAATAGTCTTTGGTAAATGTCTTATCAAGATTAATATCAATTACCAACTCTCGTATTGGTTCTAATTGAGCAGTAATATTCATTCTCTGCTCAAAACTCTGGCGAAATAAAAAGTTAAACGTGCTGTCTTTTGATAATAATCCCTTCTTAATTTTTCCATTAATCCATTCCGCATCGGGTTGTTTACCAAACACATAATCAAGCCCAGGTGCCATGGTTTTAAAGTTTTGTCCAATAAACTGTGTACTGTCCATATAACCGGGTAAACGGCTCCTGAAATTTTCTCCATAATTCACCGAAATATTTCGGAACATGGTCACGAATTTACCCGCTGTTCTTTCGAATCCATTCAGTTCATACATGGCTGATTGTCGGCTTAACTTCTCTCCAATTCTAATATCTCTTCGCTGCTGCCTCCACTTTTTCAAGGCCAGTATTCTTTTTTGTCCCACCAACCCTTCTATTACTTCTTGCTTAGTGGGTAATAGAGAAGGAAGCGCACCATCGGTGAATTTTTGTTGACTCCCATTTGTCGCATTGTTCTTTATTTTGGGTGCTGGAATATTATCAATAGCGCTCAGCCATTTTGATTTTGAATAAAGATTACCAAAATTAAATTGCGCATTCAACGTATTCTCTTGAGAATTTTCAATGGTATTACCAAGGTTTACTGCAATGCGACTAGCACCTATCCAACTATAAGAAGTACTGTAACTATAACGAGCCGTAATCCAGTCAGCAAAAGGAAATTTATTGAGTGGGATATTGTAGTTCATCAAAGCTTTCTGCTGGTACAAAGTGTTTCTACCACCTTTTAAAAAATTATTTTTCAGCGTATCTTTCTTAGCAGTATTATCAATTCTTCCAAAGGGTTCATCTACCCTTGCATTGTTAATAGCATTGAAATCTAGGTTCACAGAACGGGTAAGATCCCAACGCAAATTATAAGTACGATCGAACGTAAAATACTTATCGTAAGTAGTATCTACCCGATCTACTTTACTGCTGAATGAATTTACAATACGCGGAATAAATTCTCCAAATTGGCGGTTCACATCTGCTCTAAAACTTAGGAATGATGGCTTTAAATTAATATTTGCGTCCCTAATCCATGCCAGCCAAGCGGAGTTTCCTTTGATTAATTTTTTAAACGGTTCTTTAAAATTATTTTGCCCCACATAAGTATATCCCAAGGCACCACGCTGGCGGGTAATTTTATTTTGGAGAATAACGGGACTATTGTGTTCTGTTTGAGAAAATGTATAACTAAAATCAAAATTACTCAAGCTCAGTAAATGTGTTTTACCCTTACCCTGCATCACTTTCACATTGGTGAAATTAAGTGTTTTAATGGTGGTCTCGTCCACTGCGGCCCTGCGAATAGAGTCGCGTAAATTACCGGGTGAACGATTGAATTTTTCTTTATACCGAACGTCTAAATCATAAGGATCAAATTCAGGTGTAAGGGTTGTTCTATTAATGCTAGCATATACAGGTATTGACAATCGAGCTTTTTTAGGAACCAATTTTCCGGCGTCAATATTAGCAGCTATATCAAACTGAAATAAATTATCTCTTGCCCGTTCATTTACCCTTTGTTCAATGGTACCAAAACCTTGGGTATAGGTATTGGCAGAAACAGATAGTGTACCTAAATCGGCAAGTACCAAATCAACCCTTCCTAAGGCTGCTGCTCCGCCCTTCTCATCCAATCCTGCTAGTCGCAATTCATTCGCCCATACTTCTGCGCTTAAAGCAATATTATCTGGGCGTTTTGCATTCTCTACTGCTATTAAAATTCCACGCACTTCACCAAGATTGGGGTTTCCCATAATGGAAAATGATTTATTACCTATGCGTTTTCTAAAAATATTGGTGAGTGAAGCCCCCGAATTATTTCGATCTAATTTAAGATCAATCAATTCACGCAATGCAAAATCGATGTTGTTATCTACCGGCCAAACTCGCTCTTCTTGTCCCCTCGGATAAACCCCTGGAGCCGTAATTTTTAAAGGAATTTTTATCTCGTAATAGTTGTTTAAAAAATCCTGTCCAATTCTAATTACTGCATTCAGTTCATTGTCTTTTACCACCCTTTGTCCCGTTATTGATTCTGCGTGTAAATACATGGAGAGATTAGCATAGCGGCGAATATCTAAATTCAATGTTTTAAAAATTCCGCGCGCTTCTCCATTGGCAAGATTGTTTACACGAATACTGATGGCCTGTTCATTCTGCTGTAAGTTAACCCCGTTATTGCTCAACAACTGCACCCGCTCTACATTGGGAGGCATAATATAATTCACAGGTTGGCGACTATTATTTTCTTCTAAGTTAACTGCTAGTGTATTCAGGCTGGTACCACCAGCAGTTGAAATGGGTGTGTAGGATCCGGTGGTATCAACATTATAAATAAATTGCCGCCATTGATTCCTTACCAAATCTAATCTAGCCAATCGCAATACTACTGAGTCTTCAAAATCAGTCATATACATTCTTGCAAAACGAATAGATTTAAAGTCGGGAATATTCCCCACTTTGCGTGAATACCCTTTAATGGGAACACGAAATAAAAACCAATCTTCTGTTCTGGTAACGCCGTCGGCCGAGTTTACGGTCACCTTTCTTTTATCGGTGATATAAGGCGTACGACCCACATCCATACCGGGCTGAAGTTGTATTTCATATTCATAATAAGCTTCTGTTTCATTTAAGGTATTGTCTCTATTCAAATCTTCATTGTCTGGAAATAGTGTAGCAGCAGAAGTGAACTGACCGCCCGTAGTTGCAATGGGTGAATTGCCTTGTGGGTTATTGAAATTTTTATACCGCCCAAGTATACCAGCACCTATTGCATCAAAGCTTGGATCTCTATACCATTTGTAGTTGTCACTAGCTGGATCTTGTTGACTTTGTTGGTAAATACTAGAACCAGTGCCAAAATTATTGGCCAACCGTTGCAGTATATAATTTTTCTTTCTACGTTCTGCATTGTCGTCAATACCATCAAACCCAACATCCTGAAAAGGCCTATCATTGGGATCATTGCTGAATGCTTGCGTAATTTGAATAGGATTTATGGGTGTTTTCCCCCAAGTATTACTACTATCTACTGCCGCAGGAACAGTGGGTGTATTCAATCCATTTTCATAAAATCTTTTTCCATCTTTTAAAATGTCTTCGCTGATATTACCAAAGTTTAAAAAAAGTTTACCACCCCTACTTGCATTGTTATTGATGAAAGGATTCTGCATCCAGAATTCTACAAATTCAATATTATTGGTCTCAAAATCAGTCTGGTCAATTGCACGCATAATACCACCCCAACGTGCAGCAGGGTTGCTTAACTTTCCTTGTGCATTAATTTGCGAACTAGCTGTTTCAAAATTATAAGGTCCCTTTTCTCTTGGATAAAAAGCAAGGTCAAATGTTGCTGCCTGTACATCAGTAATATTGGTAGTACGTTGTGGAAATAATTCATTGGTAAATACCTGTCGCACCCTTGGATCGCTTAATTCTGCAAGGTTTCTACGCAATGGATTGTTGGGACTATTTTTATCTTGTAAGTTGGGCTCAATATTATACCAAGCAAATTTGGCCCTATTCTGGTTGTAATCAATGGAGTCGCTCAATGCTGCTTCGGGAAAACGATTATTGCCCTGTGGTGTAGAAGCCAGCGACCAAGCTACAAATGGAAAACGGAGGTCGATGGCAGCGCGCGTTCCCTCAAAATCATCAATAAAAATAAGCCCTTGCGCGTCTTTGCCAATTTGAGGAGGGTGACCGGGTTTAAGCAATGCCGCTTCGCCATATGCGTTGATTGAAGACTTTGCTTTGGTGGTATAAAAAGGCAGTTTATCTAGTAAGCGTGTAAGACCGGGTAGTTCAGAACGATAACTAAAATCGATGCCATACATGGTGTTGCGAATGGGATCATCCCCATAACTCATTTTGGTAAAAAAAGGTCGCTCTCCCAAACGAACTACAGATGCTCCGAGTGATAGTTTTTTGTTCACCATATAATCGAGTCGCAAACCAGCAAACCCCCTTTGTTGAATACCAAAGCCTATATTATTTTCGAAAGAAACATTTACTGGAATACTAGAACTTAAAATGCCTTGGTTTAAAATCTTAACGGTTCCTAAGTTATAGTCAACAATATAATCAGCACCTTCGCGCAAAACTTGACCACCAGCTGTAACAGAAACAGAGCCCGGCGGAATATTAAAAGTGTTTAAGTAAATTTCTGATCCACCGCCACTGCCTTTTACTTGCCCCTGCATGATAAAGCGGTTGAGGTTTGCAAATGTTTGCGCAATGGCTTTAATAGAATCGTACAGTTGGTAATAGATATATCGTTGTTTGGTAGCAGTGGGTAGTCCCGAAAAAGCAAGGGTATCTAAATCGCGACCAAAAGGTTCTAGTACAGGAAATACTACTCGACCCATCTGTGGTAAAATGGTAAAGCCTTCAATATAATCAAAAACGCCATCGGGTTGTGGATCATTGCGATTATTCAGTCGATCAAGATTCAGTATCCGCAACAGCGGCTGTCCATCAACAGCCGCAGCAGTTTCAGGGAGAAATCGTTTTAACCCACCACTGGGCTCTTCGTATAAAACATTTAATTTAAAATCTGTACGCTCAATACCACCGAACAAATCGAGTGAGTACACATTCTTCATCATCCAATCCCAAATAGGCAATTCTGTTCGTTGTGAAGTAGCTTTTAATAGTTTAAGGAATAATACTTTTTGAACACCTTTAGAAGAGTCAAGCGAAATATCTTGTGAAAATTCACCTACTTGAAAAACGCGGCCATTATAAGTATATTGAAATGCAACTGCTAATACTTCATCTGCTTGTAATTGTGTATTGATAGAAATAAAACCGGCTTGTGGATTGAAGGAATATTCGTTGGGACTGAGTTTGCGCGCAAATGTTTTTTCATAATCATCAACGGGACGAAGCCCTTTTGATAACAACAAACTATTTATAAAAGAAGGGTTTCTTGCATTGGAATTTGCGGCCAAAGAAGCGTATAAATTATTAGCCCCATTAAATGGTAAGGGATTGGCGGTAAGTGATTGTACAGAAGGGTTATAAGGCCTTGGTTCTGCCAAATCCATCAACCCTACTATATCTCTGGCATCTGTTGTAGCGCCGGTTCTGTTGGTTATCCATACTTCCATCCTTTGTATTTGCACCTGTGAATTAACAAGTGGGAGGTTGCGCATGGTTTTATTAAAATTATCTCTAAAATAACTACCCAATAAAAAGTGGCGATTTTCTTCATAATCATCCAACCGCTTTTGAAAGGGTTGTGTAGATGCACCACCTTGTAGTGAAAGTGTTTGGCGGGAAGATCGTTGTTGTGCTAAGGCAGCAGTAACAAATAGTTTTCCAAATTGTAATTGCGTTTTAATACCGAATAAATTTTGTGCACTTGGAATAAGTGTTCCCCGAGATCTGAAAGAAATATTACCGGCTTCAATACTCTTAATAATTTCATCATCCAATCCTTTGTAATCGAATTTAATTTGATTGTCGAATCCAAGGTTGGTTAGGGTATTATAGTTAATCGGAAATTTAAGCTTATCGCCAATACTGGCATTTAGATTTAGGTTGGCATTCATGTCAAAATCAAAGCCACCATTTTTTCTTGCTCTTTCAGGTAGGGTTGGATTCTTAATATGCTGACCTTGATAGCCTGCCAGAATATTTACTTCCCCACTGGGCCTTATATCTACTTTAAGTTTGTTGCCATTCAAGTTATTTCCAACAAGGCCAAAAAGGCGATCGAATAATTTGTTGTACGTCTGCATTGGCGGACGCACTGTTTTTTTATTCAATAGAAACAGTGCATCGGATCTTTTTTTAAAATAATCTTGTTCTGATTTTTTATTTTGTAAACTCCAAAAATCATTGAATGAGATAGCAGAAGGTTTTCGGTAATCTAAGCGACCTATTTTTTCTTTTATAAAATATTGCTTGGTAATAGGATCGTATTCTAGCGACTGCTTAATGAGGGAGGTATCTAGAATATCAAATGTATTTTTTTGTTTGGCAGAGATAGGATCTCCTCTTCTATCGCTGATGGGAAAGCGCAGAGAATCCTTCTGCTGGGCAAAAACAGAGTTTGCCAACAAAAAAAAGGTGATGTATAAAAAAAAATAAAGGAGTTTGCGCAACAACAGTTCAGCTTGGTTAAGTAGAGCTCAATACAATAGCTAGATATTTTTGAGTGCTTGTTTAATAATTTCTTCGAGTGAACTGTTTTCTGGAACGCTTTGCATGGTCTTTTTAATGGCTGATTCGGCCATTACCTTTCCAATGCCCAATGAAATTAAGGCATTTATGGCATCCAGATCATTTTGTGGAACATTAAATCCTGATAAAACGGTAGAAGGGGACTGTTTGCCCAATTTATCCCTCAATTCTACAATCAATCTTTCGGCTGATTTTTTACCAATTCCTTTAATTCCCTCCAATTGCTTGGTATTACCCTGCACAATTGCTCGGGTAATTTCTTCTGGCCGCATACCAGAAAGCATCATCCGAGCGGTAGAAGCGCCTACACCGGAAACACTAATTAGGTTCAAAAAAAGCTCTTTTTCTGATGGTTCTGCAAACCCGAAAAGGGTCTGTGCATTTTCAGTAATATGCAGATAGGTAAAAAGCTGACCACTATCTAAATTACTGATGGCTGAATAGGTATGGAGACTTATTTGTAACTCATAACCAACTCCGTTTACATCAACTACCAGACGCCCTGGTGTTTTAACCGCAAAATGTCCCTTTACAAATGCTATCATAATATGGCACTAAAACTACTAAAAAGCAGTCAATTATACGTATCTTTATTAAAATTTTGATGAAGAAATCTGGCATTAAATGAATGTATTCAAAGCTTCCAATATCTTTCCTTATCGTTTTCAGGAGAATACATTAAAAAACAAAATTACCATTATTAACCCCACTGAATCTCTACAGAATTTTAATCATTAATATGCAAAAAATAAGTGCAGCAATTACCGCCGTAGGTGGATATGTTCCCGAGACAAGACTTACCAATTTTGATTTAGAAAAAATGGTTGATACCAATAACGAATGGATTATCAGTCGCACCGGTATTGAAGAAAGAAGAATACTGAAAGAACCTGGCCTCGGAAGCAGTGATATGGCTGTTCCTGCCATTGAAGAAATTTTACGCAAAAAAAACTTAGATCCCAAAGAAATTGATTGCATTATATGCGCAACCGTTACACCAGATATGGTATTCCCAGCTACTGCCAATATTATTGCCGATAAAATTGGTGCTACCAATGCATGGGGATTTGATATGAGTGCAGCTTGCAGCGGATTCCTATTTGCATTATCTACCGGCGCCATGTATATTGAAAGTGGTCGCTATAAAAAAGTAATTGTAGTGGGCGTAGATAAAATGAGCGCCATCATTGATTATACCGATCGAGCTACTTGCATTATTTTTGGTGATGGTGCTGGTGCTGTATTACTAGAAGCTACGGAGGAAGAAAATTATATTAAAGACAGTATTTTAAAAAGCGATGGCAGCGGTCGCCAGTTCCTACATATGAAAGCAGGTGGATCTGTAAAGCCAGCCACCGTGGAAAGCGTATTGGCCAAAGAACATTTTGCCTACCAAGAGGGACAGTCCGTTTTTAAATTCGCTGTAAAAGGAATGGCCGATGTAAGTGCAGAATTATTGGAACGAAATAATTTAACTGGAGATGATATTGCATGGCTGGTTCCTCACCAAGCCAACCTACGTATTATTGATGCTACCGCAAATAGAATGGGGCTTTCAAAAGAGAAAGTGATGGTTAATATTCAGAAGTATGGCAATACCACTGCAGCCACTTTACCACTCTGTTTATGGGATTGGGAATCTCGCTTAAAAAAAGGCGATAATATTATTCTTGCTGCATTCGGTGGTGGATTTACTTGGGGTGCAACTTGGGTAAAATGGGCTTATTAATATTGGGTTATTAGGTTATTGAGTTATTAAGTTATTGGGTTATTGGGTTATTGAGTTAAATAAAAAATATGAACAGCGAATATAAACTATTGGGATTTGGCTCTACAGCCATTCATTCATCGGCAAATCATAAAGCAGATCATGCCCACCTTACACCCATCTATGCCAGTTCAACATTTACATTTGATACGGCTGCCGAAGGAAGTGAACGTTTTGCAGGAAGCGATAAAACCAGAATTTATAGCAGATGGGGTAACCCTGGTTTTGCTGCCGCAGAAGTAACCATTGCAGCCTTGGAAACATTTGGTTTAAAAGATGAAACAGGAAATCCTTTAGCAGTAAAAGCACTGTTGCATTCCAGCGGACAGGCCGCCCTTACCACTTTATTTTTAGCAACCCTTAAAACAGGTGATATAGTTTTATCCCACCGCGCTTTATATGGTGGCACCCATGAATTATTGCACAAAGTATTGGCAACAAACGGCATTCAAACCATATTGATAGATCTGAATGATGCAGTCGTTTTAGAACAAACACTGAATGATTTTCCAGCCATTCAACTCATTCATATTGAAACGCCTTCCAATCCCACGCTCCGATGTATTGATATTGAAGCTGTCTGTAAAATTGCACATAGTAAAGGTAAAAAAGTATCGGTTGATAATACAGCAGCAACCCCTTATTTACAACAACCTTTTAAGTGGGGTGCTGACTTTGTGATGCACTCTACCACCAAATTTTTAAATGGTCACGGCAACGCAATCGGTGGTATTTTAATTGGCAAAAATCTTGCATTGATGAATGGCCCTATTTGGAAATGGCATGTTTTACTCGGTGGAAACAGCAATCCTTTTGATGCTTTTTTGCTTTTGAATGGACTGAAAACCTTGGAGCTTCGCATGGAAAGACATTGCCAAAATGCCGTACTGGTAGCTAATTATTTGGCACAACATCCTGCGGTAGAGAAAGTAAATTTTTGTGGTTTAACTACACATCCCGATCATGCAATTGCCCTAAAACAAATGCGGCAGGCTGGTGCGCTTATGAGCTTTGAATTAAAAGGCGGAATAGCAGCTGGCAGTAAATTCATTGATCAATTACAACTCTGTGTAAAAGCCATTTCATTTGGCACACCCGATACTTTGTTATCACATCCAGCAAGTATGAGCCACCTCGGTTTATCAAAAGAAGAACGCTTACAATATGAAATCACCGATGGCTTAATTAGGCTAAGTGTGGGTATTGAACAAGTAGAAGATATTATTGCTGATTTTGAACAAGCACTCGCAGTTTGATGAATATTGATTGTAAATTTTAAAACTACTTTTCAACTATCCATATGAGTATTGTGATTAGAAGAGCCATTTCAAGTGACTGTCCCCGAATTCTGGAACTGATTAAAGAATTGGCTGTTTATGAAAAAGCACCAGATGAAGTAACAGTTACATTGGAGCATTTTGAAACAAGTGGCTTTGGTGAAAACCCCGTTTGGTGGGCATTTGTGGCAGAGGAAACCGACCTTTCTAATTGTACTAAAACAGTCCATGGATTTGCTTTATACTATATCCGTTACAGTACTTGGAAGGGGCAAAGAATGTATTTAGAAGATATTTTAGTGACTGAAAAAATGAGGGGTAAGAAAATTGGACAGCAACTTTTTGAGCGACTTATTATTGAATCGAAAGAAAAAAAATTGAATGGTATTGTTTGGCAAGTACTAGAATGGAATGAGCCAGCTATTCAGTTCTATAAAAAGTATCATGCAGATTTTGATGCTGAATGGGTGAACTGCAGCATATAATCCGTAAATTTATTTGCACACAATGAATAAAAACTACTCCATATTGGCCGCATTGGCAATCATACTTTCATTAGGTTCTTGCAATAAAAGCACCCCAAATGAACAAATTAATTCGGATAGTGCCCAATCTGTGGTGACTACCCAATTAGCAAGAGGTATCAATTTATCGAACTGGTTCAATGATTTCTCCGATAAAACACAATTCTCCAATCGCTTTAACAACAACCACTTTAACCAAATTAAAGCTGCTGGTTTTACCTATATACGTTTACCAATTGGTCCATCTGTATTAAGTGGCCCTAACAATATTGCTGATATTCAACCAGCAAATTTAGCGTTGGTGAATCAAGCAGTCCAGCAGATTCTAAATTCAGGTTTAGCAGTCGTTATAGAAATGCATGCATTCGGCCCCAACTTTGAAGCGAGACTTTCAATTGATCCCTTAGCACGTTCCTCATTCCGGCAGTTCTGGAAAAATTTGGCCAACCAATTCAAACAGTATGATACCTCAAAACTGTTTTTTGAAATTTGGAATGAACCACATATCGGTGCATCTCAATTGGTTGCAGGTATTGATAAAAATTGGTGGGCACCTTTTCAAGAACAAATCATTCAATCTATTAGAGAAGCAACTCCCAATCATTTTATTATTGCTACCGCAGAAAATTTTAGTAATTGGTTTGATCTGATTCAGCTAACTCCTTCTATACAAAAAAATATCATCTATACTTTTCATCTCTACGATCCATTTACGTTTACCCATCAATCAGCAGACTGGCTCGGCTTGCCTTATTCAGGCATTCGTTTTTTGCCTTACCCAGGTAATGTTCAAAACGTTACCACACTAGCAGCAAATGCAACCTTAGCAGCAGTAAAAAATCAAATTGAATTTTATGGGCGACAACAATTTGGAATCGATTCGCTGAACAGAATTATTCAACAAGTTTACAATTGGGGCATTCAAAAAAAAGTAATGGTAATCTGTAATGAATTTGGGGTTCACAAAAAATTTGCTCCTCCTGATAGTAGGTTGCGCTTTTTGAGCGACGCAAAAAATATACTGGAGAAATATAAAATACCTTGGGCAATTTGGGATTATGATGATTCATTCGGACTAGCCAGCTATACAACATCCGTTAGAACTGGTACCCCAGTTTGGGATGATGGCGTACTGAATTCGCTGGGATTAAAATAGTGTAAAACCCATTCGGTAAATTAGTTCACACCATTTACTTGTACCCCAGTTCCTGCAATCTTAACTACCAATCCTTGTAATACTTTGCCAGGGCCATATTCTGTAAATTCGGTAGCACCATCTGCAACCATTTGCTGAATACTTTGAGTCCATCGCACAGCTCCAGTCAACTGATCAATCAAATTTATTTTTATTTCCAATGGGTCTGCAACAGCACGGGCAACACTATTCTGGTAAACAGCACACGTGGGTTTGCTAAATAAGGTAGACTCAATAGCAGCAGCCAGTTCTTCTTTTGCAGACGCCATTAGTGGTGAATGAAATGCGCCCCCAACTGGCAACACCAATGCTCGTTTTGCGCCAGCTTCCTTCATTCGTATGCAAGCAATTTCAATGGCTTTCACAGAACCACTAATAACCAATTGGCCGGGACAATTATAATTTGCAGGCACCACCACTTCCCCAGTATCTAACTGCACTTGGTTACAAATATCTTCTACTAGTTGGTCGGGCAAATTCAATACCGCTGCCATCGTTGAAGGATTTAACTCACAGGCTTTTTGCATGGCTTTTGCACGAATACTTACTAGGTTCAACGCGTCTTCAAAACGCAATACCCCATTGGCAACAAGGGCTGAAAACTCACCTAACGAATGTCCCGCAACCATATCGGGCTTTACACCTTCAATGGTTAAGAAAGCAGCTACTGAATGTAGAAAAATTGCGGGTTGTGTAATATTTGTTTGCTTTAACGCTTCATCTGTACCGTTAAACATCACATCACTGATACTAAACCCGAGTAGTTCATCTGCATGGTCAAAAAGCGCTTTTACACTTGCATGGGCTTGATACAAGTTTTTTCCCATCCCAGAAAATTGTGCTCCTTGACCGGGAAAAATAAATGCGTGTTTGAACATACTATTGCTTTTAGAAAAGCAAAATAAAGGCTTT
The DNA here is from genome assembly GCA_031369485.1 of Sphingobacteriia bacterium. GTDB lineage: Bacteria > Bacteroidota > Bacteroidia > Chitinophagales > Chitinophagaceae > Sediminibacterium. The sequence goes on from JANMOT010000046.1 coordinate 179,337, forward strand.
TAAATCAAACCCCATCATCTTCAATTATCACAGTAAATATATTTATGAGATCACCCACGATGGCTCAAATCAAAAAATTAAAATTCAGTTTTCAACTCAAGATAGCGGAGAAATTCTTCTTTCCTTTTCTCCTCTTTAAACTTACCACCATAAAAAGCAGTAATGGTAGAAGAAGTATCGTCTTCTACACCGCGACTGGCAACGCATAAATGTTTTGCATCAATTACAATTGCTACGTCTTCGGTACCCAATACTATCTGTAACTCTTTTGCAATTTGCATGGTCAGTCGCTCTTGAACCTGAGGACGTTTTGCAAAATATTCCACCAATCTATTCAGCTTACTCAAACCTATCACCTTGCCATTGCTGATATATGCTAAATGTGCTTTACCCATAATCGGTACAAAATGGTGTTCACAATTACTGTAAAAAGAGATATTTTTTTCTACCAACATTTCATTGTACTTGTATTTATTTTCGAACAATGCCATTGCTGGTTTATTGGAAGGATTTAACCCGCTAAAAATTTCTTTGACATACATTTTAGCAACACGCTTGGGCGTACCTTTTAAGCTGTCATCCGATAGGTCGAGACCCATCGTTTCCATGATCGTCCTAAAATGCTCTTGTATAATAGCAATTTTTTCATCATCGCTTTTATCAAACGCAGTATCCAATATGGGTGTGTCTACTGAAGTGCTGATATGATTATCGCCCATCTCTTCGGCAAGTTCATTTTCGGTAAAAACAATCTGATCGCCGTTAAGCCGGATATTCAACAAAGTTTCGTTCTGTTTCATACAATCTTATTTTTAATTGGAGTGTTGCTTTTAATTTATTACGGAGTAAATCATAAATTACTATTGCTATATTTTCCGCAGTAGGGTTTAGATTTTTAAACTCCAATACATCTAAGTTTAGATTTTTATGATCGAACTTATTTAGTACTTCATCCTTAATAAGATCGCTCAATATTTTCATATCAATTACGTAACCAGTATCTGGATCTATTTCACCAGTTACCTGTACAATTAATTCATAGTTGTGACCGTGATAATGCTCATTATTACAGAGTCCAAATATTTTTTTGTTCTCCGCTTCAGACCACAAAGGGTTATTAAGGCGATGTGCCGCATTAAAATGCTCTTTTCTAAATACAACTACGCTTCTATTACCCATATTAAACAGTAATGAATCTTCGCGCACACTTTGCGGAGTAACTAAAAATTAAAGTACAAAATCAAATATTCGCTTATCAACTTTAGGCACTGTTTCAGAAGTGTGCTGATCAAGTGGCCTATCACAATAACGTAAAACCCATTATTTGGTTTAAAAATCATGAATCATTCAACAGATTTACCCAAACAACCTTAATTAGTTGAACAAAAACTATGCCTCACCAAAATATTCCACGTAAATTCTTGGTGTTTCATACAGCTTAATACAATGTAATTGCACTGTATTGGGTAGCTGCGGTGCCAGTTCCTTCCAAATAGCCAATGCTAGGTTTTCGGTGCTGCACATTTTCCCTTCCATAAAAGGCACATCCATATTCAAATTTTTATGGTCCAGGCGATCTACTACATACAGTTTAATGAGGCGACTCAACTCTTTCACATCAAATAAAAAGCCAGTATCTGGATCAGGACTACCCTTTATAGTTACATATAGATCATAATTATGACCATGCCAGTTCTCATTTGCACACACGCCAAAAACAGCTTCATTTTGCGCTTTTGACCATGAAGGATTGTATAATTTATGTGCTGCGTTAAAATGCTCTTGCCTCGTCAAATACACCATTCGATTCAAAAATTTTTGTAAAGGTACAAAATCTCTGAAAGTTGACCGTTTTTCACCAACTTTACACTTATGCATATCCTAATTACTGCTGCTACCGAAGAAGAATGGATGCCTAGTTCAATGCAATTGAAGCAGCGCCATCTTGCGGTTGATAAGCGTATAAAGATTCAATTTTGTACCACAGGGGTGGGAATATTGGCAACATCGGTATGCCTCACCCAGCTTATTTTGCAACAGAAACCCGATTTAATTATTCAAATGGGTATTGCAGGTAGTTTTAACCAACAAATACCACTCGGTAAAGTTTTGGCAGTAAAAGAAGAAATATTGGGCGATATGGGCGTAGTAGAAGATGGTAAATGGAAAGATATTTTTGATTTGACCTTAGAGAAAAGCAACAACCCACCTTTTAAAAAGGGAAAAATATTGAACCCCTGGCTTATAAAATTCAACCTCCTAAAACTGCCAATGGTAAGATCTATTACCGTAAATCAAATCAGTACCCAGAAAAAAAGAATCGCCATTTTACAGGAAAAATATAAACCCATATTAGAAGGAATGGAAGGAGCCGCTTTGCATTATACCTGCCAAACAATGAATATTCCTTTTATTCAAATTAGGTCTGTCTCTAATTATATTGGCGAGAGAAATAAAAAAAAATGGAAAATAAAAGAAGCCATTCACCAGCTCAACCAAACCATACTTGCCTATATAGATGCATTATATAAAATGAATTAACCAGATTACTCATTTCAGATTTAACACTTAAATGAAATATACACTCGCTTTCTCACCATGCACCAACTATACATTTATTTTTGACGCATTGGTAAATCATAAAATTGATACGGACGGAATTTCATTCGATGTTCAACTCGAAGATGTTGAAACCCTTAATGAATGGGCATTACAGGGTAGAATGGATTTTTCAAAAATCAGTTACGGGGTGCTCCACTTAGTAAAAGAACAGTATCTATTACTAAACAGTGGCGGTGCATTGGGTAAGGGTGTTGGACCTTTGTTGGTGAGCAAGAACAAAGTCCATAATATACAGACGATAGACCATTTAAAAATTGCAATTCCGGGTAAGCATACCACTGCTTATTTACTTTTTTTAATGGCATTTCCAAAAGCAAAAAATACGGTGTTTAAAGTATTCAACCAAATTGAAGATGCTGTATTATCAGGCGAAGTTGATGCAGGTGTAATTATCCACGAAAACCGTTTCACTTATGAGCAAAAAGGTTTGGTTAAATTGATGGACTTGGGTGCTTTTTGGGAAGCTTCGCAACATATTCCAATTCCTTTAGGCGGAATAATTGCCAAGAAAACAATTGATCCTATTATTATTAACAAAGTAGATCTATTGATTCGCAAGAGTATTGAATATGCTTTTATCCATTACCCAAAAATTTCAGATTATGTGCGTAAGCATGCTCAAGAAATGAGTGATGATACCATGCAAAAACACATTGAACTTTATGTAAATAATTTTTCAATTGATTTGGGAGATGAAGGCAAAAAAGCAGTGCAAGCATTGACTTCAATTGCCAACGGTATTCATATTTAATTTTGTTTCAACGCTTTCGCATAAACTTCCAGTACCCGCTTTCTTGCTACTTCGTGCACTACAATAGGTTTGGGATAGGTAAATTCTTGAAACTCAGGAACCCATTTATGAATATATTTTAATTCCTTATCAAATTTTTCTGTCTGCAAATAAGGATTGAATACCCTAAAATATGGTGCGGCATCACAACCACTGCTACTGGCCCATTGCCAACCACCATTATTAGCAGCAAGGTCAAAGTCCAGCAATTTCAATGCGAAATATGCTTCGCCCCAGCGCCAGTCAATCAGCAAATGTTTGGTAAGAAAAGAAGCCACAATCATTCTCACCCGATTGTGCATATACCCTGTTGAATTTAGTTCACGCATTCCTGCGTCAACAATTGGGTAGCCAGTAGTACCATTACACCATCGCTCAAATTCAGCTTCATCATTTCTCCATTCAATGCGTTCATAAGCGGCTTTGAACGACTCACCCTTACCTACTTTAGGAAAATGCCAGAGTATGGCATGGTAAAAGTCGCGCCAAATTAATTCATTCAAATAAGTACCATTAAGTGCCATTGCCCTCTTTGCCAATGCTCGAATACTTACTGTTCCAAAACGGAGATGTACACCCATTTTTGAGGTCCCGTTTTCTAAAGATGGAATATTCCTGTTTTTATCGTAATATTTTATTATTTCATCTTTCAATTCCAAGGTTGGAAACCGCTGCTGATTAGGTATAAACCCCATAGATTCGAGCGTGGGAACGGCTGTTGCACTTTGTTGGTAAAAGCTATTAAACTGCGATTTTGTATCGTAGCATTTTACAGCGCTATCTGTTAAAGCAGCCCTCCATTTATTAGCGTATGGAGTAAAGACCGTGTACGGCAAGCCATCGGTTTTTACTATTTCAGATTTTTCAAAAATCACTTGGTCTTTAAATGTATGAAACTCTATCCCATGCTGTTGAAACAGCAAACTAATTGACCCTTCTCGTTCTAAAGCATAGGGTTCATAATCGTGATTGGTGTACACTTTTTCAATGTGATAAGTCAGCAATAAGTCTTGAAAAACAACTGTGGGAAATCCATAGTATATTTCCATACTACTACCTATTTGTACCAATTCAGCTTGCATTTCTTGCAATGCATTGTGTATAAACGCAACCCTCCGATCGTTTTTATCATCTAGTTTATCCAGAATATTTTTATCAAAAATAAAAATTGGCAGTACAGGCAAATTATTGCTAAGTGCGTGATACAATCCGGCATTGTCTTGCAATCGCAAATCTCTTCGGAACCAAAATATATTAACACTAGGTTTCATCAGATCTTAAACATTCAAATCTACAATTGGTTCAACACAAATACCGTAAATAAAACGGGGGCTGTTTTTTTGAACAGCCCCCGTTGGGTATATAAGATTTAGAACAGTCTAGTTTTCTCTCACACTAAATTCAACTCTTCTGTTATTTGCTTTGCCTTTTGGTGTTTTATTAGAATCAATTGGCATAGTGCTACCAAATCCTTTGGTTAACATTCTTTCCGCAGCAATTTTACGAGTGAAAAGATATGTTTTAACCGAGTTAGCACGCTTTAATGATAACGGAATATTGATTTTATCAGAGCCGCTATTATCAGTGTGGCCTTCAACATATAGTTTGAGACTTGGATATTCATTCATAGCCTTAACCACTTTTTCTAACTCTACCTTAGAAGATTTAGTCAAAATAGCTTTCCCTGTTAAAAACAATACTTTTCTATAATCGAACTTGTATTGCTTAGCCAATTCAGGACAACCTTTGTTTTCTACCGTTCCTTTAACAGTAGGACATTTATCTTCTTCGTCGTTAACGCCATCACCATCTGTATCAGGAATAGGACATCCTTGGTAGCGAGCAAGACCTGGAACAGTAACGCATTTATCTTCTTCATCATTCACACCATCTTTATCTGTATCTGGAATAGGACAACCTTGGTATTTAGCAAGCCCTTTAACGGTAATACATTTGTCATTCTCATCATTTACACCGTCACCATCTGTATCTGGAACAGGACAACCTTGGTATTTAGCAACCCCTTTAACGGTAGGACATTTATCCAAATCGTCTGTAATACCATCACCATCGGTGTCTTTAGGAGCTGGTGGCACCACTGCAACTACAGGAGCTGGAGGTGGCGGCGGAGGTAATGCTTTTTTCTTCTCATAAATTTTCACTTTCACGCCCATTTGTAAGCCTTGATTGTAAAAATCAGAGCCTTTATTAGGATTTGTAATTGATTTAAGATCAGAAATACCATACATATAGCGACCGTATACTTGAACCCTATTGCGAGGAAATAGTTCGAAACCAGCAGTTAAAATGGTGCTGATTGACTCATACTGACTTTTAAAATACTTAGTAGGTCCATCATTTTTTATTGAATTTGTAAAGTCAACCTGCGGGCCTGCAATAATTGCAAGATCAGATCCCACTTTATATTTAAACAATAATGGTAATGATTGATACTGCAATCTTCCATCGAACTGATTGAAAGGATTGTTATTGCCAGAATAATCCAATACTGAATATTGGAACTGTGGTTCAAAAGACAATTTAGAAGTAAGTGGTACATTCAGCCAAAGACCTCCAGCCCAGCCTAAACCAGCATTGTAACGAATGCCATTGGTAGGATGATTTTTTACTTGGAACCAAGTAAGGTTACCCGCTGCTAATACCCCAGCAGAAATACCTGGCTTAGTGCTTTTTGTTTTTGTTTGTGCTTGAACTGCTAACATGCCCAACAGGAATACTGCAAGCATTAAAAAGAGTTTTACGTTTTTCATTATAATTTGATTTAATTAGATGACATCATGCATCCGGATACACTCGGCTGAACACTACTGATATGCGAATATACGAAAATATCGTTATTCGAGAAAAAACAGTTGGATTTTCTTAAAAAAACTTTGTGCCAATGCTTGGTGGTAGTGTTTTTCCCCAAACAGCTTTACCCATTTGAGTCCATAAATAGCATTTGTCAAGAAAACCTCATCAGCTACCAATAGTTCACTCGGTAAAATACTCCGCTCTTCTGCCGCTATTCCAAATTCTTTGGCAATATGCAGCACAGCTCGCCGCATCACCCCTGCTACTGGCCCATCACTAAGTGGTGGAGTAATTAATTGCCCATCATATACCAAAAAAATGTTGGCAATAGTGGCATCTGCTACCATCCCATTACTATTAAGTATTAATGCATCATTCAAATGCTGTTGCTTCGCCCAAATTGCCCCCATGGTATAAGGCAAGTAATTATTACTCTTAATACCAGAAAAATCATCTACTGCTTTTACGGCATTGGGGTAGATTCCGATATCTAATCCATTAATATTCAATTGATTAGATTCATTACTCAATGGCCAGCTCTGGATCATCAAATGTGGAAAGTGGTTTTGGGCATCATATATGCCACCATCACCACGAAATATGGTACACCGCACCCTAGCAAATCCTTTGTGAACATTTTTACGCAACAATGAAACAATGGACTCACGGATAAAGTCTCCCTGAAAATAAGCAGGTGGTTGAAATTGAAGCAGCCGCAGCGAATCAGTGATGCGTTCTAAATGAAAAGTTTCAAGCTGTAGCTTTCCATTGTTGCATTTAATTGTCGCAAAAAAACCATCCCCGTAACGGAAAGAACGGTTATCGGGTGAAATAACAGCCTTATTACTTGGCAAAAATTTACCGTCCAAAAAAAGAAAACGACCCTGATCCATTTCGCAAAGATAGAATGAAGCTAATTTCGTGACACTAATTTATTCCCCATGCAAATAAGCCAAATCATTCAGCTTTTGGAAACCAAAGCTCCACTGGCATTTCAGGAGTCGTATGACAATGCTGGTTTACTTACTGGCTGTGCCGACTGGGAATGCAGCGGCGCAATTTGCACCCTCGATGCCACTGAAAATGTTTTGCAAGAAGCCAAAGCCAATGGTTATAACCTAGTAATTGCGCATCATCCCATACTTTTTAAAGGCATCAAGCAATTAACTGGGAAAAACTACATTGAAAAAGCATTGATTTACGCCATTAAAAATGATATAGCTATTTATGCCATTCATACCAATTTGGACAATATTGCGGATGGCGTAAATAAAATGATTGCCGAACGAATTGGACTCATCAATACCCGCATGCTGCTACCCAAACCCAATACATTGTTGAAACTGGTTTGTTTTGTGCCCCTACCAAACGCAACCAAACTAAGAGAAGCGCTCTTTAAAGCGGGCGCTGGCCATATTGGCAAATACAGTGAAGTGAGTTTTAGTGCCAACGGCTTGGGTGGTTTTAAAGGCTCACCACTTTCCAATCCTGTTATTGGATCCAGGGGTATTCGGGAAATTGTTGCAGAAGAAAGAATAGAAGTTATACTGCCTACTCACTTACAATATCAAGTAGTGAATGCCCTAAAATCAGTGCACCCTTACGAAGAGCCAGCTTTTGATATTTTTCCCGTACTCAATGAAAATCAATTGGTTGGAAGTGGATTAATGGGTGAACTGCCAGAGCCCATATCCGAAAAAGAGCTACTTACATTATTACAAGTACAGTTTGGGCTCTCTGTGATAAAGCATACACAGCTACTGAAGCAACCCGTGCAAAAAATTGCAGTCTGTGGTGGATCAGGCAGCTCGCTAATTACTGCTGCAAGTAGGGCTGGTGCTGAATTTTACATAACGGCTGATATTAAATACCACGAATTTTTTGATGCCAATGAGCGACTGGTTTTAGCTGATATTGGCCACTGGGAAAGCGAACAATACACAATCGACCTGCTTTTTTCTATAATAACCACTAATTTCCCTAACTTTGCCGTCCTTAAAACAACTGTGCAGACAAATCCTGTACATTATTTTTTGGGCAATAATAACTACAAATTATAAATTTAATATGGCATCTGTAAAAGATTTCTCCGTTGAAGAAAAACTGGTAAACCTATTGCGTTTACAAAAAGTGGACAGCAAACTTGATGAGATCCAGATTTTAAAAGGCGAGCTTCCAATGGAAGTGAGCGATTTAGAAGATGAAATATTGGGGTTACAAAGCCGCCAAACACGAATTGAAGAAGAAATTAATGGCATTAGTGAATTCATCGAAGGCAAGAAAAATAGCATCAAAGAAAGCGAAGCACTTATTGCCAAATACGAGAAGCAGAGTGATAACGTAAAAAATAATCGTGAATTTGAAGCGATTAATAAAGAAGTAGAAATGCAACAGTTGGAAGTAAAACTGTGTGAGAAACATATTCGTGATGCCAATGAAGAACTGGCCGAAAAAATAAAAGCATTAGAAATTGCTAAGAAGCAGGTAGGCGTAAAAGATGGTGTGCTGAATCACAAAAAAGGGGAACTCGAAAAAATTATTGCTGATACCGAAAAAGAAGAAACAGCATTAAACAAGTCAAGTGCTGATGCACGCGCACATATTGATGAGCGCTTAATTTACAGCTACGATAGAATTCGCAAAAGCTATAGAAACGGATTGGCAGTAGTGCCAGTAGAGCGTGATGCTTGTGGCGGTTGCTTCAATTCAATCCCACCACAACGTCAAAGTGAAATTCGTTTGCACAAGAAAATAATTGTTTGCGAAAATTGCGGACGTATCTTGGTAGATGCTGATTTAAATGATACCGTAGAAGCTAAATAACACAATTAAGAGTACTTTATCATACAGAAGGGCAGCCATATCGCTGCCCTTTCTTATTTTCGAGTTCGATGAAAAAGATCGCATTACTTGCTTTTGGAATGATGTTTTTTCTGGCAGAAAATTTTGCCCAGAAAATCTTCGATTTTAACACTACTACACAGCAAGCCTACCAAGATATTACCAAGCTGAAGTTTAGAACCGCGGTAGTGTTGCTGGATAAATCTTTGAAGCAGAATCCTAGTAATTTGATACCTGTGTTACTCCAAAACTATATTGATTTTTATAGTCTTTTTTTTAATGAAGATCCAGATGAGTATAAAAGACTTTATCCATTGTTCGAAGAGCGGATAGAATTAATTCAAAAAGGGCCAAAATCATCTCCTTTCTATTTATACGCACAAGCTGTTATTAGAATTCAGCGAGCAGGCGTATCCATAAAATTTGGTAAGCTCTGGGATGCAGGATGGGAATTCAGGAGAGCCTATCATTTATTGAAAGAAAACAAACAACTGTTCCCTAGTTTTACCCCCAATGAATTAATGTATGGTGCTTTGCAAGCTGCTATTGGTACCGTACCCAAAGGATATAGATGGCTTGTTACTTTATTAGGCATGAAAGGTTCAGTTACAGAAGGCATGAAAAGGGTTAGAAATTTTACTACGAGCAACGACCCTTGGGCTGTACATTTTTTTAATGAAGCCGCTTTTATTTATCCTTATATGCTTTATTTCATTGAAAACAAAAAAGCGGCTGCACTGGTCTTTGCGCAGCAAAAAAAGCTGGACTTGGTTAATAACCATTTACACGCTTTTATGGCTGCTAATCTGGCACTGAATGAGAAGGCCATAGAATTATCGAAATCAATTATTATCAATAGAAATAAATCTGATGATTACCTTAAACTAAGTACATGGGATTTGCAAATGGGTTATGCAAAACTCTACCACCTTGATATTGAAGATGCAAAAAAATATTTTGAACTATTTGTCGAGGAATTCAAAGGCCAGTTTTATGTAAAAGATGTGTACCAAAAAATAAGTTGGTGTTATTATTTACAAGGAAATATGAAGGAAGCAGAGCAGGCTCGACTAAAAATAATATCAAAAGGATCAACAGAGGCAGACGCAGATAAAAAAGCTTTAAAAGACGCCAAATCCAGTACCTGGCCAAATCTACTCCTACTAAAAGCTCGCTTATTGAATGACGGCGGATATCATACAGACGCTTTAAAATTATTAGCTGGAAAAACAGATAGCAATTTTGAAAAGTCAGCAGAAAAATTAGAATTCACCTATCGAGTTGCGCGTATTTATGACGACCTTAACCGGAAAGAAGAAGCCATTAAAACTTACTTAATAGCCATTAGATTGGGAGAGAAAAGAAAAGAATATTTTGCAGCAAGAGCGGCTTTACAGATAGCACAGATTTATGAGAACGAGGGCCAGGTTGAATTGGCCATTCAATATTACCTACAATGCCTTGCAATGGAGGATCATGAGTATAAAGACTCATTAGATCAAAGAGCCAAAGCTGGAATTGCCAGATGTAAGGGTGAATAAGGAATCAGATATGGCATTAGAAAAAAGTCTGCTAACTATTTAAAAGAGCTTTGTTAACTTGCTTGCTCTTAGCAGAAAATTAAGACCTCTTAAAATAAGATCAGCATTGCTTAAAAAATTAACCATACAGAATTACGCCATCATCAATGAGATTGCCATTGAATTCTCTCCCTATATGAATATCATCACTGGAGAAACTGGTGCAGGTAAAAGTATTTTAATGGGTGCATTGAGCTTGATATTGGGAGAAAGAGCAGACAGTTCCGTTCTGGTGCAGAAAGACAAGAAATGCACCATTGAAGGGCTTTTTAGTGTTGAGAATAAGGTTGCAGTCGCCCTTTTTCTACAAGAACAGAATATAGATGAAGAAGCCGAACTGATATTAAGAAGAGAGATAGGAGTAAACGGAAAATCGCGCGCTTTTATTAATGATAGTCCCGCCACTTTACAACAACTGAAACAACTATCCGCTCTGCTGGTAGATTTACACCAACAGTTTGACACACTAGAACTTGGCGATACCGCTTTTCAAAGAACGGTAATAGATGCATTAGCTGGCAATGAAATATTACTGAATCCATACAGAAAAAAATATCGAGCTTGGACTGCTCTATATGCTGATATAAAATTATTAGAACAACAAAAAATAGCATCGCTTAAAGAATACGATTATCATCTTTTTTTATTCAATGAACTTGATCAGTTATCGTTGAAAGAAAATGAGTTGGAATTACTAACTGAAGAGTTGAAATTATTGGGCAATGCAGAAGGCATTAAAGCAAGCCTTGCTAAAATTTATGCCGCGCTTAATGAATCAGAAACGCCAATTGTATCAACCCTAAAACAACTCAGTAGCCAGCTTTCCTCGGTACAGCATTTACTAAATGATGCTGCCGTTTTATCAAATAGAATAAAAGCAACACAGATTGAGCTACAAGATATTGGTGAAGAAATAGATCGCTTAAATAATAGTATTCAATTTGATGAAAAAAGAATTGAGTGGATCAATCAGCGACTGAGTGATGGATATAAACTCTTAAAAAAACATGGTGCAACAACAACTACCGAATTATTATTGCTGCATCAATCTTTCAGCAATCAACTGAACAACAAAGTACAACTAGATGAGCTGATTGCTGCTAAGCAAAAAGAAGCGGACTTATTGTTGAGTACTTTAAAAACATCAGCTAAAATCATTGGCGAGGCAAGAGAGAAATCTGCTACACCGTTTGAGAAATCTGTCAACCAATTACTGGTAAAAGTGGGCATGCCCAATGCAAGAATTAAAGTGAATCTCACCCCAGTGGAATTGTATGAATTCGGTAAAGAGCAGGTGGATATATTTTTTGATGCCAACAAGAGCAATCGTTTTGAGCCCATTAGAAAAGTAGCCAGTGGTGGAGAATTGAGTAGGTTGATGCTTTGCATCAAATCACTTGTAGCTGCGTGTATTGATTTACCCACCCTTATTTTTGATGAGATAGATACGGGTATTTCCGGAGAAGCAGCAAAACAAGTGGGATTAATTATGCAACAGATGGCCGATCAACGCCAGATCATTTGTATTACCCACCAGCCTCAGATTGCTGGTAAAGCGCATGCACATTATTTCGTGTACAAAGAACAGGAGAAAAATACGGTAAAGACCAATATACGTTTACTTACGAAAGAAGAAAGAATTATGGCTATTGCACAAATGTTAAGTGGAGAAAAACCTACAGCTGCCGCTTTGGAAAATGCAAGGGAGATGATGGGTTGATATTTTGAATTCCAAACTTAGTTGTATATTGGTCGCCTAAAATTGAATTAAAAATTAAAAAATAACGGGATGTCATATAATTTATTAAAAGGAAAACGCGGTATTATTACTGGAGCATTAGATGAAAATTCAATTGCTTGGAAAGTAGCCGAGAAAGCACACGAGGAAGGTGCAATTTTTGTATTAACCAATGCCCCTATTGCTATGCGAATGGGAGAGATCAATAAGTTGGCAGAGAAAACAGGATCTAAAATTATTCCCGCTGATGCTACCAATGTAGACGAACTCACCCATCTTTTTACTGAATCACAGGAAGTATTGGGGGGCAAATTAGATTTTGTTTTACACTCTATCGGCATGAGCGTAAATATTCGAAAAAAAATTCCTTATACGGAATCCAATTATGATTATTTCGCAAAAGGAATTGATGTATCTGCCATGTCTTTTCACAAAATGCTGGCTGTCGCAAAAAAATTAGACGCCATTAATGAATGGGGAAGCGTGGTGGCACTTACTTATATGGCTGCACAAAGAACATTTCCTTTTTATACCGATATGGCCGATATTAAAGCCATGTTAGAATCTATTGCCCGCAGCTTTGGCTATCATTATGGATTAGAGAAAAAAGTGAGGATCAATACCGTCTCTCAATCTCCCACCAAAACTACCGCAGGTACTGGTATTAAAGGGTTTGGGGACTTCTATGATTTTGCCAATGCAGTAGCTCCACTGGGCAATGCAAGTGCCGAAGATTGTGCCAATTATTGTATTACGCTGTTTTCAGACTTGACCAGAATGGTAACCATGCAAAATTTATTTCATGATGGTGGTTATTCAACCACTGGGGTGAGCAATGAAGTAATGGAAAAACTAGGAATTGCCAATCAACAATAATCAAATTTAGTATATGAATTGGAATGAAGTATTGGGATATATTGGTGCATTTTTAAGTGCCATCACTTTTATACCCCAAGTATGGCAGGCATGGAAAACAAAGAGTGTAGGCGACCTCAGCATCTGGATGATACTTATTGTAATATCTAGTTGTATAGTCTGGTTAATCTATGCAGCTACTGTAAAAAGCGGTCCAGTTATTGCGGCCAATTTAATTGTATTGGCATTGGCACTGGTATTGTTTTATTTTAAAATTACATTCAAACCAAAACAATAAATCTTACCACCAGTTTGATAAAAAATAGTAAAGGCTAACCGGAGATCCAGTTAGCCTTTATATATTGGTAAGCTGTAGTAGCTTAAAATTAGTATTCGTCTTCATTAAACATGAAATCTTCTTGACTTGGATAGTCCGGCCATATATCTTCAATACTTTCATATACTTCGCCCTCGTCTTCCAACTCTTGCAGGTTCTCCACTACTTCTAGTGGCGCACCACTACGGATAGAATAATCAATTAGCTCATCCTTGGTAGCAGGCCAAGGTGCTTCTTCTAAATAACTTGCTAATTCTAAGGTCCAAAACATAGTCTCGATTATTTTTGCAAAAGTAACCGTATAAATGATATTACCAAATGCTTGTTTTCACCCATGTGCAAAGAAATGTTTAAAACTGAGTAGTTTGGGTAGTCTTTTGTAGGTTTGTTGAAGAAATCATTTAGAATTCATGCTGAAAGCAGAAAAAATTACTCGAAAATTTGGCGATTTAGCCGTCTTAAAAGGTGTTGACATTCATATTAAGGAAGGGGAAATGGTGAGCATTGTAGGTGCTTCTGGAGCAGGGAAAAGTAGTTTTCTTCATATTTTGGGCACATTAGATAAGCCTGATACAGGAACTATATGGCTAAAAGATCAATCAATTACTGCTTTATCACCCCGAGAATTGGCTGCTTTTCGCAATAAGCATATTGGATTTATTTTTCAATTCCACCATTTATTGCCTGAATTTGATGCACTTGAAAATATTTGCATACCAGGATGGATTGCGGGCAAGCCCAAGAAAGAAGTGAAGGAAAGAGCTATGGAATTACTTGACTTACTTGGGTTAAAAAATAGGTCGCTACACAAACCCCAACAACTATCTGGCGGTGAACAACAAAGGGTTGCCGTTGCTAGGGCATTAATTAACGACCCTGCAATTGTATTTGCCGATGAGCCCACTGGTAATCTGGACAGTGGTAATGCCAAACAGCTTCACCAGCTTTTTGTAGAATTGAATAAAACTATTCGCACTTCTTTTTTAATTGTTACCCATAATGAGGAATTGGCTTCAATGAGCACAAGGGTATTACAAATGAAGGATGGAAAAATAATTACACCCTAGGTTTCCAGGGAATTTCTGCAATACCTAGTTGGTAACCAATATAACGAGAGAGTACAAATAAATAGTCGCTCAACCTATTCAAGTATTTAATCACCAGTGGATCTACAAACAAATCTTGTTCCTGCATATTTACACAACAACGTTCGGCACGGCGGCATACACATCGTGCAATATGAGATTGTGATACAGCCAGATGACCTCCAGGCAAAACAAAAAATTTCATCGGAGGAAGCGATTCATTCATCGCATCAATTTCATTTTCTAGCAACTGTATATCCGTCTCTTTCAAATCAGGAATTTTCATCAAAGGCTCTTTATCGGGATCACAAGCTAGTGAAGATCCAACCGTAAAAAGTCGATCCTGAATTTCTTTTAAAATACTTTTTGAATGTGGATCGGCACAATAATCACCTATCACTCCAACCCACGAATTGAGTTCGTCTACTGTGCCATAAGTATCAATACGAATATGGCTTTTAGGCACTTTGGTTCCACCAATTAAAGATGTTTTTCCTAAATCACCTGTTTTTGTATAAATTTTGAATGCCATATAATACTTGTTGTATGGTAACTACAATGCATAAACCCAAAAGGTTCAGCCCAGTAATATTATACCAGTTTGATTCCAGCCAATTCTTTGGTGGTATCTGTTTCTACTAGTCCATCTCTTAAACGGACTACCCTATGCGCATACGCAGCAATATCTTCTTCATGGGTAACAAGTATAACCGTATTACCTGCTGCTTGTAGTTTACCAAAAATTTGCATTACTTCTACGGAAGTCTTAGAATCTAGGTTACCAGTAGGTTCATCCGCCAATAAGATAGAAGGATTGTTCACCAACGCTCGGGCAATGGCAACACGTTGAATTTGACCACCACTGAGCTCATTGGAACGGTGGTGACTTCTATCTGCTAATCCCACTTTCTCCAAAGCAGCCATAGATCTTTCAACACGCTCTTTTTTAGAAACACCCGCATAAACCAATGGTAATGCCACATTCTCAGCAGCACTTAGGCGGGGCAACAAATTAAATTGTTGAAATACAAATCCTATTTCGGTATTGCGAACTTCTGCCAAATCATCATCGGGCATTTTACTTACGTCTTTATTATTCAAGATATAACTGCCACCTGTTGGAGAATCTAAGCAACCCAATATATTCATCAAGGTACTTTTACCACTACCAGAAGGTCCCATTAGCGCAACATATTCATTTTTGAAAATATCCAGCGTAATTCCTTTTAATACCGGAATGGCTTGGTTGCCCATAAAATAGCTCTTTTCAATGTTTTGTAGGTGTATGATTGATTCGCTGCTCATGCTATTTTTTTATTTTTTAATCACTGTAGGTACTTTAAAATAATGCTCGCTTGCAATAGGAGAAGATTTTAAAGCTTCCTTTTGTGTAATACTCCCTGAGATTTCATCCGTCCTCCAAATATTGGTTGCTTCAGACATGAATAAAAGAGGCTCAACACCCGTGGTATCTACCTGTTGCAACTGCTCTATAAAGTCGACCATATTGGAAAGATCTTGGCGAATACGAGCTTGTTGAACCGGCTCAAATGAGAGGCGAGACAAGTGTGCCAAATGCTGTATTGTTTCCTGTGAAATATCCATTGAACAAAAGTAATAGAATCAGGCTGACCAAAATAGGTAAAGTTTTAAAAGGTAATAATCCAAAAGCAACGGTTATATTAGTCCACAATGCCAACTACAGATTGGGTATTGTGGACTAATTGATTAACCAAATTAATCATTTTTTAGCGTTTTCGTCTCTTATTTGAACCATTTAAAAAAATAATTGTATACAAATAGTGAAGCCTGAAAATTTATAATAGCGACTGTGAGTAAGGGTTTTAACGCAATAATTCAAAAAAAGAGTACCCAGATCTTGGTATTTTAAAAAATAATAATGGATTAACTATTAAAATGTTTCTATTTTTCACTAATTTGTAAACACAAATCCCCCGATTATGTTAGTTTATATCCTTTTAGCAGTTTATCTTGTATGCTTGTACTTGGCATACAAAGGTGCAGCGATTTCAGAAGAATAATATTCTTCCGAAAGTCCACACCACAAAATATCAAACTTTTCCCCCGAATCGTTTGATATTTTTTTGCCCCTATTTTGATGAGAAAAGTCGTTTTTTACCCTATCTTCGAATAATAGTTGCATAACTAACTATCTTGCTGTTCTCATCATATTAAAACTAAAAAGATGAATCGTTCAATTAAAAAAGTTGCTGTACTAGGCAGTGGTGTAATGGGCTCTAGAATTGCTTGTCATTTTGCAGGCATTGGACTACCTGTACTTTTATTAGACATGGTAGCCCCATCTGCTACCAATAGCACCCTAGCTGCAGCACGCAATCAATTGGTGAACGAGGCATTGCAAGCTGCCATTAAAAGTAATCCCTCGCCTGTTTTTACCAAAGCAGCCTTAAATAAGATAAAGACTGGAAATTTTGACGATAATATGCAAGAAATTGTTGGTTGCGACTGGATCATTGAGGTAGTGGTAGAGCGGCTCGACATCAAACAATTGATTTACGAAAAAGTAGAACAATATAGAAAACCTGGTACGCTAATCAGTTCCAATACCTCCGGTATTCCCATCCATTTAATGGCAGAAGGAAGAAGTGAAGATTTTAAAAAACATTTCTGTGGTACACATTTTTTTAACCCTCCTCGCTATTTACGTTTACTAGAAATTATTCCTACGCCTTTTACTGATCAGTCGGTTATAGATTTCCTGATGCATTATGGCGACCTATACCTTGGCAAAACTACGGTGCTATGTAAAGACACGCCTGCCTTTATAGCCAATAGGATTGGCGTTTTCAGCATCATGAGTATTTTTCACATCATGGATCAACAAAAATTATCGATTGATGAAATAGATGCTTTAACAGGCCCCATTATTGGTCGCCCTAAATCCGCCACTTTCCGAACCGCAGATATAGTAGGTATTGATACCTTGGTGAAAGTTGCCAAAGGTGTTGCCGAAAATTGTACCCAAGATGAGGCGAAAACTATTTTTAACATCCCTGCTTGGCTGGAGCAATTACTAAACAACAAGTGGTTGGGAGACAAGTCGGGACAAGGTTTTTTTAAAAAAATCAAATCAGCAACGGGCAAGGAAATACAAACCCTTAACCTAACCACCATGGAATATGGGGATAGGATGAAACCAAAATTTGCCAGCATTGAAACAGCAAAACCAATAGAAGATTTAAAGCAACGCATTAAAATATTGAGCGCAGCACAAGATAAAGCTGGAATATTTTATCGTGCCTTTCACCATTCATTGTTTTCCTATATCTCTTTTCGCATTCCCGAAATAAACGATGAATTGTATCGTGTGGACGATGCTATGATGGCTGGTTTTGGGTGGGAAATAGGTGCATTCGAAAGTTGGGATACATTAGGCGTAGCAGCAACTGTTGCTGCTATGAAGACCGCTGGATATGTTGTAGCTCCATGGGTTGAAGAAATGCTTACTGCTGGTGCCAGCAGTTTCTATAAAGTAGAATCTGGCAAGAAAATGTATTATGATCCTGCTTCAAAATCTTACAAAGTAATTCCTGGTGGGGAGTCTTTCTTAATTTTAAAAAATCACAGTGATCAATTGATTTGGAAAAACAGTGCTTGCAAAATGTATGATATTGGAGATGGGGTTGCTGGTTTTGAATGGAGTACTAAAATGAATAGTATTGGTGGAGAAGTATTGGAAGGATTAAATAAAGCCATTGGCATTGCTGAGGAAAAATACAAGGGATTGGTGATTGCAAATGAAGGCCCTAACTTTAGTGCGGGCGCTAATGTGGGAATGATTTTTATGTTGGCTATTGAGCAAGAATACGATGAACTGGATATGGCCATTCGAATGTTTCAGAACAGCATGATGCGCCTCCGTTATTCCAGTATACCTGTTGTTACTGCACCGCATGGTTTAACTTTAGGAGGAGGTTGTGAAATGAATTTACACGCCGATAAAATTTGTGCTGCTGCGGAAACCTATATAGGCTTGGTTGAGCTGGGTGTTGGATTAATTCCTGGCGGTGGAGGTACCAAAGAATTTGCGCTGCGTGCAAGTGATGAACTTCACGAAGATGAGCCTGAAACCAATACCCTTAAAAAACGTTTCTTTTCCATAGCAACCGCTAAAGTAGCTACTTCGGCACAAGAGTCTTTTGAGCTTGGTATTATGCGACCAGGCAAAGACGAAGTAGTAATGAATATCAGCAGAAGAATTGCTGTGGCTAAGAAATCAGTTTTAACTATTCATGAACAAGGTTATCAAATGCCCACCATAAGAAAGGATATTAAGGTACTGGGTAAATCAGGATTGGGTGCTATGCTTGCCGGCATCAACCAAATGTGGAGAGGTGGTTATGCAACTGATCACGATGCGCTGGTAGCGCGTAAATTAGCTTATGTATTGTGTGGCGGAGATTTAAGCGATCAAACAATGGTATCCGAACAATACTTACTCGATTTAGAAAGAGAAGCATTCCTAAGCTTATGTGGTGAGAAAAAAACATTGGAAAGAATACAAAGTGTACTCAAAAACGGAAGGCCTATCAGGAATTAGCGAATGCTATAAATGATCCAATTTTCAGTTTCAAATACACGGCTGGGCTTTAGCTCCAGCCTTTCTGTCATTATATTTAAGTTGTACGCATTTAATGCGGTAAAATTATGTAATCGATTTACCCGTTTTGCTACGCAGATAAATTCAACGGATAAAACAGGGTTTTCTATAACCGTCACAAAATTCTGTTGCATCGGCATTACCAAGCCTTCTAATGTAGGAAGGTGGGCAACAATAGGATAAGCAGCTGCGTCGTCAATTAAAATGGGTCGCTTACTTGAAACCACGCTAGAAATATACTCTGCAATGATTTTAACTTCGGATGATTTTTTTGATTTTATCCATTCAGTGGGGCTGGTAATCACTGCATAAAAATCTTTCTCTTCAAAATCGCTGGTCTCCTTAAAGTAATAAATCCCCCCAAAGATGGTCAACACCGTACTACCCAATAAAATAGCAGATGAAATTTTTTTGGTAAATCTAACTTGTCCCGTATAACTCAAGGCTACGAATGCCATTACAATGACAATAATAAAATACTCGGTTGTTAAATAATATTGAGCATCAATCAATACAATTGAAAAGAAAATAAGGGGCGTTAAAATAGTAAATAATTCATACAACTTTCCCTTAAAGAATAAGAGTGCTGCAATGAATAGAGGTGCTAAAAAAATAGTGAATAAGGGAAAAACAATCTGGGTTTGTTTCATCAAATTACCTTGTGAACCCTGCTCAAGTATTTTAGTAATAGAAGCGGTTCCTGTAACGCGCCAATTGGCATACTGACTACTTAAAAAATAAGTAGGGTCGCCCGCATGTGATTCATTCAATGTTCTAAAAAGGTAGATTGCACCAAGCGGTAGTAGGTACAAAACCAAATACAATGCAACAGTTCTATTTACCAATTTTCTTCGCAAAGAACGGTTGTTTAATGCCTGATAATATTGGAATACTACTGGTTCATCCTTGGCTACTTTAATACCTTCTAATGATACCAATACAACAAAGGGCAAGAAAGAGAGTACCAGCCAAAGAAAATTAATTTCAGAAAAAATTAAAGTCGCTAAATATATACTTGCCAGTGATAAATAGTAGGTAGTTTGACTGCGGTAATAATTAAAAAGACTTCGAAATAATAAATAAAAACTGAGCATTATTGCCGCTATATTTCTACCACTCACTGCTGCAAAAATAAATTGTGGATGAAACACGAATAAAAGTAGCAGACAAAAAAACATGGTTTTACCTGGCAAAGCAGAGTCCCGAATATCCACTGCCATAAAATAGAATAGAAACGACATGATTACAATCGTAGAAGCAATGGGTGCAAACAAATAACCAAAAGGAGAAAACAGTACATTAATTAAAAAAACAGTCGTAGGAAAAGTAGTACCTAGTGTAAGTAGGGTATTTTCCTTATATTCAAAAAGTAGTTTTAATTTTTCAGCATAAAATAATCTTTCAGTATGCTCATATCCATTTCTATGAAACAACCAAGCCAGTACCACATAATGAAGTACAAGCAATAAAGAAATAATTCTTATTTGATTATTGGTAAGTTGCATTAGGTAGCGTTTGCGTTTGCGGCTGCTGCTGCAGAATGAGATACTTTGGTTAAGCCATGATTGGTTTTTTCCCAATAAAATGGTTTATAAATTAATTGCCACAAGCCTTTATACGCTGCAATAGAGTGCATTAGCCAATACAAAGGATTCAAAAGTGCAAACAATATTAACTCATAATACCGCCGCTTGAATACTGCCAACATATTAATATAAATCATGAGCGTATTGCCTGCAATAAAATTAAAAATTGAAATATACAATACCCAGTCCGGAAACAATACTTTTACCGAATCGAGATTAAAAATTATATAAATTACCCAAAATGATAAAAGTACTGGATATAACAAAAAGGTAATTGGCGTAAAGCCTACAAAAAAGTTAAATCCAAAGAACCCTCTCCAGCCAATCTTATTCACCAGTTTTACGGGGTTGCGCATATGAACCAATGAGGTTTGCATATATCCCTTAATCCATCTTGAACGCTGTCTAATCCAGTTAAAGGGTTCGTTATTGGCCTCTTCCAAAGTAGTGCTATTTACCACCCCCACTTTGTATCTTTTCTCAAATACTCGTACTCCCAAATCAGCATCTTCAGTAACATTAAAAGGATCCCATCCACCCAGCTCTCTTAATTTATCTAATTTAAAATGATTAGATGTACCGCCCAATGGGATGGGCACATCTAGCGACTGTAAGCCAGGCAGCATATAGTCAAACCAATAAGAATACTCAAGCGTAAACATTCTCGTAAGCACGTTTTCGTTTTTATTAAAATAGTTTAACGCACCTTGTAATACAATATAGTCCTTAGGTAGTTTACGGAAAAGGCAGACTACTTTTTTTAATTGATCGGAATCAGGCACATCTTCTGCATCATAAATGGTGAGGTACTTTCCTTTACAGAAAAACAGTCCATAATTACAAGCTTTGGGCTTTGTTTTGGGCATATGAAAGGGCACAACTATGGTCTCGAAATTAGCAGGGAAATCGAGGTTACGAACCGCATTCAGTGTTTTATCATCGTCTTCTTCAATCAGTAATTTAACATCTAATTTACCCCTTGGATAATCGAGACTTCTTAAATTCCAAATCAATTTACGAATCAGCTTATCTTCTTTATATACTGGCAATAGAATGGTGTATACAGGCAGGCTATCATTTTCAATATTTTTCACCTCAGCCTTGGTAACCGTTTCTAATAACTCATATTTTGATCCTTTTAAGGCAATATAGAGTTTGAATAAAATAGCGAATAAGAATATCCCACTAAACAGTAAGTTAATAAAAATAAATACAGAAATAAAGTTGATGGTAAGTAATGTAAAGGCGATCCCTATCAATGAAAAAATCACAACCAGTTGGGCATCTGTAAATGTGATGAGACCAGAACTCTCTGGATCCTTTCGCATGAGACTGAATACCGCTTCTTTTACATAATATTCGCCCCTAAATTTGTGCACCATCCAAGTAATATCCAAGTCAGATGCCGCTACCAGTTTTACTTTAGTACCAAACTTAATTTCTAGTACCCCTAATAATTTCTCGTCCAGTGGATCTGCGGCTGCAATAATAAGATTGCCTTTTCCATCGTTTCGAATGGGCAGGTATAAAAAAGCGTTTAGGTGTAATAAATCACATTCTGAAACAAAAGTTTCATCAATTACTTCATTGCGAATATCTATCAGCGGAAAGCCAGAACGCTCTAAAAAAGAAACGTACTGTTTTCTGGTGAGGAAGCCAAAGTTCAATGCTGCTTTAATATAAGCATATTCAAACTCTTCAGCAATCTCCTCAATCTGCTGCAGCTTAGCCGTTGTGAACAAGCCCACACTAATCATATTATTCAAAGCACAAACAGGCATATACGCAGGTAGTATTTAAACTTACAATTAAACGATTTCCTGAGATTTTTTTACACGCTTTCTTACGAAGAAGAATGATAATAACAGGAGTATTATTAAACCACCCAAGATAAAATATTTATACTTATTCCAAATTAAAGCAAGGTTGTTTTTATCTCCTCTATAACTTACCAATCCAGCATTATCTGGTAACTTAAAGAAAAAATTACTTTTTCCTTTACTATTGGCTACGCATACATTACTCTCAATGGCTGAATACTGTGATCCAAAACTTTTAATAACTCCTTCAAATGCATCACTTACTGCACTATCGCCCAATGCACTAATGAGTAAATGGGTAACCGATCCTTGTCGAAATATTTGTGCAATACCACTACTAGAAAAATCATTAATTGAATAAGAAGTTTGTCCGCTCACATCTTTGTACAATTGGAAATCTTTATTAAACTGGACTGGTAGATTTTTTTCAAAATTCTTTATGAAAGGATCATTACGATGTAATAAGGAAATTACATTGTAATTACTTAGGTCGCTCAAACTGGCTTTATCCGATGTAACAATTTCTGGAATAAAAAGATAGTTGGCAACCAAAGTAGCGGTATTTAACTGATGAATTAATTCACCCAAGGATGATGCCAAATAGGGAATCATAGAAGGTGTTACAATCATCTGCAATGCCTTTTTTCTAAATTCACCCGGATAGTTGAAGAAATTATAAAACTCATTTAATTTTTCACCAGAAAATACTAGGTTAGATGTTTTG
>JANMOT010000049.1:0-1725 GCA_031369485.1 Sphingobacteriia bacterium
ATTGAATGTGAGTATTACCTATCTCACCAAACAAGCAGCAGAAAGAAAATTACAGGACGAACTAATTGCAAGTAATACTTAGAATCTGTTTGAATTAATGCTTTCTCCACTTTGAGCGAATAGGTTGCTTTATGGTCCATTTTCTATTCAGCGTATCAAGGCTTGGATGAGGCTTTCCTAGACCATGATAGTGACCTGCATTGTTTTTTTGTCTAAATGCTTCATAAATAGAAATGGCACATGCTACGGAAATATTCAAGCTTTGAATCATTCCCACCTGTGGAATAATAAAATTTCCGTCCGAAAGATTCCGAGTTTCTTCAGTCACCCCATCGTGTTCATTTCCAAAAACAAGTGCAATATCATCTTGAAAATTAATATCGAATACTGATATGGAATCGGCACATAAATGAGTGGTATAAATGGTTTTATACCTTGATCTGAGTGTTTTAAAGCAAGTTTCAGCGTTATCAAATTCATGAATTGTCAACCATTTAGCAGCACTGCTACTACTCTTCGGACCAAAATATTCGTGCTGAGCAATAACGGTATTCAGCACATATATATCTTGTATACCTACGGCATCACAAGTGCGCATCACAGCTGAGATATTGTGTGGATCGTGCACATTTTCCATTACTACTGTTAAGCCGGGTTGCCGGTTTAATAAAACTGTTTCAATTCGATTTTGTCTCTCTGGGCTCATTTATTCGTACCAAGTGGTTGGTATTTTAGTTCTTATCAAATTAATAATAGCAAAAATGCGAATTTGTATTGATTTATTCATATAATTTTACCCTGATCCGTTTTGAGTCCCCATGTTAGAAAAAATAATACGCTCAGAGAACCTTCTTTGGATTGTGCCTATACTGTATGGCATGGTCTCCTACTTCACATCGTATAGTGATGTAGCGATGCTTTTTTTTGACAACTCCTATATATTACTTTCTTTCCCAGCAATTGTTGGTGTGCTATTAGCTGCTATGATTGTGCCTTATATGACACATTTAATGCTTAGAGAAATTGGGGATCGAAGGTTTGTGATTGCATGGGCTCATATTGGCATATCAATTACTATGGTTGTAGCCATTTTATTCATCTTCAGTTATTCATTACCCATTAATGTCAAATGGCGTTTTTATGTTGGTGAATTACCTGCTTTTAAAAAATGGTCTTACTATAATATTGTTGCAATTAATATCATACAAACATTTATTATTTTGCAAACCGTATACGTTGGTTATGGATTGGTAACACTCACTTATCACTACTTTCAATTGAATAAGCAGCAACGTAATTATTATATCGAGGGCGACTTAGAGATGGAAGATCAGGAAGCGAGTGGAGCAGTTGTTAGTATGATTGCCTAATAATTCCATCAATTTATTTACCCATCGCTGCTTGTTTCATACTGAATGCTTTTTCTTTCCCCAGATATTTTTCAATACCAGCTTCCAACAAATATATGAGTGGAGTAAGCAGAACGGCCATAGTAAACTTGTACATATAGTTAACCAGTGCAATAGCCAATACCAGCTGCCAACTCCAATTATTACCAATTTTAAACGCAATAAAGAGTACTACAAAACTATCAATCATTTGAGAGATCAAAGTAGAACCAGTTGCCCGCAACCATACCCATTTTTCACCTGTCATTCTTTTAATTTTATGGAATACGGCCACATCTACTATCTGGCTTACCATAAATGCGGTTAGGCTTCCAAG
>JANMOT010000024.1:0-50637 GCA_031369485.1 Sphingobacteriia bacterium
CTGTATTAGATCCAGGGAGTTCAAACATTGCATCGGTAAGAATACTCTCGCAGATACTCCTTAAACCCCTTGCCCCCAACTTATATTCCAAGGCTTTGGTAACCATAAAATCAAGTACATCTTCTTCCACTTCTAACTTAATCCCTTCCAGCTCAAAAAGCCGAACGTATTGTTTCATTAGTGAGTTCTTGGGTACAGTCAATATACTTCTTAATGTATCTGCATCCAATGGGTCTAAATGCGTAATTACAGGCAATCTTCCCAGTAATTCAGGTATCAACCCAAAACTTTTTAAATCTTGGGCATTAATAAATTGTAAAATATTTTTTCGTTGGTACTCCTGTTCATCTTTATTAATACTGAATCCAATGGCGTTGGTATTTACCCTTCTGGCAATTACCTTATCAATTCCATCAAATGCACCGCCACAAATAAATAATATATTTTTAGTGTCTACTTTAATCATTTTTTGCTCAGGGTGCTTTCTTCCTCCCTGTGGTGGAACCAGTACTTCTGTTCCTTCCAACATTTTCAATAAACCTTGTTGTACACCTTCTCCACTTACATCTCTGGTAATGGAAGGATTGTCGCCTTTACGGGCTATTTTGTCTATTTCATCTACATATACAATTCCACGTTCAGCAGAGGGTACATCATAATTGCAGTTTTGTAATAAGCGGGTAAGCATACTTTCCACATCTTCTCCTACATACCCTGCTTCAGTAAAAACGGTTGCATCAACAATGGCAAATGGAACATTTAATAGTCGCGCTACTGATTTTGCCAACAATGTTTTACCAGTTCCAGTTTCACCAATCATTACAATATTACTCTTCTCTATCTCTACATCATCTACTATTTGTTTATTGTTTACTCGCTTATAGTGATTGTAAACAGCTACACTTAATACTTTCTTTGCATCATCCTGACCAATGATATACTCATCCAAAAATTTCTTAATTTCCTGCGGCTTGCGAATATTTAATTTGAAATTAGAAGAGCCACTTCCTGAAATATCATTTTTGGCATTTAATTCCTGCCCTATAATTTCCTGTGCGTGTTCTACGCAGTTTTCGCAGATATGCCCTTCCTGACCCGCAATAAGTATTTTTACTTCTTCGCGACTCCTACCACAAAAGGAACAATGTAAATTTGTTTGTTTGGCCATATTAAAAATTGAAACCGTTCTCTATTATTATTTTCAATACAAGATTAGGTACTTGTAAAGCTACTACTATGATGCCATGCAATAGGTAAATTCTATTGTAAAATCTATAAAAATCAGTAAAAACCCCTTAAATCTGATCTAAAACCCCGTCTACAATGCCATAAGCTACTGCTTCATTGGCATCCATCCAATAATCTCGATCAAAATCAGCCATTACTTGTTCTACTGTTTTGCCACAGTTTTCAGCTAGAATTTTAGCTCCTAATTCCTTGGTTTTTTTAATTTGCTTAGCCTGTATTTCAATATCAGCACTGGTTGCTTGATAGTAACCACCTAAACTTGGTTGATGAATCATGATTTCACCGTGGGGATACACAAAACGTTTTCCTTTGGTGCCCGCACTTAATAAAATTGATCCCATACTTGCAGCTAGCCCCATGCAAATGGTGCTAACGGGACTCTGAATCATTTTCATAGTATCAAAAATGACCATGCCACTGGTTACCACACCACCGGGACTATTAATAAATAGCTTTATTTCACTGCCTGGTTTATCTGCATCCAGTATTAATAATTTACTTACTACATCGCGGGCTGACTTATCGTCAACTACACCCCATAAATAAATAGCACGCTTTTCGAAAAATAATTTCTCTAATTTTTTTACCATAAAGCCACCCATAGGCTCCTGTTTTTCTTCTTTCGGCTCATGCTCTTCTTCCTCATCATGATTTAAAAAAGGATTGATATATGCTGATAGTATCATTTTGTATTATTTAAGCAGTAAAAATTATGTTTATCCACGGTCTACGGTCTATTTCCCCCCTTTTCCTTTCTCGGATTGGTGAGCAATACTTCATCCACCAAACCATAAGCTTTGGCTTCAGCAGCAGTCATCCAAAAATCGCGATCACTATCTTTGGCAATCACTTCAACTGGTTTGCCAGTATGATGTGCAGTAATGGCATAAAGTTCTTCTTTTAACTTTTTTATTTCACGTACCGTGATTTCAATATCAGTAGCTTGACCGCCAATGCCACCGCTTGGCTGGTGCATCATTACGCGACTGTGTTTTAATGCGGTTCGCTTGCCTTCTACACCTGCACACAATAAAATTTGACCCATACTTGCAGCAATGCCCGTGCAAATAGTCGCAATATCGGGGCCAATAAATTGCATCGTATCATAAATGCCAAGACCTGCATAAACACTGCCGCCGGGACTGTTAATATACATCTGTATATCTCTGGTGCGATCTGTACTTTCTAAAAAAAGCAATTGTGCAGTAACAATATTAGCTACATAGTCGTTAATACCTTCTCCTAAAAAAATAATGCGATCCATCATTAAGCGACTGAATACATCCATACTGGCTACATTCAAGGGACGTTCTTCAATAATATAAGGAGTCAGGTTGGTTACCTGCCCATAGGTTTTATAATTGTGAAGTACACCACTGCTGATGCCACGGTGCTTAATTGCATATTTATCAAATTCATTTCCAATATTCATGGTACACTTTTTCGGTTTGAAGGTAAGTATTTTGCTAAAACAGATACATAATTGTAGTCAAATTTTGTGCAAACCCTGTTTTTGCGACAAAAGGGCATATTTGGTGGATGTTGATTTACGGATTGCGTAGCCCGAAAGCTGCTAAATAAATAAGGTAAATAAGTTGATCAATATGCTTATACGACCTCTTATTTACCCCATTCACTTACCATTTTTATTTTTATACTATTAATGGTGCTGGTGGCTCTCTAGTATTTTAGCAAAATCATCTGCGCTGATGGGTTCATCTTTGGCACTAACCTGCGATTCTAGTACGCCAAATAATTTCTCAGCGTTGATGCGATGGTAGCTGTCTTCCACAAAACGCTTATCCTGCATCATCCGATTTGCATAATCATCTACCCACTGTTGGTTATCGCCTAATGCGCCCAACTGACCGCCCATATAGCTGAATAACTGTGCTTTTGCAAAATTGCGAAGATCTTCTGGCAACACCTCAATTTTATTATCCTGCGTAAGCTTACTGCTGATTAAGGTCCACTTCAATTGTTTTACAAAAGTTGGATATTCGGCTGCTGCTTCTTCTGCGGTCTTGGGTTTTTCACCACCAGTTTGCAACCAACGGTTCAGAAAATCTTCTGGAAATTCCATATTAATATGATCTACTAAGTAATGGTAGATTTGATCTTGAACTTGACTGCTAGCAGATTGTGCGTAGTATTTTTCTATTTCAGCTTTTGCTTCTTTGCGAAAATCTTCTGCTGTTTTAATTTGATCGTTGTTGGGATATACTGCCAGAAACAATTCCTCATTTAATTCAGCTTTTTCAACCAGTCCCACTTTTGTAATCAGCAAATTGAAATAACGATTACCGTCTTCTTTGGTTAAGCCCAAATCTGCCAAAATGGTTTCTGCCTCTTTGTCCTCAAACGCTTGATTGATTTGTAAGAATACAATATCATCATTTTTCTTGCCCATCAAGTTCTTCCTAAAGTCTGGTGAAAAATATTTAACCAATACTGAATTCTCTTTCTGAACGCCATTTTCAACGGCAATACCTTTTTCATCGGCCTCAGTAAAAGTAACGTTCAACACGTTTTCATCACTCCCAACTACTTCAGGTTCAGTCATTTTACCATAACGGGTTTGTAAGCGGGCTACTTCTTCGTCCATCATCTGGTCGGTTATATTAACCATGTAGCGGGTGGCTTTTACATCGCTCATACTTATTTCAAAATTGGGTTTTAATCCAATTTCAAAAGAAAAAGTATAATCGCCCAACTTATTCATATCCAGTGCCTGAGCGTCGTTGTCTAATGGGAGTGGCTGGGCAAAAATATCGATTTGTTCTTTGCTCATATACTGATTGAGCTCTGTCTCCATACAGCGTAACACTTCTTCGGTAAAAACACCCTGGCCATGCATTTTCTTCACCAAGCCTGTGGGTACCATACCCTTTCTAAATCCCGGTATATTAGCGGTTTTAGCATATTTTTTCAGGTTTTGCTCAAAACCTGTCAAGTAATCATCTTGTGTAACGGTAACGGTAAGCTTATCATGGAGTAAGCCAATGTTTTCTCTGGTAATAGTAGCCATATATATGATTTATAACGTAAAATTGGGCTGCAAAGGTAGGGGTTTCGCATAAAAAAACCACCTTATATTAAGGTGGTAATTTGTGCGGATGATAGGGGTCGAACCTACATGCCTCGCGGCGCTAGATCCTAAGTCTAGTGCGTCTGCCAATTTCGCCACATCCGCAAGTGGGCGCAAAAGTAAGGGTTTTCATTAAAATTGCACAGTAAAAATACTGCCATTATTGGGTTCACTTTGGCAAGTAAGGCTGCCACCTTGTTCTTCAATCTGATTTTTAATAAGGTATAACCCAATGCCCTTGCTGTCAAATCCACTGTGAAAGCTTTTCTGAAATCTAAATAATAAGTGCCCATATTTTTGTAAATCTATACCTAATCCATTGTCCGATACACTACATTTAAGTATGCCATCGTGTTCAAAAGTCCTTATATAAACAACTGGAGCCAACTCTTTTTTGGCATATTTTAGACTATTACTCACCAAATTATAAACAATACTTTGAAGATACACTCTTGGGTATACTATCTCTCCAATATCAAATTGGGTATGAATGGTCGCTTGTTTTTTATCAATGATATCCTGTAGTTGCAAACAAACACTTTCAATAATTTCAGCAAATACGCAATTAGATGCAGGAATATCTTTCTCTAGGTGAATTTGTAAAATTTGAATTAACTCATTTAAGTTGCTGGTAAGGTCTTTACTTACTTTTTTCAAGTATTCCATTGCAGCTTTCTTGAAATCGGGATCGTCAGTGGACTCATACATTTCCAACATTTTGAAAATATTATGCGCAGGGCCTCTTACATCATGGGTAATAATTCCAGCAAAATCCTTCAGCTGATTTACCTTTTTTTCAAGAAATAGTTGTGTTTTAAGCAATTCTTTGTTTTGCTCTTCTAGTGTTTTTATCTGAATGGTAGATTTATTCATATGTATGCAAATAGAAACACCATAAATATAAGTATTTACGGTGTTTCTATAACGAGTAGATTTTATTTATCGGTTTTGTGAAGGCCTATTAAAACTGTATTTTCTATTTCTATTCTGCTGATGGGCAGCTGGCCTGCGTTCTGGCAATTTATAAGTTGCAGGGGCAGGCGATGCTGAATGATAGGGGTGATCTGTTACTACCGGTAATTGCTTTTTAATTAGTAGCTGGATATCTTTTAAGAACGCTCTTTCTTCAGCTTCACAGAAAGAAATGGCAATACCACTTGCGCCTGCCCTACCTGTACGACCAATTCGGTGTACATAAGTCTCCGCAACATTGGGCAATTCGTAATTAAATACATGTGTTAGCTGATCAATATCAATACCACGGGCAGCAATATCCGTTGCTACTAAAATTCTGGTAGAACCGTTTTTGAAATTGGTCAATGCACGCTGTCTCGCATTCTGTGATTTATTTCCATGTATAGCTTCTGCCGTAATACTGTTTCTGGTAAGGTCTTTCACCACTTTATCAGCGCCATGTTTGGTTCTGGTAAATACCAGTGCTGTTTGAATGGCTGCATCTTGGAGTAAGCTCACCAACAATAATTTCTTATGGTCTTTTTCTACAAAATAAACAGCCTGCTGAATTTTTTCTGCAGTAGACGATACAGGAGTAACGGTTACTTTTGCAGGATTGTGTAATAAGGTAGAAGATAGTTTTTCTATCTCATCGGGCATGGTTGCAGAAAAGAAAAGGGTTTGCTTTTTGACTGGTAATTTAGCAATGATTTTTTTTACATCGTTAATGAAACCCATATCCAACATACGATCTGCTTCATCCAATACAAAAAATTGAATATCATTTAATCGCACATATCCTTGTTGCATTAAATCGAGTAATCTGCCCGGCGTTGCAATTAGAATATCTACACCATTTCTTAATGCATTTACTTGATGAACCTGAGAAACACCTCCAAAAATTACTTGGTGTTTCATGCGAAGATTTTTTCCATAATCTTTAAAGCTTTCTTCTATTTGAATAGCGAGCTCTCTAGTGGGAGTTAATACCAAGGCTTTAATTCCTTTTGTGGGATTGCCATGCAGCATAGATTTGGTAACCAATTGTAAAATTGGAATGGCAAATGCAGCTGTTTTCCCTGTACCTGTTTGTGCGCAGCCGAGTAAGTCATTACCTGCTAAAATCATTGGAATGGCTTGTTCCTGAATGGGTGTGGGTGTACTGTAACCTGCTGTTTCGAGTGCCGCTAATATGGGCTCGATGAGTTGTAATTCTTTGAATAACACAATATGTGATTTAAATGAACACTTGATTTTTCAAGTGGTATATAACCTAACTTTTGATGGGATTACCTTGTCACTGAAGTAGATTCCAGTCTAACTGAGAGAGTATATGAATACTGCAAAGCTAAGGTTTTTTTTAATATGGAAGAAATTGGATGGTTTTGGCTGGCTTATAAAAGACCCACTATCTCTTCCAGATACTGCCGATCCGTCTCGTCAAATTGATTGTAATCACTGCTGTCAATATCCAATACGCCCCATACCTCACCTTCCTTTAATAGAGGCAATACAATCTCCGATTTGGAGAGACTGCTGCACGCAATATGCCCCGGAAATTTTTCTACATCTGGCACAATTAATATGCTTGCCGATGCCCAACTGCTGCCACAAACACCTCTTCCTTTTGATATTCTTGTGCATGCAATAGGCCCCTGAAATGGCCCCAATACCAGTTCATTTTCTTTTACCAAATAAAATCCAACCCAGAGCCATCCAAACTGTGTTTTTAATGCAGCAGTAAGATTGGCAAGATTGGCAATCAGATCAGATTCGCCACTCAATAATCCTTTTATTTGTGGAATAAGAGATTGGTATTGTTCGGCTTTACTACCTTGAATTATTTGAAGATTTTCTGACATTGATGCTTGTATTAAAATAGGATGAAAGATTTGGAATGGTGATATGAAACTTAAATTGGCTTTGGTCGCAATGCTGCAATTTCTTTCTTCTCTGCCCATGCAACCAGCATGCTAAATAGCCCAATAAAAATAATACCCAAAGCAATTCCAAGCCAAAGATGGGGTAAAAAATAAAGAATGGCTTTATGCAGTCCATATAATAAGCAGACAACTACCATATATGCAATAATTTTTTTGGTAGCATAGGGAATTGGATAATATCGTTGCCCCATATAATAACTTACCACCATCATAAAAAAATAACAGAAAAAAGTAGCGAGTGCTGCACCTAAATAATGATAGATCGGGATGAGTAAAATATTCAATCCTACCGTTATAATGGCTCCTGCAAGCGTGATGGCTGCTCCATAATTATTTTTATCGGTAAGCTTGTACCAAATACTTAAGTTGTAATAAATGCCTAAAAATATATTTCCCAATGCAAGCATGGGTACTATATTCAATCCTTGTACCCATAGTGGCTTATTAATGGCTTCAAAAAACCAAGCAAATACTTCTATAAATAAACTAATAAATAAAAACATATAGCAACAAGCAATTACAAAAAATTTCATTACTCTGGCATAAGTTTTTTGAGCATTCTCTGCTCCTTTTTGTTTAAAAAAGAAAGGCTCAGCTGCCATTCTAAAAGCTTGTATTAAAATGGTAATTAGTACTGCCAGTCTATAAATATTCCCAAATATTCCCAACTCATGTTTGGCAGCTTCGGCTGGCAAATTCACCACATGCTGGTATATCAATCTACTGAGCATATCATTAACCATACCTCCCATTCCTACAATAATTAGTGGATAGCTGTAGCGCATTATTTTTATCCATATTGCTTTGCTAAAATACAATTGTATCTGCTTAAACTCTTTAAAAAGCAAAATAAATATCAGCATGCTGCCCGCCATATTGCCAATTAAATAATATCCAATTCCAATATTATTGTTGGTGAAAAATACCAACCAGCTTGTTGGATTTTGCAGTACATAACTGGGTATATATCCGATAAATACAAATACGATAAGTATATTTACCAGTACACTTGAAAGCCTTAAGGCTGCATATTTTTTTGGGCGATTGTTTTGCCTTAATTTGGCAAATGCCAATGTACTGATGGCATCAAAAAAAATAATACCAATCATCCAATTAATATATTCAGGATGTGCTTCTAGGTTTGCAAATCGAGTGATGGATGCACCAAAATAAAAGAGCAGTGCAGTCAATAATAGGGTGCTACCAATCAGCGAAATAGAGAGGGTACTGTATAATTTTTTTGGGTCTTCTTCTTTGCTGAATCGAAAATAGGCAGTTTCTAAACCATAGGTAAACAACACATTTAAAAAAGGAATGATGGCATAAATCTGAGTTAGGTCTGCCGTTATAGCAGGCTGTGCAAAAAACAAGGGCAACGATAAATTCATTAGGTAGCCCAAAAAGCGACTGGCAATGGTAGGTAATCCATACCATAAGGTTTGATTGGCTAATTTTTTTATATCACTCAACTAAAATCTGGTTTAAAATTTCAAATTCAAAAATAGTGTATTGTACCCACTAGTGAGAATCAAGGGGTGGAATATTCGTTGTCACCTCAGTTGGGGCAGCAAATTTTGGATCTTTCAAAAACACAGAATCGGTAAGGGTATAGAGGAATGCCCTAAGCTGACCAATTTCAAAATTACTCAGCGGAATTTTGTTTTTTAATAAGGGATCTGTGGAGGGACCTGGGTGCATATTATTTCTATAATGCTCAAAAACATTCATCAATGAAAAAAAGCGACCATCATGGCCATACGGAAAACTTACTTGAACATTTCGCAATGATGGCACTTTGAATTTTAATGAATCGGCTGCATTACTAGTAATGGCCATTCTGCCCAAATCTTTCAAAAAAGGGTCTAATTCAACTCCATTATTTCTATAAGTATAATCGGTAAACAGCGGCTCTATATGGCATTGTGCGCATTTGGTTTTAAAAATTCCATATCCCACTTGCTCACTCGCATTAAAATGGTCTTCCCCCCTTTGTACTTTATCGTATTTACTATTACTGCTGATCATAGTGAGTAAAAATTGACTCAACGCCTTTCCAAATCTTTGGGTATTGATTATTTCATCACCAAAACTAGCTTTAAACATTTTTTTATAAGCAGGGTTGTTACGCAGTTTTATCAGTATGTTTTCAATAGCCTCACCCATTTCATTTTCTGCTGTAATGGGTGCAAGCGGTTGCTGATCTAAATGCAGTATAGCACCATCCCACATAAATTCTTTTTGCCATGCTAGGTTGAATAATCCCGGTGCGTTGCGGGTAGTTAATTGATTATTTATACCGTGACTAAGGGGATGATCGTAGCTATTAAACGCGCCAAATTGTTGGTGACAACTGCCGCAAGAGATGGTTCCGTCTTTACTCAATTGTTCATCATAAAATAATTGTCGCCCCAGTTCAATCCCTGCTTCCGTTAATGGGTTTTTTGAAAAATCATATTCAGGAATTGGCCAACCTTTGGGTATGATAAATTGAACTTTTTTGGATGGTAAAAGATCTTTCTCAATAAAACCCCAACCTGCACAAATAAATGCAGTAATGGTAAGCGCCCATATAATTTTTGCATATTGCATTATTGTATGGATGCTATGGTGAATGATTGCGCATAATTATTGGCCAGTTGCATGGCTAATTTACTGGGCTGGTGGCAGTTGGGCGTTTGTGCAATCGTTATAGGATCTATTGCACCAAACCATTTTGAAAGATCTGTATGAATGATTATTTCCTGTATAGTTTTTTTTGTAGGCACTATCTCTAATGACGCCACACGCACTGCATTAAAAGGATCTTGAAATCCGCCCACTTCAAAACTAAATCTTTTACCTGCCGTATTTGCTTGCGGCGATACTCCGTGTAGTTTAGCCATAATATAACCCGAACGCCAGGTCCAAAACATTCCTTTTGCAGGGTCTAGACTGCCAGTTTGAATACCCGATATATTCAGTAGACTGTCCACCCCTAAAGTGAAAACCAGTCGCTTAATTTTTTGGGTTGATTTTACTTGGATGGTATGCGATAAGCTGTCTGAAATATCTATTAAATAATGTGCATTGCTCAATGGGGTGGTATCGCCTTTTTCATCTATAGCCTTTAT
This sequence comes from Sphingobacteriia bacterium, assembly GCA_031369485.1. GTDB lineage: Bacteria > Bacteroidota > Bacteroidia > Chitinophagales > Chitinophagaceae > Sediminibacterium. Next base: position 10,344 of record JANMOT010000024.1, read on the forward strand.
TGCAGATATATAAAATTGAAAACGATTTATGGTTACTTGTTCTCCCAGCCCAGTAGTATAGTTATTCTGAAGATTCAAAACAGCATCACTGAAATAAAATTTAAAATAGATGGTAAGCGGAAGGGGTTGAAAGGAACAGAGTACCATCCACAAAAAAAAGCATCCAATCATGATTTTTTTATTCATTTACCATTGTTTGTTTTTATCAATCTTTTGCCTGAATAATTTGGTGATGGTATGTTTTTTTTTCGATTCTAGTCTTTTTTCTTTTGCCGCTTTTGTGGGAGCAGTTGCTTTTCTTGGGCGTTGTTTTTCCAAAGCTTTTGCCACCATTTGATTCATTTTTTCAATCACTTTTTGCTTATTACCCAACTGTGATCTTTCAGTTTGAGATTTCACCAAAAGAAACCCTTCAGCAGTAATTTTATTGTACAGTTTTGTTTTAATCAATTCAATGGCTTCTACAGTGAAAAGTGGTGAACCATCTGGCATCCAGCGGCCTTCTACCATTGTTTCTACTTTATTTACGTTTTGACCGCCTTTTCCACCGCTTCTGGCAGTTTGAAATTGAATCTCACGGCTTATATCTATCTTCATTATCCCAAATTTCGGATAAAACTGCTAGCATGCACAAACTAATTTAGAGAGTAAGTCTTTGCATACCAGTATTTTTGGGCTGATATAAAATAGTGTTGGCATATAATTTTGCAGTAGCCATTGTAATGAATAAAAAAATCAAATAGCATGACGATAGATGAAGCGCAATTAATGGTAGATGAATGGATAAAAACCATTGGGGTTAGATACTTCAATGAACTCACCAACCTCGGTATTTTAATGGAAGAAGTGGGAGAATTGAGTCGCCTTATGGTTCGCCAATACGGTGAGCAATCATTCAAAGCATCCGATCAAGGTAAGGAACTCTCCGATGAAATGGCCGATATACTATGGGTGCTAATATGCTTGGCCAATCAAACTGGCGTAAACCTTACGGATGCGTTGAAAAAAAACATCGAAAAGAAATCGTTAAGAGATCAAGATCGACACCAACAGAATGAAAAACTCAGCTAACACTATTTAGAAAATACACTTTGCTGTTTAGCCATTTTTTCTATTTGGGCAACAGTTCTAGGTGAAGACGCTGATAAGTTGCGATTGCCATCTTTGGTAATTAAAATATCATCTTCTATTCTAACACCTATATTCCACCATTTTTGATCGCATTTACTACCCGGTGGAATATAAATACCTGGCTCAACCGTAACAAAATTACCAGCAACGAGTGGGTTTTTACCCCTCAATCCAAGATCGTGCACATCCAATCCTAAATGGTGTGAAGTGCCGTGAGGAAAATAGGTGCGGGCTGCCATTTCATTGGCTACAATCCCTAATTTAATCAACCCTCTATTCACTACCCTTCTTGCAGTCTCGTCGATACTGCTAAACGGAGTGCCAGGTTTGCATACTGCAATAGCAGAATCTTGTGCGGCTAAAACAAGCTCATAAATTAATTTCTGCTCGGGAGAAAATTTGCCGTTTACTGGAATGGTACGGGTAATATCGGCTGTATAACCGTGGTATTCGGCAGCGCAATCACTGAGTAGTAAATCGCCCGATTGCATGGTGCGTAAATTAGAAATATAATGCAATACACAAGCATTTTCAGCAGCTCCATTAATGCTGGGATAGCCAGGATATTCAGAGCCATTTTTCTTGAAAAAATATTCCATAATGGCTTGGGCTTGGTATTCTTTCATGCCCGGTTTTATGGCACGCATTACTTCGTTGTGACCTTCGCAACTCATGATGCTAGCTTTCTCTAATAAGCTAATTTCTTCTGGCTCTTTTACACCCCTTAATGAAGTCATCATCTGCAACGTATTACGCGCAGCAATAGGTTGCTTGTTTTCTTTGATGGAACTATCAACAATAGCAGCCATACGAGCCAGTTCATTGGGACTGCGAGTATAGGTTTCAAAAATATCTTCTGTTCTAAAAAGAGAAAGCACCGAATCGTATGGCTTTAAATTAAACACACCAGCATTGAATTGGGTGCTGGTAAAAACGTTTTCTAATTTGTACTTTTCTTTCACCCCATCTACCCCTAAAATTTTGCCAGTCCACATTTCTTTTAATGGATCCCTATTCTGTACAAAAATAAATTCAGTTCCTGTTTTACCCAATAAGGTAGTAGGAGTTTTAAAAAGTATAAGCATGGAATTAGGCTCTTCTAGTCCCGTAAAATAATAAAAATTCTTACTCTGGGCATACTGGTAATCTACGTCGTTATTCCTCAATCTCACTTGGGCTGCAAAGAAAATAGCGACGGTATTCTCACTCATTTTTTCTCTAAAAGCAGCCCTTCTGCCCGCGTGAAATTCGGGACTAAGGTAATCCGTCGGATAGTTGCCTGTTGCTTGTGCAGAAATGATTTCTAGGCTTGTAAGCGATAGAAATAAGCCGATTATGAGTATTTTATGCATGAGAATTATTTTTTAAAGGATAAAACTAGCTTTTTTTAAGTAAAACTGGCGGACTAAAAGTCTTATTTTTGCAGCTCTATGAGCAATGCAACTGAAAACACCTTCCAAGCAATTATATCCCATGCCAAAGAGTATGGGTTTGTATTTCCCAGCAGTGAAATTTATGATGGACTAAGTGCTGTTTACGATTATGGCCCCAATGGGAGTGAGTTGAAAAAAAATATTCGCGACTACTGGTGGAAGAGTATGACGCAATTGAACGATAATATAGTAGGTATTGATGCAGCTATTTTCATGCACCCCACTACTTGGAAAGCAAGCGGACACGTAGATAATTTCAGTGATCCGATGATTGACAATAAGGACAGTCAAAAAAGATACCGAGTAGATCATTTGGTTGAAGCCAGGGTAGATGAATTAAAGGAAAAAGGCGAGGAAGAGAAGGCAGTGGTTTTATTAGCCGAAATGGAACGATTACTTGCTGCAGACGATTATATTACGCTGAAAACGCTGATTGTAGAAGAAAAAATAGTGTGTGGGGTAAGTAAAACAGCAAACTGGACCGATATTCGCCAGTTTAACCTAATGTTTTCTACCCAACTGGGTTCAGTAGCAGAAGATGCGGATACCATTTATTTGAGACCAGAAACTGCACAAGGAATATTTGTGAATTTTCTGAATGTGCAGAAAACAGCGCGCATGAAAATTCCTTTTGGAATAGCACAAACAGGAAAAGCGTTTAGGAATGAAATAGTGGCGCGACAATTCATTTTCCGTATGCGAGAATTTGAGCAGATGGAAATGCAGTTTTTTGTGCGACCAGGAACGCAAATGCAATGGTATAATTTCTGGAAAGAAGCAAGAATGAAATGGCATTTGAGTCTAGGTTTACCAGCAGAAAAATACCGGTATCACAATCATGTGAAGTTGGCGCATTATGCAGATGCAGCATTGGATATTGAATACGAATTTCCTTTTGGCTTTAAAGAGGTAGAAGGGATACATAGTAGAACAGATTTCGATTTGAAGAGCCACCAAACATTCAGTAAAAAGAAGCAGCAGTATTTTGACAATGATATAGACGAAGCCACCGGAAAGCCTTATGGAAATTATATTCCTTATGTGGTGGAAACCTCCATAGGATTAGATCGGATGTTCTTACTTATTATGTGTAATGCTTACGCGGAAGAAATTATTCCAAAAGAAGATGGCACAACCGATAGTAGGGTAGTACTAAAAATACCGCCACGCATAGCACCTAACAAATTGGCCATATTGCCCTTAGTGAAAAAAGATGGTCTTCCAGAAATAGCCACTGCGTTAATGGAGGAATGCAAGGCATCGTTTAAATGTTTTTATGAAGAGAAAGATGCTATTGGAAAGCGTTATAGAAGACAGGATGCAATTGGTACACCGTTTTGTGTAACTATTGATCATCAGACTAAAGAAGATAATATGGTAACAATTCGCTACCGAGATTCTATGAAGCAGGAGCGGATTGCACTGAGTGAAGTAAAAAAACTGGTATTAGATCAATTGAGTTAACTTGCTATTATATGAAATTGAATAGACGCGTTGTATTAAAAAATTTTGCGGTTATTGCTGGCGGAGTATTTTTATTACCTGCTTGCAAAGAGCAAATGAGTAATTCTGCCCTGCAATTAAAAAATATTCAGCTAAATGCAGATTCAGAAGCCATGCTATTGGCCTTATCAGAATCAATATTGCCCAAAACGAATACACAGGGCGCTAAAGAATTAGCAGCAAGTTCATTCGCAGTTAAGATGCTAAACGATTGCTACAGCCCCGAAGAGCAAAAAAAATTCATGGAAGGGTTAGCGCAATTTGAATCTTATGCAAAAGAATCCATGCAAAAATCATTTGTTGACCGTGATAAATCTCAGAAAGAATTATTGCTCACAACAGTTGAATTAAAGAAACTCAATATAGAACCCCTCGAGTTCTTTTATTTTACCTTTAAGAAACATATTATTCAAGCGTACACTAGTTCCGAATATTATATGACCAAAGTGCATGGGTATGAGATGATACCCGGTCGTTATCATGGCTGTGTACCAGTAAAAAAATCAGAAAACGCAAGCTAAAATTATTTTATGGGTGATATTAAAGACGCTGAGAAAAGTCATATTTACGATGCCATTGTAATAGGGTCTGGAATGAGTGGAGGCTGGGCTGCCAAAGAGTTTACAGAAAAAGGGCTAACAACTTTGGTGCTGGAAAGAGGTAGGGAGGTTAAACATTTAAAAGATTATCCAACCACCAATATGCTTCCTTGGGAGTTTGAACATAGGGGTGAAGTACCTTATGCGGTACAAAAAGACAATCCTTCTATTAGTCGCTGCTATGCTTATAAAGAAGATGCAATGCATTTTTTTGTGAAAGATACCGAACATCCTTATCAGCAAGATAAACCCTTTGATTGGATCAGGGGCTACCAAACAGGGGGTAAATCATTAATGTGGGCAAGGCAAACCCAGCGTTGGAGTGATTTTGATTTTGAGGGTCCAGCAAGAGATGGATTTGCGGTTGATTGGCCTATTCGTTATAAAGATATTGCATCATGGTATAGTTATGTTGAAAAATTTGTAGGTATTTCTGGAAATAAAGATGGGTTGGCACATTTACCAGACGGAGAATTTTTGCCCCCATTAGATTTGAATTGTGTTGAAAATTATTTCAAAGGTTTTGTTGCAAAAAATTATAAGAATAGAGATATTATATATGGCCGTTGCGCGCATTTAACAGAGCCGCAGCCAATTCATTTAGAACAGGGAAGGGGGCAGTGTCAGAAAAGAAATCTTTGTCAAAGAGGTTGTCCCTTTGGTGGATATTTCAGCAGTAATTCGTCTACACTTCCTTGGGCGCAGAAAACGGGAAAGATGACACTTCGTACTAATTCAGTGGTGCATTCCATTATTTATGATGATAAAAAGGGCAAAGCCACCGGTGTTAGGGTAATTGATTCCATTACTAAAAAAATGACTGAATATTATGCCAGTGTAATCTTTGTAAATGCAGCCGCTTTCAATACCAATTTATTACTGCTTAATTCAACATCCAATCGTTATCCCAATGGTTTTGGAAATGATAATGGTCTTTTAGGAAAGTACGTAGCTTTCCACAATTATAGGGCTCGTATTTCGGCTGAATATGAAGGTTTTTTAGATAGTACAACAGATGGTCAGTCCACTACGAGTGCCTATTTTCCTCGATTCAGAAATGTATTAAAACAGGAGACCGATTTTTTAAGGGGGTATGCTGCGGGGTTTGGTGCATCGAGACCTTTTAATAGCAGTTCAGATGGATTTGGAGAAAAACTAAAAGAAAATTTACATATCAACACATTAGGAAACTGGCGGGTAGGGTCACATATGATGGGTGAAACCATACCCAAAATAACCAATACATTAAGTTTAGATGCGGATAAAAAAGATGAGTGGGGGATGCCGCTGCTAAAAATAAATATTGACTATGATGATAATGATGCGAAAATGATGAAGGATTTTTTTGAACAAATGACGGATATGTATTCAAAAGCAGGGTTTAAAAATATCAGTACGTATGATACCAAACAGGCTCCTGGATTGGATATACACGAAATGGGGGGAGTTAGAATGGGCAATGATTCAAAAACATCACTTTTAAATAAATGGAATCAGTTTCATACATGTAAAAATGTATTTGTAACTGATGGGGCTTGTATGACTTCCACATCCACACAAAATCCATCGTTAACTTATATGGCATTTACAGCAAGGGCAGTAGATTATGCAGTGGAGCAAATGAAAAAAGGCGAATTGTAATGTTCAACATTAAACTTCATTGCTGGTGCTGCGCACCCAACGAAGTCTTGGTTATAAGCTGTCGTTCTTTTTCTCGCTTGGGTCTTAAAAAATTCATTTTTTGTTCGTAAGTTTGTAACCATTGTATAAGGTTAAACAACTTGGTTATGAGTGAGTATCTATCGTTGTCAGAAGCGTCTGAACTAATTGGCAAAAGCAAAGAAACGCTAAGACGTTGGGATAGGGAAGGTAAATTGTCTGCTGTCCGTGAGCCAATCAGCAATTACCGTGTCTATAAAAAAACCGAAGTCCAAACTTTGTTTTCCGATTTTCTAGGTCAAGATACAAAAGAAACTGTGTCCAATTTTGTAGAACCTGAAAATGAATATCGGGTTCTGGAATTATTTGCAGGTGCTGGTGGCTTGGCTGTTGGTATGGAAAAAGCTGGTCTAAAATGTGTCGCATTAAACGAAATTGATAAATGGGCTTGTCAAACTTTACGCAAAAATCGTCCAAACTGGAAAGTATTGGAAGGCGATATAAAAACCTTTGATTTTTCTGAATTTCATAACAAAGTTGATGTTGTAACTGGCGGATTTCCTTGTCAAGCGTTTAGTTATGCTGGCAAAAAATTAGGTTTAGCCGATGCAAGAGGAACACTTTTTTATGAATTTGCAAGAGTTGTAAAAGAAGTGAACCCACCAATTTGTATTGGCGAAAATGTTCGTGGGTTGTTAAGCCACGAAAATGGAAAAACTTTACAAGGAATGATTTCAATTTTAAACGAAATAGGGTATAATGTAGTTCCAATACAAGTTTTGAAAGCGATTAATTTCAAAGTTCCTCAAAAACGTGAACGGTTAATTGTTGTAGGAATTAGAAAGGATATTGATTTAAAATATGAATACCCGAAGCCTTACAAGAAAATATACAACCTAAAAGATGCTTTAAAAAAAGGCGAATTATTTGGAAGCAATGTGCCGAAATCAGAAGGTGCAAAATATCCAAAAAGAAAAATTGAAGTTTTGGACTTAGTCCCTCAAAAAGGTTATTGGCGTGATTTGCCTTTGGATATTCAAAAACAATTTATGGGTGGAAGTTTCTATCTTGGTGGCGGAAAAACTGGTATTGCTCGTAGAATTGGCTGGGATGAACCTTGCCTAACTTTGACTTGCAGCCCTGCTCAAAAACAAACGGAACGTTGTCACCCCGAAGAAACTCGACCATTTACAGTTCGTGAATATGCAAGAATTCAAACTTTTCCTGATGATTGGGAGTTTGAAGGTTCAGTTGCTCAACAATACAAACAAATTGGCAATGCTGTTCCTGTAAATCTTGGTAAAGAAGTTGGTTACTCAATAGTATTTTTTCTGAATAAGTATTATTCAAGCTTTAAAACTTAAATAATGAAGAATTTCTTATTTCGTCAGTCAATTCTTCACAACCTTTAGTTATCAAATCTTTTGTATCGAGACCATTAATACATTTATGCAATTCTTTTACTAATCCATTATAGAAATTTGGAAATCCTGTAACACGATGCCAAAAATCTTTTCCTATAATTACTGGGTGAGTTTTGTCAATTTCTTTATAGTGCATACTAAGCTCTGTGTTTTCACCATAAAGCACACCTACAATAAAGTCATTGTTGCTTATTCCTTTAAGAGCCTTATTAGTTCTTGCTAAATTTATTGTCGTTGTAAATTTTTTTATTAAAGGTTGTACATCCTCTGAATTAATAGTATTAGGGCCAGATTTTAGTTGACACCATTTCCTTCTCTTATCTGTTTTATCAATAAACTCAATATCCATTCCTTTAATTTTTGAACCTTCGGCAATTTCCAATTCAACGAACATATTTTGAATTCGAGTTCCAAAAGATGTGGTTATTGATGTTCCTAAAACTCTAGGATAGAAAAGAGCTTTTGCAACGCCCTCTGCACTGTAGTTGCCTTCTAAAATTTTTGATAAATATTTGACTACAATAGGGTTTATATTATAGGATTTGAGTTTAGAATGTGTCTTTAGAGATGCCGTTATATGATTCTCGAAAATATATTTCTCAAAATATTGAACTATTTCCTTCAGTAGTTTTTCTTCTTGCATTATATGTTAAAATTCGTCCGCTAAAATAGCAGTTTTTTTTGAGGTTTTGTCTGTCTGTGTATAATTGCAGAGTTCTCGGGTAGAATGATTGCTAACGTTTTGCAGATTTGGGATGGGCGGAATTTTTACCACTGAACTTTATGAGGAGTACGAAACCCCGCTCATTGCAAATTTGCTGTTACAGGCTGACGTTCTTTCGGTCGTGGAGTTTCCGTTCATATTTACTGTTGTCATGGAGTTGTTTACTTGAACCTAATTTGTAAATTTAGTTTAAAATAAAGCTGTCCATTGTCCTCGTTTAATTTACCAAATTCGTGTCTTGTGCTACTGGGGATACGTTACTTTACTTTTTTCTTCGCCTGGTGTACAGAGATTGTATTTTGGATTTGGATTCCAATCGGCAAAAAATCCATATTGTTTTAAATCTGTTGAGCCAAAAGATGCTCCAATAGATTTTTCTTGCATTTCTCGCATACCAAACGCATTAGTGCTTTTGCTTTTTCCTGTTTGGTCGTATGTTACGTTATATGCCGTTTCATTCTCGGTTTCCTTTTTTTGCGTTTTCACTTCTTGTCAATAATTGTAAGTTTTCTAATACAGTCAAACCTCCATTGTGCATAGATTTTATGTGGTCAACTTGAAAGTCTAATTTGTTCTTGCTTTTGTAACCACTTTCTGCACTATAATAAAATCCGTTTTCGTCTGTGAACTTTTTGAAAACTTGGTCTCTTAACCATTTTTCATAAGTTGGGTCTTGTTCTCTTAATTCGTGAAGTCTTAATTTTTCATAACTTCTCAATTCCTTTTCTTCGGTTGGTTTTACACTTTTTCGTTGGAATAATTCGGGATGGCTAATTCTTGACTTTGCCAAGTTCAATTCTCTTAAAAATCCACGTTTGTCAAAGTTGAAAAATGTCTGCCAAGAAATTTCATTATTTTCCCAAGTCTGATTAATCATTTCTGTTTGAGATTTTTCGCCAAGGTCTTTCTCAATAATTTCACTTGCAATTTTATCAATATCATATTTTTCTCTGTCTTTTAATTCAATGTATGGTGGTAATTCATCTTGAATTGTGTAATACTGCAAAATATCTTTTATGTCTTGGAAATGATATGCTGGATATTTTAAAGTTCCCTTAAAAAATTCCTCTTCAATTTGTTCTGCAAATTCTTCTAATTCGTCTTCTTCTAAAATGTCTCTTTCTGTTAAATTGTTTTGTTCAAAGAAAGAGGGTAGTGCATTTATAAAATCTGTGTAGGATTGTAAAATATTGTCGTAAACCAAAACTTCGCAATTTCTTTCTATAGGTTCTGTTTCACTTTCTTCTAAAAATCTGAATTGATAAATTCCTGTTGGAAAACGCTCAATGAAATTTAATTTTTCTAATTCCTCTCGTTTTTCTGGGTCAATAATTTTGTTTGTAAGAATTGCAAATTCTTCAATTTTGTTGATGGCAACAAGTCGTAAAATTTGTTTTTTAGTTTCTTTGTCAACATCGTTGAAATCAATGTTGTCTTCAATAAATAATTTTTCAGGATTAACCCAAGAAATTCGATTTTGCCATTCATCAACAAAGCTAACAATGTAGGCTTCTTTTGTTCCTCCTGCTTTTAAACCACGAAGCCCTCTTCCTATCATTTGTGTCATAAGAATTGAAGAAATCGTTGGTCTTGCTAAAAATATTGATTGAACATTAGGCACATCAGTGCCTTCTGTTAAAATATTTACGTTTATCAAGACTTGAATTTCTTCTTTTCTAAATCTTGCTATTTTGTCTTTGTTGTCTTTGCTTGAAATTGTTACTCCTGTTATTGCATCTTTAATTGTTGAAATTACATAATCTGATTTTATGCCAACTTCGTTGAATAAAGCATTTAAAGCAATTGCGTTATCAACATTTAATGCAAACACAATAGTTTGTTTGTATTTGTCTTTGTTTAATAAATACTTGTTGACAATTAAATGGTTTCTATCTTTATTGTTTGCAATAGTTTCAGCAATGTTTTCGCCAATGCTATTGATGTCAAGTTTGTTTATATTTTCAATTTCTTTTTCGGTAAGATTTTCAATGAAATTCATACCTGTACTTACCTCTTCAAAATGAGGTTCAGATAAAATTCCTAAACGTATTAATGTTCGTAAATCAATTTTGTAAACAATATCGTCTGGAAAAACTTTTTTAAGTAATCCTTGTTCGCTTTCTGCTGTTCTAAATGGTGTTGCTGTTAAGCCAAGCATTTGAAAATGTGTAACATTTTCTTGAATGTTCTTGATTAATTTTCTATATGTTTTAGCTGTAGCATGATGAGCTTCGTCTATTACTAAAAATATTTCCTGTGTGTTATTCTTAATCCAATTATTGTATAAATGATTAAAACCTGCATTCAAACTGTCTTTGCTTGATATGATTAAATCATCTGTTTTTTGAATGTTTATTGGCTTGTCGTGTAGTCCTGAAATTAAACGATAATTGAAAGATGTTTTGTTTTCAAAAATATCATTGAATGCAAGTTTTTCAGCAAAAGTAGATTTTGCTTGTTCTAAAAGTTCGTGTCTGTGAGCCAACCACAAAACTTTTTTTCCTTTGTCTAAATAGTTTTTGCAAATCCAATGTCCTGCTGTCAAAGTCTTTCCACCACCTGTTGGCAAAACTAATAAACCTGCAAAAGGGTTTTTATTTGTCTTAATGATTTTTTCTTGCAGATTATAAAATGCTTTTTCTTGGTGTTCATAAAGTGTAATTCCACTTTCTGAATTTGGTAAAATATTTATCTTACCTGCAAATTCATAATTTACTTTTTTAGATTTCTTTTCAGCTTGTTTTTCTACACTTACTTCGTCAACTCTAAAAGTTACAGTTTCATCTTTTCTAAATTGTGTGATAGATTTCAATAGTTCTTTACCACTCCAAAGAGATAAATTGTTTTTAGAAAATTGATAGTCAAACTTTGCTAAAATTTTAAAGTTTCGCTTTTTGTCCATTCCAATTCGTGCAAGGAATGTTTCAATTTTTCTGTAAGTAAAATGATGTGTATTCTTTTCTATGTCGCTCAATATTTCTGCAACAATTTCTTTAATTTCTTTTAGTTCCATGTATTTTTTTGTCTGTCTGTTTTAGTTAGTGGTGGTCTGTCGGGAAATGGCATATAACGGATAGGGCTTGCCGAAGGTTGGGTATTGACCAACTGTCAGCCCGGAACTGCTGCTGGGTAAAGATATGAAAATGATGTTAAGAACAAATGCCTAATGTTGCTTGTCATGCCCGAACCGATGCTTGGATGTGTACTGCTGATGATTGCTACAGCTTCAAGCCCAACTTTTGGCAAACCCCATGTTCAAGCTCACACGATTCGTGAAGGTTGTAGTATTCATGAATGCGTGATCTTTGTTGTTCATCAAATATACCATAAAATGACAAAAAAAATGAGTTATCCAAAAATGCTTTAGGCGAGAACCAATTGTTTTGGTTAGAAGAAATGCATCGAGCATTACAGGTAGGTAATTACAGTAAACAAACCATGCGCAATTACCTCATGGAGATGCGCTTGCTGTTTCAATATTACCACCATTTACGGGTAGAAGATATTACCCAACAAAATATCAGTGAGTATATTTTGTTCATCAAGAAAGTGCATGGGGTAGGGTTGGCTAAATGCCGCAGTGTAGCCCATAGCTGTGGTTTTTTCTTTAAAAAGATCATTGAAAAATCATACATTCTCCCCACTACACTTTATCCACGTAAAGTATTTGTGTTGCCAGCAGTAATGACGCAATCAGAGGTTAAAACACTTTATATTTCATTGAAAGATATCCGCCAAAAAGTAGTAGTTGGATTACTCTATGGTACAGGTATTAGGTTAAATGAACTTCGCAACCTCAAGTGGACAGATATTGAAAGAAACAACCAACGCATTAAAATCTGCCAAGGCAAAGGCAATAAAGACCGGTACACATTACTCTCCCATACCATCTTAAAAGACCTTGCTGCCTATTACCAACAGTACCGATCTGCTGTATATGTTTTTGAGAGTACTTTAATGAAGGGGAAGCCGCTTCACAATCGATCATTACAGATCATTGTAAATGCAGCCATGGTACAAGCAGGTTTTGTATCGGGCAAGTATACTGCTCATACCCTGCGCCACTCCTTTGCAACGCACTTACTCGATAAGGGCTGTGATATTAATACCATTAAAATACTTTTGGGGCATGCAGACCTACGTACCACTAGTGTGTACTTGCATTTACAGCAATCCAAAAGAGCCAGTATAATATCACCACTCGAAGATGCCAGTTGTGTGTAAGGATCATGCCGCTGATGTATCGGTGGTGCGATCACAGTTACAGCGGGTAGTATTTAAACAAGCGGTAACCCAAATACAAAATCCTTACAGTAAAAAAGTATTTGAGCAGTTAACCCATTGCCATACTGCCCAGTGTGGCATGCATACACAGCGGTGCAGCAATAGCAACTGCATGGAACAACAATACCAATACCACAACTGTGGTAATAGGCACTGCCCCAACTGTGGTGGTATGAAAAAAGAACAGTGGCTGGAAGATAAAACAGCAGAACTATTGCCTACTGCTTATTACCACGTAGTGTTTACACTGCCACATGAGTTCAACAGTTTAATCATGGGCAACCGTAAAGCACTCTTTAAGCTGTTGTTTGATGCCAGTTCCTATACCTTACTCACGTTAGCCAAAGATGCTACTTGGTTGGGGGCTACACCGGGCATTATTAGCATACTGCATACATGGGGTCAGCAATTAAGTTTTCATCCACATATTCATTGTATCATCAGTGGTGGAGGTATGGCTGGTAACCAATGGGTGAAAGAGAAGCGGAAAAACAATTCTTACTTGTTCCCCCAAAAAGCGATGCAAAAAATATACAAAGCCTATTTTTTAAAACAGTTGCGATTACTCATGGCCAATGGTAGTTTACAAATAGCAGATGCGGCGGTAGTAGAGCGATGCATACAGCAAGCAGGATATAAGCCTTGGAATGTTTATGCCAAGAAGCCCTTTGGTGATCCATTACAGGTGCTGAACTACTTAGGAAGGTACACCCACAAAGTAGCCATTACAGCCCACCGCATAGAATCCATTGATGAAGCCAAACAAACCATCCGATTTAAGTACAAAGACTACCATGCTAGGGGAACAAAAAAAGAAGATCAGGTGATGGTATTAAAAATACCAGAGTTTATACGCCGCTATGAGCAACATATACTACCCAAGGGTTTTGTAAAGATCAGGCACTATGGTTATTTAAAGAATTACAAGCGTACGGAAAGATTAAGAACATTATTTTCCATGATGCAATTACCGCCGCCACCCCCCAAAGTACAAATGCCTGTAAAAGTTCGTATGCTTGAAAAGCATGGAGTAGATATTGGTATATGCCCTGTTTGTAAAATAGGTAGTATGGAAACAGTAGCTACCTATTACAAGGGAGTATTGTGTAAACCAACAAGAGCCAAACCAATGAAGCCAATTATTTACAATGCAGATAGAGGATCACCAAACGTAATTAAAATACAATAGCTTATGAGTAGAAAGAATTTACTGGGTAAAAAAAAGCAACTGCTTAATGTGGGTAGGGGATTTATTTGCTTAACAAAAGTGTATTACAAAAAAAGATTTTAAACCATGAGCCACCCACTAATTAATATCAACCCCAAAGCTACAAATACACCTACTACAATCCGAACCATATCCCAGTGTGAGCTTAACTTGGATTAGCAAAAATGCCCCAATATCTTCCTTGATAACGGGGTATTTTTAAAGGGCATTTCTTCTACTCCGCTTAATGTTATGCGTTCGTGCTATCCTCTTGTGTCGTCACTGTTTGTTCTTCTAATTTCTCAATAGTTTTCTTGGCATTCGATAGTCGGATTTCTTTATTTTTTTCTATCAATTTATTTGTTGTCCATTTTTCTAATCTGTGATGCAATGGTACTAACAATGCGGCTATACAAACTAAAGCCAATAACATAAACACTGGTGAATGATGAGTTATGCTTTCTAAAAAAGGATGCAATAATAGATTTAAAAATTCAAAAACTAATAACAATGCAATCACACCAAAAAATTCAATCAGTTTTGTGTTAGTGATAAAACTGCGGCTGAGTAATAAAAACAGGATAATGAAAGTAATGATGCCAATAGCTAACAATGACAATTGAATATTATGTTTTCGTTCTTCCTCTTTTTTCAATTTTTCATTTGCTAATTCCTGCTGACGCAAATCTTCTGTAAATGTCATCAGGTTTGTCTGTTTGATTTTACTTTTACTAAACAAACTGTCATTTGCTATTCTGTACATTTCAGAATATTTAAAAGCACTGTCAATGTTAGTTGTCCTGTAAATATTCAAAAGCAATTTTGCAGGTGACAAATTTGAAGTTTTAAATGCGGTATTTTGAAGCACATCAATTGCCTTTTTAGCATACACGGAACTAGAATCTTTACGATTAATGTCGAAATAATATTGAGCCTTTGATGTGTAATATTGGCTGGCGTTAATAAAAGAATTTTTCTTGACAGCATCTTCAATTGCTAAATCAAAGTAACTAATTGCAAGTGCCTGATTTCCTAATTTGGCTTGAATTTCACCTAATGTTTCATACGTCCAATGTACATAATCATAATATTTAATTCGAACGATAATGTCATAGGATTTTTGTGCATACATTAATGCAGTATCTAATTTGTTGAGTTCGCAATATGAAGCTCCCAAAAGCCAATTAGACCAAGTTTGCATGATTTCATTTTTAGCTTTAATTGCAGTTTCATTTCCCGATAAACCAAACTCAACAGCTCTTTTATATTCCTTTTGCTCATAAAAATAAAGTCCGAGGTGAAGTTTTGAGTCAGCTAACATCTCAAGGTTATTTGATTGCTCTGCAACCTTTACTGATTTCAATTTGTATTCCAGTCCCTTTACTATATTTCCAAAATAAATGTAATTACCACCAATTTGAGAAAGTGACAGTGCTTCACAGATTTTGTTATTGTTTTTTTGTGAAAGCACCAATATTCTTTGCGAATATTGCATATCTATCATAACGTCTTGCGTTTCTGGTCCACCAAAAAATAAATTGAAAGATTTCTGTCGTTTACTTTCATCTTTTTCGGAAGCAAACTTTTGATAAACGGAGTCTATGTCCAGAGCTTGTGCAAAAGCGTTTTGCATACAAACACAAAAACAAATGAGAGTTATTATTTTTTTCATACTTATGTTTATTAGTCGAATCTTTTTCTTCTATCGGCTTGCATTGTCAAAGTTAATTCCTCAAATACAGTTTGAAGATAGCAGGTCGCCCAAGCATGACGCATAACACGTAAATATACGGCAGTACCTAATAATTTGCAAAAATATCACCCATTGTTTACCAACATCCTTCCGTTATACTTTTTGTATTGTTGTAGCGTCAATACAGTTATACATTTTGTATTGTTGGCTATTTTTATGCTCCGTTATACATTTTGTATTGTCGCCACCACCACCTCAAATCTTCCAACCCATTCAATGAAATCATTTTTCACCGCAAAGCTAAACCAATCAACTCCTTTGCAAGTATAGATCCTAGGCGTTATTTGCCCTTAAAATGAGTCGTTTTTTTGGAGGACTAAATGTTTTATGCAACTTTCATTGAACTACTATTGAGGATACATTGAGGATACCACGAGTATGCCATGGCTTTATGCCACCAACACCTTGTCTTATCCTCCCAATAAACAAGCCATTTATCCGTACCAGCTTCGGGACTGCTTCGGGGTTGGGGTGCTACAACCCGCGCCGGCTATGGAAAAACCCGACCCTCTCCCGAACAAGTCCCGAACAAATCAAGGTTCAAGCCCTAAAAATGGCCTTTTTTATGCATTACCAATTTGGTTTTCAATGCCTTATCTGGGGTGCTAGCACCCCCTAGCACCCTCTTGTATTTCAGCTTTGTAATACCTTCCCTACTTTTTATACTAGAGCCCCATATAACCCTGCTGGGCTGATTTTATTATAATTTTCCGCAAAATTAAACCAATCAACCATTCAAAAAGTTTGTAGTGTTCTTTAGAACAGTACAAACTCCTTTGCCAGTATCAATCCTAGCCTTTTTTTGCCCCTAAAATGAGTCGTTTTTTTGGAGGGCTAAATGTTTTATGCAACTTTCATTGAACTACTATTGAGGATATATTGAGGATACATTGAGGATACATTGAGGATACCATTACTTTACGCCCTGTTTGTACGCAGCGTATGAACAATTATTTCTTGTATTAGTTTTTGTGATAATATTTTTCGGATTTTATATACCAAGCAATTTGTGCAAGTTTTTCAGCTAAAAACCATTTTTCAAGTAATTGAGAAATTCTTCCATTACCATCTCCAAAAAAAAACACCAACAATTTTAACCCAATTTAATGAAACTGGCACACCTGATGCACCTGTGGTTGTTAGTGTATTAAGTACATTTCCATTTGCATTTATTGTTCCACAGTTACCTGTGCAAACTGGTGCTTGCTTTTTACAAGAGGGTATAAATATTAAGACTAAAACTAGTGAAACTAATATTTGAAAAGTAAGTTTTATGGTTCAAAGTGGTTAGTGGTTCTCCTCTTGTTTCTTTTCGGCATCTAAAAATTCGTTTGTAAAGTGTTCTATTTTTTTGGGCTTTGAAAATTTTTCTTTGATATAAGCCTGTGAATTTCCTCTAGGAATGGAGAGCGAAGTCCAACCGTTTTCTGCAAGCATTTTTCCCAAAAAAACAATTTGACCAATATGATATGGATAATGTGCAAGTTGTCTATTTATTGCTTCGGTTACTGTGTGTCCTTGATTACGTATATAAATAATTTTGTCAAGGTCGTCTTTTGTTAAGGAGTTGATTGCGTTGAAAAGACAATTCCAGCCTTCGTTCCACTTGTACAAAAGCTCTTCTCTGCTTTTAATATCATTTTCAAATTCAGCGTCCCTATCACGAAATTCCTTTTCTCCGTCAGAAGTTAAAAAATCTGTCCAACGTGAAAGCATATTTCCCCAAAGGTGTTTTACAATTGTTGCAATACTGTTACTGTCAGCATTGTATTGCCAAAACAACTTGTTGTTCTGCAATTGTGAAAATGTATTGTCGCCAAGCATTTTATAATACTCAAACTGTTTTTTTGCACTATCTAAAAAATCGTTTTTCATCATTGTAATGTTGGGCAGTGATTCAATCTATTGCTGTTGGGTGTTCGGCTATTATTTCAAACTGAATTTCTTTGATCACTTTTACCTAATACAGTTTTTAATGCCAAACCGTGTAAATAGCCCTGAAAAAATTAACCATACAATTCTAAGTGAATGTCTTTCTTATCATAACCCATTGCAAGAATATTTTGTTTGGCTTCGTCTACCATATTTTTCCAGCCGCAAAAATAAAAATACGCTGGTGGTAAACTACCTGTAGCTTTCTGGTTGTTGGCAATTAATTGCTCATAAGTTGCGTGAACATAACCCCTGTATTGACCAGGTTGCAGTTCTGTTTCTCTGGAAAAACAGGGATGAAAGAAAAAGTTGGGAAGGGTTTGTTCCAATGCTTTTAGTTCTGCTTCGTAAAGACTATCTCCCAATGTTCTGCAACCAAAAATAATATGAATATTTTGATGCGCTATTTGGTGCGCAGCAATATAATGTACCATCGATCGAAATGGTGCTATTCCTGTTCCAGTGCAAATCAAATACAAGTCTTTGTTTAATTCAGCAGGCATGGTGAATTTTCCTTGTGGCCCTCTTAAAATTAATTCAGAACCTACTTTTACCTCATTAAATAAATAGGGTGTTCCCAATCCATCTTCCATTAATACAATTACCAATTCAATAATATTGGTGCCATCTGGTGAAGAAGCAATGGAATAACTTCTCCACCTTTTATTGCGCTGTTCGTGAATGGGAAGGTCGAATGTAATGAATTGTCCCGGCTCAAAATCAAATGCTTCTAATTCAGGAATTTGCAGCCAGAACCTACGGGTATTATGGGTAGCATCTTCAATTTTAACCACGATACATTTAAGCCAAGGTTGTAGCATAGCAATGTTTTACACAATATAGTAAATTAAACAATAAAGCCCCAGCATAGGTGCTGAGGCTTTATATAAAGCTGGAATTTAAATATTACTGAACCAATATTTTCTGTATATATGTTTTTTTGTCGTGCTGAATTTTTAAAAGATAAAAAGCACTACTTAAATTTTGAATATTAATCTTCTGATTGAATTTCCCAATAAAATTTGCCGCTGTTTGAAGATAAACCCTTTGTCCCGATACATTTACCAATTCAATGGACAAATCACTTCTTTTAAGTACTTCAAAACTCAATTGGAAAATTCCACTATTGGGATTGGGTGATACCGATAATTTTATTTCTTGCGGATCTACTGTGTTGATTGCAGTAACGGTATAATTAAAATTTGCAGATGTTCTAGAACAACCAAAACCATCTGTAACCACCACCTTATAATTACCAGATCTTGTGGGCTTAACTGACTTAATATTGCCACCGCTAACATTTGCAGTATCATTGAATATCCATTGATAAGCCCCAGTCGCAATACTACTCACCAATGAATCACTCACTTGTGAAACAGTCAGAGGAATATTGGCTGCTGCTATTACTGGAACGCGACTGCTAACGCAACCCGTAGAAACTCTTGTGTCGTAAAGAAAATACCAGAATTGGTTTTCAGACTGACCAGGTTGAGGAGCCAATCCAACACTATTTCCTGTGTAATTCATCAAACCACTAATGCCATAAGGATAAATGGTGCCAGTAATTCCGTTGTTGCGAAATATAGTTGCACCATCTAAACATTCTCCAATAATAACTTTGTCGCCACTGCCTGGAATAGCAAGGTTAAGTGCGTAAACTGAACCAGAATCGGCAGGGTTGTTTCCACTTACTGCCCCCTCCGCAGGTGTAGGTGTGGTTGCAACAACATTTAAGGTTGTAGAAGTAATGGGTCTATAAGTGTATTGACCCGCAGTTGAACCTGGTGTTAGGTTATCACCCACCGTAAGTTTCACCCTCCCTGAATTTCCAATATACAATCTAACACTCTCAATGGTGAGGGGGGCATCGTGACTGAATTTCATGAAATTTCCTGCAAAATTATTGTATCCTCCATTCGGGAAAGTCAATTTAGAAACAGCTCCAATACTTCCCCTTGCTTCTTTGGCAACAAAATAAGTTCTATCGCCGGGTACAGAATTGGCAGATACATTGGTTCCAATTGCAAATGGGGTTACTATATTATTGTTTGTATACCAGAAATAGTTTGAATTAACGGGATTTACAATTCTTAAAATAGCACTGCTCTCACAAATAACGCCTTCTGCAACAGGCAAATCTGAGTTAGCTGTTATAGGTGTTGAAAGGATCAATTGATTGTTGGTTGTATTTTGATCGGAAGCCAGCGCAGTAGTAGCAGTAATAGTATAGGTGATACCTGATGCAGCTGCAAAGGGCAGCTGAAAAGTATGATTAACGATGGTTTGGGGAGCAATGGTACCACGATAAATTTCATTGATGGTAGTAATAACGGTAGCTCCATTTGCAACCGATACAGAAATTGGAACGTTCACTTGTGGTAATGAACCATTGTTTGAAATGGCTACTGTAATATATTGGGCAGGATTGGCACATGCGCCAGGTTGTGGAGAAATGATATTGCTTAAAGCCAAATCATTTGAAGGATTGGCAATTCTAATAAGATAATCTTGTGTTTCACCTTTGCCATAACTTCCACATGCATTGATATCTGCTGCTAAACTGGTTTCTTGTACAATCATTCGCATTCTAGTTACTGTTCCTACAATTACATTATCTGGAACAGTAATATTGCCAGTATAGTTGGTGCTGGTACTAGGTATAATGCCACTGGTAGCAGCCAACTCATTTGCATCATTAAAATCACCATCATTGTTATAATCAATAAATATTTTTACCATTCTATTATTGGTACTTGCATCACACGTATTTACTCGAACGGTAATTGGAATTACTTGTCGTGCCTGAACTTCTGCAACAAAGCGGGTATTATCGGTATAAGTTTTACATCCTACATTCTGTTGTATTTGTAAATTCGAAAAAGCTACACTATCAATCCTTGCGCCCCCGCCCCCAGAAGCTGATGCGCAATAGGTACTACCTCCAACTCCACTTATAATTAAGGCATATGCTTGTACCCCCCTTTCTAAATTTCCCTTATGGTTAACAGTGATGGTATATGTCTCCCCCGGAATAGTACTGTCCACATCTACTCGTTCAACATTATCTATATTATTATCTCCTTTTTGTGCAGGTATGGAAGGAGCAGCAGGATTTAATGTCCAGGATCTGAATACTTGATTGCCTCTTGTAATTTGAACGTCTAAATCGTGCACCAACTTTTTGGTGCGGTCGTTCAAATTAGTTGCTGCGGTGCTGTTCACAGCTCCAACAGGATCCGTCCATGCAATGGTGGCAGATAATGGCATTTTACCTGATGCAACTACTTGCCTTGTAAATACGCCTCCTTGACTGATACTGTTCTCAAATAATAAGTCGCTACTGGTAATTGCATTGTTAGTACTTACTGCATTGGTTAACACACTGACTGCTTTTTGTACGTTTAATAAACCCCAGCCAAAACTATAATCGGGACCAGGGTCAGATCCAGCTTCATCTGCTGTATGAATGGCCAATCCTTTTAAGGTTGATGACCGCATAAAACTACCGGGCTTTAATTGTGTAAAATATTCTTGCAGTAACAAAAGTGAACCAGTTACACTGGGAGCAGACATTGAGGTGCCGCTCTTTGTACTGTAGCTATTATTGCTATTGGTACTTGTTGAAGTAACGTTTACGCCATTTGCTACCAAGTCGGGTTTTATTCTCCCATCATCAGTAGGCCCCCAACTACTAAAAGCACTCATTACTACATCTCCTGGTTTATTATAACCAGTTGGTATGCCATTCACAGCCCCAACAGTAAGGTTGTTTTTGGCAACGCCAAATCCAGAAATAATATCATAAGAATCATTGTTGCTTATTCCAGAAGGGCGATTGCCAGCAGCTACCATATTTCCACTTGCATTGAGTCTGAAAAAAGGCTTTCCTATTTCAGGCCCCGCGTTGTTTCTATCATTACCTGCAGATGAGATGATTAAATAATTGGGTGCATTATAAGCAATAGAATCAATTCTTCTAGAATCACTACTGTAAAAACCAAAGCGATAATCTTCATTATCATCCGGTCGCCCCCAAAACTCCCACCTATTTTCAGTATCGTTAAAATTCCATCCTGCTAGCAATCCATAAGAATGGTTTGATAGCAATAAACCTGCTGCAGCTTCGGCAGTCATTTCAGATAAATCGGATAGATGATCGTATGCAATTAAATTTACTGCGCCGAATGACATGCCCTTTGCTATGGGATTTACACCTGCTGCAATCATAGTTCCAGCTACATGTGTTGCGTGATCATTGCCACTGCTTCCCGTTGGAACGTCTTTTTGAAGAATTCTACCACCAAATTCAACATGGCTTGCAAGTGGTGCGCCATCAAATTCCCAGATACCTATTCTATTGCGCATAGCTGCCGTGCTACCCGATAAATTCAGTCCAGATCTTCCACCTGGCCAAAGTTGATTGGCTCTGCTTGTTATCGCAGCAATAAGGTTGTTATTTGATTTAATATATTTAGGAAATCCATAATCATCCACGCCAGATAATTTAGCCGTAACTCCGCCCCTTAGTTTAATGGCTAGCTCCCAATTTTTTTGTTTTGCCATTGCAAGTGCCTTGGCATAATTTAACTCTTGCTCAATCTTTAAGTTATAGGAAGCTAATTTTAAAATTCTTTGATTTGTAGTGGTTTGACCACTTAAAATACCAGTACTGCTTATGAGCAGTAAAAGGGATATGCATAAAGGTTTCATCATATACAGTTATTTTTTCAGTATTTTAGCACTGAACCTTGGACAATTCTGCTCTAAATTAGATACTTTCAGGTTTCAAAACGAAGTATGTACAAGATTCTTTTTTTATTAACTGCCGCTTTTACTTTACTGCTGGCTTGTAAATCTCCTAAAAAAATTCAAGAAACGCCTGTTTTACAGGGTATAAAAGGAGTAGTAAATAAAAGCATAGGTAACCAAATGCCAAGGATAGGTCAAACACCTAGTATTCCTAAGCCATTTCCTACCACTGTTTTTTTCTATGAGCCTACCAATACCAGTCAAGTAAACCAAATAGGCACTTCTCCTCTATATAGAGCCATCTTTACTAAATTGATTGCCACCGTTGAAACAGATAGTGCTGGAGTATTTACTGCGAAATTGCCCGTTGGTAATTATTCTGTTTTTGTTCAGGTGGACAAGCAATTTTTTGCCAATTCATTCGACATTCGCAATAATATTTCACTCGTAATAGTAGAGGCAGGAAAAATTACCGATGTGAAGATTACCGTTAATAACGCTGCTTCGTATTAGCCTTTCCTTATCTTTACATCCCTTCTCAAGAAGGAATGTGAATATGAACTTGCAGCATTTACTGGATCAATTTGGCAAATCACCCCTAGTAGCACAGTTGGTGAACAGGCTTTCTTTTGCCGATACCCAAACCATTTACTTAAAAAATTTACAGGGCAGCAGTGCTGAATTTATGGTGAGTGCCGTATTTGCCCACCCCGAAGCGCAAGGATTGAATCATTTGATTATTTTGAACGACGCAGAAGAAGCTGCTTACTTTCACAATACCATAGAAAATTTAACCAGTGCATTAGACCTGTTTTATTTTCCTTCTTCCTTTAAAAATAGAAAAAATTTTCGGCTCCTCAACAGTTCCCATATTATGCTTCGAACAGAAGCACTTACCAAGCTCGCACGTGGTGGTAATAAAAAAATCATTATTACTTATCCCGAAGCTATTTTTGAAAAAGTTATTCAGCCAGATACTATTAGTAGCAATATTATTTCCATCAAAACCAATGATACCATCAACCCAAATAGTTTAATGGAACTTTTTGTAATGTATGGTTTTGAACGAACCGATTTTGTATACGAACCCGGTCAGTTTGCGTTGCGTGGTGGCATCCTCGATATTTATTCTTTTGGTAATGAAAAACCTTATCGGGTTGAATTGTTTGGCAATGAAGTTGACAGCATAAGAATTTTTGATCCAGAAACGCAATTGAGTGAAAGGAAACTATTACAAGTAAATATTATTCCCAATGTAGATGCACTTCCCCAAACATTTGGTGAAACTGCTTCTGAGAAAATTTCTTTACTAGAATTTCTACCAGATAATACCATTGTTTGGATGAAGGACTGGGATGTGATTGAAGAAAAAATTCGTGTGCAAGAAGAAGACTTTGAAAGCTTTCTAACTTTACAAAAAGAGGGTCTTTTTCAGAAAGATACCAGTAATGATGAGCCCCATACTTTAAAATCAGTGAGTTGGAGCGACTTTATTCGTGCTCAATCCATTCAACAAATATTGGAGCAGAAAGTATTGGTTGAATTTGGTCACAAACCCCATTTTGCCAAGCTGGAAATGGAAAGCCAAACCAAACTGCAACCTGCATTTAATCGGCAATTTGAACTGCTCATTAAAGATCTAAAAGCATTGGAGGGAGCAGGTTACAGCATTTTTATTTTTGCCGATCAAGTAAAGCAGCTGGAGCGGCTCACCAGTATTTTTAACGATCTGAAAACGGATATTCAATTCACCCCAATTGGAACCAGTATTCACGAAGGCTTTATTGAACACCAGCTTAAATTGGTTTGCTATACCGATCACCAAATATTTCAACGCTATCATAAATACAAGGTAAAGCAGGCATACAATAAGAACAAAGCCATCACTTTAAAAACATTGCGCGATTTACAGCCTGGTGATTTTGTATCGCATATTGATCATGGAGTGGGGACTTATAGTGGTTTGCAAAAATTAGAAGTAAATGGTCGCATCCAAGAAGCCGTCCGGATTATTTATAAAGACAGTGATATTTTATATGTGAACATTAATTCCTTACATAAAATTTCTAAATTCACAGGCAAAGAAGGTACCATGCCCAAAGTAAATAAACTGGGTAGTGATGTATGGGCTCGACTAAAAGAAAAAACTAAGGCTAAGGTAAAAGAAATTGCTTTTGATTTAATAAAGTTGTATGCGCAAAGAAAGGCACAGCAAGGATTTGCGCATGCACCTGATACTTATATGCAGACCGAGTTGGAAGCTTCATTTATTTATGAAGACACACCCGACCAAAGTAAAGCAACAGCAGATGTAAAGAAAGACATGGAAAGTGAAGCACCCATGGATAGGCTTGTTTGTGGAGATGTAGGATTTGGAAAGACTGAAATAGCCATTCGTGCGGCATTTAAATCAGTTGTAGATGGCAAGCAGGCTGCGGTATTGGTACCCACCACTATTCTGGCTTTTCAACACTATAAAACTTTCAAAGACCGATTAAAAGATTTTCCAGTCACGGTAGATTATATCAACCGTTTTAAATCTTCCAAAGAGAAAAAAGAAACTTTGGAGAAAGTGAAATCAGGGAAAATAGATATTATTATTGGCACACATGGATTACTGGGTAAAGAAGTTCATTTTAAAGAACTGGGAATCATGATTATTGATGAGGAACAGAAATTTGGGGTTGCACATAAAGAAAAATTAAAAACACTTAAGACCAATGTGGACTGCCTAACCCTCACTGCAACGCCCATTCCTAGAACCCTTCAATTTAGTTTAATGGGGGCAAGGGATTTGAGTATTATGAATACACCACCTCCTAATAGACAGCCCATTCAAACAGAAGTGCGGTTGTTTAATGATGACTTTATTCGGGAAGCAATTTATTTTGAGACAGAGCGTGGTGGTCAAGTTTTCTTTATTCACAATCGAGTACAGGGACTTCCAGAAATTTGTGCAATGATACAAGGGCTTTGTCCCGATTTAAGCATTGGCTTTGCGCACGGTCAGCTAGAGGGACATGAATTAGAAGAACGGATTTTTGATTTTATTGAGAAAAAATACGATGTTTTGGTTTGTACCAATATTGTAGAAAGTGGAGTAGATATACCGAATGTAAATACCATTATTATTAATAATGCGCATCATTTTGGGTTGAGTGATTTACACCAGCTTAGGGGTAGGGTAGGAAGAAGTAATAGAAAAGCATTTTGTTATTTGTTAGGGCCACCTATTAGTACATTGCCAACGGATTCCCGTAAGCGTTTACAAACGCTGGAGCAGTTCAGTGATTTGGGTAGTGGCTTTCAAATTGCGATGCGCGATTTAGATATTCGAGGTGCGGGTAATATGTTGGGCGGCGACCAGAGTGGTTTTATGGCAGAGATTGGTTTTGAAATGTACCAGAAAGTTTTGGAGGAAGCCATTCGTGAGTTAAAACGTACTTCATTTAAAGATTTGTTTAAAGATGAAATAAGTAAACAAGACGATTTTGTAAGTGATTGTACCATTGATACCGATTTGGAAATCTTAATTCCAGATAGTTATGTAGAAAGTATTACCGAACGTTTATCGCTGTATACTCGATTAGATAGTTGTGAGGATGAAGCTAGTCTCATGAATTTTCATGCTGAGATATTGGATCGTTTTGGCCCCATACCTGAAGTGGTAGAGGACTTATTTACCACTGTTAGATGTAGGTGGCTTGCTGTACAGCTCGGTTTTGAAAAAATGACTTTGAAAGAAAATATACTTCGCTGTTATTTTATCAATCGTCCCGACTCACCTTATTTTGAATCTGAATTATTTAAAAAAGTGCTGGCTTATTTGCAGACTGGCACCAATAAAGCCAGGTTAAAGCAAACGGGTAAAATGTTCCTATTGGTAGTTGATAATATTAAAGGAATGGAAGCTAAATTACGGTTCTTGCAATTGATGCACAAAGAAGTAGTTGGGGTAAGCGCATAAAAAAAACGTTCTGGTCACCAGAACGTTTTTTTACTGTATCAATAACAGTTTAGAATCCTTTTGTAGCAACGCCATCTTTGATGGCTTGTAATGCTTTTGCTTCGCTCATAATAGCCGCCATTTTATTGCCTTTGCCATCATGACCGCCTGCCATATAACCGCCTTTAGCAGTTTTGGTAACAACAGCATCTTGCATGGGAACATTTTTTTCCTTTGTTTTTAAGCAATATGCTTTAATCATTTTTGAAGTGTCCATGTTGTGTAGAATTTAATTGTTTAAAATGGGTACTTGGTTAGTTGCCACAAGTTAAGGGATTTTTACGAAATTATTAAGTTTCCTCGGTTCCACCGTCCACCATCTACGGTCTTTCCTCCTATACATCAATTCTGGCATATTTAGCGTGGCTTTCAATGAATGCCCTTCTGGGGGCTACTTCATCGCCCATTAACATACTGAAAATACGATCTGCTTCGGCTGCGCTTTCAATGGTTACGCGTTTCAGGGTACGGCGAGATGGATCCATGGTGGTTTCCCAAAGTTGTTCCGCATTCATTTCCCCCAACCCTTTGTAACGCTGAATGGTAACACTATCTTCTTTACCACCGCCTAATTTTTCTATTAACCCTTTGCGTTGTTCTTCATTGTAAGCGTAAACTTGCTCCTTGCCTTTCTTTACCAGATAAAGCGGTGGCTGGGCAATATATACACATCCCTGTTCAACCAATTCCTTCATATAACGAAAGATAAAAGTGAGGATAAGGGTGGCAATATGCGATCCATCCACATCGGCATCTGTCATTATAATAAGCTTGTGGTAACGCAGTTTAACCGTATTAAGCGCTTTAGGATCATCGGGTGTGCCAATAGTTACTCCTAGTGCAGTGTACATATTGCGGATCTCTTCGTTCTCATAGATTTTGTGCTCCATGGCTTTTTCTACATTCAGAATTTTACCACGCAATGGCAGAATGGCCTGATAGCTGCGGTCGCGACCCTGCTTGGCAGTACCACCTGCTGAATCTCCTTCTACAAGGTAGAGTTCACATTTAGCAGGATCTTTTTCACTGCAATCTGCCAGCTTTCCAGGTAGGCCTCCACCGCTTAAAACGGTTTTACGTTGAACCATGTCGCGCGCTTTCTTAGCTGCTACACGGGCTTGGGCTGCCAGAATAATTTTAGATATTACTTGTTTACTTTCCCTAGGGTTCTCTTCTAAAAAAGCTTCTAGCGCACGAGCAACAGTAGTTTGTACAACACCACTTACTTCACTATTACCTAGTTTTGTTTTAGTCTGGCCTTCAAACTGAGGCTCTGGAACTTTTACAGAAATAATAGCACTCAATCCCTCTCTGAAATCGTCTCCCTCAACTGTTACTTTGGCTCTGTCAAAAAGGCCTTCTTTATCACCATAGCTTTTAAATACGCGGGTAAGTGCTTGACGGAATCCGGTAACATGGGTGCCGCCTTCAATGGTGTTGATATTGTTTACGTAGGAGAAAATATGTTCTTTGAAATCATTGTTATAGGTAAGGGCTACTTCTACAACTATATTGGTATTCTCATCATGCCCCTCCACAAAAAGTGGGGCGGATAGGATTGGATTACGGTTTGCATTTTTATCCAACATCTGAACAAATTCAACAATACCACCTTCGCTGTAAAAATGATTGGTGTAATTGTTGCCTTCTTCATCTTTTTCCCTTAGATCGGTAAGGGTAATACTTATTTTTCTGTTTAAATAAGCCAGTTCTCTAAGCCTACCTTCTAAAATTTCCTTTTTATAAACGGTTTCTTGGAAAATGCTGTGATCGGGCCAGAAATGAACTTTAGTACCTGTAACGTCGCTAACACCAATTTCTCTAACAGCATACTGCGGTGCGCCTATTTTATATTCCTGTTCAAATATTTTTCCTTCGCGTTGAACGGTCACTAATAATTTGGTACTTAATGCATTTACACAACTCACACCTACGCCGTGAAGGCCACCAGATACTTTATAAGTATTCTTGTCAAACTTACCACCAGCGTGCAATACCGTCATTACCACTTCTAAGGCACTGCGCTTTTCTTTGGTATGCATGGCAGTAGGAATACCACGACCATCATCTTGAACACTCACGGAATTGTCTTCGTGAATAGTTACGAAGACATTTTTACACCATCCTGCCAATGCCTCATCAATGGAGTTATCTACTACCTCGTATACCAAGTGATGCAGCCCTTTAACGCCTATATCACCAATATACATAGCTGGCCTTTTTCTTACAGCTTCAAGCCCCTCTAAAACCTGTATACTATCTGCTCCATAATTCTTGTTTTCTTCCGCATGTAATTGATCTAATTCTTCACTCATAAAAGCTTATCTGTCTTGCGTTTTAGTTCAATGGTGCAAGAATACAAATATACAAAAAATCAGGGCAAAATAGTCGCCTAAACCTGCTAGTTTTCCCCATTTAAAGCAGGAATATTTGTTAAAATTTGCTCGATCAAGATGGATGGAGAAGCAGCTAGATTTGATCGGTAGGTGTTTATGCATTAAATTCGCATCTGGATGAGTCAAGTAATGGACATATTAAAACAAGCCCAAAGGGGCGTAGAAGATGCAGGAATGGATCTTCTATACCAGAAAGACCAGCATATACCCGGTTCTATTCAATATACTATTCGGCGTTATCACCCTCAATACCCTTGGGTAGCTGAAGATACAGGGATGATGGTATATCATTACAACGAAAAAAAACCCCGAGACAATTATTTAGAACTTCGATTTTGTGTAGCAGGCAATCGCTATTGTGTGGAAAAAAGTTGTGCACAATGCACGGAACTGCCTACCACCAATTGCAGTGGTAAGTTGCAAACATTGGACGTGTTTACGTTTCATTTTACTGAATATTTCCTCAACCAGTTTGTACACAATGTAAAGTTGAGCAATCGCAAAGATGAAGTACTTGCATTTAAACATCCAAATGCTTTTACCAAGGTGTTTCCCCTTTGTAATAAGAAAAAAAACACACTAGATGCCTTGTTAAATCACAGTTATTCAGGCGCATTAGAGAATATTTTCGTGAATGCTAAAGTGCATGAATTGCTGCTCTTTAGCATGGATTGTCTAGTAGATGAAAAAGAAGAGGGGTTTGCGTGCAAATTCTTAGCGGACGAGAGCGGGAGAGATCGAATTTACTTGGCTAGAGATATTTTATTGCAACATATTGGGGATCCCATTACCATAAAAGAGTTGAGCCGCAAAGTAGCTATGAATGAATGCTATTTAAAAAAAGGGTTTAAAGAGGTTTTCGGCACCACTATATTCGACTTTTATCAGCAACAAAGAATGGAGCACGCTAAATATTTACTCTACGAAAAAAGCTTGAGCGTTACCGACGTATCAGCATTGCTCGGCTATTCTTCTATCTCACATTTTTCTGCAGCATTTAAGAAACATACAGGCTTAAAACCTTGTGAGTTGCTGAAATAGTGTAGCTTAATATTTACCTATAATCCCCGCCATCCCTTAATCGTAATGCTTTGAATAGGTAAAGTGGTTGTAGGTGAACTACTATCGAAAATCTGCTGGTCTACCATCCCAATTCCTTTGGCATAGGAAATGATGGCATAATAAGGCAAAACAGTAGGTGCATTTGCTTTGTCCTCAGTAAAATACAATTCTCTTTTAACCATAATAATATCGGTATAAAGCGCGCCAAAATAACTGGCAATCTGTTCTTTTTTTAAGATTGTAATCTTAAGTCTAGCAGCCCCATAAACCATGGGTCTAGTTCCTGTTGATCCATCAAAATCTATTCCTACTCTTAAGGTATCCGTTTCCCAAAAATCATTTACAGCCTTGCTTTCATCTAAGTATAGATAATCCATTCTTTTATCTTGAAATATGGTATCATAAAAATAGAAATACTCAAA
This sequence comes from Sphingobacteriia bacterium, assembly GCA_031369485.1. GTDB lineage: Bacteria > Bacteroidota > Bacteroidia > Chitinophagales > Chitinophagaceae > Sediminibacterium. The sequence continues at coordinate 40,628 of JANMOT010000024.1, forward strand.
TTCAGGCGTTCCGTATTGGTAATATTTTCCTTGGTTGTCTTTTCTAGTGTACACTTTATCGTTTAAGTCTGTGTTATATTCCGTGTAACTATTGGATTGACGGTTATAGATGAAATTTTTTGTTCCTGCCGCAATCGTTGCCCTGAAATTGTTAATCGTTCCACCTCCTATCAAATCAAAAGGCGGCGTTACCGTATAATCAATATAGCCACCAGCTTTAACACATAAAAAACTTGCAGTACTACCGCCGTTGTTGACAGGAGTGGTAGTTGTGACAGAAAAATTGCAAGTGCTATTGCCAAAACTTATTGTAAAGTCACTCGTACCGGGCAATACTGGTTTCCCTTTCCCTTTTAATTTAACGCTGGCTTGACCCACTATAAAAGCGAATCCTGAATCTATAAAGGAGATCCCATTTAAAGTATCTGAACTTATTTTATACTTTCCTTGGGTGGTAAAATTAACGTTGACTATTAAATAATTGCTGTCATTCAATACAGTGTCCACTAAATATTTTCCCTTCACCACTATATTTTTACAATTGCCAAGTGAATCTTGCAAAGTACCTATTGCTATGCCGCCTAATCCAGTGCCTTCTTGACTGATTTCTTTACTACAGGAAACAAGTGCCACCAGCGCAAAAACTATAAATGACAAATAAAAGTTCAGACGTTTCATATAATGCAAGTACTTATTTACTAATAATATCAGATATAATTTAAGCTAATAATGCAGCCTGTGGGTTCAATTTACTGTTCTCTGATAAATTTTGTATATTATTTAACGTTGTGGTAGCAATCTGAGCCAAAGCTTCATCAGTAAAAAACGCTTGATGGGCAGTAATTAGAACGTTTGGAAAGCTCATGAGCCGCTGAATAATATCATCCTGAATAATATTTTCCGATAAGTCGTGAAAAAATAGTTTTTCTTCCTGCTCATATACATCTATGCCTAATGCACTTATTTTTTGCGATTTTAAGGCTGCAATTACTGCTGTTGTATCAATTAATCCGCCCCTGCTGGTATTAATAAGTACTACCCCTGGCTTCATCATGGCCAAGGTTTCGGGGTTAATAAGGTGTTTGGTTTGCTCGTTTAATGGGCAGTGCAGCGAAATGATATCTGCTTTCAATACAGTTATAAGTGGTTCATATTCAACGCCAATAGCCTCTAATGCTTTGTTGGCAATCAGGTCAAAAGCCAACACTTTACAACCAAAGCCAAGCATGATTTTACAGAAAACGGTTCCAATATTACCTGTACCAATTACCCCCACCGTTTTACCATGCAGGTTATAGCCCAATAAACCCTGTAGTGCAAAATTCTGCTCTCTTACCCTATTATATGCTTTATGGGTTTTTCGATTAAGTGTAAGCAGCATAGCCACAGCGTGTTCAGCTACTGCTTCGGGTGAGTAGGCCGGAACCCTGCAAACCTTTATTCCATTTAGCTTTGCTGCTTCAAGATCAACATTGTTAAAGCCCGCACAACGCAGTGCTAGTATGGTAATTTTAATCCCCGCCAGCTTGGCCATAACTGTTGCAGTTATCTTGTCGTTTACGAATACGCAGATGGCCTGAGCGCCTTCGGCCAAATTCACGGTTTGTTCATTCAGTGTAGTCTCCAAGAAAACCAGCTCAGCATTGTGGGTATTAAATTTGGTAAAAAACACTTTATCATAGGGTTGGGCTGAAAAGAATACGATTTTCATCCTTTAAAGATACCCCTGTTTTTTTTATGATTGATCCGTACCTTCACCGTCATTTTTAACCCTTCACTGAATCGGTACTGCCGATAGAAATATATGAGTGTGAAATATGCGGAATTTTCGGGATTGAATTTGCCCAGTATTGAAGAGCAAATCTTGGCCAAGTGGAAAGCGGATGATGCTTTTGAAAAAAGTATTTCCCTGCGCCAAGGTCGCAAACCTTTTGTATTTTATGAAGGCCCCCCAAGTGCCAATGGTATGCCTGGCATTCACCATGTAATTTCACGCACTTTAAAAGATATGGTTTGCCGCTATAAAACTATGCAAGGCTTTCAAGTAAAAAGAAAAGGTGGATGGGATACGCACGGCTTACCTGTTGAATTGGGAGTAGAAAAAGAGCTGGGCATTACCAAAGAGGATATTGGTAAAAAAATATCTGTTGAAGACTATAATCGCAAATGCCGAGAAGCAGTGTTGCGCTATAAAAAAGAGTGGGATGATATTACCACTAAAATGGGTTATTGGGTAGATTTGGATCAGCCTTACGTTACTTTCGAAAATAATTACATAGAAACACTTTGGTGGATTTTAAGCGAACTTTATAAAAAAGAATTGCTCTACGAAAGTGTGAGCATTCAGCCTTATTCTCCTGCGGCTGGTACGGGACTAAGTTCGCACGAATTGAATCAGCCAGGTACCTATAAAGATGTGAAAGATACGAGTGCGGTGGCTATGTTTAAGGCAGTACGAAATGCGAGGATTGAATTCTTGTTTGAAGCGGTTGCACCCTCTCCACAAACTGGCGGTATTTGGGGAGATATTTTCTTTCTTGCTTGGACCACTACTCCATGGACTTTACCATCCAATCTAGGTTTAACCGTTGGGCCAAATATTGAGTACCTGCTCGTTAGAACTACAAATCCATATATCGAATCATCAATTATTAATGTAATTATTGCCAAATCATTACTTAGCAAATATTTTGAGATAGGTAGTTTTGATCTCGATATAATTGAGGATGGCAAGACTTGCGAATTTATAAATATATACGAGAAAAAGAAAATAGGTGTCTTTACTATTTTAAAGGTATTCAAAGGTTCTCAAATAGAGAACTGTGAATATGAGCAATTGCTTCCTTATGAAGCAAACTCAATGGAAGCCATCAAAGCAATTACTCCCAATGCAAAACCTTTCCAAATCATCACTGGTGATTTTGTAACCACCGAAGATGGTACTGGTATTGTGCATACCGCACCTGCATTTGGAGCAGACGATTATAAGGTAGGAAAAAAATTCAATATTGGCATACTGACTATGGTTGATAAGCAAGGAAAATTTGTAGAAGGCCTTGGTGAATTCAGCAATCGCTATGTAAAAAATTATAAAGACGAACCAGATTATATAGATGTGAATGTGGACATCTGCGTAAAACTGAAAAAAGAAAATAGGGCTTTTAAAGTAGAAAAATACGAACATAGCTATCCGCATTGTTGGAGAACCGATAAGCCCATTTTATACTATCCATTGGATGCTTGGTTTATTAAAACCACGGCGGTAAAAGACCGTATGGTTGAACTCAACAAAACCATTAATTGGAAACCAAAATCAACAGGTGAGGGCCGATTTGGTAATTGGTTAGAAAATATGGTGGATTGGAATCTGAGCCGCAGTCGCTATTGGGGAACTCCGCTGCCAATATGGAGAACAGAAGACGGATCAGAAGAAGTATGCGTAGGAAGTGTGGCGGATTTAAACAATACAATTGCTGTTTCAAGCGAGTGGTACACAAGCAAAGAACGGATTAAAAAATTTGATGGGGAAAGAGAAAAGTTTCTGGCATTAAAAGCATTTAAATACCAAACCCTGCATCAAAAAGATGTGGAGTTTGCAGTTTGCAGACCAGACATTGTGAATGGGTTTATCCATTTTTTATGGGGTAAGGAAGGTGATTTAGAAAAAAATTTTGAGGGGGGCTATGGTACTTCAAAAATCATTGCTAAAAGAGTCTGGGAAGCAGAAAACATAGAAGAGTTTAAAAAAGAAACTATAGAACTTGTTTTTGAAGGAATTGCAGAAGCAATTGTAAATGGAAAATTGATTAGAGAATATGGGCCAGAAAATGCTAAGAGAACAGAATTTCAAACTGAAAAATATATTGTAATTATTTCTCAGTTTTTGCACAATGATGAATACAATTGGCTTGTAACTGGGTTTAAGAAGAAAAAAGAAACTGATGAAGTTGGTAGCGATTCCGTACTCTCCAACACTACGCAAATTATCCCTACACTTAACCGTGACAATTTGGGAGCAGTTTCAGAAGCAAATGTAAGCTATCCTTTTATTCAACCCATATTTAGATTTAAAACCGATGACCTCCATAAGCCTTTTGTAGACGATATCTTTTTTATTTCGAAAGAAGGAAAGATCATGCAACGGGTACCCGATTTAATAGATGTTTGGTTCGATAGTGGTGCTATGCCTTATGCGCAATGGCATTATCCTTTTGAAAATAAAGATTTGATTGATAAAGGCGAAGCTTTTCCTGCAGATTTTATTGCGGAGGGTGTAGATCAAACCAGGGGATGGTTTTATACTTTACATGCGTTGGCAGTAATGCTTTTTGATAGTGTTGCTTACAAAGCGGTGGTAAGTAATGGATTGGTATTAGATAAGAATGGCAATAAAATGAGCAAGCGCCTCGGCAATGTGGTGAATCCTTTTGAAACCATTGAAAAATATGGAGCCGATGCTACCCGGTGGTACTTGATTACCAATGCCTCACCTTGGGATAATTTAAAATTCGATCTGGCTGGAATACAGGAAGTACAACGTAAATTTTTTGGCACCCTTTACAATACTTACCAATTTTTTTGCCTTTATGCCAATGTAGATGGATTTGCTTTTAAAGAAGGATATATTCCATTGGAACAAAGGCCTGAAATTGATAGGTGGATACTATCTTCCTTAAATACATTAATAAAGCAGGTTACAGATAGCATGAACGATTTTGAACCAACTGCTGCAGGCAGGGCCATAGAAGAATTTGTAGATGCACAGCTAAGTAACTGGTATATTCGTTTGTGTAGAAGAAGGTTTTGGAAAGGAGAGTATGAAACCGATAAAATAAGTGCATATCAAACATTATATGAGTGCTTAGAAACCATTACAAGATTAATTGCGCCCATTTCTCCCTTCTTTAGCGATGCGGTATTTTGCAATTTGAATGCGGTTACCAATCAATTTAAAGTTGCTTCTGTACACCATGCCGATTATCCGGTTTATAATAAATCAGTAATAGACCCATTATTAGAAGAGCGGATGCTGCTGGCACAGGAAACCTGTTCATTGGTATTATCGCTGCGCAAGAAAGTTAATATAAAAGTGCGTCAGCCACTACAAAAAATAATGATACCTGTACTAAACGCTCAGATGAAACTTCAGTTGGAGAAGATGGAGGATCTGATTAAAGCTGAGGTAAACGTAAAAGAACTGGAATATATAACCGAGACCGCAGGTGTAATCAGCAAAAAAATAAAAGCGAATTTTAAAATCCTTGGTGCTAAGTTGGGCGCAGCAATGAAAGAAGCAGCCGCCGTAATTGGTGCATTTAGTCAAGCAGAAATTACCGCCCTAGAGCAAAGCGGACAATCCACTTTACTATTGAAATCTGGCACTTACACCATTGATACAGCCGATGTTGACATTACAGCCGAAGATATTCCGGGCTGGAGTGTAGCCAGCAAAGGAAAATTAACAGTGGCCTTAGATATTACCCTATCGGAGGAGTTAAAGCAGGAGGGCGACGCGCGCGAGTTGGTAAATAGGATACAAAATATCCGAAAAGAAAGCGGTTTTGAGCTTACAGACCGTATATTCGTGCGGTTAAAGGAGGGTTCTGCCCTTCAAGCATCAATAATTAAATTTAACGACTATATTTGTCGCGAAATTTTGGCAGATGGAATTGACTGGGTGTCTGATTTAAAAGAAGGCATAGAAATTGAAGTCAACAACACGCTAATGATAGTGGAAGTAAACAAAAAAGGATAAATCGTATGGCTACCAAGAAACCAGCAACTGCAAAACCAGCTGCTAAACCTGCCGCAAAACCTGCGGCCAAAGCACCTGTAAAGCCAGTTGCCAAACCAGTTGTAAAGCCTGTTCTTGAAAAACCTGCTGCTAAATCAGTAGCTAAAGTGCCTGCTAAACCAGTTGTGAATCCTGCTGTTGTTAAACCAGCAGCTAAAACGCCAGCGAAACCTGTTGCAGCACCAGCTACTTCAAAAACAGTAGCAAAGCCAATTGCAACAAAAACGCCCCCAGCAAAGCCAGTAGCAGCACCGGCTCCTGTTAAAGTGGTTGCTAAACCTGCTGCCCCAGTGGTAGCTGTAAAACCAGTAACTCCTCCTACACCTGCAAAGCCAGTTGTGAAAGCCCCACCTGCTCCACCAGTAAAGCCTGTTAAGAAAGTTCATGGTCCCATTAAAGACGTAAAACTTCCAAAGATCAGTGCTAAAACAAGTGTTCCTTACAATCCAGGATATACACCCTTGGAGAAAAGAGTGGAAATACAAAAACCACAAGCACCCTTGGTAAAATACAATGATGCTGACTTGACTGAGTTCAGGGATTTAATTAATAAAAAATTAGAAGCAGCTAAAAAAGAATTGGCGTATTTACAAGGTTTAATTACTCGTAAAGATGAAATGGGTGGTGATAACGACGATGCTCGTTACATGACCATGGAAGATGGAACAATGAGTATGGAGAAAGAGCAGTTGAGCCAAATGGCCAGTCGCCAAATTAGCTATATTGACCATCTTGAGAAATCTATTATGCGGATTGAGAGTAAAACTTATGGTATCTGTCGCGTTACTGGTCGCCTAATTGATAAAGCTCGTTTGCGTGCCGTTCCCCATGCTACGCTTAGCTTAGAAGCCAAGCTTGGATTGGTTAAGCCGTCTAACGATTAATCATAAAAAAATAGTTTTTCAAAAAAAAGCCCCATCTAACTCATGTGGCTTTTTTTATGGGGCATATGGTAGCTGATTTTTAAGGTTGAAAGTCGCACTGCTTAAACGCTTCAATATTTATTTAACCTCTTGCATGTCTACTAACTTCTTATAGATTCCTCCCTGAGCTAGAAGGCTATCGTGTGTACCCCTCTCGGCAATTTCGCCTTTCTGTAATACAATAATTTCATTCGCGTGGCGGATGGTAGAGAGCCTATGAGCAATTACAATTGATGTTCTATTCTGCATCATATTGTTAATGGCATCCTGAACCAATCGTTCACTTTCGGTATCTAGTGATGAAGTGGCTTCATCTAGTATTAAAATAGGTGGGTTCTTTAAAACTGCTCGCGCAATAGTGAGTCTTTGTCGCTCACCGCCACTGAGTTTATTTCCTCTATCGCCAATATTGGTATTAAATCCATCTTCTTTTTTGGAGATAAAATCGTAAGCATTGGCAACCGTTGCAGCTTTTTCAATATCAATTATGGTGGCGTTATCAATACCCAGTGAAATATTATTTGCAATAGTATCATTAAACAGAATGGGTTCCTGTGTTACAATACCCATCATGCTCCGAATACTGTTTAAAGAATAGGCTTTAATATTAATTCCATCAATCAAGATCTCGCCACTACTTACATCGTGAAAGCGGGGTATTAAATCGGCGAGACTGCTTTTTCCTGCTCCAGAAGAACCTACCAACGCAATGGTTTTCCCTTTTTCAATTACCAGATTAATCCTTTTTAAAATAAGTGTGTCTTCGTATGAAAATGAAACATCCTTAAATTCAATGCATTGATTGAATTGGGTAAGGGTTTGTGCATTTGGTATATCGGCAACGGTTAGCGGAGCTTGCAAAATTTCTTCAATTCTTTGAATTGCAGCACTACCGCGTTGCGCATTGTAATAAGCCGTAGAAAGGGATTTGGCAGGATTAATAATCTGTGTGAAAATTAAAATATAACTGATGAAACTATCACCTTGAAGTCCCGCTTCATGATTCAAAACCAATCTTCCACCAAACCATAAAATACAACTGAGTACCATTACTCCCATAAATTCTGACATGGGAGATGCAAGGTCTCTACGAAAATTCATCTTATTTCGAATATTATTCAAGTTGTTATTGCTACTGAAGAAACGGGTGCGTAATATTTTTTCTGCATTGAATGCTTTAATAACCCTTAGTCCCCCAAGGGTTTCATCTAATATTGACATTAGATTACCCATTTCCACTGCAGAAGTGGCGGACTGCTTTTTTAGTGAACGGCTTACTCTGCCAATAAGAAAGCCTGTAAGTGGTAATAATACCAGTAAGAATAAGGAAAGTAATGGACTGATATAGACCAACACAACTAGGATAATAATGATATTTAATGGATCCCTGATTAATCCCTCTAAAGTACTCATTACACTCCATTCAATTTCATTGGCATCATTGCTCATTCTGCTGATGATATCGCCTTTTTTTTGTTCTGTAAAAAAGCCAATGGGTAATTCTAGAATTTTAGCATAAAGATCGGATCGTAATTTAGTCATTACATAATTACGCATAGGTGCGAGTACCCGGTATGATAAATAAGTAAATAAATTTTTTAGAAAAATAGAAAGAATAATAATAATACAAACAACACCTAATGCATAAACGGAGCCCTCTGTTCCAATTAAATTGTTGAAATAGTATTTAAAATAGTCCACCAAATTTTTTAGACCTTCCAGTGAAAAATCTATTACAGGTTTGGCAATTATTTCTCTTTTATCAGTAAATAATAATTTAAGAATAGGAGAAAGCATGGCCAATGAAACCAAGGAGAAAAGAATTGATAATAGGTTGAATACCACGTATAAAACAATCTTTCTTTTTTGGTTGCTCAGGTAAAATAAAATCCGCTCAAATCGCTTCATAAAGGAATTAAATGATGAAAACACAGCAAAGTAACTAATTTTACACCCATAAACAGCTTTAATATGGAGGAAGGAAAACGTCAACGGCAGGTAGCAGGTGCATTACAAGAGCAATTGAATGATATATTCAGAAGGCTTAATCTGGGTATGATAGATGGTGGCATGGTATCTATTTCTAGTGTAAAAATCACACCAGATCTGCTGGAGGCAAGGGTTTACCTAAGTTTGTTTCAGGTAAAAGATGCGAGCATTACCATGAAAAAAATTGAAGCAAAAGCTTGGGAAATCAAGAAAGAGCTGGCCGATAAAATGAAACACCAGCTTAGAAGAATTCCGATTCTTAATTTCTATAATGATGATACCCTCGACTATGTATTTAAGATGGAGCAGGTATTTAAACAGATAAATGAGGAAGATGGCAGCAACACAAAACCGAATGAATAAGCTGGGATATACCATTCAATATTCATCATTCAAAATGCATTATTAGTAGTGAACTTACTTTTTGCTTGGCGCTATTTTCGGTCTAAAAAAACCACCAATGCCATCAATATCATTGCTTGGATATCCGTTACTGCCATTGCGGTTGGTACGGCATCACTGATAATAATACTGAGTGTATTCAATGGTTTTGAGGAGTTGGTGAAAAGCTTGTACGGCGATTTTTATGCATCGGTAAAAGTAGTACCTGCAAAGCGCAAAACGCTCCATATTAGTACGCATCAAATTCAACAGATAAAAGCCCTTAAAAATGTTCAAGCTTTTGATTTTGTTGTGGAAGAAAAAGCATTGCTTACGGGTGTATCACAAACCATTGTAACGGTAAAAGGCGTAGGCAATAATTATAATTCGGTAAACCATATTCAGCAATATATTCGACGAGGAAGTTTTGAGTTGGGCAACGTAGAACACCCTTCTATTGTAATGGGCGCTGGTATTGAAAATGCAGTAGGGGCTAGTATACTCAGGGTTTTAGAGCCACTTACCTTGTATTTTCCCAATAAAAATGCTGCTTTTAATTCAACGGATGGACTCAATGCATTCAACGTATTACCCAGCGGTACTTTTGTGATTCAGCAAGAGTTTGACAATAAATATATTTTTACCAATCTCCCTTTTTTAAAATATATGCTGAATCTAAAAGCAGATGAATTCAGTGCCATAGAATTTAGAACAGATTTGAAAGCGGAGCAAGTAGTACAAAAAATGCTACAAAAAATTTTAGGTCCATCGGTGAAAGTCCTTACACGCTATGAGCAAAACCCTTCTTTATATGCTGTAATGCAGACGGAAAAATGGGTAATCTATGCAATACTATCCCTCATACTGGTAGTTGCCGCATTCAATATGGTGGGTGCATTAACGATGTTGGTACTGGAGAAACA
>JANMOT010000048.1:0-150147 GCA_031369485.1 Sphingobacteriia bacterium
GCAAAACTAAAAATAGATATAGCAGAAGTGCTTAAATAGGCACGCTTAAATTCACTTTTGCCTTGTTCTTTATAAAATAACTAATGAATATTTGTACTATAGCAATAAACCCAAATAATTGGAGCAAATTGCCGATATTGCAAATTACAAAATGGCAAATGAAATAGAACTATATTTAAATTTTATTAAATCGTTTTGCCCAGACATGCCGGAGCAAGAGCTTTATACATTTTCTACCTTCTTAAGTGAAAAAAAATTCAATAAAAAAGACATCATTTTCTCATCGGAGCAGATACAAAAAGAAATAGGTTTTATTACTCATGGATTGGTTCGTTCTATTTTTATTGACAATAATGGTAACGAGAAAACCATTCGGTTTCATTTTGAAAATACATTTGTAACACATTATGTATCTTTTATAACACAACAACCAAGTAAATACACTTATATATGCCTTGAGCCAACAACCATTGTTACTTTGTCTTATGAAAAAATGCATTTTGCTTACAATGCTTTGCCCTCCATTCAAAAATATGGCAGAAAGATGGCTGAAGAAATACTCAAAATGCAACAATCCCGTATTGAAAGTTTTCTATTTTTATCAGCCGAAGAAAGGTATCTGGAGTTTTCAATGCAAAATCCAGATTTATTTAATAGAGTATCCCTTTCTCATCTCAGTAGTTACCTTGGCATAGAAAGACAAACCCTCACGCGTATACGCCAAAAATTAGCGGGGAAATAGACTTTTTTTGACACTTATATGTCAGTTGCCTAGTTTACTTTGGCAATATCTTTGTAGTAATATTAATTACCTTAAATGCAACAAAAATGAGGCGAAATAAAAGCAAAGTTAAAGTAAAAATGGGGGGCATGAAAATTTGTATTCTATTTAGCCTCTTATTGGCAAATAATTTTGCAAATACACAAGCTTTACCAGCAAAATCTTTAAAAAGAACGCAAACTTTAACTCAAGACCAATTTAGTATTGATACGAATAAAATTGTTGAAAAGCTTATCGGCATAAGAAGAAAAATTCACGCTAATCCAGAGTTATCTGGTAGGGAAATGCAAACACAAGAAACCATAAAACAATATTTATTGAGTATTGGATTAGAAGTTAAAACGGGCATTTATGGATATGGCATTGTTGGTATTTTAAAAGGAGCAAAAAACGGAAAGCATATTGCCTGGAGAGCCGATATGGATGCGTTGCCCAACGATTTTCCTGATAATGTTGATTTTAAATCTACTATAAAAAATGTTCAGCATGGTTGTGGTCATGATGTACATATTGCCATTGCTCTAGGTATTGCAGAGGTATTAGCAAAGAATAAAAAGCATTTACAAGGTACTGTTTATTTCATTTTTCAACCACAGGAGGAATCTTTTTCAGGAGCCAAGGGTATAGTAGAAAATAAGTTTTTTTCTATTATAAAGCCAACAGAGATATATGGACTTCATATTACACCATTTCCTGTTGGGCAAATAGTGGTAAAAGCAAACGAAATGTATGCTTATCAAAAAGGAGTTCGAATAAAGTTTAAAAATAATTTATCCAAAGAAAAATTAGCAGAACTGATTGCAAAAATGAATAGTACACTTACACGAACTATTCATAATAGCAAACCTTGGGAAATTCAACATGTACTTGATCCTAAAGATGGGCTTACTAGTCCAAATACTATTTTCACTAATTATTTTATAATAGATGAAATTCATATTGGTAGCTACTTTAAAAATGGTGCACTATTTTTGGAATTTGATGTATATGAAACAGAAAAGGATAAATTGGTAGAGATAATTCCTGCAATAAAAAAAGTAATTGAAAGTGAAGGGTTGTCTGCTCAATTAGTATCGGTTTCATTTTTTAAAGAAAACCCAACCATTCAAAACAATCCACAACTCACCCAAAATGCCGTATTTACATTGGATAAATTGTATGGAAAGGGAACAGTTACTCCTTCTTATGGTCAAGTGCCTTTTTCTAATGATGACTTTTCCTATTTTCAACAAAAAATACCGGGAGTTTATTTCTTTTTGGGCGGCTCCAATTTTGAAAAAGGCATGATTGCAATGATTCATGCCCCCAATTTTATGGTTGATGAAGAGTGCATTAAACTTGGGGTTGTAATGTTTTCATCCTTAATTTATCAAAGACTAAAACAGTTGTAATTTATCCTTTAAATAAGTACTTTATGAAGAACCAACACAAGGCAATCTTAATTCTCTACAATGCTATCCACCATTTCTAAAAAGAACTCCGTTAAAAAGGACAAGTATGATTGGAAGAAAATAATATGCAGATAAAAATAACCTTAATAATAACAATTAAAATTCCATATTTTAAAAGAGGAAAAATTGGTTGGCGGAAATTTCGTTATTTAATTTCTTCCTTTTATATACTTGTGTTCTTGAATTTACTTTCTATTAGTCCGAATCAGGTTTTTTGTAAAATTTAAATCTTCATCAATGCCATTAAGATAGTTTTCAATTGTATGATTTGTAAAATGGTCTGGAAATAAACCGCGTCCAAAAGGGATACTATTCTTTTTTGTGTATAAGATAAATTTTTGTAGTGGAATTCTTCCAGTAAGATTTGAATTTGGTAAATCAAATAATAGAAATTTACCGCTCGTATTGCCATAGTAACCACCTCCTGTTTCTTCTCCTATGAATATTGCATTGGTATGATTTTTAGCTAACGCTGCAAATTCCGACCCTCCAGAAAAGGTTAAGCCGTTTATTAAAATATAGATGTTGCCTTTAAAAGAATTTGGTTTTGGTTGGTCTCCTTTATATACTCCAGGTAATTCTACAATTCTACCATCATTTGATTGGTAGAACCATTCCCTCAATTCTCTGTTCAAATTATGTGGGTCGTTTTTATAGTCGGTATATTTTGTAAAAGAGTAAGAGAATGCAGGAACTTCAACATAATTGTATTTTTTATAAGCAGTATCAATCAGGTAAGATAATAAATGGTCTTCCATCCCTTGTTCTCCTCCTTCATTCTGCCTGATGTCTATGATTAAATTTTGTATTTTTTTGTTTGCAATTAATGCAAAACTTTTTTCGAGAAAATTTTTAAACTCTTTTCTCCCACCTTTATAACTATTTAAACCCATATCATTCACAGTTAATGTAGCTGTTTTTTCAATGCTATCAAGGCTGAATGATGCGGGTTCTTTAAAATTATAGTTTGGAATAGTTGCTTTTATTTTTTTGTTTTCAATTCCCCATTTTTTAAAATCTAATGGGTTGATGTTTTTTACAGTAATCTTTTCATTGGTTTTTGGGCTAATTAATTCTATAATGAATGTTTTTGGTGATTGTTCAAAAAAGTAGGCGTAATATCTTGAAAAAGACTTTTCAATCCATCTGTATTTACTTGTGGTATTATATCCATCTGCGGGCTCAATAGTTAAAAATTTATTTAATATTACATCAATTGAAAAACCATTTATTTTGCTTAGCTGGTAACCCTTTGTGGCAAAATGCTGTATGTTGTTTGTTAAATAAATTTTGTTATCCAGAAATTTAACAATGAAAGGAAAGTATCTTCCATGCTGTTTAAAATAGCTTGCGGTTTCTTCAGAATTTCTTACAGCACAATGCCCTTCTTTTGTAAACGCAACAATGGGGGCAACTATTCGATAAAATTCTAATGCAGTCATCTTGTCTTTTATTTTGACTTTTTGCAAGTTACAAATACTATCAAATGCTGCATACGAATTGTACCAAAGCCCAATTTTAGTTTCAATAAACCCATTTTTTAAAATTTCAAAATCTTCCACTAATTCCAGATAACTAAATTGATGTGTATGTTTTGGTACTTGTTGAATAGTTACACTGTATACACCTTGTTTATTGTTTTCAGGTTCTTTTAGTGGGCTAACTGTTAGTATGAATTTTGAACTGCTGTCTGGAGAGTAATCAAATCTTTCGGGGCCAAACATTCCATTTGGTGAATCTTTCTCTAAAATAATTTTCCTGTTTTTGTCATTAAGTGAAATCTTGAGGTCTATACCGTTTTGCTCAACAATTATAGAGTAGAAAATGTCTTTTTTTAATTGAAAACAAAAGCTATCAATTTCAGTTTGTTTGATTGAGATTTTCCTATAGGTGTTACCAATTTTTAATTCGTTGTTTTTTTGCGCTATTAATATACAATGAGATGATAGGAGAAACAGAATAAGTGCTATTTTATTTGGCATATCTATTGCTTTTATTTAATGCAAACCTATTCAATTAAAATTGTCATCAATAGTACAATATTGCAATGCCAATTTAAGCTTTCTTGTATTCCATTGGTGTAACACCAGTTAAACGTTTAAAATGTTTGCATAAATGGGTTGCGTCATAAAAACCTGTTTCTAAAGCAATGCCTAATAAATCATCCTCTGTTAATAGTAATTTTTTACAATGACTAATTCGGTGTGATATAACGTAGTTATTTGGGGTTAATCCAGTTTCTTTTTTAAATAGGCGTAAAAATTTGTATTTATCCATTCCAAATTTTGCACTTATTCGATCAAGCGAAAATTTCATTAAGGCGTCGTTCTCTATAAACTGTTTAATAAGCGAGATTTCTTTGGCCTTAAAATTTTCTGATTGGGCATATTTTTTAACCAACTCGCTTAAAATTCTTAATAAGGAATCTTCCAATTGTATGTTTAAATTGTTGTGGTTTAAGGAAAGATGATATAGTTCCTCGAAAATAGAGGTATTATAAATAGTTTTATCTTCAAAAAACACCGGTCTGTCTTTATTTATTTTTTTTAATATTTCTGGTGAAATATAGAAAGTCGAAAAAGAATTGCCTATTTTTTTTTCACAAGGTGTTGCATGTACTTCGTTTGGGTTTGTAATTGATAAAGTTCCAATAGGCGCATGTATTATTTTGTCTGGCAGTTTTACGGTAAAAACTTGGTCTATAACGAGTGCAATATTAAAAGTATCATGAATGTGAAAAGGGAAATCAGTGATATGGTTTTTTGCATGTAATAGTTCTAGACCATCTAAAATGGGGAATTTATGGTATGTACTAATATTTTTTTTCTTCATGTAATGTTAACAATATACCCTATATAAAATTACTGATTTTGCTAATAGCAGTGTAATAAAATCTTCGGAACAATCCCTTACCTCATTTTTTTATCTTTAAGCTTACGTTGAAATAAGGAAAAATTGCTTTTTTTGGGAAATCTTTCAACAATATCAACTGCCAATTTTAATTTATTACTTTTGCAGGTATGAATTTATTCTTGGTTTGTTTTATATCAGGAGCCAGTTTTTTACTTAGTTTTTTACTTTTCTTTCATCCATTGAGAGCAAATGTAATTGCCAATAAATGGCTTAGTCTTTCTGTTTTTATTATCGGCTGTGCTTTTGCGGGAACCTATTTAGTTTTTACAGGAGCTACCATTTCACATAATCTCCTATTTAAGTTTTTAAGCAGCTTACAATTTCTATTAGCACCTAGTTTGTACACGAGCATTCTATATTTTGTAAATCCAACCAAAATATTTAGGAAGATTGATTGGCTTCATTTTCTCCCATTCATTATTTATGTTGTAGCAGAAAGTGTATGGAACCAAGGGAAAGACAGTATTTCAACATTCACTCTTTTTGAACTAAACAAAGAGGTATCCATTTTGGTAATGAATATATTGCCATTAATAGCTTTACTTTATTTAATAAAATGCTATTTAATATTACAAAAACATAAAGTAAATTTGAAGCTGATATCTTCATCTCTTAACCAAATTAGCCTAGTTTGGCTAGTGCAGTTTTTATTCATTCTATTAATAGTTATTATTATTTGGATTAATGATGCACTATTTGGATTGCCGTTTTTAACGGGGGCAACCAATTTTGTTTATGCTGTTTCAATTTTTTTCTTAGGGTATTATTCAATTAAGCAAAAAGCCATTTTTGCTTTTAAAGAAAGAGATATGAAAAAAATTTCGGAAGTACTTGAATATGAACATGATATAGCCGAAGATATAACCAGTCAAACATTTGCTGAAACAGCAACAACCGCAGAGCCAAAAAAAGACGCTCGAGAAGCAGTTGAAGTGATAAAAGAAAAGGCAAAACTGAAAAGACTCAATGCTGAACAAGTAACCAATTTATCGAGTCAGTTATCAAAACTGATGGAACAAGACCAACTTTTTCTAGATAATGATTTGAACCTGCCAATGGTTGCTGAAAAATTGGGAATCGGTATTCACGAAGCCTCCTATTTAATTAATGAAACCACCAATGACAACTTTTACAACTTCATCAATAGGTACAGAGTGGAGGAGTCCAAAAAATTATTAGCTTCCGCAAAAGTAGAAGAATTGAATATTTTGGGTATTGCTTTTGCTTCGGGGTTTAACTCCAAGACCACATTTAATACCACTTTTAAGAAAATGGTTGGTGTTTCTCCCTCGCAGTTTAGCAAAGAACAGAAAAATAGCCCGAAATAGGTTCGGCTGTATAAATCCGAACATTTACGGGCTAGTCTACTTCTACTTTTGAGCATTATTTAATCAAAAACGTTAAAAAATGCTGAAATTAAAGAATTTACTAAAATGCGGGTTTGTGGCTTTTTTTTGCACAAACACCTTGCTTGTAAACGCTTGCACCATATTTATGGCCAATGATGGTAAAAATGTGTGGATGGGCAATAATGAAGATGAAGTACAAACTACTAAGTACAGAATGTGGTTTTACCCTGCTAAAAAGGATAGTTTTGGTTACGCCATTTGGACGGATTTAAACATTAAACTGTTTTCATCTATAGAGCTTAAAATGTTATCATATTTAAACCCACAGGGTGGCTTAAACCAACATGGATTATTTATAGATTACACCGCTATAGATGAAATTCCCATTGTAAAGGATCCGCAAAAAATTGACAGAAAAAAACAAGTAGCAACCGATCTCTTAAAAAACTGTAAAACAGTAGAGGAAGCTTTAACTTTTCTAAGCAAATTCAACCTAATAAAACTTAATTCTGCTCAATTGTTTATTGGCGATGCAACCGGTAATTATGCAATAGTTGCGGGAGGTTATGTTGTAAAAAAAACAGAGAATAGTTTTGCCCTTACTAACTACTGCATCAACGATGGTAAAGAACACGCTTGCCATAGAAGAGATGTAGCTACAAAATATTTAAATACAAACACTTCTTTTCAATTGAATGATATAACCAAAATCCTTGAAAAATCAGCACAAAAATTCCCATATAAATACACTACCAATGTATCAATGGCAGTAAACTTAAAATCTACTACCATAAATATATATTACAAACACGATTTTACAACCGTGGCTACTTTATCGTTAGGCGAAGAATTAAAAAAAGGAAAGCATCATAAAGACCTAGAAAAATATTTTCCGGAAAACATTGCCCCAGTTCTTGAGAAAACCTATAAAAACAATGGCATAAAAACTACAATTGAACAGTACAATATTTTGAGGCAAAAGGCGAATGAAAAATACAATTTTAAAAACAACGACGCACTAAACCTTGCCATTGCATGGATAGAGAAAGGACAAATAAATGATGCAATAGAGCTATTAGAATGTTTAAACCAATTTGATCCCAACAATATTACCATACAAACTTGGTTAGGTGTAGCAAATAGAAAAGCCAATAAGTTAGAAATAAGTAATACTTATTTTTCAAAGGTACTCGCAAAAAACCCAGATGATTATTTAGCTACGCTTTGGGGGAAACAGGAAAATGGGAAGATAATTTTTAAGTTAACAGAATTTGAAGCGGCTGAACGTGTATGGCTTGTAGGCGATTTTACCAATGGTATAAAGAATCCTATAAAAATGAAAAAAGAAAATGATTATTGGACCTGTTCGGTTAGCTTACCCAAAGGCGAATCTACTTATAGATTTGTAGTAAACAATTCTTATTATGTTGATTTTAAGAATGTTTTACATGTTGGCAAAGATGAACATACCCTTTCAAAAATTTATGTATGGTAGCGTCATTTAAAAATCGATATTCAATCAACCATCTGTGACTTAGTTGCTACTGGTTTTTTACCCCCAAAATGGGTAGTAAAGATGTGGGTTAAAAGGGGAATAATTATTGTATTATTTTGGTTTTTATCAATTATACATTTAAATCTTAAACCTTCAAGCTATCAAACAGCTATTATTATTTTCCATCCTCTCCCTTTTTTTTAGTGAGCCAGTGCTTATTGCCAAAGCGGAGAAAAATAAAATATATTATTATTGCCAGTCAGGAACTTTTGGTAAAAACGATTCTTCCAAAGTTCAAGTAATTCAGTATACAGATATTAAGGAGTATGTTGGTGATTATAGCGATATAACTAAATTAACTTCGGAATGGGCCAAACTAGTAGATAGCAATTGTGAGAACTCACCTACATGTAGTTCTAATCTCAACTCTTACCCTACTTACGAAGCTGCAAAAAAACACTATGATAATATGCTTAAAAAGTACGCAGATAATTCGGCTTATATTTTAAAGAAAAGATCATTCTGATCTTTTCAATCATAGAATTAAATTGAAAAAGTTCTTCTCAATTAGGAACGCATTGTGTTTGCTATTGCGTAACTAAAACCAGTGTCTACTTGAATTTACCTATAAAATGTGCTAGCACTATAATCTAATTTCAACAGGTCATCTTTATAAATTGTTAACTCACCCCACTGCCATTTTCAATAGCCGTTTCTGGATTCATAAAATGCAATTTGCCTGCTGTATCTTCTGCCATCAGAATCATACCATTACTTTCTATGCCGCGCATTTTTCGAGGGGCTAAATTACATACCACGGTTACTTGCTTACCTATAATATCTTCAGGTTTAAAATGAAGTGCAATGCCCGATACAATGGTACGTACTTCAAAACCAAGATCAACTTGCAATTGTAACAACTTATCGGCCTTTGCTACTTTTTCTGCCGCAATAATGGTTCCTACTTTTAAATCTATCTTGGCAAAATCATCGAATACTATCACTGGTTTAATAGGCACTATTTTATTAGTTGGTGCTTCCATAACTGGCTCTTCCTTCTTCACCTTAATAGCTTCAGCTTTCTCGCCCAATTTAGCGAGCTGCTGCGCTATCTCCTCGTCTTCAATTTTACGGAACAACAATGCTGGTGAGCGGAGACTATACCCTACACTCAATAATTTCATACTGCCCGCATTTTCCCAATCCAGTACTTTATCTACTAGTTTTAATAAATAACAAATTTTCTTTGCAGTGAAGGGGAGAAACGGATTGATCAATACCGCTAGATTAGCGGTGAGCTGCAAACAAATATGCAAACAGTTATCAATCAATTGCTGTTCTACTGTCAAAGGTTCTCGGTCTACCGTCTTTTCTCCAAGGTCGGTTGTAAGCCTTTTAGCGACAATCCAAGGCTCTTTCTTTTGCATATACTGATTCCCAATACGTGCCAGATTAATTACTTCAAATAAAGCGTCTCTGAACTTATATTCTTCTAATAATTTTTCTACTTTCTCTTTTGTGGCTTTAATATTGGCAATAGCTTCATGATCTAACTCATCCATTACTGCTGTATGTAATGGAGGTACTTTGCCTTTGCATAATTTGTGCATCAATACCAATGCACGATTGATAAAGTTGCCGAAAATACTCACCAATTCACTGTTGTTGGCATCTTGAAAACCTTTCCAAGTAAATTCACTGTCCTTACTTTCAGGTGCAATTAAGGTAAGGTAATAGCGCAAAGAATCGGCTAGTTGACTACCACCATTTTCTGGCTTGATGAAATCGTTGATATAATCTTCCATCTCCAACTTCCAATTTCTGCTGGTACTCATTTTATCACCTTCGAGGTTCATGAATTCATTGGCAGGAACATTTTCTGGTAAAATATTTCCGTGTAATTGAAGCATTACGGGAAAAATAATACAGTGAAATACAATATTATCTTTTCCAATAAAATGTACCAGCTTGGTGTCTTTGCTTTCCCAATAAGGCTTCCAATCTTTTCCATTATCAAGTGCCCATTGTTTGGTGGCGCTGATATAACCAATGGGAGCATCAAACCAAACATACAATACTTTTCCTTCTGCACCTTCTACCGTTTCGGGTACTTTCACTCCCCAATCTAAATCGCGGGTAACTGCCCTAGGCTGTAATCCGCCATCTATCCAGCTCTTGCACTGGCCTACCACACTTGTACGCCAGTCGTTTCCATGCTCTTCTATAATCCATTTACGTAAAAAATCTTCGTGTTTGTCTAAAGGAAGATACCAATGGGTAGTCCACTTTTTTATGGGGGCATTACCACTTAAAGTGCTAACAGGATTAATGAGTTCATCGGGACTTAAACTTTTACCACAGTTTTCACACTGGTCGCCGTAAGCACCATCATAAGCGCAATTGGGACAAATGCCTTTAATATATCGATCGGCTAAAAAACTTTGCGCTTGTTCATCATAATACTGCTCTGTTTCTTTCGTAATTAAATGGCCCTTATTGTTTAGCGCAGTAAAAAATTCCTGTGCGGTTTCGTGGTGAATGGCAGCACTGGTACGGTGGTATATATCGAATGAAATACCTAAGTCAGCAAAATTTTGTTTAATAATAGGGTGGTACTTATCAATAATAGCTTGAGCTGTAGTGCCTTCTTTAGTAGCTTGAATGGGAATGGCAGTACCATGCTCATCACTGCCACAAACAAATACCACATCACGTTTCTGTGCACGCAGATAGCGGGTATAAATATCAGCAGGAAGATAGGCACCCGCTAGGTGTCCAATATGTTTAAGCCCGTTTGCATAAGGTAGGGCTGCGGTAATCAGGTATCGTTGGGGTTTATTCATGCTTGAGGTAAGCTATTTATTAGCGTTTGCAAAGGTAGGGAATGAAGGGTAGTGTGCAATAGGAAAAAAAACTGACCTTTGTATGAAATTATTCTTAGAAGATACCTATTAAGTTGCGTATGATTACGATTCCTCCAAATTTAAAAAAAGGCGATACTATTGGCATCACCTGTCCCGCTGGCTATATGGAAATAAAGAAGGTTAAAACCTGTGTAGCCACTTTGCAGACCTGGGGTTATAAAGTGATAGTGGGGAAAACCGTTGGAAGTAATAGTACCAATTATTTTAGTGGAACCGATGCCGAAAGAGCCAATGAATTGCAGCTGATGTTGAATGATAAAAATATACACGCCATACTTTGTGGGAGGGGGGGATATGGGGTGAGTAGAATGATTGATCAACTCGATTTTAAACTATTAAAAAAGCATCCCAAGTGGATCATAGGTTTCAGTGATATCACCGTATTGCTGGCACACCTGTATACAAAATGCAAAATAGCTTCGCTGCACGCACCCATGGCCAATGCGTTTAATGATGGGGAATCTAATAACAATTATGTGCAATCATTGCGAAAGTCATTGAAGGGAATAAAGGCCCAGTATAGTTGTGCTACTCATCCACTTAACAGAGTAGGTAAGGCCGAAGGAGAGTTGGTAGGCGGAAACCTTTCACTGGTGGCGCATTTGGTAGGAACGGATTCTGCGTATAAAACAGATGGAAAAATTTTATTTCTCGAAGATATTGGGGAATATATTTATAGTATAGATAGAATGATGATGCAGTTAAAGCGGGCTGGAATTTTGGATAATCTGGCCGCCTTAATAATTGGTGGATTTACCGATATTAAAGATACGGAGCGGCCATTTGGCGATACCGTTGAAGGGTTGATAGCAAAGCATACTGCGGAATACGACTATCCTATCTGTTTCAAATTTCCTGTTAGTCACGCCCAAGATAATTACGCGCTTAAAGTAGGATTGAAATACCAGTTGAAAATAACCACTACTAAAACTACTTTAAAGGAAGCATAAAAAAGATCTTGTGAAAGAGTTTTTTTCATTTTGTGATGACGATTGGGTATGCAGCTAACCGCTCCTGTGTATTATTAAATTCAGAAAATATGCAAAAACAACATCACTACAATACCATAATTAAGTGGACTGGAAACCAAGGAAAAGGCACAAGCAATTATAGAAATTACGAGAGAAGTCACCAAATCATAATCGAAAACAAATCAGCTATTTTAGGTTCTTCTGATCCTGCATTTCGTGGAGACAAGACAAAACACAATCCCGAAGATCTTTTAGTTTCTTCTTTGGCATCTTGCCATATGCTTTGGTATTTACATTTATGTTCAGAGGCAGGCGTTATTGTTACAGATTATATTGACCATGCGAAAGGAACAATGGTTGAAACTTCAAACGGTGGGGGACAATTCATAGAAGTAACTTTAAACCCAATGGTGACTGTAGCTGAATTGAATATGATTAACCCAGCCAACGAATTACACAAAAAAGCCAATGAGCTTTGTTTCATTGCGAACTCTGTGAATTTTCCAGTTAAACATAAGCCTACTGCCAAGATATAGCTGTTTTGTCATTTTATGGTATATTTGAGGAGCAAAAAAAATTAACTGGGTATGAATATTTAACTCATAAGAGGAGGAGTACATTTTTCTATGGCTAAGCGACAAAGTAATTGAAGCGGTGAATAATGACCCTTTGGCAAGTCAAGGAATAAAAAAGCATTAACGAAAATCAAGAATTAATTTCGATGCAAATCATTCATAAAATAGACAATTTTTTATCTGCTATTTTTCCGGAATTAACCGGGGGGGGGGGTAATGACTTAATTATCAACACGTTAGAAAAATATTATACCTATGGCCCCTACAAGCCAAGTGTTACAATTAACAACGAGTGGGTAAAAATAGAAATTGATACTCCGGCCATCATCTCGCAGGAAGCCGACTACAAAAAAACTATAGCCCTTTGCGAAAAAGGGAAATACTCAGAGGCAAAACCAATCTTAAAAAAACTTATTGGTGAAAATCCTACAAATTCGGAATACCACCGAATTATGGGACAAATACTGTCAGACGAAGGAGACCAAGAAGAAGCAATTAATTGCTTAATTGATGCATTATGTTGGGACTCAAAAAATGGGTGGGCATTGCTTATGATGGGTAACATTTTTGCTAAGTTCAAAGATGATGTTCTAACTGCAATGAAATATTATGACCAAGCACTAATTGTAAATCCAAAGGACAATATCACCATCAACAATATTGGTGCAAACCTTATGCAACAAGGCAAATTGGAAGAAGCAAAAAAATACTTTAAGGAAGCTATAAAAATTAATGACCAATATCCAAACACTCATTTTGCATTAGGAATGATTGCTGAAATGGAAGCAGACTTTCAATCTGCTTTATACAGCACCCTTCAAGCAATTAAACTGAATAAAACTAAGGATATTTTATATCAGAATTCGGTCAGGCAAGCTTTTGGAATTTCTAAAAAAATCACTGCAACTGATACTGGGAAAAAAATATTTACGGAATACAGGTATAAACTTGAATTTGAAGGTGATAGAAAAATTGATATTATCCAAGATGAAGAAATTCCAACAGCTGCAAAATTCGAGTTTGCAGAAAACTATAATAGAGAAACGCACATTGTAAAATATAAACCAAGTTATCCAGCGGTTGAACACTTAATAATGCATGAGCTGGTGCATTTAGATTTTGTTATTGAAGCAAGAAAAGGTGATTTAAACCAATTATTTATTTCTACTCAGAGTCATAAAACAGAATTCATAAAAGGGCTTGAATCTACTATCAAGAAATTCAACAAAATGGGAATTTCTGAAAAGTCAGTTGCTGATTATTGTTCCAATTTATTTGAAGGAATGAACCGTCAAATATTCAATACTCCAATTGACTTGTTTATTGAGAATCTTCTTTATAATGAATTCGCAGAACTCAGACCTTTTCAATTTATTTCTCTTTACAATATGTTGCAAGAAGGCCTCAATGCGGTAACTGACAAAAAGATTGTTGAACTCTCTCCAAAGGACATCATTTCAAAAAGCAAGGTTTACAATTTAGTAAACGCAATTCAGTTCAAAGAATTATTTGGTTTTGATTTTATCAAAGATTTTAATGCGACACCAATAGAATTCAAACTTGCGACAGATTTTTATGACGAGTATCTTCAATACAAAGAAGACAAAGAACCTGCAGAAGAATATGAATTGGTTTTACATTGGGCTGAAGACTTAAATCTTGATAAGAACTTTGAACTTGTTAATGAACAGGAATATAGAACCCAAAGAACAGATATTGACAACTTGCTATCTTCATTAGAAAATGACCCTTATGATTTAGAGTCCAAGGACCCTTACAAACAAAGGGAAATGGACAAATTTCAAAAATCACAAGACCAAATAGGCATAAACTTGGCTGTCGTAATGTTTATGGTGAATGCATTACAGTTTTTTGAAGCAATGCCTCAAGAGGAAATAAAGAAAATAGCAATTGAAATTGCAATGGAAGGAACTCAAGGCTACAGACCCGATAAAGATGATTACAGAATAAACTCAATTAAGGGTAAAATATTTTCGGGCTACCATATTCTAGCTTTTTACTATGTAAGTTGGTCATTGGCAATTCCAGAAATGGTGTCACAATTAAACTTACCTTATGAAGCAGAATATAAAATGGCATTTACTATGCATAAACCAAATAATTAATGAAAGAAAGCGAAGAAATAATACAAGCACTTTTGAAATTCAGAAATGAAAGAGATTGGGAGCAATTTCACAATCCAAAAGATTTGGCATTGGCAATTAGCATTGAATCTGCTGAACTTTTAGAATTATTTCTTTGGAAGGAAGCAGATGATGCAAATACTGAAAAGGTAAAAGAGGAACTAGCCGACATTTTTTCATTTGCATTTTTACTTGCTGAAAAATATGGATTTGATGTTAAGGAAATTGTTTCGGACAAAATCAAAACAAATGGAGCAAAATATCCTATAGACAAATCAAAAGGAACATCAAAAAAGTATGATGAGTTATAAAGATTTTGAATTATCAATTCAAGTTTCAGAACCTTTTCCATTTAATCTTGAATCATTAAAGGAAATTGAAACAAATCAATGGGTCAAGAATCAGTGGCCT
The DNA here is from genome assembly GCA_031369485.1 of Sphingobacteriia bacterium. GTDB lineage: Bacteria > Bacteroidota > Bacteroidia > Chitinophagales > Chitinophagaceae > Sediminibacterium. Next base: position 15,015 of record JANMOT010000048.1, read on the forward strand.
TTAGTTTATTTTTTAAAAAATGAAGGAGAAAGCAAAGCATATATAGGTGAATCTAATAATGCATCACTTAGATTAAAGAATCACTTAGCAAACCCAAAGAAAGCAGAACTTTTTCAAACAGTCAATATTATTGGAAGTGATAAATTTAATAAATCAGCTACGTTAGACTTAGAGTCTAGACTTATACAGTACATTAACGCAGAAGGAACATTCACAACAGAAAATTTAAATCTTGGGCATCAAAATCACAACTATTACCAACAAGATTTATATAAAAATTTGTTTTATACGGTTTGGCAGAAGTTAATTGAAAAAAAGATTGTTTCAAAGTCACTTGCGGAAATTGAAAATTCAGAATTATTCAAATACTCTCCTTACAAGTCACTAAATGATGATCAATACAAGTCAGTTTTAGAAATACTTACTAACATAAACAACGCACAAGGCAATTCGATTTTTGTAAGCGGAAGTGCAGGTACGGGAAAAACAATTTTGGCAACATATCTTATGAAATTATTGGTAAGTGATGTAAACAACATTGAGGATGCCGATATTAAAGAGGATGATATTTATGAAATTAGTTTAATCAAAGAATTCCAAAAAAAATATCCTAAAACGAGGATTGGTTTTGTGATTGCGATGACTCCTTTGAGAGAAACCATTAAAAAAGTATTTGGCAATGTTCCCGGTCTGAAAAAACAAATGGTAATGTCACCCTCAGAAACTTTTAAATTAGGGCATAAATATGATTTGTTAATTGTAGATGAAGCACACAGACTTAGACAGTATAGAAATATTAGTTGGAGGGGAGAATTCAAAAAAAAGAATGAATTATTAGGTCTAGGTGATAATGGAACTGAATTAGATTGGATAATGGCGAATAGTCGTAATCAAATTTTCTTTTATGATGCTGCACAATCAGTAAAACCTTCTGATATAGATGAGTTTAAGTTTACTTCTCTGCTAAATAAACCAGATACTTTAAAGTTAAGACTCAAATCTCAAATGAGAACTAAAGGCGGGAACGATTATATTACTTTTATTGATAAACTTTTAAATTGTGATGTAAATAAAAAACCTGAATTTTCTGCAGATTTTGAATTAGAATATTTCGATTCTTTTTATTCCCTCTACAACAAATTAAAAATTAAAGAGGAAGAAAATGGTCTTTGCAGAATGATAGCAGGTTATTCCTGGGAGTGGAAATCTGACCCGAAAAGGAAAGTAAACTTTGACTTAAGTGCAATTGATATTAGAATCGATGGTATGGAGTTTCAATGGAATAAAACATACAATGATTGGATTACATCCGAAAACGCTTTTGAACAAATTGGCTGTATTCACACAACGCAAGGATATGATTTAAACTATGCAGCAATCATTTTTGGGTTAGAAATAGACTATGATCCAATTCAAAATGAACTGATAATAGATAAAACAAAATATTTTGATAAGTATGGTAAAAGTGGGGTAACAGATATTAATGACCTAAAATCATATATTGTTAATATTTACAGGACTATTCTTTACAGAGGCATTAATGGCGTTTACATTTATGCTTGTAATAATAATTTAAAACAATATTTAAAAAAGCACCTATCTACTAATCAAGATATTAATTTAATTATAGAAAGCAATATTAATAGGCCTAGAATTATTCCATTTGAATCAGTGAAGCCATTTGTAAATGCTGTTCCTATTTACGATATAAAAGTAGCTGCAAGCGATTTTACAGACCCTCAATTTTATGAAGAATTCAGTTGGGCAGAATTACCAATGCAAGTGAGTCCGAAAAAAGGTTATTTTATTGCACAAGTAATAGGAGAATCTATGAATAGGAAAATACCAAATGGTTCTTATTGCCTATTTGAGCAATATACTGCTGGAAGCAGAATTGGTGAAATAGTACTTGCAGAATGTACAAGTATTCAAGATGGTGACTATGGTTCAGGCTATACAATTAAAGAATACAGCAGTACTAAAAGCTTTTCAGATGAGAGCTTCCGGCATGAATCTATTGTGTTAAAACCATTAAGTTACGATGATTCTTTTGAGAACATTGTTTTATCCGAAGATGAAATCACTAAATTCACTGTAAGAGGGATATTTAAAAAAGTTTTAAATTGAATTTAAGGAATGTTTATGAATTAAAAGCAATAAAATATTGGCCAACCCTTAACATATATACCCACGAATATACTACCCCCCCCAAAAAAAACAGGCCACCTAATTGGGTAGCCTGTTTTGAAATATAATCGGTAAAGAATTATCCCTGCGTTGGAAGGGGTTGCTCATGTTGCTTCGGCATGGCTTCCTCTACATTCACGCCCAACTTCTGCGCTACGGCCATTCCAAATCCAATATCGGCACGGAAAAAATGACACAATTGTCGGTTGATGATCTCCGCTCGTTTTGGTCCACTCACTCCATTCAATGCACCAGAAATATTATCTACTAAATTCTTTTTATCTTCTGCTGTCAATACTTCACGAAAGAATATACCCGGCTGTGAAAAATGATCGTTCTCTCCTTCCGCATTTCTGCTGAACCAATCAGCTACCACCGTTTCTAATTCCCATGATGGTTGTTTATAGGCTTCATCAGCAACAATATTATCGAAGCTATTGGGGAAATAGTTTGGATTTTTCCCTCCATTTCCATCAACACGCATCGCACCATCACGTTGGTAATTATTCACCGCATAAGGACAACGATTCACTGGTATCTGTTCGTAATTAGCACCCAATCTATGGCGATGCGCATCAGGATAACTCAACAAACGACCTTGTAGCATTTTATCAGGTGAGTAGCTAATACCATCTACCACATGAGCAGGTGCAAAAGCAGACTGCTCTATCTCTGCAAAATAATTCTGCGCATTTTCATTCAATTCCATTACGCCTACATCAATCAATGGAAAGTCTTTGTGACTCCATACTTTAGTAAGATCAAATGGATTGTATTTATATGTTTTGGCTTCTTCTTCCGTCATGATCTGCACTTTCACATTCCACTTAGGACAATTACCATTATCAATATTTTCCACCAAATCACGCTGTGAGAAATCCATATCAACTGCTTTCATTTGATTGGCTTCTTCACTACTGAAATTTTTAATTCCCTGCGCAGTTTTAAAGTGAAATTTCACCCATGTTCTAATATTATCGGCATTGATAAAACTAAAAGTGTGACTTCCATATCCATTCATATGGCGATACCCGTATGGCGTACCCCTATCACTGAACAAAAACATTACTTGATGCAGGCTTTCTGGATTCAGACTCCAATAATCCCACATCATAGTTGGACTTTTTAAGTTGGTATAAGGATCTCTTTTCTGTGTATGAATAAAATCACCAAATTTCTTTGGATCCTTGATAAAGAAAATAGGGGTATTGTTTCCTACCAAATCCCAATTGCCTTCTTCAGAATAAAATTTAACAGCAAAACCTCGTGGATCTCTCTCTGTATCTGCACTTCCTTTCTCACCACCTACAGTTGAAAAACGAGCCAATACCCTTGTTTGCTTACCTATTTCATTAAAAATTTTTGCACGGGTATATTTGCTGATATCGTGCGTTACAGTAAAAGTTCCGAAAGCACCTGAACCCTTTGCGTGTACTACACGCTCAGGAATGCGCTCCCGATTAAAATGTGCCATCTTTTCATGCAGAATATAATCTTGAAGCAAGAGTGGACCTCTATTGCCAACACTCTGCGTGTCTTCATTGTAGTAGAAGGGGCTACCTGAAGCACTGGTTAATTTTTTTTCGGTACTCATATATTTTTTTGTTTTTTACGGAATAATGACAAATATAAGTCCATTTTTATACTAAAACTATAGTGTTTAGTGCAGCAGACTATCCATCTTTTGTTGCATCAACAAAAAATCATTTAAGTTATTATGGCTTCCCTTTTCAATGGTAATGAATTCATCACCAGGTTTTAAAACAGCTTTAAGTTGAACGGCATTGCGATAGGGAATTACTCCATCATCCATTCCATGGAAAATGGTGATAGGGGCGGTTACTTTTAAAAGATTTTCATTACTGGGAAATTTAAAATGCAATATATTTTGTAGTGGATACATCCACAAATACATGCCTATTAAAGATTGCATACTATAATATGGTGTTTCTAGTATCAGTCGCTTACAATCGCGTACAGCGGCTAATTGCGCAGCTATACCAGTACCCATTGATTTGCCATATATGATTATTTGTTCGGGTTTATATTGCACCCTCGCCATTTTATAAACTTGCAAAGCTTGTTCGTACAAAGCTGCTTCGGTTAATTTGCCGGTAGACTTGCCAAAGCCAGGGTAATCTGGCATCCATACTTTATACCCCTTTTTGGTAAATTTATCTGCAAACAAGCTGTATCTGCCTATATTTTCTCTATTGCCATGAAAATAAAGTACCAGTCCTTTTTGTAAACTGTCGGCCACCATAAATTGAACCAAATGTGTTTTTTCAGCATCGTCATTTGTAATCCATACCTCTTTATAGGGTTGTTTAAAACCATAATTGCTGTCTACTTCCACTACTGTTGGATGAAAAATAATTTGTTCTTGGAAATTATAAAATAATATGCCGATAAGGGCATAAATAACAGCAATAATTTGGAGCGTTCTGGTGATTTTTTTTCGATTCACTGGGTCTTGTTAATATTGAAGAATATCTCTGATAAAACTATGGTATTCAGGAAAACTTGGCAGGTTATTATGAGCCCCACCATGAATTCGAATCAAGGTAATTTTATGAGGATTGAATCGTTGCAATTTTTCACTGTGTTTAATGGGAATAAGCCAGTCTTTAGTGCCATGAATAATATAAGTATGGCAGTTCACTTTTTTAATCCACTGATCTGTTTGTAATTTATAACGAAGCGTAATTTTATGGGGTAAAAAGGGGGTAAATCTTTCAGCTACTTTTATAAAACTATAATAAGGGGCATCTAGTATTAAATATCTTGGAGAGTTATCGGCTGCTATTTTTGTGGCAAAGCCACTTCCCAAACTTCTTCCGTAAACAAGAATATGTTGTTCATCGAATTTATTTTTTAAAGACTCATACACAAACTGCATATCGGCTAACATTTCTTTTTCACTTCTTTTTCCAGTGCTTTTACCAAAGCCTCTGTAATCTACCAACACCACATCATATTGAAACCGAAAAAAATCTTTTGCATATTTAGCCCAGCCTTTTATACTTTTAGAATTGCCATGAAAATAAAGGATCAGTCCCTTGGGTTCATTCACATAAAAATGAAGCCCATTGATGCGAACACCAGGTGATACATCAAAAAATAATTCTTCAAAAGGCGCTTCGTATTTATATTCAAAATCTTGCGCCAGTTTCTCGGGTTTGAAAATAAAACGATCCTGCACCAAATACGCAACCAGTATCAGGATTAAATAGCCAATAATTATATAAATAAGTAGGGTCAAGCAATTTGATTGAATAGCATGGCCTATGCTTCTTCACTTTCAGAATAAGTTCGAACCAAATTTAGTTTTGATACCGGTGCAACAATCAATGGAAATTTCTCTACGGTTACATTACTCGGATCTAGCCCAAAACCTCTCTCTTCACTAAGGCTGATTTCTTTCAGCCAGAAATATAATTTCATTACAATTCTTTCTAAGATAGGCAGTTCATTGTCTTGGCTCAAATATTTTTCCAAAACAATAAATTGAAAGTCGCCTACTATATTATTTTTCTCCAAGCTTTCATACCTACTGGTAATATTTACTTCTTTATGCTTCACCAATTCCTCTACTACTTTTCGGAACATAAGGTTGATGCGTTGTTCAACCCTAAATCCTACCCTAAATTCAATGCGAATAATATCATTGGGAATAATATGCTCCACCGAATACTCACAAGTATATGGATCATCTAATACATCTACGTGAACAAACCAGTATATATCGGCTCTTTTAGGCTTTTTATTCAATATGGAATAAATAATTTTATGCTCAATTTCATTGTGATTATTGGCACTGGTCATGTAAACAAGGTGCGTTGCATATTTGGGAATACTTTTGTCGTTACTCAATTCCTGAATCATTGGAATATAGTTTTCTAAACGAACAAATTCAACATACCTATTTTTAATTTTCCTACTCCTAAACCACACATACATCACCACAAATAATCCGCCACCTACTATTAATGTTACATAGCCACCATGAAGAAATTTTTGCAAATTGGCTATTAAAAAAGAGAATTCAATACTCAAATAAACAACCAGATAAATATAAATCCAAACAGAAAACACCCGCTTACTTACCAAATAATTGGCAAATAATATAGAAGTGCTGATCATACACATGGTAATTGCCAATCCATAGGCAGCACCCATATTGGCCGACTTCTGGAAGTACAATACAATGCCTACACAGCCAATATATAAAAGCAAATTAATGCCCGGAATAAATAACTGACCCTTCTCCTCTGTAGGATATTGTATCTTCATTTTAGGCCATAAATTCAGTCGCATTGCTTCACTAATCAAAGTAAAAGATCCAGAGATTAAGGCTTGACTGGCAATAATGGCTGCTAATGTTGAAATTACAATACCCGCCAACTTAAACCATTGTGGCATAATGCCAATAAAGGGGTTGAAGCCCGTAGCCATTAATTCGTGTGGAATAATTTGGTCTTTATAATTCGCCATCAGCCAAGCACCTTGACCGAGGTAGTTGAGTATTAAACAAGTTTTTACAAAAATCCAAGATATTCTAATATTGCCCTTGCCACAATGCCCCAAATCGCTGTAAAGTGCCTCTGCTCCTGTAGTACAAAGGAATACAGCACCCAGCAGCCAGAAGCCTTTTGGATAGGTAGCCAGTAAATCAACCGCATAATATGGATTGAATGCTTTAAAAACACTTAGGTCGTCCATCAAATGCGCCGCACCCAAAATAGCCAACATGGTAAACCATAAGCTCATCATGGGGCCGAAAAATTTTCCTATAGAGGCAGTCCCAAATTGCTGTACTAAAAAAAGTAGACTGATGATGCTGATTACAATGGTAATAATAGTTCGCTGCTCTATATCTCTTAGTGCAGGCAACTGTCTAAGCCCTTCAATAGCCGATGTTACGGTTATAGGTGGTGTAATAATACCATCTGCCAGTAGTGCGGCTCCGCCTATCATAGCGGGAATTACCAGCCATTTTTTTCGCCTCCTTACCAAGGCGTATAAACTGAAAATACCACCTTCTCCCTTATTGTCGGCCTTGAGGGTTAGAATTACATATTTTACCGTGGTTTGTAGGGTTAATGTCCAGATAATACAGGACAAAGAGCCGATGATCAACTGTTCCGTTATTGCTTTTTCAGCAATGATTTCGTTTAAAACGTAAAGCGGAGATGTACCAATGTCGCCGAATATGATACCTAGTGCGATGATGAAACCTGCAGAGGTAGCTTTGTTAAAATTTTTGTTCACAGAAAGGGCTTTGTAGCTTGAATCTAAGAGTAATCTTTAACAAATGTATGGGTAAATTGAATACGGTAATTAAACTGTACAACCCGTACATTTGATTACTAAAGTTCAGTGGAATGAAAATTTTATTTTTTAGCTTTCTGTTTTCCCTTTCGCTGGTTGGTATAACTGCCCATGCACAGCGGATTGTGTACTCGGAACCAGATAGAGATGATCCATCCAACCTTAATTTTGAAATAGTTGGGAAAGTAGGAGGTAAAGTGCTGGTTTATAAAAATATACGCGATCAATACCAATTTTCGGTGTACGATTTGGAAATGAAATTACAGAATAAGGTCAAATTTGACTTTATCCCCGACAGATCCCGTTTATTAAGTACCGATTTTATTGCATACCCTGATTTTGTCTATTTTCTTTATCAATACCAACAGAAAAATACAGTTTATGCTATGGCTGTAAAATTCGATGGCAATGGTATGCGAATAGGCGATCCGCTGCAATTAGATACTACTTCCAGCTTAAATTATACGGTAAATAGTCCCATTTACACCTTTATTAATAGTGAGGATAAACAAAAAATTGCTGCTTTTAAAATAAGTACCAAGAATGAAAAAGAACATATCGTTACTTCCTTAGTTTTTGATAAATCGTTGAGTATATTAGAAAAAGTGAGGCTTCCAATTGCTATGCCTTTTAGAAACGATTATTTGGGAGAGTTTGGATTGGATAATGAAGGTGGACTGGTTTTTCTTAGGGAGACCGCCACTGCCGAACAAGAAAGTATTAATAAACTAAGCTTGGTAGTAAAACCATTGGGTAGTATTAACCCAATGATTAGTGATTTGCGCATCAACAGTATTTACTTGGATGATACCCGATTAAAAATTGACAACCTCAATAAACGCATACTTATTACTTCTTTTTTTAGTAAACTGCGAAGGGGGAATATTGAGGGACTTTATTATTCACTCTGGGATAAGAACCAGTTTGCCGAACTGTTGAATACAGCGACTGTTTTTTCGGATGAATTCAGGTCAGATGCTCATGGTCAAGGCCCTATTAAAACGGCTTTTAATGAGTTTTACCTCAAGAATTTAATACTTCGAAAAGACGGAGGTTTTATGATGATCGCTGAGTCGGCTTATACCAGTTCAAGAGGAAATAATATGAGCCGATGGGATTATATGAACCGTTCTCCTTTTTTCAATCCCGGCTTTGGAAATGGCTTTGGATCTAATTTTTATTCCCTTAATAATCCAATGGGTGTTTATCCATGGGGCGGAATGGGCGGATTTGGTGGATTTGGTGGAGGAAATATGATGAACAACTCTAACAATGTAAATAGGTATTATGCAGATAATGTAGCCATCATCTCTATTGATCCTGCTGGTAAAACGGAGTGGAGTAATATTATACGTAAGACGCAATACGACGACAATACCGATAATTATATTGGGTACGGATTGGTGAATTCGGGTGGTGAAATTCGATTTCTATTTAATATTCAAGATAAGCGCAGTAATATATTAACCGATCAGTCGCTTAATCCTCAAGGGCAGATTGATAGAAACCCTACTATAAAAAATCCAGAAAGGGGGTATGATTTTATGCCACGACACGCTAAACAAGTTGGTGCCAAACAAGTTGTTGTACCTTGCATGTATAGGGGCTTTACTTGTTTTGCCAAAATAGATTATTAGAAATTTTTCGATCCTCAATAAAATCTATTGCCTATTTGAGACAAATAACTCAAACAGTTGCTAATTTTATACCGTGGTATTTTTATTTAGAGACAAATCCGTTGTTAATATTCTTTTTGTTGTATTGCTCAGCATGGTTGTTCATGCCCATTTTATAGTGGTTCCGGCACAGGTAGTAATTGGAACCCCCGATGGGTATTTAGCCGTTGTACTTAAAAATTATTTTAGTGAATTGAATGCAACTTGGCTTTTTATATGCTATCAAGCCATTATTTTATTACAAGCTATAAGAATTAATATATTGTTTAATGAGCAAAAAATGTTTGCCCAATTTGGGTATGCTCCTGCAATGACCTATATATTACTCACTGCGCTGCTGCCAGAATGGGTAAGCATTACCCCTGCTTTATTGGCTAATTTTTTATTGATTTGGATTTACCATTTATTAATAAAACTGGTAACAAATGCCAACCCCAAGACACTAATTTTTAATATTGGATTATTGGTAGGAGTGTCCATTTTATGCTATCATCCAATGTTGTTAATCATTTTAGTAGTGCTTTTCTCGCTGTCTATCATGCGGCCTTTTAAGTTGCAGGAATGGTTTTGCCTGTTAATGGGGATTGCAATACCCTACTATTTTCTGGCTTCAGCACTTTTTTTAACCAATCAGATCAATTATTTTTCCAACTATCTTCCCGATTTTCAATTTTCATTACCAGTAAATACCATCACGCCAGTATTATTTTCGGCGATTTTACTCCTTTTATTTGCTTTATTTGCAGGTATTTTTTGCTGGCAAAAATTCAATAGCCGCCTCGTAATTCAAATTAGAAAGAATTGGATGGTACTTTTACTTATGGCGATAGTACTGCTCACCGTACCCTTTTTATGCTATAAATCGGGAATTAGCTCTGCCATTCTTTGCTTGGTTCCTTTCTCTGCATTTATTTCCAACGCATTTTCTTATCCAAAGCGGTTGTTATTTCCCAACCTATTATTTTGGTTAATGGGGGCATTAATTGTGTATAATAATTGGCAATTGATTAAAATTTAGGCATTCTTTCTGTTTCTGCTTAGTACCTTTACACCTAAATAACGAGATAAATGAAATTAGGGGTGGTTGTTTTCCCGGGGTCTAATTGCGACAGGGATATGCAGGATGCTTTACAACAAGATCTGAATAAAGAAGTAATTATGCTTTGGCATAAGGACAAAGATCTGTCCGCTTTCAATACCAGTGATTGTATTGTATTGCCAGGTGGGTTCTCTTACGGAGATTACCTTCGCTGCGGTGCTATTGCTCGCTTTAGCCCTATGATGCAATCTGTTATTGAATTCGCCAATAAAGGCGGTAAGGTTTTGGGTGTTTGCAATGGGTTTCAAATTCTTTGTGAAAGTGGTTTATTGCCGGGTGTATTATTACAGAATGCCAACCAGCAGTTTATTTGTAAAAATGTGTTTATTAAAAATGCAAATACGGGTGCGCTTAAAATACCTATAGCACATGGAGAGGGCAGGTTTCATGCAGATGAACTCACCTTGGATGAATTGGAAAAAAATGAGCAAATACTTTTTCACTATTGTGACGAGTCTGGCAATATCAATGCTGCCGCTAATCCCAATGGCGCCATCAGAAATATTGCAGGTATCCGCAATAAGGGTAATAATGTTTTTGGTATGATGCCGCATCCCGAAAGAGCAACATCTGCTGCATTGAATAATTTAGACGGCAAAAAAGTATTTGAACTTTTAGCTATTCAATAATATTTTAAAATAAAATAAGTAATGAAAAAATTAGCGTTAACCTTAACCATTCTTTTTTTAACAGCTGCAACTTATGCACAGGTGAAAGATCCAGTAGAGTGGACTTTTACTGCAATTAAAAAAGCAGCTGACAAATATGAAGTAGTAATTACCGCTGCCATTCAGAAGCCTTGGCATTTGTATTCACAAGATATGAAAGCTGGCGGCCCCGTTCCTACAAAAATCAGTTTCAACAATAATCCCTTGCTAAAAAAAGAAGGTAAAACCATTGAGACTGGAAAGCTGGAGAAAATCAACGATAAGATATTCAATATGGAAGTCCTTTTTTACAGCAGTAAAGTAGTGTACACCCAGTTGATTAAAACAAAGTCAGGGGTAAAAACCAATATTACTGGTACGGTAAGTTTTATGGTTTGTGATGATACCCAGTGCCTTCCTCCTACAAAAAAACAGTTCGATATAAAGCTGCAATAATATGCGATATTTTTATTTGCTCCCACTCAGTTTATTTTTTATACCCATTATTATTGTTGCACAGGAAAAACAACCTGTGCAATTTAGTTTTAGTGCAAGCCGCATCAATGATAGCTTGATTTATTTGAATGTGCATGCAAAAATGAATCAAGGTGTACAGTTGTTTTCAATAAAACCATCCGCTAAAGAAGATGCGTTTATTTCTGCTGTATTGCTAGATAGTTCGGCGCTAGCCTTTCAAAAATCCAAAGACACCAGCATAGAAGTAGGGATGTTGAAATTACAGCCTAATTCGGATGGTTCAATTCACCGCTTGTTTGATGATTCTGTACTGTTTCAATATCCATTGCATATTGCTTCAAGCGATAGCGCAGTTTTAAAAGGAAGCTTTAACTGGCTTGCTTTACAGGCCGATCAATACCCCAGCGGCGAAACACGATTTACGGTTCCAATTCAAGCATCGGCAGCTCCACAAAAAAACGATCAAACTTTATTGCAAATATTTTTGCTCACATTTTTTGCGGGACTGCTAGCTGTGATTACTCCCTGCGTTTTTCCACTGATACCCGTTACTGTGAGTTTCTTTTTAAAACGCAGCAAAACAAGATTAGAAGGTATTCGCAATGCGGTTTGGTATTCATTCTGCATCATATTGATTTATACCATACCTACTATTTTATTGGTCTTGATTTTTGGCGATGATATCTTGTATCAGATCTCTACCAGTGCTATTTCTAATTTGTTATTTTTCAGCATTTTTATAGTCTTCGCCATCTCATTCTTTGGTGCTTTTGAAATTCAGCTACCTAATAGCTGGGCCAATAAAGCAGACCAGAAAGCGGGGAGGGGGGGACTAGCAGGTATATTTTTTATGGCACTCACTTTAGTAATTGTATCCTTCTCTTGTACAGGGCCAATAGTAGGTACTTTATTGGGACAAACCAGTACTGGCGGCGTTTCTGCAGCTCCCATTATGGGCATGTTTGGTTTTGGGCTGGGATTGGCATTGCCTTTTTCATTGTTTGCTTTTTTTCCCTCCATGTTACAGTCGCTCCCTAAAAGCGGTGGGTGGTTAAATTCAGTGAAAATAAGTTTTGGATTTATTGAGCTTGCATTGGCACTTAAATTTTTATCGAATGTAGATTTAATTTATCACTGGCGCTTATTAGATAGAGATGTATTCTTGGTATTATGGATTGTAATATTTGTATTGTTGGGTGTTTATTTATTGGGGAAACTAAAATTCTCTCATGATAGTGAAGTGAGTTATATATCAGTACCGCGACTCTTTTTTGCCATAGCATCGTTCTCTTTTGCCTTGTATATTTTGCCAGGTCTTTGGGGCGCACCCCTTCGTCACCTAAGCGGTTTTATTCCACCCGATGGCACACAAGATTTTAATTTAGACGCACTGAAATACCAACAGGGTAATAGCGCAAAATCAAATACTGTTTCGTTGGCAGCACCACCCAAAAGATTGGCTAATAAATTGCATATTCCTTATGGGTTGGTCGCTTATTTTACACTGGAAGAAGGAATGGCTGCTGCTAAAATTTTGAATAAGCCGGTAATGCTCGACTTTACGGGGCATAGTTGCGCCAATTGTAGAAAAATGGAGAAAGAAGTATGGAAAGATCCCGAAGTATTAAGGCGAATGCGCGAAAATTTTGTGCTCGTTAGTCTTTATGTAGATGAGTCCACCGACCTGCCGATAAATGAACAATACACAAAGAAAGATGGCGATAAAGTAGTAACAGAAGGTGATCGTAATTTGGACTATGAAATTACCCAATTTGGTTTTAACGCCCAACCTCTTTATATGTTTTTAGATTTAAATGGAAAACCACTGGGCACCATTAAATACGGCTACAATCCCGATATAAAAAAATTCATTGCACACTTAGATGAAGTAAAAGCGGTTTTTGAGGGCGGCGGAAAATAAACCACTAAAAAACCTCCGTTACTCACAGGGGTTTTTTGTTAAAGTGCAATTTGTTTTTCAATCATCATTTTTCTGAGATTAATGAGTCCATACCGCATCCTCCCCAACGCAGTATTGATACTGCAATTGGTAATTTCGGCTATCTCTTTAAAACTCATATTGGCATAATGGCGAAGTACAATAATTTCTCTTTGCTCCTCAGGCAGCAAATCAAGCATTCTTCTAACCCTGTCGTGACTCTGGCCTTGCATTATTTTTCCATCAGGTGCTTCTTCTGAAATCTGTAATACATCAAAAATATCTTTATTATCGCTGGTCTTAATGGCAGGAGTCCTTTTTACCTTTCTAAAATAGTCCACACATAAATTATGTGCAATACGTAAAGCCCAAGGAAGAAACTTGCCTTCTTCTGTATACTTTTTATTTTTAAGGGTGTCAATAATTTTAATGAACACATCTTGAAAAAGATCTTCAGCCAAATAATTGTCTTTTACAAAGAAAAGAATAGAAGAAAAAATCTTGTCCTTATAGCGATAGATAAGAGTTTCAAACGCGTCTGTGTCGCCATCTTGAAATGCCCGTATTAATTCGTTATCGGACGCGTGGTCTAATGTTTTCATAGCTCAGGTTTTTGAGTCAGGGTTAGTGAAAAATCAGGATATTGGATAACGATTCTTAAAATCTGGAACAAAATAGAAATCTTTTGCATACATAATTCTATTGTGGAAATCATGTTTTTATTCACAAAGGTTATTAACATTCTAACTCATTGATTTTTTGCGACTTATTCGTTGCTGATTAAACCAAAGCTGCAATTTTCTGTTTATTTTGTGTACTTATGGCAACAAAGACAAGCAAAGCTTCAATTCATCCCGAAACAGTTACCCATGGTGATATTCTAGTAGTGGGTGCAAAAACCCATAACCTGAAAAATGTAACCGTAGTTTTTCCCCGCAATAAATTCATTGTGGTTACGGGTGTATCGGGTAGCGGAAAATCTTCGCTTACCATTGATACGCTTTTTGCAGAAGGGCAGCGTCGCTATGCGGAAAGCTTAAGCGCATATGCCAGGCAGTTTATGGCTCGCATGGTAAAACCAGATGTAGATTATATTAAAGGCTTATGTCCCGCTATTGCCATTGAACAAAAAGTAATTACAAGAACACCAAGGAGTACGGTAGGTAGCATGACCGAAATTTATGATTATATGCGCTTATTTTTTGCTCGTGTTGGTAAAACTATTTCACCCATCAGCGGCAAAGAAGTGCGGAAAGACGATATTGCCGATGTAATGAATGCCATTACCAATATGGTAGCAGGAACTAAAGTTGTGGTAATGGTTGCATTTAAACAACACGCCAATAGGGCTATAAGAGAAGAGTTGAATATTTTAATGCAGAAGGGTTTTGCTAGAATGTATTTAAAAAATACTAGTAAGGCTAATTTAGAATCGAACAGTAAAATTGAACGTATAGAAGCGTTGCTAGAGTTGAAGGATAAAGAGCTAGATCAACTATTTAAACATCCAAGTGCCAAAGCTAAAGTCTATACTTTAATTGATCGGATTGTGGTAAAATCTTTTGATGAAGAAGATTTACATCGTATTTCCGATTCCATCGGTACTGCTTTTTATGAAGGAGAAGGATCTGTATATATTGAGAAAGATGGCAGTGATCTCTTACATTTCAGTAATAAATTTGAAGCCGATGGCATTGCATTTGAAGAACCATCTCCCAACTTATTTTCTTTCAATAATCCTTATGGAGCTTGTTCACTTTGCGAAGGATTTGGACAAGTGTTGGGCATAGATCCTGACTTAATTATTCCAGATAAGCGCCTCTCCGTTTATGAAGGAGCAGTAGCACCATGGAAGGGCGAAAAGCTGGGCTGGTGGAGAGAACAGTTTATAAAATCAGCCAGTAAAATGGATTTCCCCATTCACAAACCTATAATGGATTTAAGTTCGGAACAATACAAACAGTTGTGGAATGGTGGGCCAAATGCACAAGGCATTAATGATTTTTTTAAAGAAGTGGAACAAAATTTATACAAAGTACAATATAGAGTAATCTTAAGCAGGTATAGGGGTAGAACCACTTGTACTGCTTGCAATGGATATAGGTTGCGAAAAGAAGCGTTGTATATTTTTATTGGTGGCAAACAAATAGCAGAACTATGTGAGATGCAAGTGCGCGACTTACAACAATGGTTTACTGAACTTCAACTATCTGAGCAAGAAAAACAGATTGCAAAAAGAGTCCTTTTAGAAATTCACCAAAGAATTAAAACATTGATGGATGTTGGCCTTGGTTATCTAACCCTCAATAGATTGGCCAATTCATTAAGTGGTGGTGAAAGTCAGCGCATTCAACTTACCAGAAGTTTGGGCAGTAATCTTACCAATTCATTATATATACTAGATGAGCCTTCTATTGGCTTACATTCTAGGGATACAGAACGACTGATAGCCGTGCTTCAGTCGTTGCGCAATTTAGGTAATACGGTAGTAGTAGTGGAGCACGATGAAATGATTATGCGAGAAGCAGATCATATTATTGATATGGGGCCACTGGCATCTCATTTGGGAGGTGAAGTAATTGCAGCAGGTAATTATGATCATCTCATTAATCATCCAAAAAGTCTCACAGGTAAATACCTCACTGGTGAAATGCGAATAGAACCACCCAAGCAAGTTCGTAAGTGGAATAGCAGTATTAAATTGGTAGGAGCGCGACAAAATAATTTAAAAGATATAACGGTAGAATTCCCCCTTCATACCATCTGTGTTATAGCAGGTGTTAGTGGAAGTGGGAAGACTACTTTAGTGAAACAAATTTTATATCCTGCATTACAAAAACTAAAAGGCGAGCCAACTGAAAAAGTAGGTTTGCACAAACAGCTTTCAGGCGATATAGATTCAATCAACAGTATCGAAATGATTGATCAGAATCCGATTGGTAAATCTTCTCGAAGCAACCCCATTACTTATATAAAAGCATACGATTCAATACGTGACTTATATGCCAAAGAGGGACTTGCGAAAATGCGTGGATTTCAGCCTCGACATTTTTCTTTTAATGTAGATGGTGGTAGGTGCGATACCTGTAAAGGAGAGGGCGAAACAGTGGTAGAAATGCAATTTTTGGCAGATGTACACCTTACTTGCGAATCTTGTAATGGGAAAAGATTTAAGGAAGAAGTACTCGAAATAAAATACAATCAACATTCTATACACGATGTATTAGAAATGAGTGTGGATGAAGCTATTGAATTTTTTAAAGAAGAGAAGGCCATACAAAAAGCCATACAACCCTTACAGGATGTAGGTTTGGGCTATATTAAATTAGGTCAAAGCAGCAATACCCTTAGTGGTGGTGAAGCACAACGTGTAAAACTGGCAAGCTTTCTAGGCAAAGGAAAAGGTATTGGTCACGTACTATTTATATTTGATGAGCCGACTACGGGATTGCATTTTCACGATATAAAAAAATTATTGAGTTCTTTTAATGCATTGGTAAATCAAGGTCATTCATTGATTGTGATAGAACACAATACCGATGTATTAAAATCAGCAGATTGGTTAATAGAATTAGGACCAGAAGCGGGTGACGCAGGTGGGGAGCTTGTATATGCTGGAATACCAGCTGCTATCAAAAAAAATAAGCGCAGTATCACTGCGCCCTTTTTATCTTAGCCTATCAGCACTTTTAACCAAGCGCTCATCTTTGTAAATTCCTTTTGCTGCCATGAATAAACATACCGGCACCAAAAAACCAGCAATAGCGCCTAAGTCTAGCTTAGCTTCTATATAATCATTTTTTGCGTTGAAATAAAGTAGAATAACCACAACCGAAAGCAGCATTGTAGCAATGGTGATCATCAGTTGCCGCTTCCGATCTTTGTACATGAAAACAGCTACCAAAGCAGCAACAGCTGTAGTAACCGTAAGTATCAGTATTGGTAGTTGAAAAGTGGCGTTAAATTCACTCCAGTCTTTTATAGTGGTAACTGTATTGAGTTGATTGCCACTAAAAAAAGATGATTTAATACCAATTAATGAAAAAAAGGCGGCCAAACACAACCAAGTACTTTGAACTCTTTGTATCATAAGAATGATGGTTTTAGTATCGTGAATTTAGAACGAATATTCCATATTACCCCATTTCTGGATACAGTACAAACTGCTCCATAAATTCATTCACTTGTTTTTTTACGGTTGTAATAATATTTGCATCATCGGCATTCATTAAAACATGGTCAATTGCATTCACTACAAATTGCATTTGGTCTTCTTTAAACCCCCTGGTTGTAATGGCTGCAACACCAAATCGAATACCTGAAGTAACAAAAGCACTTTTGTCATCAAAAGGCACCATATTTTTATTGGCTGTAATATCTGCTTGTACCAATACTTGCTCCGCTTTTTTACCACTGATGTTTTTATTTCTTAAGTCAATCAACATCAAATGGTTATCCGTGCCACCGCTGATAATATTGTAATCTTTCTCCACAAAAGCTGCTGCCATTGCTTGCGCATTTTTCTGAACTTGTTGTTGGTACACTAAAAATTCGTCCGATAAAATCTCACCGAATGCTACTGCTTTTGCTGCAATAACGTGTTGCAATGGACCGCCTTGTATGCCCGGGAAAACAGCCATATCAAGTAGGTTACTCATCATTCTGATATTGCCTTTTACATCTTTCAATCCCCAAGGATTTTCAAAATCTTTTTGCATCATAATTACCCCACCTCTAGGACCTCTTAGGGTTTTGTGGGTGGTAGAAGTAACAAAGTGACAATATTCAAAAGGAGAATTCAATAATTTCTTGGCAATTAGTCCCGCAGGGTGTGCAATATCCGCCATCACCAATGCGCCTACTTCATCCGCCACTTTTCTAATACGAGCATAGTCCCAATCGCGACTATAAGCACTGGCTCCACAATAAATTAATTTAGGTTTAACCTCACGGGCTTTGGATGCTAACATTTCATAATCAATCAAGCCTTCCTCCCTAGTAACCCCATAAAAATAAGGCTTATAGAGCTTGCCGCTGTAGTTAACAGCACTTCCATGGGTAAGGTGACCGCCCATACTTAAGTCAAGTCCCAACGTAGCGTCTCCTGGTTGCAGAACAGCCAGTGCAACGGCAGCATTGGCCTGCGCACCGCTATGGGGTTGCACGTTGGCGTAATCAATGCCAAATATCTGTTTAAGTCGATCAATGGCCAGTTGTTCTGTTTGATCTACTATTTCACAACCAGCATAATAGCGGCGACCAGGGTAGCCTTCTGCATATTTATTGGTCATTACATTACCCATTGCCTGCATTACTTGCAAGCTGGTGAAATTTTCTGAAGCAATTAATTCAATTCCGTGTCTTTGTCTCTCCAGTTCTTTACGTATAAGATCAAAAACCAGCGTATCTCTCTGCATGGATCATTTTTTTTGCAAACTTACCAAAGGATTTACACAAAATTGGGATAATTCGGCTTATTTCCTATTTTCACGTTCTATTTGGTGGGTGCGCTGCTTAAAAATGAGGTATTCTGACCATCAAATGATAAATAAATCTGAATGAAAGCAATCATCCCTGTTGCCGGTGCTGGAACTAAACTTAGACCTCATACATATACCCAACCCAAGGCACTGATACCCATTGCTGGTAAAACGATACTTAGTTTTATAGTTGATCAGCTGCGAGAAGCTGGGATAAGGGAATTCATTTTTATTGTTGGGTATTTGGGCGAAAAAATTCAGGATTATGTAATGCAAACCTATCCTGATTTGGAAACGCATTTTGTATTTCAGAATGAGCGACACGGAACTGGACACGCCATTGAACTCACCAAAAATATTGTAGGATCAGATGAAGTATTTGTGGTATTGGGTGATACCATTTGTGAGTATGATGTGCAGGAAGTTGTGAATAGTCCCTATAGTATGTTGGGCGTAAAAAAAGTAGATGATCCGAGAAATTTTGGCGTAGCATTAATAGATGAGCAAGGGTTTATAGATGCGGTGGTAGAAAAACCAGCCATACCAAAAAGTAATATGGCATTGGTTGGATTGTATAAAATAAAGGAGACGCATTTTTTATTTGAATGCCTGCATCATCTATTTCTGCAAGATATTAAAACCAAGGGGGAGTATAATTTAACGGACGCATTAGATTGTATGATAAAGCGAGGTGCTAAGTTTCAATCTTTTAAAGTAAAAAGTTGGTTTGATTGTGGCAGAAAAGAAACTTTGTTGGAGAGCAATGCAACCTTGCTTAAAAAATTTGGTGGTAATACCCATTTTGATCATGGGTATAAGGATACCATTATAATTCCTCCGGTTAGTATAGCACCAGGTTGTAATATAGAACACGCCATTATTGGGCCCCATGTAGCCATTGGAGCAAACACCTCCATAAAACATTCTATTGTACGAGATAGTATTATTGGTTCTTACACCAATCTTTTTGAAGTGGTCCTCGACAATTCTCTTATTGGAAGTGATGCCTCGGTAAAGGGGCTAAGCCGTAGTTTAAATATAGGTGACAATACCGAAATTGATTTTGGATAACAACCTCACTAAACCTTATCCCAGCTTGACTATTGTTAATTTTTGTTAAAAGCCTTGCCTTTTATCTCTAAAATCTACCATTTATATGGAATACCCCCAAATGGGGGAGGATAATGAATGATTTTTCATCATTATTTGCATAATATTGAAAGGTTATAATTGCTTTTTCAAGTGTATTATTTCTTTTTTTTGGCTTGGGTTGCCGATTAAGTATCCAACAGCTGTGTGTATTTTTTTGTGAGTAAGCTTTTTCTCATGAGGGAGAAGTTAAATGTGAAATTGATGTACACTATGCGGCATATATATACGATAAAAATAAGGCATTACTCCCTATTATTTGGGGTATATGCTTTACTATTAATTGTTTTCTGGCTGAATGAATTTTCGTTTCATCCAGTCTTTGAAGTGATAAATCATTTAAAATGTTTTATTACATTGTCATTAATCGGATGGGGTAGTTGGATATTACAATACTTCGCCCTTATTTGGGTTCGTTATAATGATCAGATTAAAATTTATCGTTTATCTATAATTATTTATTACCTGTTGGTGGTGCTGCTTATGCCACTATTATTGGTATCTATACTTTTATTGTTGAAGTACAGTAAGATGGCTCACTTTTATATACCTGATAAATTATCTGGTATTGTAATTAGGCTTACCACCCTGTCTGTTATGGCTAACTTACTGATTGATATTTATTTGATGAGTAAACAGAAATACAAAGCGGAGCTTAAAACTAGAAGAATGGAATTGGCGAAGCAAAGGGTAGAGATGGATATGTTTAAGTCGCAACTCAACCCCCATTTTTTGTATAATACACTTAATACACTTTGTTATATTACAATGCAAGATCAACAAAAAGCAATACAATATAGTAGGCAGTTTGCAGATATGTATGGACATGTGCTAAAGCATATTAACCATGACTGGGTATATCTAAAAGAAGAATTAGCCGTATTAAATAATTATTTTTCATTGCAACAAATTAAGACTGGTAAGCAAGTTGTTTTAGACTTTGAAATAGATGAGTCAACAATTAACAAATGGCTGATTGCTCCAATGGCACTTCAGTTATTATTAGAAAATGCCATTAAACACAATGCATATTGTAAAGACCATCTACTGCGAATAACGGTAAGGAATACTATAGATGGATATTGTATTGTAAGCAATGTAATAAGACCCTTAGTAGAAAAAAGAGAACCATCAGGTTGGGGGCTGTATAATTTAGTTGAACGATATAAATTAATATCAGATAAACCAGTTCATTGTTATGATGATGGAGAAATATTTACTGTGATGTTGCCTTTGAAACTAGTACCATAAAATAAACCACAACAGATTTTTGCCAACTAAAATATTGATCAGTCCATTCCACAGCTTGTCCCGATTTTTTGAAATATTCATAAAATCAATAAATAATAATATATGAAAGTAGTAATTGTAGAAGATGAAATGCCATTAGCTGCCTATTTATCAGATTTACTTGCGCAACTGAACCCTGAAATTATCGTAGTTCAATTGATTCAAACGGTTCAAGAAGCGGTTGTTTTTTTTAATCAAAGTATGGATATTGACTTGATTTTCATGGACATAGAGTTGAGCGATGGACGTTCTACCAATATCTTTAATAAAGTAAATATTACTTGTCCCGTAATTTTCACAACGGGACATCGAGAGTATGCATTAGAAGCATTTAAAATGAATGGGATTGAATATTTGCTCAAGCCCATTACACCAGATTGCTTAAGTGCGGCACTTAAGAAGTACAATAACTTACAGCGATATATTAGTACCGATACATTAGAATTACTTAAACAGGGTAAGGATACAATTCAGAAGAAAAAAGTGTTAGTAGCAAAAAAAGGCATTGAGTTTTGTTTAATTAAAACGAGTCAAATTGTTTGCATCTACTCAGAAAATTTTATTGTTTTTGCTGTTGATATAGAAGGGAAAAAGTACATTATTGAAACAAGCAATCTAACTGCATTGGAGGAAGAGTTAGATCCGGATATATTTTTTAGAGCGAATCGAAAATATTTAGTGAATATAGATTTTATTAAATCCTATAAGGTGATTGAGCGTGTGAAGTTGCTGATAGAACTTAACCTTCCTTTTAAAGATGCAATTACTATTGGTCAAGAACGTTCAAAAGAATTCAAGCGTTGGATTCGTTCACTTTAACAATTCCATCACAATTTGTAAAATTTTTAATGAATCACTTTAGTTCATTTTTTCATAATGGCAGTTCAATTAGTAATTATCATGGTTGATTTTTTTTGACCTTATTCCAAAACAGCTAGAAGCTAACTTGGATGGTCATTATTTATTAACTAAACAATAAATACTAAAACTGTATTATGAAAAAAACATTAACAATGATGTTAATGCTGATGCTATGCATGTATTCTTTTGCACAGCAAAAAGTGTTAACAGGAAAGGTAACTGATGAGAGTGGCAAGCCATTGTTATCGGTATCTGTAAAAGTAAAAGGGACTACAATTGGAACATTAACTGATTTAGATGGTAGGTTTAAACTGAATATTGCTTCTAATGATCAGCGTATTGTGGTATCATCTATTGGTTATGCAGTTCAGGAGTTTCCTATTGGAAATAATACTACCATTGATATCACGCTTCGTTCTTCGGTTGAAAATTTAGACGAAGTGGTGGTAATTGGATATGAAACGCGAAAGAAAAAAGATTTGGCAGGTGCTACTGTGAGTATGAAAGGTAAAGATATAGCGGCTCGGCCAGTAGGTAGTTTTGCCAGAGCAATGGCTGGGCAAATGGCTGGGGTTCAGGTAGTATCAAACAATGGTGTTCCTGGGGGTAATGTTACGGTTAGAATACGTGGAGTTGGGTCAATTAATGCGAGTAATACCCCATTGTATATTGTTGATGGGGTTCAAATTGGGGCTGCAAATACTAATTCATTGAGCAATGGCAATGGTTTTGAAGCCTTGGTTTCATCCAATTCATTAAATTCAATCAATCCAGATGATATTGAATCTATTGATGTTTTGAAAGATCCTGCTTCCGCCTCTATTTATGGAGCACAAGCCGCCAATGGGGTTGTAATCATCACCACAAAAAAGGGCAAGGCTGGAAAAAGCAAAGTTAATTTTAATACTTATTATGGCGCAAGTGATGTAATTAAAAAACTAGATGTTTTAAATGCAACAGAGGCGATTCAACTAGGCTATGAAGCAAATGCTAACCGATTTGGTGCAAGTTCTGCTCAAGTAGCTACGTTTCTTACAGGAACTGGCGCAACTGTAAAGAATGGTATTGTTGATCCAGTTGCAAATACAGATTGGCAAGATTTAGCGTTTAGAACAGGATTTGCTCAAAATTACGATTTAAGCGTTTCTGGCGGAAATGAAAAAACGACGTTTTTTATATCTGGTGGATACAATAAATTAAATGGTCATGTAGTTGCATCTGATTTTCAAAGAGGTTCAATGAGATTGAATTTAGATCATAAGATAAATGATAAATTTTCGATAGGAACATCTTTAAATTTAACCTCTTACACTTCAAATGGCGTATATGATGGTGGAAGTTTCTCAAATCCAGTCCGCAACGGATTTATGAGCTTTCCTGCTAATAGGCCTTATAACCCTGACGGTTCATACCGACAAACCCAAAATGGACAATGGTTTGGTGGTGTTGAGAATTTTTTAATATCTACCGATAATGATATCAATTTTTCAAATGTAAAGTCATTGATTGGTGCTGTCAGTATTAACTATAGTATTAATAAGTACTTGAAATTCAGAAGTAGTTTTAATGTAAACTGGAGTTATACCGAAGAAAAACAGTTTTCAGATCCACGTTATTCAGGTGCATCAACAAACGGGTCGGTTGCAAAAGCTGCTACCCAAATTAGAGATTTTCAAACCAATCATGTTTTAAGTTATGCTAGAACATTTGCATCAAAACATGCAGTTACAGCTCTGGCAGGAGCTGAGTACCGGTCAAATTTAAATACTGCTTTTAGTGCATTCGGGCAAGGTCTTCCTTTGTTTCAGTTTACCACTTTAAGTTCTACCGCAACTCCAACTCAACCTATAGAAACATTTGGAAATTTTAGAATCGCTGGTCTGTTTGCTAAGCTCGGATATATATACAATGATAAGTATATAGCTAACTTAACGGTTAGAAGAGATGGTTCTTCAAGATTTGGTGCCGACAATCAATTTGGAATTTTCCCTTCCGCTTCTTTAGCTTGGAAATTGAACAAAGAAAAATTCATGGGCTCTTGGGGTGATCGCAATGATATTAAACTTAGGTTGTCTTATGGGATTACGGGAAATCAAGCAGGGTTAGCCAATCAGGTTGGTCAAGCAGGAGCAAATGTTAATTATGCCAGCCGAGCACTGTTTGGTTTAAGTGGAGAATACCTTGGACTGTCGGGTGGATCACCCTCTCAATTGGGTAATGCAGATTTAGGATGGGAGGAGAATAGAACGATTAACTATGGGTTAGATTTCAGCTTCTTTAATCGAAGAATTACGGGAGAGATTGATTATTTTTCAGCTAGTAGACAATCTTTATTATTGGCATTTCCATTGCCTCCAAGTAGTGGTTTTTCATCCATCAACAGAAATGTGGGTGTATTGAGAAATAGGGGGATAGAGGTTGGCATTAATACGGTTAATGTGAGTAATAAGAATTTCAAATGGACTACTTCTTTCAATTTTACCTATGTAAAAAATGAGGTTACTAAATTAAATGATGGTCAAAAAAATATTGGAACAACCACAGTTGTTGGTCGACAATTAAATTCAATTTTCACTTATAATTATGCAGGTGTAAACCCCGCAGATGGTAGAACCATGTATTTAGATACATTTGGTAATATTACCTATACTCCTGTTTTGCGTGATCGTTATTATTTAGACAAGAGTTCTGATCCATTGTGGTTTGGTGGTATAACCAATACATTAAATTTCGGCAATTTCGAATTTAGATTTCAGGTGCAATACCAAGGCGGTAATTATATTCAGAACTCTGAAGCAACATTTATGCAAAGAGCTGGGTCAACTGCTGACAGAAATCAATTATCAACTCAAATGGCTAGGTGGCAAAAACCTGGAGATATGACATTTGTTCCAAGACCTTGGTCTGGAGCAGCACAGCCAGGTTCTTCATCTTATACCTTCTTTTCAAACAGATTTTGGGAGCGGGGTGATTTTGCTCGTTTGAAAGAAGTTACATTAACGATGTACCTAGACAAGAAGTTCTTAAATAGAGTGGGACTAAGCAATGGTTCATTTTATATAAGTGGTTTTAACTTGGCCACCTTATCTAAATACTCCATGTTCGACCCTGAATTACAAGGAAATGACTTTGGAACCTATCCCCAAGCGCGACAATTTACGCTTGGAATAAACCTTACATTTTAAATTAAATAATCATGAAATACAAAATATTTTCAATTGTTCAAATCCTAACTTTATTGATGGTATTTGGATCGTGTAAAAAAATGTTGGAAACAACTCCACTCAATTCACTAGATCTGGATGCAACCCTTAAAACCAAGGAAGGGCTAAATGCTACCTTAACTTCTATTTATAATACCTACCAAAATAATCTTTATTATGGCAGAGATATTATTGTAATTCCAGAATTGTTAGCCGATAATGGAGAAATTACCAGCAATAATACCAATCGTTTTATAAACCAGGCCGTCAATGCGCCAAGTTCACATATTAATATCTGGGCTACATTAAATGGAGTAATAAACCGAGCCAATTTGATCATTAATAAAATAGATGCTTCTTCAGCAACTGTTGCAGAGAGAAACCAATTTAAGGGAGAGGCTTTATTCTTACGTGGATTATCTTTGTTTGATTGTGCAAGAATATTTGCACGCAATCCGCTTAACTTAAATGTTACTGGAACTACGGTCACCAATTTCGATTTAGGTGTTCCTGTTTTGAGAGCAGGGGTTGCAGACGCAGCACAGGTTACCTATCCAGAACGCCCTAAAATTGGGGTTACTTATGACGCAATAGTAGAAGATTTAGTAGCAGCGAATAGTTTGTTAACCAATCCATCACAACCTTATCGGGCAAGAAAAGTAGCTGCACAAGCTTTGTTGAGCAGGGTTGAGTTGTACAGGGGAAACTGGGCTGCATCAGAAAGATGGGCTGATTCGGTACTACTTGGAACCACCGCTCAATTTGCGCCAGCATCAACTTATTATACTACTTGGGGTAAATCTCATCCAGAAACTATTTTTGGTTTGCAATACCAAACTGGTGAAACAAATCCCGGCGGTGATGGGTTACAGTATATTTATTTTAGAAATTTACCAGCTGTTCCAGGATATGCCGATGTAACTGCTACTGCATCATTAAGGGCTGATATGGGAATAAGTGATTTAAGATTTCAAAGACTAATTTCTTCACAAGTTAAATCTGGTCAGAATGTTTTCTATTGTATGAAGTGGCCTTTAACTGGTCAATTGGGTCAAGATGATATTATGATTTTGAGAACATCCGAAGTTGTACTGAACAGAGCTGAAGCAAGGGCTAGACAGAACAAAGATGCATTAGCTACGGATGATTTGAATAGAACAAGGGTTAGGGCAGGATTAACTGCTTTCCCAACAAGTGGAGCTGGTTTATTAACAGGAATTCAATTATTGAATGAGGTATTAAAAGAAAGAAGAATTGAACTTGCTTTTGAGGGCCACCGTCTATGGGATTTATTGCGGACTAACCGAGATATTGTAAAGCCATCTGGTGCAACCTTGTTGACCACCGACTTCAAATTAATTTGCAATATTCCAATTGCTGAAACCGATGTAAATAAAAATTTAGTTCAAAACCCAGGATATTAATCCTTATTTAAATTATTGAATAATGAAAAAAAATAATCTAGTCATCATTTTTGCCCTTGCATTCCTTGGCATAACAATAGGTTCTTGTACCAAAGATTTCACCCAGATAATTTATTCTGGTTCAGATATTGTTGAATTTGCCAATCCAGCAACTGGTGTATTAACAAGAACTATAACGGTGCCAACAGGAACTACTGTGTTAGATAGTGTATTAGTTCAATTGGTTGCGCCGCAGCGCAGCACTCCAATCAATACAACTTTTACTGTTGATGTAGCTTCTACTATCTTACCCGCTGAGTACACGCTACTATCTCCGTCACCAGTAGTGATATCAACAAGTACAAGCTCAACATGGGTAAAGTTCCGGTTTTCAAAACCAGCTGCACGTAGAACCTTGGTTATAAATTTAACTGGCGGTGATAATGTTACCGCTAGTGCAAACTGGAAAATATTTACCTATACAATTCAATAAATCTCATTGAATGATTTAATATAAGAGTAGTTAAAAGATAAACTCATTTAAGAAATTAATTTCAATACCAACCTCAAACAAAATCCTGGCTATTAATTGATTTAAAATAAAGAGCGGTCATTTCATCTGAAGTGGCCACTCTTTAAAACGCCTGATTTATTTGGGCAGCTTTTGATCAAGCTCGATTTCTGAATATGTATTTCCTTTAAACCAATAAATAAACTTGTCATCTTGAGCAGTAATATAATAAATGGTTCCTGATTCGTTGATCATCTCTGATACGGTTACTATTTCCTTTCCTTTGTGTTTTCTTTTGAAATTATAGCGTATGCCAGTCGGTAACCCTTTTTCATCGGAACGCCTAATTGAACTTAAAAAATTTCCATCTGATTCAAATATGATATTATAGAACATTTCCTGATCCTTAAAAGAAGTGATAAATGTATTTTCTTTTTGGTTCCATTCTATATCTGTAGCCTGAGGGAACGATTGACTAAATACTTCTTGAACTTTTTTTGAAGGCTGTGCTTTAGTGCTGAAACTGATCAACAAAAAAGAAATAATGATAGTGAATACTTGTTTCATAATTTTAAATTTTATACTTAAAACTAATCTGTACTTGAACTTGATTTTATTTACTTATGTAAGTGGCAATGAATTTTATTAAACTCATTTTTCATGTAACTTGAATCAAAATGAATAAGTATTTTAAAAGAATGAATCGTTATTTTAAGCAATTGAAAATAAAATGAATTACAAAATAAAGTTGGTTAGCGTATTGTTAAATTCTAGGGACGGAAATAGAATACTTAGAAAACAATCCTTTATATTTTCTAAGTATTCTATTTAATTCATCATAAGCCATTCAAAAAAGTCGGTTTTAAAATGACCAGTAAAATAAGTACTAGCAAGACTGATATCAATATTGTATTAATTGATCAAGAGATATCTATAAGATCTGCTATTGCTGATATGATAGATAATATTGATGGATACATTGTGACAGGGCAATACAGCTCTTTTTTAGAAGCTAAAGCAGCATTGAGTGAAAATTATCCTGATATTGTTTTACTCGCTATTGCATTACTTGGTATGAATACTGTGGATATTATTCCGTTGATAAAAAAAATACATACAGGTATACATATTATTGCGCTTGCAAAATATAGAGATGAGCAAACAATTTTTACAGCACTTAGAAATGGTGCATCTGGCTGTCTCAACAAAAATACTGGTACAAATAAAATTATTGAAGCAATTGGTGAAGTAATGAATGGAGGTGGGGTGATGAGTCCCGATATAGCCAGCTTGGTAATCCAGTCTTTTCAAAAAAATACCAATACACCACTTTCGAAGCGGGAGTCGCAGGTACTAGAAGGTATATCAATAGGAAAGAGTAGACGTAAAATGGCGGAGGAAATGTTTTTAGATATTGAAACTATTAAAACGCATATTAAAAACATTTATCAAAAACTAAATGTCAATTCCAAAGAAGAAGCATTACAAATTGCAAAATTGCGAAAGTTGATATAATTGTGAAAGTTGATAAAAAAAAGAGCAGGCAAGAATACCCGCTCGTCTCTTAAACTTAAAAAACTAAATAGAGAAAGTGTAAAGTAATACTATAGAAAATGGTGCACCAATTCAATTCTATTCAACCGTGATTATTCCTTAGTGAACCATCGTTTTTCCAATTCAACCTGAATCAATAAGGCTAAATAAACACTAATTACTGCTGCAATCATTCCAGCGCCAATATCCAATGGAAAATGTTGCGCTAAGTATATTCTAGAATACCCTGTTAGTAATGCTAATATAAATGCTAGAATTAAAAACCAAGACCTCCAAAAAAATAAACACGCAAGTAAGAAAAAGCAGAACGCAGTGGTAGTATGTCCCGAGGGGAAACTATTTACGGTATGTACTACTACATTTTTTACTGTATGTATTTTTTGTGTATCTAAGATAGCCGCAAAAGGTCTTAGTGTTCCCGGTAAAATAATTTGCTTGCATATTTGAACCAGCAACGTACTAATAAGAATTGTACTAAGAATAACTGGTAATTTTTTCTTATTGAATAAAATAAAATACAATCCAATAGGAACCCATAATATACCGTCGCCCAAATAAGTAAGATAAGTGAAAATAAAATCGGCAATTAATCCCAAGTCTTGGTTCAGCAAAAGAAAAAAAGCCTGCTTGCCCAGTATACTTGAGATCAGCATTAAGGAGAGTCCCGATACAGTAGATAAGAATACTGCCTTTTTAAACAGCGGGTTTGAATATTGATTCAATATTTTTTTTAGCAAATATAGCCCGAAAAAAAACTGATTGGTATAGCGTTTACTTCGCTTTATAAGATCAAAGCCCCAACTAATTATGTTGAGGCTTTGTGCCCAGAACAGGAATCGAACCTGCACTACCTTGCGATAACCAGATTTTGAGTCTAGCGCGTCTACCAATTCCGCCATCTAGGCTTTATAGAATGGGTTGCAATATTAGTGTATTGCCTGAAAACAACCAAAAAAAGCTATTAAAATGGCTGAAGCCCTGCTTCCAACTCCGCCCGAATTCTATTCAAATATTTCTTCTTAAAATAATAGGCCTTTACCTGCAACAACGTTTTTTCGGTAAAATCAGCCGCTTTAGAATGCGTAAGCACTGCTTCAATAGGCTCATATATATTGTTTTCTAGTTCGTTTAACGCAGCCAAAACGGCTTTCAATGCTGTTGTATCGCCCTTATCCAACTCCATTACTTGCTCATTCAACTCCATCACTTCCATTAAAAATTCTGGTGGTAGACTGTATTTTTCTTCCTCTTCCAACAAATCTTTTAGCTGTAGTATATATTTTATCAGCTCATCTTGTTTTTGAAATACCTTATAGGCTTTATTTACTCGCGCTGATATTTCCAATACTTCCTGTTTTTCCACTTCAGTTGCTCCTCCAAAAAAATCTGGATGGTATTGGCGACTTAAAGCATAAAACCTTTTCTTTACCAGACTTAAATCTGGTTGAAAACTCAACGGAATATCATATAATTCAAAATAATTCATCAGAAAACAAAATTACGAAGATCTGATGCAGAAAATTGAATTGCTTAAATTTCATTTTGCTCAGTACAGTACCATACAGTTTAGGTATTAATTGCTATACTTTTGACTTATTGCTGCAATAAATAGCAACCGATTATGTTCCCTATAAAAAAAAATCATTCTCTGCTGCTGCTGTCATTATTTATTTCATTGAGTGGCTTAGCACAAAAGCAGATCAATAGTCGCCTTTTTGTTGTAACTGCGCCAAACAGGAATCATTCCATTGCCGTTAATTTAAGTGAAGGGAAGCTTTCATATATGGTTACCCGATTAAATGATACCATTATAAAAAAATCTCCACTAGGTATTATTGCTATTGATAATGATTTTTCTAACCAGCTTTCATTTGTAAGTAAGCGAAACAAGCAGATTGATGAAACTTATTCTTTACTAATTGGTAAGCGCAGTATAAATAGGAATGAAGCCAATGAATTGGTAATTCGTTTGAAAAATAAAACGAATAAAATAATTGATATTGCGCTAAGGGCTTATGATGATGGCGTTGCTTTCCGCTATGAATTTCCCAACACGAATAATATATTTACAGTTACCAATGAGTTGACTGCTTTTTCAATTCCAATGAATGGTAAAGCTTGGTTAACGAAATACGGAATGGCCACCGATTGGAGCCCCGCTTATGAAGAAAACTATACGCTCGAATCCGCTATTGGTGAAGCTTCACCTGACAGCAGTGGCTGGGCTTTTCCTACTTTGTTTCAAACAAATGGCCATTTTATTTTACTAACAGAGTCAGGATTGGATGAAAATTTTTATGGCTCACATTTAAAGCAGGATTGCTCGCAGGGATTGTACAACATTGCTAAGCCATTATCAACAGAGGCAATGGGTAAGTACAGCACCCATGCTGTTGCGAAAACGCCCTTTGCTACACCGTGGAGAACTATTATTTTTGGTAATAGTCTTGGGACTATTATTGAATCAAATTTAGTTTATCATCTTTCAAAATCAAACCAAATAAAAGACATCAGTTGGATAAAACCGGGCAGATCCTCTTGGAGTTGGTGGGGAGATCATGAGAGCAGTAAAAATTTTAATTCATTGTCGAAATTCGTTGACTTATCTAAATCTATGGGCTGGGAATATTCATTGGTAGATGCCAATTGGGATCTGATGAAAGATGGTGGAGATATAAATGATTTGGTTCGTTATGCAGCGCAACAAAAAGTGGGATTATCACTTTGGTACAATTCAGGTGGTGCTCACAATGCATCAACAGAACGTCCTAGAGATATATTGAGTGATCCTGAAAAAAGAAAAAAAGAGTTTCAAAAAATAAGTGGCTGGGGTATTAAAGCCATTAAAGTTGACTTTTTCAATTCGGATAAGCAAGCACTAATAAAACTTTACTTAGACATATTAAAAGATGCAGCTGCAGAAAAATTAATGGTAATATTTCATGGATGTACCCTTCCGAGGGGCTGGTCTAGAACCTATCCCAATCTGCTTTCTATGGAAGCAGTGAAAGGAGCAGAGCAACATTCTTTTGATAAAAATTTCTATAAAAATGCTCCTTCACACAATACTACAGTTGTAGCTGGTAGAAATGTAGTAGGACCAATGGATTATACACCTGTAACTTTTAGTAATTATGATACTGTTCAACATGCAAGTACCAATGCACATGAGCTTGCAACCGCTTTGCTTTTTGAATCGGGAATGTTGCATTTTGCAGATCGGGTAGCAGCGTATGATGGTTTAAGTCCAGTTATTAAAGGCTTTTTAAGAACCATACCAGTTACATGGGACGACACCAAATTTATAGAAGGCTATCCTGGTAGTTGGATGGTTCTTGCAAGAAGAAAAGGGAGTGATTGGTATATTGCTGGCGCAAATGGGGAGGCAAATAATAAAAATATTTCATTAGATTTTCACTTTTTGCCAACAGGTACATATCAATTACTACTGATGCATGATGGTGCAACTGAT
Source organism: Sphingobacteriia bacterium (assembly GCA_031369485.1). GTDB lineage: Bacteria > Bacteroidota > Bacteroidia > Chitinophagales > Chitinophagaceae > Sediminibacterium. The sequence continues at coordinate 47,294 of JANMOT010000048.1, forward strand.
CGGGATATAGATACCGAAACAATCAGCTACACTACTGGTACACCGCTAACTATTAAGATACGACCCAGTGGTGGTTTTGTAATTAGAATCACTAAAAATTAACCCAATTATTTTAATGAGTTTGTTCTGTAGAAGCTAAGTAATTGGCAAAGCCAACAATCATGGTTGAAAAAATCACTACAGTAATACCTAAGGCTATTACCCTTAGTGTTTGTTTACTGCTGCCCTTCCATTCCTTAAAATACAAACCCCATAAGTTGCTTATTATGATGATAAAAGCCATGTGGAAAGTCCAGCTGCTGAAATCATATTTCCCCATTTTGCTGCTGCCCATACCATAGAAAAAAAACTGTAGGTACCAAGTAGTACCAGCAATTGCACTGAAAAGATAATTTGCTAGTAAGGGTGTTTTTCTGTTGGTGTAATCGGTGTAGGATTTGTTTTTAATATTTAGTATAACGCACCAAATAAGGTTGGTGGTAAGGCCCCCCAACAAAATAATTACCAGTGTTGCGTTGTTTTGCCAAAGTGGATCAATTCCTCTTGACAACGCTATATTGGCAATAGGCTTTCCAGCGGTTAGTCCAAAAGAAAAACAAGCACTAAGTATACCAGAAAACGTAGCGACTAAAATTCCTTTTTTAAAGTTAAATTCTTTAATACTTTCTTTTTTTTCTACATCTGTTTGTTCTTTTTCTTTCATTACGCCAGCTTTGCCACAAATGGCAATACCAACAATACAAACCAATACACCCAATAAAATAATATTGCCAGATCTGGTTGAAAGTAAATTGGTGAAACTTGTTTCTCCTGCTCCAGTATGATTTACAATATCGTTATAAATTGGAGGAATAAGGGTTCCAAAAGCAGCGCAATAGCCCAAGGCTATAGCCATGCCCAAGGACATGCCAAGGTAACGCATACTTAATCCAAATGTAAGCCCCCCTATACCCCAAAGCAAACCCATAAAATAGGTCCAGAAAATAGTTGTAGTAGAAGCGGTTCCAATAATCTCCCAAAAATGAGGCACTAAAAAATAACAGGCTGCAATGGGCGCAATAACCCATGAAAAAAGTCCCCCTGCAAGCCAGTAGCTTTCCCAGTTCCATCCTTTTACTTTTTTATACGGGATATAAAAACTTCCAGAAGCAAAGCCGCCGATAAAATGTAGAAAAACGCCGATAAGTACGCCCATGATGATTTATTTTTTAAGGTATGATTCTTTTGATTCCTTTGAAATTGGTTATTTCTATTTGTTTAATGCTTGGATTGGTAATGATGAAAGGGGCTGATTGTGAAAAATAAGAATTGCCGATATAGTATTCTTCTTTCCTTTGCTGCCCATTCTGTAAGGTATATATAATATATTGGTCCTCTGGGTGTAAGGATATCATGCGCTGCTTTGATTTACGCTGAAAAACTTTCAACGGACCATTGTTTTGTGATGCAGCCATATAATAACTATTGTTGAGGCTTCTACATTTAACCAAGGCTTTGCCATTACCCGGAATATACAAACCACTGGCTAATATTGATTGGGGTGAAAAATTTCCTTTTCCATCACCCAGTAATACCAATCCATTTAAAGCATCATAACGCCCGTTACCAACTTCTGTACCAAAATCATTGCCGTTAATGGCAGCATCTAGGTTTCCGTCTTCATTAAAATCGTCTACTACCATTGCATACAAAGGAGCAATTTGCGCCAACGAGGGGAGTGCGTGTAATTTAAATTTACCGTCGCCTAAATTTTCAATATAACTGCTTGCAAAATTATTTGCTTGTAATTTATAAGCGTCTTTTAGTTCTTCTTTTGTAAAGATGTCTTCAAAACGAGCTTTCCCAAATTCTTTATAAGTTAAAAAACGTTTTTTTAACGAAGGTATTTGTTCTGTTTGCTCATCTCTATTTTGTGCAGGATATTCTTTTCGTATACCATTTTCATCGGGTAAAAAAACGGTAGTAATAATATCTAGTCGATTGTTTTTATCAAAATCTTTTGCATAAATACTTACAGGGAACGAATTACTAGCTCTGTAAAAAGAATTCATGCCGAGGTTGCCCGCCATATAATCAATATCACCGTCGTTGTCAAAGTCTCCGCCAGTAAGGCTATTCCACCATCCAAGTTCAGTGTTGATGCCAGATTCTGCGCTTGTGTTTTTAAATTTACCTCCAATATTTGTAAAAAATTGGATAGGCATCCATTCACCCGCAATAATTAAATCAACAGAACCATCATTGTTAAAGTCGCTCCACAATGCATCGCATGTAAGGCCTATATTGATTAATTCAGGCGCAATATTTTTGGTGATATCGGTAAATTGTAATTGTCCATTTTTGGTATCATTCCTATAAATAAAACTACTTACAGGCATTGGGTATTTACCAGGTATTACCCTTCCGCCAATGAAAAGATCAAGGTCACCATCTTTGTCAATATCAGCGGCTTTTACGCAATTTTTACTGGTATAATTTTTAGGGAATGCGGTTTCATTGAAAGTGAAATTCCCTTTACCGTCGTTGGTATAAAATTGATCTTGATAATTTTTTGTATCCGCTAAATATTGGCTACTGCCACTTGCCAAATACAGGTCTAAGTCCCCATCTTTATCGGCATCAAATAATATGATACCCGAATTTTCTGGTCTACGAGCATCACTGCTTATATTAAACGGAAGTTGTTTGGTAATGAATTTTCCATTTTTTTGTTGCATCAGAAAACTAGCTTGAAAGTCGCCCGATCCGCCAACAATAAGATCATCCAATCCATTTCCATCAATATCACCACTTGCAAGTGCAGGTCCATATTCTGATAATTTATGCGGTAATAAAATTTGTTCATTAAAATCATTAAAATCCAGATCGCGGTTTAGGTATTGAACGCCAATAGAATGAGTGATATCTGTAAAAAGGTTGTTCGCTGCAATAGAAGAAGGTATTGTAATTGAATTATTGGCTTTTTGAATGTCAACAGTTATGGTTTGATTGGGTTTAATATTGGTGAGTAGTTGTTTCTTACCATTACCCCATTGAATCACAAGGGAGTCAATTATTTTAATGGTGTCTAATCCAAAAAATGCTTTTTTATCAACTGTGGACAAGTAGCCTCTGTAAGGAGAATTCTCGTATACCTGCATTTTGTTATGATCGTAATAAATAGTTGCGATGGCACCAATTCCATCTTTATTTTGACCATCACCATTGAAGGCGATGGTCAAGAAATTTTTATTTATTTTCTGAATACTATTGGTGGTATTCTCATATAAAAAAGCTTTTTCATTAATATTATTGATCACATAATCTAAGTCTCCGTCATTATCAAGATCCGCATATACAGCACCGTTGGAGAAAGATGGTTTTTCTAATCCCCAAGCTTCGGTTACCTTAGAAAAACCAAGTCCCGATTGATTGCCCGAATTGTATCCGTTATTACGGAAAGCGTAATTGGGAATTTGAATGATGGGCATATGATCTATCAAATCTTTTTTATTGGTATTGGGTTTAGAATTTTGGCGAAATGCTGCAAAGTCATGATCGGTAACATCTCTAGGATATCCATTGGTGATGATGATATCGCGATAGCTGTCGTTGTCAAAATCTGCAATAGATGGATTCCAGCTCCAATCGGTTTCTGCCATACCTGCCATAAAACTGATTTCACTAAAAACAGGATCTCCGATGGAATCATTTGAATTGATTACGGGTCCTTGATTTAGTTGTAAAGTATTTCGAACATATTGAAGCATATAATGCCCACTCATCATGTTCTGGTAAATAAAATAATTATTCCCATTCATATTTTTTTTCTTTCTGAAATTATCTTCTGGATTCATATCCACGGCAATAATATCGGCAAGGCCGTCATTGTTTATATCGGCTATATCGTTGCCCATAGCATTCTGCGAAGTATGCTTAAAAATTGGTTTTAATTTTTCAGAGAAACTACCATTTTTATTATTCATATAGCAATGGTCACTGCCATAAAAGTCGTTGGTAATATAAATATCTTTCCAGCCATCTTTATTAAGATCTGCAATGGCAACACCTAGGCCGTATCCATGGTGCATAATACCAGCAGCCATTGAAATATCAGTAAAAACTGGATGTTTTAGGGAGTCGTTCCAGTCGTTTCTAAAAAGTTTATCGAAATCATTTCTAGCAGTATCACCCCAATTGTCGTTGATGAATTGAACCGCATCTCTTTGAGCAAGTTTTGTTGTAAGGAGGTATATATCAAGATCACCGTCGTTGTCGTAATCAAAAAAAGCAGCGTGAACCGACAAGCTGGTATCGGCCAGATTGTAGGCAGCGGCAGATTCTTTAAAAATAGGAATCCCATCTTTATCAACCCCTTGATTTACATACAGTAAATTCATTCTTGCGGAAGGATCTTTTTTAATAGAAGCACAGATATATAAATCGTCTAAACCGTCTTGATTGATATCAACAACAGAAGCGGCGTTACACCAGCGACCTTCGCCTGATACGCCAGACACATCGGTGATATCAGTAAAGCTTAGATTGCCTTTGTTGAGGTACAATTTATTGGAACTGGTGCTGGCGGTAAAATACAAATCGGGTAACCCGTCTTTATTAAAATCGCCAACAGCAACGCCGCCACCATTGTACAGAAATTCCATGTCAAGTGGATTTATTGAATCGTTTTCAACAATCGTATTATTGAAATGAATACCCGAGTGCGTAGGATCTATTTTTTTAAATAAGGAATTGGAATTACTGCAACTATTGAGGAGTAATAAAATAAATGATAATAAGAAATAATTTTTGATCGAAATCCGCTTCATATTCATTCAATTAGTGCTTGCTTACAAAATGCTTAATGATTATTTTAAAGCATCCTAAGTTAGCGGATAAAATTACAGACTAAACATTGTAAATTCGCTATTCTGCTTTTTTTATACAGTACAGTACAGCATAGGTGTGATAATTTCATTTTATTTAGTGGATATTTACACGTTACTAATCGGTTTAGAACCACTTAAATTAGCCTCATGTATAAACTACTTTTTCTCACTTGTTTTTTTAATCTTAAGATGATGAACGCCCAAACTGTTCTTCCGCTATATGGTAATCATATTCCCAATAGTAAGCCTTCTGTTGATATGGAAACAACTAAAATTGAAGAAGGGGGTATTGCAATTGTAAGCAATGTTTCTAGGCCTACACTTACTGTTTTTTTACCTCCCAAAGAAAAAGCGAATGGAACGGCGGTATTGATTTGTCCCGGAGGTGGATATTGGGTAATAGCAGCCAGTCACGAAGGTACAGATATAGCTAAAAAATTCAATGAAATGGGCGTAGCGGCTATCGTGTTAAAATATAGAATTCCAAATGCCGCTTGGATGATTAATCGGGAAATAGGGCCGTTACAAGATGCGCAGCAAGCCATAAAAACGGTGAGAGATAGTGCCAGTAAATGGGGTATTAATCCAGAGAAAATTGGTATTATGGGATTTTCTGCGGGAGGGCATTTAGCAGCCACTGCTGGAACACATTTTAATGAAACAACCATACCCAATGCTTCAAACACAAGCCTTCGCCCAGATTTTATGGTATTGATTTATCCAGTCATTAGTTTAATGCCTCCGATAGCACATTCGGGTTCTGCAGAGCAACTATTGGGTAAAAATGCAAGTATTGATAAACTAAAAGCCTATTCTGCTGAATTACAGGTTACACCGTTAACGCCTCCCAGTTTTCTAGTACATGCTAGTGATGATGATGGGGTAAGTGTACAAAATAGTATTGTGCTTTACAATTCATTGATTCAGAAGAAAATATCTGCCGAATTACATATTTACCAAGCTGGGGGTCATGGATTTGGGATGCATATAAAAGGAAGTGAAGATAAGTGGATGGATCGGTGTGCTAATTGGATGCGATTTAATGGGTGGATGAAAAAATAAACCAAGAATTTCCTTGTGCCTATCCTGTGCTGTGCTGATGCTTTTTTTAACAGATATCAAGTTAAGTGGTTATAAAAATGATACTTTAGAGGTTTAAAAACCAAGTTTTTAATTATTTAGTGCTTAACAAAAAATAATTTATTTGTGAACCGTTCACGTATCCTGCGGTGCAAAAAATATACATATGAATTTAGAGAGAAAAGTAGACTTTAACCATGTTAGTTATTTGTGGGATCATAAAGTAGCCGAATCATTTAATGGTGATGAGGTTGCATTGTTAATTTATCGCTCCAATTTATTGGGTGCTGATTTAAGGTTGACCAATTATGGAGGAGGCAATACCAGTGTAAAACTTACTGCAGTTGATCCTATAACTGCAAAGCCTACGGAAGTGATGTGGATAAAGGGTTCCGGTGGGGATTTGAGTTCATTGAAGAAATCGGGCCTTGCTGGCTTGTATATGGATCGGTTATTATCGCTCAAAAATGTATATCGTGGACTTGAATTTGAAGATGAAATGGTTGGTTTTTTCAATCATTGCATTTATGATTTAGACTCCAAAGCACCTTCAATTGATACCCCTTTACACGCATTTCTTCCCTTCAAACATATTGATCACTTGCATCCAGACGCAGCCATTGCAATTGCAGCGGCAAAAAATGGCAAGCAAATTAATGAAGCTTTATTTGATGGTAAAATCGGTTGGGTAGAATGGCAGCGGCCAGGTTTTGATTTGGGATTAAAATTGGCTGAATGTCTTGCTGAAAATCCGGGTATTAAGGGTATTATGCTGGGTGGTCACGGCCTTTTTACTTGGGGAGATACAGCATATGAAAGTTATATTAATACATTGGAAGTAATTGAGAAATATGCAGCTTATTTAGAGCAGCATATTGGAAAGTCAAAACAAATATTTGGGGGTGAAAAAACCAACTCTTTACCTGCCAATGATCGACAAAAACAAGCAATACTATTAGCGCCCATACTTCGTGGATTTACTTCAAATCAACAGAAAATGGTAGGTCACTTTACAGATGATGATCGAGTGCTTGAGTTTGTAAATAGCAACGATATGCTAAGGCTCGCTGCGATGGGTACAAGCTGCCCAGATCATTTTTTAAGAACCAAAATCGCACCACTTGTATTGAATTTTCTACCCGATGAAGACCTAACTGATTTAACATTGGTAAAACAGAAATTAAGGCCATTATTTGATCAATACAGGGCTGACTATACCAAGTACTATGAAGATCATAAGCACCCAAACAGCCCTGGTATTCGAGATGCCAATCCAGTGATTATATTATATCCTGGTGTGGGCATGTTTTCATTTGCAAAAGACAAAGCTACTGCTAGGATAGCAGCAGAGTTTTACACAAATGCCATTAATGTAATGAAGGGAGCAGAGGCGGTGAGTGAATATATTTCTTTACCTCTGCAAGAAGCTTTTGATATTGAATATTGGCTATTGGAAGAAGCAAAGTTGCAACGCATGCCAAAGGCAAAACCACTTTCTGGTAAAATTGCACTGGTAACGGGAAGCGCTGGTGGAATTGGAAAGTCCATTGCACAGAAGCTTGCAGAAGAAGGTGCATGCATTGTGTTAACGGATATGAACACAGAGCGATTGGCAGACGCAACCACTGAATTAAAGCATAAATTCGGGAAAGATGCGGTTTTATCGCTTGAAATTGATGTGACCAAACCCATGCAAATAAAAGCCGCATTTGCAGCAATTGCATTGGCTTTTGGTGGGATAGATATTATTGTTAATAATGCTGGTATTTCTATTTCAAAGCCTATAGCGGAAACTACAATAGCCGATTGGGATTTGCTGAATGATATTTTAGTAAAAGGTCAATTTATTGTATCTCAAGAAGCCATCAAAATATTTACCAGTCAAGGCTTTGATGCAGATATCGTGAATATTGTAAGTAAAAATGCCTTAGTAAGTGGGCCGAATAATACGGCATACGGCACTGCCAAAGCAGCTCAACTGCATTTGAGTAGATTAATGGCTGCGGAATTAGGATCTGCAAAAATTCGAGTGAATATTGTGAACCCAGATGCGGTTATTCAAGGTAGTAATATTTGGGCTGGTGGCTGGGCAGATGGAAGGGCAAAAGCGTATGGAATTACAGTTGAAGAATTGCCTGCATTTTATGCTAAAAGAACTTTATTGAATGAAACCATTCTGCCAGAAGATATTGCCAATGCGGTGTACGCATTTGTAGGGGGACTACTTGGTAAAAGTACAGGTAATGTATTAAATGTAGATGGGGGAGTAGCAGCGGCGTTTGTAAGGTAATAAAGGGGGATTTTATAGCGAATTCCTTTGAATAAAAACGAAAGGATTTTTAATCTTTTCTTTTCTGTTTTCTAGGATCAATCGAGCAGCAGTTTCTCCCATTTTTTGATGGTCAGTTGATATTACTGTAATTCCGTTTAAGAGAATTTCTTTCAACGGGGTTTCATTATACGAGATTATGCCAATATCGCTCCCAATTTTATAGCCCAAATTCTGGCAAGATTTTATCAGGTTAACCAAATCGTTTTCCTCAATAACTATATAAGCTCCTTCTGTTTTAATAGGTGTATTTATGTCTATTTCATTAATTATTTCAAAAGGAAAATTAGCGTTTAAGCAATAAGTTTTAAAACCCGTCATGATTTCTTTTGGGTAAGGAATAATTTTAGGAAATACAAGCGTTATCTTCTTGTATTTATTCAAAAGAGGTCTTGCTGTTTCAAGTGCCGAATAAATATCGTTTTTAAAATCTTGATAAACCCCTGCGTATTTGGAATAAGTATAGGGTAGGTCTTTATCCAAAATAATGAGTTGCTCTCCAGGAATTTTTTTCAAAATTGCGTATACCTCTTCGTCCTCATAAAAATGAGGCATTAGAACATAGTAATCGTATTCGTTTTCAGCGTCAAGTATCAAGTCTTCAAGTCGTTTAATATTAAAATGATGAATTTTTAAGTCGACCACTGCTTTTTCGCCCATAGTTTGTACAAATGCATTATAAACCTGTTTTTTATAATTGCTTATTTTATTAAACAGTAATAAAATTCGGTAGGGGGTAGATATATCGGTTCTATTAATGTAAAAACCTTTACCTTTTACTGCAACTATAACGCCCTTTTTCCGCAGCAAATTATAAGCTTTTTGAACCGTGTCTCTCGATAATGAAAATTCGTTGCTGAGCTCATTAATGGAATGAATATGATCTCCCTTTTTTAATTTCTCAATACTTATTGCATAAGTAATTGCTCGAACTATTTGGAGGTATTTGGGCGTTTTTTTATCAGCATCAATCTTCAGAATATGCTTCATGGCAGTTAGTTAGAACCGATTTGGTAAAAAGCAGCAAACAAATCCTAAGACTTATTGTGACACAAATTTAGGGAAATTAGCCTATAATAACCATTTGAAATACCGCTTTCACACTTGAAAATAGCTTCTCTTCAACTTTTTTTAAGGAAAAGATAAAAAAAAGTTAATAAATCAGCATAGTACAGTACGGTAAATGGAAAAAAGCTCTTTAAGTTTATCCTGTATTTCTAAAACTAACCAATTTTTAACCAGTTTTTCCAATTCAAAACGATTGTTTATGACCCAAACCATTAAGAGGACTTACTCCTTTTTACTAACGTCCACCTTCCTGTTTTTCATGCTGGGAGTGATTCCTAGTTTAAGTTTTGCCCAGACACTGATCAATGTTTCAGGAAGGGTAGTAGATGCAGAAACTAGTAAACCTATTGCAGGTGTTACCGTTGCTGTTAAAAATTCAAAAATAGCTGCCATCACCAGCGAGAATGGAACTTATTCCATTAAAGCAAGTGTAGGAGCTATACTGGTATTTACTTACCAGTCTTTTACTTCAGAAGAATTAAAAGTTAAGTCGGCTTCTGAATCTAATGTATCACTTAAAAAAACCAGTGAGAATCTGGGTGAAGTAGTGGTAATTGGGTATGGTACCCGTAAAAAAGCCGATCTTACTGGTGCTGTAAGTACTGTAGGCAGTAAAGACATTGAGAAAAACACTTCAATGACTGCTGAATTGGCTTTACAAGGAAATGCCCCAGGCGTATTTGTTGAGTCAGGCGGTGGTGCTCCAGGTGCTAGGCCAACCATCCGGATTAGAGGGGTGAACACCTTTGGATTTGCTGAGCCTTTGTATGTGGTAGATGGACTGCCTATTTTTGAAGGCGGTGCAGGTGTTACAGGTGGAGCCATTGGTGATATCCGTTCTCCTTTAAACATTTTAACTTTAATCAATCCTGCTGATATAGAAAGTATGACCGTTTTGAAAGACGCTTCTGCTGCAGCCATTTATGGAGTGCGTGCCTCTAATGGAGTAATATTAATTACTACCAAAAAAGGAAAGTCTGGCAAGCCCAAGGTAGAAATCACTTCTAGCTATGGGGTGCAGAATATTCCTAGGTCAATTGCTACACTTAATACACAACAATATTACTCGTTACTAAGAGAATCTTATGCCGCCAATCCTGATGCTGGAATAAGTTTTGAACAACGTTTTGGAGACAGGTACAATTCTGCTAACCCTTTATTTATGGGTGATAAGCCTACTTTTGACTGGCAGAATGAGTTGAAAAATAAGAATGCAAGTTTACAAAACTATACCGCTAAACTATCTGGCGGTAATGACAATACCACTTATATGTTCTCTGCGGGTTATTCTAAAACCCAAAGCCCACTAAAGGCAAATGAATTAGAGCGGTATACATTGGCACTGAATATTGACTCTAAAGTGTCTAAATATGTACAGGTGGGTATGAATATTCGAATGGCGCAACAAAATGCTGTGGAAAATACGGGTTCAGATTTAGGTACCATGATGGCTACCATTCCCTTCCAGCCAATTTATGATATCAATGATCCAACTGGTTTTGCTGCTGTATCTGCTGGTAGTTTTGTTGCAAATCCTGGTTTTGATCCTGCAAAATTAAGCCCAGGTGCTCCATTTGATTTTGCACCAGGTGGGCCAACTTTAATTTGGGGCCCACAAAGCAGATTCAATGTGTTCGCCCGTCAACAAATCAATAGCCTAAAGTATGATTTGTTCAATACCATTGGTAATGCATTTATTCAAATAGAGCCTATTGTTGGGTTAAAAATTAAGGGTTCATTGGGTGGCCAGTATTCTACCAATTTGAGAAAAACTTTTAATGCGTTTGACGACTGGCGTTTCAACCAAACCCCAGGCAATCCTTATAATAACCAAGATGGTAATGCAAGGGGCAGATACGGTGAAAGAGGGGGTAACACTTTCAATATCAACAAAGAATTAACCATCAACTATACAAAATCATTTCGTGATCATTCTATTGATGTAATATTAGGCGCTTCAGAACAGTATTCAAGGTGGAGATGGACAGATATAAGCGGTAATGTTAATTTTACCAATCCCCAATACTGGTCAATTGGTAACCAGCCTCCTTATTCTTCTGCAAGCGGAAGCTTATTACAAGAAGATGCGTTGCTTGGTTATTTGGCTCGTGCGAGTTACAAGTATAAAGACAAGTATTTCTTAGACGCAACTATGAGAAGAGATGGATCATCTAGGTTGGCTCCAGGAAATAAGTTTGATAATTTTCCTTCTGTGGGTGCAGCCTGGAGAATTAGTTCCGAAAGATTCTTTCCTAAAACAAACTTTATCAACGACCTAAAATTGCGTGGTGGATGGGGTTTATTGGGTAATTTCCAATCAGCGGGTGCCTACCAATATTTTTCAAATGTTAGTCTAAATTCAGATTATCCACTTGGCTCTGGTAACGGAAATAACGGAGGTACGCAAATTCAGGGGGCAGCTTTACCTAATTTTGCCAATACCTCTTTAACTTGGGAAAAAGTAAGAACAGCTAGTTTTGGGGTAGATGCGATCTTGTTACAGAATAAATTGAATGTAACCCTTGAATATTACAACAAAACTACTTTTGATATTATTCAAAGCGTTGGTCTACCTCCTAACACTGGTATTCAACAACCAGCAGATTTGAATATTGCTACGGTTCGCAACAGTGGTATTGAATTGCAATTGGGGTATAACAATAAAATTGGAGATCTCAATTATACTGTTTCTGGTAATATTACTACTGTTAGAAACAGGGTAGTGAAATTAAATGATGGAGCTTCCCTTGGTTGGGAAGGTGGAAGAATTCAGGAAGGCATGTCTATGTTCTACCTATGGGGTCATCAGGTAGGTGGCGTATTCCAAAATCAAGCAGAAATTGATGCTTGGAAATTGAGAAATTCAAAAGGAGACGCTTTTATTGGTGGAAATGTATACAAGCCAGGAGATATGTGGTTTCGGGATGTTCAAGGTGCTAAAAGAGCTGGGCAAAAAGAAGACGCCAGTCCAATCCCTGATAGTGCTGTAAACTCAGACGATCGTACTTACTTAGGTAAAACCATCCCTGGATTTTATTATGGATTTAATTTTAATGCCGAATACAAGGGTTTTGATTTGACCATATTTTTTCAAGGTGTGGGTGATGTGCAAAAATACAATGGTACAAGATCTGGTTTAGAGTCAATGAGTGGTCCAGCTAACCAGTGGGCGACCACTTTAAACAGATGGACTCCCACAAATCCCGCTTCTGTAATGCCAAGGGCTGTGTTTGGTGACCCATTTGCGTCAACAAGGTTTTCTTCTCGGTTTGTAGAAAGTGCCGCTTATTTGCGCTTAAGGAATTTACAGTTGGGTTATACACTTCCTGCAAACTTGACTGAAAAATTAAAATTTGCTCAAAGAGTTCGTGTTTATATGAGTGCCATTAACTTGTTCACCATCACTAAATACACAGGTCTTGATCCAGAGAATGATGGAATTCCCGTGACCAGACAATTTGTATTTGGTATTAATGCTTCATTCTAAATCAATTATTAAGTATAAAATAGAAATTATGAATAAAAATACATTTAAACTCGCAACCTTTTTTTTACTTACTGCTACAGTAGTAATTTCTGGGTGCGATAAGAAAAAATTAGATTTATTACCAAATGGTCCCACGGAGGCAAACTTCTTTGCGAGTGAGACTGACTTTAATCGTGCAGTTTTAGGGGTGTACGCTAAAATGTCTGATTTTTACCAGTTTAATGGTGATGCCCCAAGATCACCCATGACCATTTTTTTACTGCCTGGAGATGATATTACTACCAATAATTCTAATGAGGAATTGGAAATATTTTCTCCACTTCAGTCAGCAAGTGGAAGACCAAGTCATCTTTATTCAAGGCTCTATCAAATGATTGCTCGTGCTAATGTAGTGCTTACAAAAGTAGATGGACCTGAATCTGCTATCTACAAAACCCCAAATCTTAAAAACAGCCACAAAGGAGAAGCTTTGTTTTTAAGAGGGTTTGCCAATTATTATTTGTGGAATTATTTTGGAACAGCTCCATTGAGAAATAATCGGGTTACTGATGCGGCAGATTTCAGACCCAGCAATTCTACAGGGAATCAGTTGCTAGATCAAGCTATTAAAGATTTTACCGATGCTGCAGCTTTATTACCTGCTTCTTGGGATCAAGCCAATCGTGGTAGAGTAACCGCCAATTCAGCCAACGGTTTTTTGGGGAAATGTCTGGTGTTCAGGGCTTCTGCAACCAAAGCAGCAGCAGATTATACGGCTGCCCTCACTGCGTTCAATAAAATAGCTGGCTTAAGCTTAGTGCCTAAATTCCAAGATAATTTTTCAGATGCAACTGAAAACAATTCTGAATCCTTGTTCGAATTCCAAGCAACCAATGCATTTGGGGGAAATAATTATTGGTTGGATAATGATTTTGACAATCCCATTGGGGACTTGACAGTTTTTTGGGGTTTTTACAGCAACCATTGGTCGCTCTTTGGAAATTCAAGATGGTTTGGAACTTCGAAACTCCAAAATGCTTTTGAAGCTAGCGATCCTAGATTGGAATTCACCATTAGTGATACTAGAACCGTTAATAAATATGTAACGATGGATAAAAGCGGCGGTGATCCAGGTTCTAAGGATAATTATAGAATCCTGCGTTTAGCGGATACTAAATTATTGCAAGCAGAAGCTATTTTACAATCCAACGGATCTACTGCTACTGCTATTGGCTTAGTGAATGAAATACGTACCAGAGCTAGGGAAATGGTTCCTGCTGGAACAGTTCCTGCTAATTATGCGACTTCTGAAACCAATAAGGCAACCATTATGAATTGGATCATGAATGAGCGTTTTATTGAACTAGCAGGTGAAGGCCAGCGTTGGTTAGATCTTAGAAGATGGCATTTGGGTGGAACAATCACTCTAAATAGTGCATTCTTCGGCTCAAATGTTAATGTACAATTTAGTGCCCCTAAGCATTTATTACTACCTATTCCAAATAGTGAATTAGATGTGAATCCAAATATGAAACAAAACGCTGGGTATAATTAATTTTTTTCATAAATAAGCAGTCGGTTAAAAAAGGTTCTCAATTGAGAACCTTTTTTCTATTGCCATCTTCAATTAAACTAAATATTAATTTATGAAACAATTGTTTGCAGTGGTGTTTTTATTAAACCTCACCATATATACAAATGCGCTGGTGAAATTACCAAGTATTTTTACCCACCATATGGTATTACAAAGAGATAAGCCAATTGCTGTTTGGGGTACTGCTGCTACAGGAGAAAAGATTAGCATTGAATTGAATAAACAGAAAATCAGGGTCATTGCAAATTCATTAGGTGAGTGGAAAGTACAGCTTAACCCTGAAAAAGCTGGAGGCCCTTTTATATTGTCAATAAAAGGAGAAAATACCATTCGTATTCAAGATATTTTAATTGGAGATATTTGGGTTTGTTCTGGACAATCAAATATGGAAATGAAGATCGGAAGTTGGGGTTTTATTCACAATTATGAAGCTGAAATTACTGCTGCCAACTACAATCGTATTCGTCAATTTGAAGTGCCGCTTACCACTGCCACATCAGCCCAGTCTGATACCCGTGGTGGCGAATGGTTGGTTTGTAATCCAAATAACGCAGCTAAATTTTCTGCGGTTGCTTATTTCTTTGCCCGTGAATTACACGGAGCGATAAATATTCCGATTGGCATACTGAATACAACTTGGGGAGGAACCAATATTGAATCGTGGATTAGTAAAACAGCATTCGAAAAAAATTCAACATTTTCCTATTTAATGAATGGGTTGAAACAAATTAATCTAAATGAATTAATCATTGCCAAACAAAAAAAATACAACCAACGAATAGCAGAAATTAAAAAATTGCAATCATCACATGGGAGCGACACGACTGTTTGGAAGCAGGTTGATTTTAATGATCAAGACTGGGGAAGCTTAAAACTACCCGGTATTTGGGAAGAACAGGGCCTAGACTATCTGGACGGTGAAGTTTGGTTTAGAAAAACAATTGAACTTACCAATATTGATATTGTTGAACCAGCCCTATTGGAATTGGCCATGATTGATGATATGGATGAAACTTTTATTAATGGAGTAAAAGTGGGTAGCACTTTTGGTTACAATAAGAAACGTGTTTACTCCATTCCCAAAGGAATTTTAAAAGCGGGTAAAAATACAATTGTAATAAAAGTAAATGATACTGGCGGCGGCGGCGGTGTATATGGCAAATCTGCTGATATGCAATTGTTGCTGGGTGTACAAAAAATTGCATTGGCAGGTAATTGGAAATATACGATTGGATCCATGAAAGAAACTCAAATAAGTGCAGACCCCAATAGCTTTCCTTCTCTACTATATAATGCAATGATTCATCCCCTTACTTATTTAGGTATTAAGGGAGTGATTTGGTATCAAGGCGAAGCAAATGCAGGCCGAGCTTTCCAATATAGAACCGCCTTTCCACTCTTAATAAATGATTGGCGTGCGCAATGGAAACAAGGTGATTTTCCATTTTATTTTGCTCAACTATCTAGCTGGCATGCCGACTATGGCAATAGTAAAAAAGGAAGTGGTTGGGCTGAGTTGAGAGAAGCGCAAGCAAATACACTTAGCTTGAAAAATACGGGAATGGCCATAACTATTGATATTGGAGATTCTGCTGATATCCATCCCAAAAATAAATTAGATGTGGGGAAACGGTTGGCTGCTATTGCACTCAACAAGACTTATCACAAAAAAAATACTTTTAGTGGACCTGAATTGTCAACTTATTCTGTGAATGGGAATAAAATTGAATTGACTTTTAAATTTGCTACTGGGGGCTTGCTTATTAAAAATGAAAAGAAGCTTTTACAGGGAATTGAAATAGCAGGATCGGATCAGCAATTTTACCCAGCCCAAGCAACTATGGTAGGTGCTAATAAATTGTTGGTGTTTAATAAAGCCGTGCTTGCTCCTGTAGCTGTAAGATACGCTTGGACAGATGATGCCGGAGCAGCTAATTTGTTTAATAAAGCCGGTTTTCCAGCAGCACCATTCCGCACAGATAATTGGAAGGGAATTACTGAAATGAATAAATACCAAATAGCATTTGACTGATTTGTTTTTTGCAATTTTTATAAACCCAATTACTATTTTTAAAATATACTCATGCGGAAAAACTTACTGTTCGCTGCTTTTATTTTAATAGCGCAGATACAATTGTTTGCACAAACTTACCAGCCTAAGCATGCTGATAAATGGAATGAAATTTCTAATTATATAAAAGCCAACTGGAGTAAACAAAGAGCTATATCTAAAGATTTGCCTGTTTCTTATATTACAGTTTGGCCAGGCCTTCCTTTCATGTTTTATTGGGACAGCTATTTTATTAATGAAGGGCTCTTGTTGACCTCATTAGATAGTTTTGCAAAAAACAATACTATTAATCTATTGTATGCCGTAGATAAGTATGGATTTATTGGAAATGCCGTGGTCACCGATTGGGGAATGAATCGTTCGCAGCCTCCCTATCTGTCTACCATGGTAAGAACTATTTATGAACAAGCAAATGTTAAAGACGCTCATTTTCTTCGCAAAGCATATACAACACTTTTGAAAGAATATTTGTTTTGGACCGATACCTCTAAAAGTGCTATTGAACAACATTCAACGGGTGTAGCGGGACTACAAAGATTTTTTCACCATGCTACGGATAAAGAGTTGGTTTTACTCTATGGTGAATTGGCCGATCGATTTGGATTTTCGAGAACCATATCGGATAGTGAAAAAATTAAAATAGCCACACCCTTTGCAGTTGAAGCAGCATCGGGTATGGATTTTACTACTCGGTTTGAGCATCGCAGCCCCGATTTTATTTCAGTAGAGTTGAATAGCCTTCTTTATCTCTATGAAATTAATTTTTCTTGGATGGAAAAAATCTTGAAAATGCCTAGTTCAAGAGATTGGTTAGCACTTGCTGAACAAAGAAAATTATTGATCAATCAATATTGTTGGGATGAAGCGCGTGGATTATACCTCGATTATGATTTTGTACAAAAAAGAAGGAGTAAAGTAGCTGCGGTTACTGCTTATCAACCAATGTGGGCAGGAATTGCTTCAATTGAACAGGCTAAAAGATTGGCCCAAAATTTACCAATGCTTGAAACAGAATGGGGAGTAGCCACAGTAGAGAAGACAGGCGAAATAAAAAATTACCAGTGGGGTGAAACCTCGGTATGGGCGCCGATGCAAATGATGGTAGTAAAAGGATTAGCTAAATATGGTTACATTAAGGCATCAAAGCGAATAGCTGCAAAGTATTTGGATTTGGTAGCAAACAATTATTTGAATCCAAATCCTGCTTCCTACAAAGAAAATAATATAATAATAAATAGAAAAAAAGCAACCATCTACGAAAAATACAAGGCAGATGGAACTATTAATGACGACGAATATAAAGCATCGGAAATGTTTGGATGGACTGCAGGAAGTTTTCTTTGGTTACACACTTATTATTCGAAGTCAAAAAAATAATAAGCGTGTAACCAAAGAAGTAATTATTGTTCAATCACATTGCCATCAACCAATGTTACCACGCTATAAGGTGGTAGAATAATATTATCTTTTGAAGTGCGGTTACTGCTTTTAGTACAGTTGTCGGCAGCATTAGAAGTGGTTAAATAGTAGTCAAAATTATTAGGAATACCAGTTCCAGTGAGATTTAACTTTACTTGCTTATCGCCATTGTTAATTAAAACTATTGTAAAAGCACCCATAGTAGTATGCTGATAAGCAGAGGCAAAAATACCAGCGCTTTCATCATAAGTAAGTTTTATCATTTTTGCGCCAGGTCTTATAAACCTATAAAAGTGTTTTGCGACAAAATATTTTTTGCCCCTTTGTTCCGTGTGTTTCATTAAAGTGAACTCACTAATAGCATCAGTTGCGCTTCCTTGCCACCATACCCATGCAGAAGCATTTCCATGATAAAGTGCTGCGTGCATATCCATTGCAAGATTGATAGCACCAGACTTGAAAGTGCTATTACCCAACCAATTTTCTCCATAACCAGAGGTTTCCGTCATCCAATAGGGTTTATTTGCAATCATAGCGTGTTCGGTTTTTGTAGTATTCCATAGTTTGGCAAGTTGTGAACTTGCGGTTGGAGAAATACCATCATTATAACCATGAACAGCCAATATATCTATATTCTCTAAAACTTTGGAATCTTTAACAAGGTTGGCGTTGTAAAACCATTGCCGATCATTCCCGCCTTCCATACTCAACATATTTTCAGATCCAAAAACCTTAACGTTTGGAAACCTGGTTTTTAGTACGGGAATGGCTGCTTTCAGCATATTGTTATAACTGCCTGTATTTGGAGTGCTAGGCTTGTAATAGCAAGAATTAAAGGACTGTTTAAACAGTGGCTCATTTTGAGGACTGATGGCATATACATCAACTCCCGAACTTTTATACAGTTGTATGCCATCTGCTAGCCAGTTACCAAATTCAGTGTATTTAGCAGGATCTAGCGTTCCACCATTCTTTGCTCCTCCGGAATTTGGTGAACCAGAAATAGGATTATCGTTTGCATCTAATGCACATTTTAGTGCAGCAGGTGGCGACCAAACAGTGAAGATAAATTTAAGCGGAATTTTTTTGGCTACTGCAATTCTATTAAGCCCTTCTACAACAGGCTTCTGCTTTGCCCAATCAGCATCTTGAGCAACCGAAGGTGTTGCGGGAGGATAGTATTCATTTCTCCAAATGGTCACACCTAGGTCTTCTAATACTTGGGTAGCCCAAGCATCTGAATACAAGCTTGCTGAATTGCCCCACCAAACATCTCGTGCACCAAAGAAACCGAATCCATCTATATTTTGAAATTTTACTAATGGATCAATGGCAATGGTACTAAGCTTCTCATCAACAGGAGGAACTACAGGTGGGGTAATAGCGGAAGTGCTTTTTTTTCCGCATCCAAGGAAAATACAAAGCAGCAGTGAGATGCAAAAACTAAATAATTTCTTTGTAGTTTTAAGTATCATAGTATAAAGGATTTAATGTTCTGACCTATATTAGATATTGAAATTAGGGCATATATTTAAATCCACTATACTGTACTGTGTGGTAGACTTGAATTAAATTTCTTTCAATACTTCTCTGGTAACTTCAAGAGTTTTATCAATATCTGCATCGGTATGCGCATAACTAACCGATCCTTGTTTACAAGCAATTGGAATATGGTAAACGCCTTTTGCAATAAGGGCTTTTCTGTATTTTAGGTCAAAGGCAAAATCTACATTTTCTAAAATATCGTGTAAATCTAAAGGTGGTTTTTCCGTAAAATAAACGCAATAAGCAGAAGCATTATTAGAAAGTACGGTAGGAATTCCTTTCTCCTTAAAAATTTGAGTTAATCCGCTGTATAATCGTTTACTTGTTTGGTCAATGGAGCTGTAAATATCTGGGTTATTCAATATTTTAAGTGTTGCAATTGCAGCTGCCGCATTTACAGGATGCGCATTATAAGTACCAGCAATAAGTACCCTTTTTTCAGGATCTGGAGAATCAAAGAGTTCCATAATTTCTTTTTTACCACCTACTATACCCAGTGGATATCCATTGGCGATTGCTTTGCCGAATACGGATAAATGTGGCTTCACTCCAGCTACACTTTGATATCCTCCTAATGCGGAACGAAAACCAGTTTTTACTTCATCAAAAATACAAACGGTTCCATTTTTTTCACACAAATCAATCAATCCTTTTAAATAACCTTCTTGCGGCAAAACAACGCCTACATTTTGTAAAACAGGTTCTGCCAAAACACAGGCTATTGGAAATCTTTTCATCAGGTATTCTATAGAAGCAAGATCATTATAATTTACTAAGTGAACCCTTCTTTTTGTATTCTCTGGAATACCAGCGGACATTTGCACAAAAGGATATTCGCCTGGAGAAACCCTAGATCCCAATTGCGCTAAAGAAGGCATCACTGCTCGTGATACTTCATTGTGCCAACCATTGTAACCTCCAACAGCTAAAATAATATCTTCTCTGCCTGTATAAGCGCGACTGAGGCGGATGGCATGCGCCGTTGCCTCACTGCCCGTATTGGTTACTTGAATTAATTCCAATGATGGAACTGCCTTACAAACAAGACTTGCCAATTCTAATTCAAGTGCATTGGTTCCACTACCTATTAGCGACCATTCTTGGTTTAAAATTTCAATGACTGCATCATTGATGGGGCTGTAATTATGACCCAATAAATAAGGCGCAAAACCAGCATGATAGTCAATATATTCCTTGTCATCAATATCATAAATTTTACTTCCTTTGCCTTTCTTAAAAACAATATTCGGTGATACTTTTCTATTTAAGGATACAACACCACCAGCAATAAATTGACTGGCTTCTTGAAAAATAGATTGTGATGCGGATGAATTGGGTTGAGTAGTCATGAAAAAGCTTATTTTTATTAACTATTTGAAACTGGTTACAAAAATATATATAAAACGTATACGAAAATATGAAAAACGATTCTTTTGCTAAAAAAGCCTATTCTGAAATTCGTAAAAAAATTCTTTCTGGTCAAATTTTACCCAATACAAGGTTAAAGGAAGACGCTTGGGCGCAGAAGCTAGAAATAGGTAGAATGTCAATTAGAGAAGCCCTTACAAGACTTTTAGGAGAGGGTTTATTGGTAGAGGGGGAAAAGGGAGGATATTTTGTTGCTGGATTAACCATGGAAGATGTAGAAGAAATAAGGTCGCTTCGGCAGATTTTAGAAATTGGAGCATTGGAACTTTTGATTCAAAGAATAACAGATGCAGAATTGGCGGTATTAGATCAGATTTGTGAAGATTTCACTACAATGTCTCAACAGGGTTATTTAGCAGGGGCTTGTGAAGCGGATATCAAATTTCATGAAGCTTTATTGGAATCCTCTGGCAATTCCAAGCTTATTTCGATTTATAGAATGAGTCATATTCCACTTTTTCATGCCAAATTGGGCAAGACTGCTATTTTCATGGATGACTATAAAGAAACGGATACAGAGCATAGGATGATTCTACAAGCTATAAAAAATAGGGACCTTGAACTGGCGAAAAAAACTATGATACAGCATTTTAAGCGAGGATCAACAGCCATATTGGATTTGTAACTCGCCTGCCTTTAATACAGCTACCCAATGTTGATTTTAGTTAGGAGATCAATTCCCGGCTTTTGCCCTGCTAGTTGGCCGCCATCTGCAATAATCACTTGTCCCGTTATAAAACTGCTGTCCTCACTTGCAAGAAACAGGAATATGGGTGCTATCTCTTGAACTTTTCCGGGTCTATTCAGTGGAATATATTGGTGAACAAATTGAGCCGTAAACTCAGGAGGATCTATTTCCATGCTCATAGGTGTTTGAATATACCCCGGGCAAACCGCATTTACCCGAATACCCAAATGCGCCAATTCTAATGCCATTGTTTTAGTAAGCATAATCACTCCTCCCTTTGATACATTGTAGTGTGTGTAGCCAAATTCACCATCTAATCCGTTTTTGCTGGCCATATTAACCACTACTCCTTTCTTTCTAACCGCCATATATTTACATACCGCTTGCGAAACATGAAACATACCCGTTATATTGATTGATAAAATCTGATTCCATTCCGATTCTTCAATATTTAAAAACGGTTTCTCTGAGGCAATACCCGCATTGTTAATTAAAATATCAATGGGTTGTATTTTCTCGGCCTGCTCCACCATTTGATAAACTGCTGTGCGATTTGAGATGTCAACTGGATAAGGGTATACCTTGTTGCCAAGGGCTTCTAGGGCAGTTGCCGCAGTGGCCAAATTGGGTTCATTAAAATCTACCAAAGAAAGTATGGCTCCTTCTTTTGCAAATTGGAGGGCTATCTCAAAGCCAATACCCCTGGCTGCACCAGTGATTAATATATGTTGTTGATCAAATTTTTTTGCCATTTTTTAATTGAATTAAAAGGGTAGTTCTCGGTATAAAAAAATCGTACACGAAATTATCATATATTTGGTTACAAAATATCAATATTTTTAAACTAATACATATCGATTTTCTAAATTAGTAGAATGATTTAGAGTTAGGAATAGTAGAAATAGCCTTATATGAAAAAATCTCTTTTATCTTGGACAGCACTTTTTGCATGTAATTTAATGTGGTCGCTTCAATTTACCTGCATTAAATTGGTACAGGATCAGGTAGGAGCGTTTAGTACGGTTTTTATTCCCATGATAATAGCCACCCTTTTTATGGTGCCTTTTGTGTATAAAGATATTCGAAAAAACAAAAATAGAAAACTGAGTGATTTGAAAATTTTTGTACTACTTGCATTGGTGGGACAATTTCCTGCACAGGTATTAATGACCATTGGTACGCAACAATCTACAGCTAGCAATGGGTCTATTATTAGTCTCACTTTACCAGTAGTATCTGCACTGTTGGCGGTTGCTTTATTAAAAGAAAAGATGAATGGGCTTCGTTGGTTGAGTTTCTTTATTGCCATCATTGGCGTTTCTCTTTGTTCAATGAAAGATATTTTAGGCGTAGATACAAATACCCAGTACATTATCGGTAACCTGCTTATTTTCAGTGGTATTCTTGGTAGTGGATTTTACAACACCATGTGTAAAAAAATTGCCAATCAATACACAGAAATGGAAATGCTTTTTTATAGTTATATTTTTATGATTGTACTATTGTTTCCATTTGTGTGGCACTATGAGGGTAATATAATTGCACACTTTCCCAGCTTTACCACAAACACTTGGGTAGGGCTAATTTTACTTACCGTATTTCATAATTTTTTATCAATGATATTGTTTTTTAAGGCATTGAAAAATCTCGAAGCAATTCAAGTGGCACTCTCTAATTTTCTAATTACTTTTTTCGGACTACCCATTGCGGTCGTCTTTTTAGGCGAAAAACTAAGCATACTCTCCGTAATAGGTGGGGTGCTGGTATTATTAAGTACCATCCTCATTACACTATGGGAATATAAGCAACAAGCAAAACAGAATGCTGAATTAATTACTGTAAAGAGTGCCATCATAGATATCAAATAATTAACTCAAACAACTTTTACCCTAAAACTTTTTTAAAAACTAAAATGATATATGAAAAATTATTTTTTATGCCTCGCCTTTTTGTTTTCTACGCTACTTGGGTATTCGCAATACAAAGTAGATACTATGTGTGGAGCAAAAGTGAACTTAGATAAAAATGGTAAGCTACTCGCTCGTTACCAACCAAATCAACCTGGGGCTTCATATAGTAAAGCAGTTAAATTGGCGGTGGACTTTTGGAAAAAATGCCCGAATAGTCCCACCAATAAATTACCACTATATATTACCCATTGCTCTATGTATAGAGATGGGAAAGGGGGATTTGTGGGATCAACTTGGCCACATAATCCTATTTGTGTAAATGCTGGAATGGTTCAGAGTTTTGCTATTGACTGGTACAATTTCACGGGTGATACTACAATGATTACTATTACAAAAGCGGGACTTGATCATCAGATTACAATGGGTACTACTCCAGCAGATTGGGTATGGGCAAATGTGCCATATGCCAGTTCTGAGGCAGGTGAAGCACTTTACGATGGGGCGTCAAGATTTGATACCGCCGTAACCGATGAAAATAGGGGAAGGGGAGATGGTTCTTACTCTTTAGAAGTTGATAAAATTGGTGAAATGGGTATGGGCTATTTAAGATTTTATCAAATTACCAACGATAAGAAATATTTGAAAGCAGCTTTGGATTGTGCCGATGCATTGGCAAAGCATGTACGTATTGGTACGAATAAAGGGAATACAATTAACTGGCAAACCCTTGCCATTACTTCCCCCTGGCCGTTTAGAGTAAAAGCCAAAACGGGCGAAGTAGAAGAGCAGTATACTTCACATATAGTAGAAAATCTTCGATTGCTGAACGAATTGGTTCGTATTAAAAATACAATACAGTTATCAGACATTAGAAGTAATTCATACAGTAGTACCACTAAAATAGTTATGGATTGGCTTTATTCAGTTGAAGGACCTATAAAAACCGCTATTTGGAAGGGATATTTTGAAGACATTCGCTGGGATCCAATTAACTTAAACCGTGTGAATAATTCCCCAATGGAATTTGCTCGGTATTTAATAAAATATCCGGCTTTAGATAATGATATTCACACCACAATTCCTTCATTAATATGGTGGGTTAAAAATACTTTTGGTGAGAAAGGTATGAATGCCATTAATGAACAAACGGGTTGTTATCAACCCATGGGCAGTCATACCGCTCGCTATGCATCTATTTGTGCCATGTGGTTTGAGCGAACTGGCGATAAATGGTTTAAGGAAGAAGCCATGCGATATTTTAATCACGCTACTTATATGGCCGAGCCAGATGGTGTAATACAAGTAGGACATTCATGGGGTGGTGAAATTTGGTTCAGTGATGGCTATACCGATTATATTCGTCACTTTATGGAAGGCATTGCTGCTGTACCGGAATGGGCGCCCGTAGGTGAAAATCATTTGCTTAAATCGAGTTCCGTGATTCAAAAAATAGAATACAGTACCAAGCAAATTGACTTTACTACTTTTGATATTTCTTCAAGCGCGGTACTGCGACTGAAGAAAAAACCAGTCGCTGTAAAAGTGAATGGTAGAATAATTAAAGAAACAAAAAATAATGCTGATGAAGGATTTAGTTGGACGGCTTTGCCCGTTGGAGGTGTTCTTAAATTACATCACAATAGCGGTAATAAAGTAAGCGTATTTTTATAAAATATTTGTTTGAATGAAAAAAAAATTAAGAAGTCACCAATGGTTTTATGGTGCCAATGAAACTGGTTTATTACACAAAGGGGCATTGCGTGCTAGTGGGATAAATATGGATGATTATCACGGTCAACCCATTATTGGAATTGCCAATACTTGGGGTGAATTGAATAACTGCAATATGAGCTTGCGCCTTGTTGCAGAAAAAGTAAAAGAAGGTATTATTGAAGCAGGCGGTATTCCTTTGGAATTTCCAGTAATAACTTTGGGTGAAGAGTTGATGAAACCCAGTGCCATGCTGTATAGAAACCTACTTTCAATGGACGTAGAAGAAAATTTACGATCCTATCCAATTGATGGAGTAGTGCTTCTAGGAAATTGTGACAAAACCGTTCCCGGATTATTAATGGGTGCGGTAAGTGCCAATCTACCAACCATTCAATTGAATGCAGGCCCCAAAAAAGTGGGCATATATAAAGGACAGCGACTTGGTAGTGGAACAGATCTTTGGAAATATTGGGATGAACTTAGAAAAGGAACAATTGATGATGCGGAATGGGAAGAAATTGGCAAGCAATTGAGTTGTGGTTTTGGTTCTTGCAATACCATGGGTACCGCATCTACTATGAATGGATTAATGGAGGCTTTGGGATTAATGCCACTGGGTTTAAGTACTTTGGCGGTGGACAGTGAATTGAGGATGGATATGTCTCGCAATGCGGGTAAACGAATGGTAGAAATGGTAATAGAAGATCTTAAACCCGCAACTATTTTAACGGAAGCAGCTTTTAAAAATGCAGTAGCGCTGTTAATGGCACTGGGTGGATCTACCAATGCTCTATTGCACCTTACTGCCATTGCTGGTAGATTGAATATTAATTTATACCCGACCGTTTTTAATGAAATTGGCAAACTAGTTCCTTGCATTACCAATGTACAACCAGCAGGAACCAAACTTATTGATGAGTTTGATGCAGCAGGTGGAATGCCCGCTGTTTTACTTGCATTGAATTCGATTTTAGACGGCAGTGTAATTACTTATACTGGCCAAACCTTAAACAGTTTACTTGCACATATTAAACCTGCTAGTAAAGACATTGTATATCCGCTGTCTCATCCATTAACAGCAGCTCCTACCATCGCAATTTTAACTGGTAATATTGCTCCATTGGGTGCGGTATTAAAAGTAGCTGCTGCGTCTCCTGAATTACTAAATCATCGGGGTAAGGCATTGGTATTTGATCATTATGATGATATGCTGAATAGAATTGATTTACCCGATTTACCCGTAGATGCTTCTACTGTTTTAGTGTTGAGAAATGCAGGACCTAAAGCAGTACCAGGCATGCCAGAATGGGGGATGATTCCGATTCCTAAAAAATTACAATTAATGGGGGTAAAAGATATGGTTCGCATCAGTGATGCGCGCATGAGTGGAACCAGCTTTGGTACCGTAATTCTTCATATTGCACCAGAAGCCGCAATGGGCGGTAACCTTGCCTTCATTCAAGATGGTGATTTTATTTCCATCAATATTGCTAACAGAACCATTCACCTAGAAATTAGTGAGCATGAATTGGAACAAAGAAAATCTACATTCAGTCTCCCTATTTCTAAACACAAACGCGGTTATCCGGCATTGTATATTCGTGAAGTATTACAGGCCAATGAGGGTTGTGATTTTGATTTTTTGAGACCGAAAAATGAAGACGAATTAATTTTTATTGAACCTATTGTTGGAAGATCTTAATTAACCATATAAAATTTATACCGATGCTTGTTGAAACAGTCTTCAATTTAAATATTGAACATGGGGAAGGGCCTATATGGGACAATAAAACCAATTCCCTTTATTGGGTTGATATATTCGCTGGTGATTTTTACAAAGGCGATCCAACAACAGGTATATTTCAAAAAAAAAATATTGGCCAGCCCATTGGCACTATGGCGCTTAGACAAGAAGAAGGAATTGTATTTGCCGCCCATCAAGGATTTGGTTTTACTTCAATAGAAGAAAATATACCCGTCATTTTTTTTAATAACCCCCAAGAAAATTATCCTGAGACAAGATTTAACGATGGTAAAGTAGATCCATTGGGTAAATTTATGGCGGGCACCATGACTTTCGATGGACAAAAACCTATTGGCCAACTCTTTCAATTGAGCAGTGACCATACCGTTCAATGTATTGAAAATGAACTGATGCTGAGTAATGGAATGGACTGGAGCGCCAATGGTTCCCAGTTCTTTTTTGTAGATACTGTGCGGCAAGTAATGTATCAATACGATTACAACTTAAAAGACGGCTCTATTTCTAATCGCAGCAATTTTATTGAATTTGAAAAAGATGAATTCCCCGATGGCTTTTGTATGGATGCTGCTGGTAATTTCTGGGTAGCCATATGGGGCAGTAGTAAAATATTGCAGTTTGATGATCAAGGAAAAAGAATAGCTGCTATTGATTTACCTGTTACCCATCCTACCAGTTGTTGTTTTGGGGGAGCTGATTTATCTACACTTTATATTACTACTTCAAAAATAGAATTATCTGAAACAGAGAGAATAAAAGAACCACTTGCAGGTAATATACTAAAAATTGAAACCAATAGTAAAGGTCAGTTGATGCGCAGGTATCAAGGATAAACTTGAGATAATTGTACTGCCTATAATTATAGAATTATTGCTAACTTAAAATGATCAAATACTGTTATGAGTAAAATCATCAAATTAACCGCCATTTTTATTGCAGTAATTTTTTGTAAAATAGGAGATGCTCAACCCGAACAATTGGGATACCATCCAATTAAAACTGATCTGGCTGGAAAAATTATCGCCTGGAATCATTCAGATCCAGGAAAAGCATATACCGATATCGTTACGCGTGTATGGCACTTTTGGGATACCATGCGGACAGATCTTAATGGGCTTCCTTATTATATGAATCACCAGGTTTGGAATGAAGGTGTAAACGATAAAAGAGGTGTTGCAGGTTCACAGTTTGAAATGGCTTTGAATTCATGGAGATTGCTGTATCAGTTTTCTGGCGATGAAAGGCTGGTAGAAAATATGCGATTCATTGCCGATTATTACCTCAGCCATAGTCTCTCACCTGCTAATGCAATATGGCCTAATATTCCTTATCCCTACAATACGCTACTCTATGCGGGTAAATACGATGGCGATATGGTAATTGGCAGAAATTATACCCAACCTGATAAAGCAGGTTCATTTGCAAATGAATTGTTGTATTTGTATAAGTTATTGGGCAATGGTAGTCACGGTCAAACCCCTACCAATATATACCTAAATTCAGCCATAGATATTGCCAATACACTTACTGAAAATATAATTCCAGGGGATGTTGATCATTCTCCACTTCCCTTCAAAGTTCATGCATTACTTGGAGCAAATGGAGTTATAAAAGATGCGAATGGTAAAAATGAAAAAGTAATTCTTAGTGCTTATACCACCAACTGGAGTGGAACCATTGAACTCCTTCTCTCACTAATTGAGCTGAAAAAAGGCAATACCATTGCGTATAAAAAAGCAGTGGACATGCTGTTGCAATGGATGAAGAAATATCCACTTAAAAACAATCGTTGGGGCCCTTTTTTTGAAGATATTGTCGGCTGGAGTGATACCCAAATTAATGCCATTACATTTGCGCAGTTTATAATGAACCATCCCGAATACTTCCCCAACTGGAAAAGCGAAGTGAAAAATATATTTGATTGGGTTTATGAAAAAGTAGGGAACAAAAAATGGGATAAGTATGGGGTTACTGTAATTAATGAACAAACTGCTTATCAGATGCCCGGCAATAGTCACTCTGCGCGCCAAGCAGCAGCAGAGCTTCAGTATATGCAATTAACTGGCGATAGCACTTATAAAGAGAATGCCATACGCATGCTTAACTGGGCCACTTATATGGTAGATGCAAAGGGTAGAAACCAATACCTTAATGATGATCATTGGCTTTCGGATGGCTATGGAGATTATATTCGCCACTACCTAAATGCTTTTGCTGCAATGCCAGTATTGGCTCCAGCAGATGAAGACCATATTGTATCCTCCACTTCTGTTGTTCAAATGGTTCAATATCCAAATAGTCCCTATAAAAGACCCGACCATGAAGAAAAACCTTTGGGACTTAAAATATTGTATAAAATCTATCACCACAAAGGCATAGAAATAATTAGACTTACCAAAAAGCCTTCTAAAATTTGGTTCAATTCAAAGCCAGCCAATGAACTGGTACAGAGTTCTAATGAAGGCTACCATTGGCAAGAACTGGCGCAAGGTGGTCTGTTACGGATACATCGTATCAATACCAATGAAGTGATGATTTTTGAATAAACCATCCCCAATATTGGCTATTTAAGCACAGTGCGGCACAGTGTTTCCATAGTTTTTTTGTTTATTTAACATCTTAACGCTGCTTCCATGCTAAAATTTTTATATTCTGCTATCATCTTACTGGTGATCACAACCTGCTGTTTTACTAGTGTACCTGCGCAAGCCAATTCGCAAATTATTTTTGCCTCAAAAGCTGTTGAATACCAGCCATTAGATAAAGTGTCGTTTCTATGCTTAGGTGCTGGTACTATTGTAGTAAAAGATGGCAAAGGCAGGGAATATATTCGTATGGAAGCCGCACCTAATATTTCTTTTAGTGCGGGTGGTGCAGCGGGAATGCAATCCATTTCCTTATTGAACAAAGTAGGAAAAGTAGTGGCTGCCAATAATTTTTTATTGAAAACCGAAACCCATATTGAGGATGGTGGAAAAATGTCATCGCTTTTTAAAATTTTGTATAATGGCATGATTAACGAGGAAAGAAAAGGCTATTTTGAAATGAAGTGGAAAGACAGTTCCTATAAGATGTTTGTGCCATGGGATTTAGATAATAATAATGTAATGAATGGAATTCAATATTTTGTTCCTTATGGTAATGGCTTAACCGATTTGCTTCGCCAAACACAAAGCCCAGATGGAATGATTTGGAGTTTTGTTTCAACCTATAGAGGCGGTATGGGGAACGCAGAATATTTTGAAACGGCGTATGACCCAATTGGGTATTTTAAAAAGGATAAAGACTTGTTTTTTGTCCGCCAGCCTGTTGATAATCATTCCGATTACAACTATGTAAATATGTTTTACAAACATTGGCGAGCCAGTGGAGATATTGCTTGGATGAAAAAAACACTTGCTTCAGCCGCAATGGCGCTCGACTATTGCTATACTGATACCGTTCGATGGAGTAAAAAATTTGAATTGCTCAAACGTCCCTATTGCATCGACTCTTGGGATTTTCAAGTAGATGATGAATATACTCCGCCAGCACCTGTGAGTCACACCATGGTTATTGTTCCTGGCAAAACCAAATACGGTATTTTTTTTGGCGATAATACAGGCTACTACGAAGCTTGCAATCAATTGGCCGAAATGTATGAATTTGTAGGAGAGATGGATCGAGCGGCACTGTATAAAAGCAGGGGGGCTGCTATTTTGAAAAATTTAATAGCATTGAGTTGGAATGGACATTATTTTACCCATTTTATTGACGAGGATCCCTTGGTTAAACGCAATTTAGGCGTAGATGAAAAATCACAAATTGCACAAGGCAATATGTATTCCATTAATCGGGGATTGCCACAAGAAATAAATAAATCAATTATTGAAACCTATCAAAAGCTAAGAAAAAATTTACCCATCGGGTCTCCTGGTGAATGGTATTCCATTTACCCTCCTTTTGAAAAAGGATTTGGTGGTCACGACGAGAAGTGGCAGTATATGAATGGGGGTATTGCTGGTCACGCCATTGGCGAATTGGCAAAAGGTGCATTCGAAAATGGATACGAAGATTATGGGGCGGATATATTGTATCGACTGCTGGATTTGGGAAAAAAGTACCAAGATAAAATATGGTTTTCTTACACTGGATCTATACCCTTACCTCCATCACCACCCACTTTTAAATCTGTAGATATCACCGCCAATGCCAATATGGATTTATGGGATAAAGGGGGTGAAAAATCTTTCCCTTGGATGACGGCAACTGGTGCTGGTAATGATATGAGGGGGCTACCTGTTGGCAACCAAGTATTTAAAAATATTCCATTCACTGTTATTAATCCCGATAGCAACCAACGCAGATCAGTAATGGCAGTGTCTACTAATAAAAATTTTCCGCGACAATTAGATCAGCCCATCAATGATTTTGCAGGAGCTATTTATCTTTTACACGCATCCTCCGATAATAAGCCAAGCAATGTTGCGGGCTCCATCACTTTTTTGTACAGCGATGGCTCTGAAGCATCTCAATACCTCATGAAAAATCAAGAAGTATCTAACTGGTGGTTTCCAACATTAAAAACAGAACGTAGTGGGGTTGCATGGTATGGGCCAAATCTTAAATCAACCAAAGTGGGCGTTTGTTGGGCAGTAATTGATAACCCCTTTCCAGATAAAAAAATTGCATTTTTAAAATTTGGTGCACCATTAGAAGGAGGTATGTATTGCATTGCAGGAATTACATTGGCCAATCAGCCTTTTTATATTGCGCCCAAAGGTGAATCCTTTGGAGGCCCTGATAATTGGGCTGCGGCAAATGGTATGGCTGCTCTTATTGAGGGATTAGCAGGTGCAAAAAATAATGGACTTGGTTTTGATAAAGTATTGCTATCGCCAAGGTGGACTGCTGCTGGAATTGACTCCGTTAATATTACCGTTAACCTTCCTGCTTCCAATGGATACATTGCGTATCAATATAAAAACAATGTAGGTAAAAAAAATATTACAGCCACCATAACAGGTAGTGGTGATTCACTAAAAGGACATTTTCTTTTGCCCAAAAATTTACGCAATGTAAAGTCGGTTTCTGTGAATCAAAAATCCATTTTGTTTCAGGTAAATGCGATAGAAAAATCGAAGTATATCGATTTTAATTTAAATGGACTGTATCCCCAAAAAGTGGTGATTGAATATGAATAATAGTATAAATTTTAAAACGCTCGTGAAAAAAGTCAAACTAATTTTATTATTGGCAGCATTTTTTTTAATTCATGCTAATGTATTAAAAGGGCAAATTCATTTGCCACCAGCCGCTATTACAAATGAAGCCAAGCTAAGTGAAGATAAAAAATTTAATGACAGTATTTATAGCAAAGAGTTTGGTGAAACCATTTCTTTAAATGGCCAATGGGAGATAGCTGAGGGTGAATTTAATAAGCAACCCACTAAATACTTCAACAAGATTTTGGTGCCTGGAATTGTGAATGATAAAGAAACCAATTTTAAAAATATTGGTGTCTACTCCGCTTCAAGAGAGGCATTTTGGTATAGAAAAAAATTTTCTATTAAAGGAAATATTCCAGCAATGGCTAGGCTAAAAATATTCAAAGCCATGTACGGATCAAAAGTATTTTTAAATGGAAAAGAGATAGGCGAAAATCCTTTAAACTTTACTCCCGGATATTTTAATATTACCCCATTTTTAAAAGGGAATAACCAGTTGAATGAATTGGTTATTAGGGTAGGTGCATATATCAGTAATGTACCCGATACCGTATTAAGTGGAGGTGAGGCAGAGCGTCAACGATATCCGCCGGGCATATATGACCGGGTTGAATTGATTTTGAGTGGATCGACTTATTTAATTAGAACACAAGTTGTGCCTAATATTGAGTGTAAATCGGTGCGAATAATAATGGAAACCACCAGTAATCAATCTGGAAATAATACCCTGCCTCTAACGTTGAATTTATATGAATATGGGACGGGAAAAATAATCGTCTCAAAAAATATCGTAATACAACAAATTGAAAAGGGCAAAATTAATAGTACAGAAATTATTGTTCCAATAACTGATTGTAAACTGTGGTCGCCAGAAAATCCTAATTTATATATCCTAAAGCTTTCTGATGAACAATATTCCTATACTACCCGATTTGGAATGCGTACTTACAAGATAGATACAGCTTTTACCAACCGCGCTTTGTTAAATGGGGATCCTTATTATATTAGAGGGACTAATTTTGCCATTCATCGATTTTTTGAAGATTCGCTATGTGCGCAACAACCTTGGGATAAAGCATGGGTTCGGAAACTCTTTACCAGCTATGCAAAAATGGGTATGAATGGGGTTAGGTTTTGTATTTCAGCAGCTCCAGAATTATGGTATGATATCGCAGATGAAGTGGGTATGATGGTATTTGATGAATTCCCTTTATGGTCAGCTTTTCAGCCTGATTTTGGGGATATATCTGATGTGCAAAATCATCCCTTTAAAAAGTGGGGCATTGTAAAAACGAAAGTGAAAGCGGTACATATTGCCAATGAATTTACACATTGGATGCAAGAAAGATGGAATCATCCCAGTGTAGTGGTTTGGGATGCACAAAACGAAACCTGGTCGCCCGAAATTGGAAAAGCCATTTCAATGGTACGAAAATTAGATTTTTCTGATCGGCCATGGGACAATGGCTGGTCGCCCCCCGTATCAGCTACTGATATACGTGAAGCCCATCCTTATTTTGAAGCTTATGTAAAAGGGACAGAACAGATGAATGATAGGAAACAAAATACACTTCCATTTACATTGGCAGATATACCCAAACATCCAAAAGTTCCCTCTACTTTTTATTTGCCTTACCAGTATGCATTCAAAGAATTACCGCTGAACTGGTATTGGAAACAGGCTGTTGTTATAAACGAATACTCTTATCTCTGGCTGAATAGAAATGGTAAACCCACAACCCTCACAAAAAATTTTTATGATGCTGTTCTGGGGGCGGATGCAACAGCAGATCAGCGTCGTGAATTATATGCAAAATATTTGGCAGCAGTAACCGAGTACTGGCGATCATTGCGTACTTGCATAGGTGTAATATATCCCTTTGGATTAAATTATTCCATTCCCACAGGAGAAACAAGCGATAATCTCATAGATGTTGATCATATTGGGTTTGATTCTTTTTTCTTGAAATATATACCCAGTGCATTTGCTCCCTTGGGCATAAGTATAGATTATTGGAATACACAAATTTCCCTCGATAATCCCAATGGAACTGCTGTTGATATTCCTTTATTTATTACAAATGATACTAAATTACTTCAACGCAATAATATAAGGTTGAATTTAATGCAGGGTAACAATATCATTTGGAGTAAAAAAAACCAATATGAAGTATTGCCACTTCAACAAACTCGTGTTATATTGAGGGTGGATTTGCCAAATAGTATTGGTAAATATGCGCTGGTGGCAGAAATGCAGACTGGTGAAAATAGTATTGTAAGCAGTTATAGAGATATTGAATTGGTGAATAGTAACCACAAAAAATAATGCATTCTTATGTCAATTAAATTACGCAGTAGTAACTGGTTCGGAAAAAAAGGAAAGGATGGATTTATTTACCGTGCTTGGATGAAAAATCAAGGCATTCCTGCGCATGAATTTAAAGGAAAACCTGTAATTGGTATTTGTAATACTTGGAGTGAATTAACCCCATGCAATGCCCATTTTAGAGAGTTGGCCCAATCTGTTAAAAATGGTATTTATGAAGCAGGTGGTTTTCCGGTAGAATTTCCAGTGATGTCGTTGGGCGAAACACTTATTAAGCCCACTGCCATGCTGTACAGGAATTTAGCCAGTATGGATGTTGAAGAATCCATACGAGCCAATCCGATGGATGGAGTTGTATTGCTTTGTGGCTGTGATAAAACAACGCCATCTTTGGTAATGGGTGCATGCAGTGTAAATATTCCAACCATTGTGGTATCAGGCGGTCCTATGCTTACCGGAAAATATAAGGGTACTGATCTTGGAACTTCAGATGTTTGGCGTTTTGATAATGCCAATCGCTCGGGTGAAATGAGTGATGCAGAATTTGAAATAACAGAAGCTTGTATGGCTCGTAGTCAAGGCCATTGCGCTGTGATGGGAACAGCCTCTTCTATGGCTTGTATGATAGAAGCATTGGGCTTGTCACTACCTGAAAATGCTGCTATTCCTGCTGCTGATTCTCGCAGAAAAGTCTTGGCTCATTTATCAGGTATGCGTATTGTAGAAATGGTAAGAGAAAATATGCGACCTACAGATATCCTTACTCGCAAGGCTTTTGAGAATGCCATCATGGCGAATACAGCCATCGGCGGGTCTACCAATTTTGTTATTCATTTAACCGCAATTGCAGGTCGCATCGGGGTGCCACTTACCATTGATGATTTTGATACAGGCTTGGCCAATATTCCTTTGATTGCCAACCTTCAACCTTCAGGAAAATATTTTATGGAAGATCTTTTTTATGCGGGCGGATTACCGGCTGTTTTAAAAGAGTTGAAACAGTTTTTACACAACGATTGTATTACAGTGAATGGCAAAACAATTGCTGAAAACTATGAACAGCACAATAGTTATAATGAGAATGTAATTAGTACGGTTTCAATGCCTTTTAATAAGCAATCGGGTGTAATTGTATTAAAGGGTAATCTTTGCCCCGATGGTGCTGTATTAAAATTATCTGCAGCTACTCCTGCACTCATGCAGCATACAGGTAAAGCAGTAGTTTTTGAAAATATAGAGGACTATAAAGCGCGTATTGATAGTGACGAATTAGAAGTAGATGAAAACTGTATTCTAGTATTGAAAAATGTAGGGCCGAAAGGATATCCTGGTATGCCTGAAGTAGGAAATATGGGGCTTCCCAAAAAAATACTCGACAAAGGCATTACCGATATGGTTAGAATCAGTGATGGAAGAATGAGTGGTACAGGTTTTGGAACTGTGGTACTGCATATATCTCCAGAAGCTGCATTGGGTGGGGTTTTTGCTTTGGTGAAGAATGGTGATATCATTACGCTAGATGTAATCAATCGATCCCTTCATGTAGAAATTAGTGAGGAAGAATTGGTAAGCAGAAAACAATTGTGGAGTACTACTTTCACTCCCGCATCTAGGGGGTATACCTATCTTTATCAGACGCACGTGGAGCAAGCACATTTAGGAGCTGATCTAGATTTTCTAAAAGGAATGTCTGGGTCTGAAGTAACAAGAGATTCACATTAATACAATAAATATTACTATATGAATTTGCCATTTATAAATCAAGTAGCCCTTGTTACGGGTGCTGGTGTAGGTATTGGGTTTGAAATTGCTCGCCAATTGGCTTTGCAAGGTGCAGCTGTAGTGTTAAATGATATTGATGAATCTGTTGCAACAAAAGCAGCCAGTTCAATTGTTTCATCTGGTGGTATTTGTACAGCAATGGCAGGAGACGCTGCCGATATTATTTTTATTGAGCAAATGGTCGCAACTGCTGTAAAAGAATATGGACATTTATCCATGCTGGTTGCCAATGCAGGCATCACCCTTTTTGATGATTTTTTTACCTATCAACCCGCCGCTTTACAAAAAGTAATGAATTTAAATTTGAGTGGCAGTTTTTTTTTAGCGCAAGCAGCAGCCAAACAAATGAAAACACAAGAAACTGGGGGTAGTATTTTATTTATGAGCAGTGTTACAGGCCACCAAGCTCACCAGCAATTGGCTGCTTATGGAATGACCAAAGCTGGCCTTGAAATGCTTGCCAGAAGTCTAGTAATTGAATTGTCTCCGCATCAAATTAATATCAATGCAATAGCACCTGGTGCAACTGAAACAGAGCGAACCAGCGAGGATCCAGAATACCATGCCACTTGGAGTCGCATCACTCCTATGGGAAGACCCGCAAAAGTGAGTGATATATCCAATGCTGCACTATTCCTACTCTCACCAGCTTCTAAGCATATAACGGGACAAACAATTGTTGTTGATGGCGGATGGACCTGTGTGAGTCCCTCCCCTTATTAAAATAAACAGAATCAATATTATGAATGCTAGACTTATAATAATTTTCCTTTTTTGGTTTCTTACCTTATTCTGTTTGGGGCAATTGAAATCTCAATCTGCTACTTATTTGCCCAATACAGCATCATTGGAAAAAAGAGCAACACCACAATGGTTTAAAAATGCCAAGCTCGGAATATTTATTCATTGGGGCTTGTATTCAGTGCCTGCATGGGCAACCCCAACAACTACACCTGATAAAGTAACAGATTGGAGGGCTTTTTACAAGTCAAACCCCTATGCTGAATGGTATTTAAATTCATTGCGTATTAATGGGTCTCCCACTCAACTTCACCATGAAAAAGTGTATGGTAAAAATTATAACTACTATTATTTCAAGGATAGTTTGATGCATAAAACAGTAAAATGGAATGCAGTTTCTTGGGCAAATTTATTTTCAAAAATCGGTGCTAAATATGTGGTATTAACTTCTAAACACCATGATGGATTTACGCTATACCCCTCTAAAATTGCTAACCCATTTATGGCAAAAAATGTCATTAATAGCAGTCGTGATTTTGTAGGTGAGTTGGCTACTGCTGTGCGTAAAAAAGGGTTGAAATACGGGATTTATTATTCTGGTGGTCTTGATTGGACCTTCAATCAGGATCCTATTACCAACCTATGGCCAGATCTTTTTGAAGCCATGCCTAAATCTAAGGACTATACAGCTTATGCCGATGGTCACCTTAAAGAATTAATTCGCGACTATAAACCAGATATTTTATGGAACGATATTAACTATCCTAAAAATGGGGACTTACTTAATATTTTTGCAGAACTATTTAACAGCAACAGCAATGCTGTAATTAATGAACGATGGGGACAATATCAATCACTTACCAATTTTACTACACCCGAATATCAGGTATTGGATTCTATCGAAAAAAATAAATGGGAGACCTGCCGTGGTATAGGATACTCTTTTGGATACAATCAAGTAGAGAATGATGCTCATTTACTTTCTTCCACAGCGCTTGTTCAGCTATTAATTGATATTGTAAGTAAAAACGGAAATCTATTGCTGAATATTGGACCTAAAGCAGATGGTACCATACCTGAAAATCAACTACAACGATTGATGGATCTTGGAAAATGGATGAAGATCTACGGCGAAGGAATTTATGATACCCATCCTTATAGGGTTGCCTCATTAAAATTGAGCGATGGAACTCCATTAAGGTTTACCCAAAAGCAAAATAATCTTTACATTTTTTTATTTTCAAAGCCCAACAATAAAACTCTTTTTATACCATCTTGTAAAGTTATTCCATCTGCTCAAATATTACTTTATGGTAAATATAATATTCCACTTTCTTATACCATTGAAGGCAATGGCATTCTAATAAAATTACCACCAAACTTTGGGTTGGAGCATGCAGCAATGATCCGTATAAAAGGACTTATCCATTCTGAACACTAAAAATAGGGACATGAAAATTTTTGTACTCATCTTATTTACTTCTTTTTTGGTTTCTGCAAAAGCCGGTCAACTAGTTACGTATGAAGCCCCTACGGCAGCAATGGCTGCACCGGAATTTGAGTTGGAAGTAAATGGCAAGCCTGTTTTTGTTTATCATACAAGAACAGCAGCAATAGCTTATTTTTCTTTTGAAGGTAAGGCGACTGTTAAAGTAACTTTTTTATCTCCTATTTATAATTTTGATATTCGCCCCAGAAGCAACAATATTACCGCCGCATTATATAGAAATCAAATTAGTTTTACCATTGATAAGCCAGAGAATTTAAGTGTAGAAATTAATAAAAATATTAAACGACCTCTTTTTATTTTTGCCAATCCTTTGGAAGTGAATATTCCAGATAAAAATGATAAGCAAGTTGTTTTTTTTGAAAAGGGAAAAATTCACAACCCCGGTCAAGTTTTTATTAAAAGCAACCAAACAGTCTATATTGAAGGAGGGGCTATTGTTAGAGGTTGTTTCATGACATCTCAAGGTAAGAATATTAAAATCATTGGTCGCGGTATACTCGATAATGGCATGTATGAAAAAGGTGCATTCCGCCCTATAGAAATTAACCAATGCGCAGACGTACTTATAGAGGGAATTATAATTTCGGAAGCTAAGCATTGGAATTGTGCAGCTATTGCTAGTAGAAATATTGTTTACGAGAATTTAAAAATCGTATCAGACAGTGATTGGGATGATGGCATTGATATTGTTGGCTCACAAAATGTATTGGTTAATAGGTGTTTTATTAGAACTAAAGACGATTGTATTGCTATAAAATCTGGAGTTAACTATTATACCAAATTTTTCAGTGAATTTAATACCAAAGATATAGTTATTCAAAATTCTACTTTTTGGAATGGCATTTGGGGCAATGGATTGGAAATTGGATTTGAAACACGTTGTGATACCATTCAAAATATAACTTTCAAGAATTGTGATTTGATTCATGTGGAAGGACCGGAAGGTAGTTTTACCATTCACAACGGAGATCGTGCAGTTGTAAAAAATATACTTTATGAAGATATAAGGGTAGAAGATTCTAAAGGCTGGTTAATTGATTTTAAAATTCTGCATTCTGTTTATTCCAAAGACACTATAAGGGGGGAAATTCAAGATATATATTTTAAAAATATTTCCGTAGAAGGAGAAGTATATCCATATTCACAAATGATGGGATTTGGCAATAAGAATAGTATTGATAATATTACACTCGAAAACTTTTTCATTCACGGAAAGAAAATAACCAGTACTTACGATGGTGCTATTGCGCATATTTATACGAATAATTTAATTTTTAAATAACTAGTTGACCTTTATTACGCTCTCAATTAAAAAAAACATGATAAAAATATTTTTTTATTGCCTGCTCTTATTGATGCTACCAGAAAAAATATTTTCTCAATCCTCACCAGATACAAAAATACGAACTACCCTAAAGTTCAATAAAGACTGGAAATTTATACTGGAGGATAAAACAGGATTTGAATCAACTTTATTAGATGATGCTGAGTGGCGTTCACTGGATTTGCCGCACGACTGGGGCGTAGAGGGTAAATTTAATCAGAATAATCCTGCTGGTGGCAATGGGGCTTTTCTACCAACTGGTATTGGCTGGTATAGAAAAATATTTGTGTTGCCTGATTCATTGAAGGGTAAAAGAATTGTAATCCAATTTGATGGTATTTATATGAACTCCAAAGTATATATCAATGGTCATTTTTTAGGGCAGTATCCCTATGGATATTCGAGTTTTCAGTATGACTTGACTGAATTTATAAAAGCAGGAGAAAAAAATACCATTGCTGTACGGGTTGATAATTCACTTCAACCTGCATCACGCTGGTATGCTGGTTCGGGCATTTACAGAAATGTTTGGTTGATAGCAACCAATCAAATTCATTTTGATAATTATGCGGGTGTATTTGTGAGTTATCCTTCCGTTAATAAAGCGCAAGCAGTGGTTAAATTACAATATAAAATCACTGCCAACGCATTTAAAGAATCTGATTTCCAATGGTGGAGAAGGAATACCAGTAGCAATAAGCGGATAACAAAAGAAGTTACTATTACAAGCACCATTCTTACCGCCAATGGTACTGAAGTTGCAAGAGAAATAACTACAGAAAAAGTCGGTGATTTTAACGAGTATGATTTTGCCCAAACTTTTTCAATCAAAAACCCCCAACTATGGTCTACAGATACACCCTCTTTATACACGCTTAAAACCAAGTTGGTATATGATGGCCGATTAATTGACGATTATTCAACTACTATCGGTATTAGAAAAGTTGAGTTCACGCCTGAAAAAGGAATGTTGGTGAATGGTGTTCCCGAAAAAATTAAAGGGGTGTGTTTGCACCAAGATGCAGGCTCAATAGGAGTAGCAGTGCCAATTGGAGTATGGCAGAACAGATTGGAAAGATTAAAACAGATGGGTTGTAATGCAATCCGTTTAAGTCACCACCCATTTGCACCAGAGTTTTATGATTTATGCGATAGAATGGGCTTCTATATTATGGATGAAGCATTTGATGAATGGAATAAGGGATATCCTTGGGGCACAACCGAAAATACGTATGGAAAAATGCCTTACAGTTATCATTTGTATTTTAATCAGTGGGCAGAAACAGATTTGAGGGCGATGATTCGTCGTGATCGTAATCATCCTGCTGTTATTATGTATAGTATTGGCAACGAAATTCCAAATCAGCGAACACCAGATGGAACAGAACTGGTAAAAAAACTACAAAATATTTGTCACGATGAAGATCCAACTCGCTTGGTAACATCTGCTGTAGATTTTATAGAAGACGCTAATTTAAATGGGTTTCTTTCGCTACTAGATATTGCTGGGTATAATTATATAGACAGGTACAATGGCAATGCTATGTATACCCCCGAAAGAGAAAAATATTCCAAGCGATTATTGTTGGGAACAGAAACTTTTCACCATACAGCAAACTGGCTTGCAGTGCGAGATCATGATTATATAATTGGAGAGTTTGTATGGGTAGGGTATGATTATTTAGGTGAAGCAGGAAACTGGCCTCAGCGAGGTTGGGATGCAGGTATCATTGATATGGCCGGACATCGCAGACCTGAATATTACCTACGTAAAAGTTATTGGTCAAAAGATCCAGTGGTTCATATAGCTATTGAAACCGCTAAATCTCCCGAAGGTGAGTGGCATCCACGTAAAGCAGTATCACATTGGAATCATAAATGGAATGGAGGATATTTATTGCCCATTTATATTTATTCCAATTGCGATGAAGTTGAATTGAGTATTAATGATTCAATCATTGGTAAAAAAACAGTCGATAAGAATTTATACTATGCAAAATGGGAGCTTCCGTATAAAGCTGGTAAGGTAAAAGCGACTGGTTATATAAAGGGAAAAATAGCAACCTTACAACAATTGCTAACAGCAGGTGTTCCCTCAGCTATTCAACTTAAAACTACTACAACAAAACTCAAAGCCAATGGGGAAGATATTGCTTTAATTGATGTGTTCATAACCGACGAAAACGGGACTATTGTTCCAGACGCACAACAGGAATTAATCATTGCAGTAACAGGTTCAGCCAAGCTTATTGGCATAGACAATGGCAATCAATCTGATGTGCAAAACTTCAAAGAAAATAAGCGAAAGGCCTTTGAAGGTCACTTGCTGATTACGTTACAGTCCACCGAAAAATTGGGTGATATAAAACTTGAAGTAAAAGGCAGTAACCTCCAATCAGCAATAATAAATATTCCTTCATTAAAGTAGACCTGTCATTTTTAATATTCTAGTAAAATATACAATGCGTTTGATGGTAGTACTAAACTTATTTTTCCTTTGTTGATATTGAGGTTTAATTGTTTAATTGGGTATCCTGCTGCATCCAATTGTGTGGCTTTGTGTATAAAGGGATTTTGAATTGAAATACTGCCTATTGATGGCATTGCCTGCCAAGGCATATTGCCAGTATTAATAATATTAAACCCACTAATTTTTTTATTGTCAATTGTGCGAGTTGCGGGTTCTTCTTTCCAATTGGTTGGCCTAAAAATTGTACCCACTTGCAATAATATTTTTTTTGACTCACTCAATTTTTTTTCATCCATACTCACCAACTCAATTGTAGCATATTCGTTATTGCTGGTTATTACGACTTCTCCAAGCGAGAATGTTTTTCGTGTATTTAAAAAACCGCTCACTGCTTTGGCCTTAGGCGTGTTAAGAATAAAAATACC
Organism: Sphingobacteriia bacterium; assembly: GCA_031369485.1. Lineage (GTDB taxonomy): Bacteria > Bacteroidota > Bacteroidia > Chitinophagales > Chitinophagaceae > Sediminibacterium. The sequence continues at coordinate 90,020 of JANMOT010000048.1, forward strand.
TTGGTTATAATCTAAAAATTGTTCTCCAGTAATAGATTTGACAGTCTTGTTAGTAGTATTGATAAGTGTGCTCAATTTTGCGTGTAAATAGGTACTGTCTTTACTAGATCTGTATGAAGTTGTAACGCCACCTGTTAAAAAACTGAGTGCCCCTAGTTCAGCAACTCCTTCATTTGCTTTATCTGGGTTAATAAAATCTCTATTCGGGTCGAAAGATTGCTCTTCAAAAATTTTAGGGATTTCCCTGTTTAACATGCTGCTCATAGTACGATATTCTTCAATTGCTATTGTTTCTTTCACATAACCCAATCTTTGTATTAATGCATTGGCTGGAAACATACCTATTTCTCCAGGGGTGGAATTACTCCATCGCGATAATGGATATTGTTCCTGCACTCTAAAATGGGGGAAATGCAACTGCCTCTCGTAAGTAGGTGCTGTAGGGGTGAACCAAAAAAAAGCATCTAGACCAGTAAGCCCACCATAAGCAGCTACCAACAAAGGGCCCTCTGTTTGGTATTTATTGGGGAGATTCCAGCCACTCTCTGTAATCATCATTGGATGTGCAGCAATATGTTTGATATTCAAAGGCAAATCAGCTGGGTTTTTTAAGGCAGAAGGAGCACCATAAAAATCACCCGGATCAACACGCCAACCATCATTAGCTCCTTTATGCTGTGGATCAAAATATTTATTTACTGCAATAATATCAGCACTACTATTGGTCCATCTTTCTAAATCTAGTAACCTACTTTGTGCAGCAGTTCTCCAATTATTGCCATTGGTTAATTGTTTGCAACCCAGTTCATAACGGTAATAACTTACCATCTCATCATAAAAAGATTTTTGTTTTAAGGCATAAAATTCAAGCTGATCTGTTAACCTTCTGGTTGTTGCTTCCTTCTTTGATAAAGCTATTTGGTAGAAAGGATAAAGTGCAACAATGCCCTTTGAAATGGTATCGCCTGGTAGTGATGCATTTGCTTCCCAATATTTTGTAGCTGCTTGTAAAGATCCATACTTATTATTTAGCCAGTGAGCAAATTGGTCGCCAATCATTTTAGAAAGGGCAGGTTTAATTGCCGCCATTGTCCAGAAAAAAACAGCGTCTTCATTTTCTACTTGAATAACTGCAACTGCTGGCTCATCCTTCAAAGCAATACCAGTATACTTATTAGGAGTGGTATACAAATATTTCACCCAACTTTTATACGCATTTTTTAAACGATCATTAAAATATATTACGGCCCATAAATCGTCTTTACCAGCGTATCCATCAATTCCCCATTCTTCTGGTACCCATCCGCCCATATGCCCGTTATGAGGCCAGAATGGAGAGATCACTGTATAGATGCCCTGTTTTTTCATAGCAGCAACACAACGCCATATATTATTTGCTTCGGTGGTGTCTACACTATTAATATCAGTGCCTTTACCATGTGGATTAATAGATCCATGGTATCGAATAATATTAACGCCCATTTTTGAAAGAAATTTTGACAGCGTATCTAACTTCTCATCAGAGAATTCGTTGGCCAGGCCGCCTCCATTGCAAGCCCAAAAACGAATTTCTTTTCCACCTCCATGAACAAATGCATTGCCATTATTGCTTAATTTAATAAAGCCATTTTCACCAGCAAATGATTCATTCAGGTATCGGAGATTTAATAAGCCACTATCGAGTGAACGGTGATTGGGATAATCAAATGTCCACCAACTTTTATTGGGCATTTGTGCATTAGATAGCTGAAAGAAAAATAAAATAATTGTCGCAATAAATATTTTTTTCATAATAGGGTTGGGAGGGCTACTTCAATTAGTAAAAACGGTAGTGGATGTTCTAGAAGTTATTGTTAAATGTATTTGCTTGGAATGATGCCATTGTCTTTATTTAAAAGTTCTGCGTATAGATGCTGCACCAGTCCATCTGCTAAGCCAATTTTGGGCACATAAATTTCATCGGCTTCAGCCCATCTCATTACGTTTATATAAATCTGTAGGGCGGGTACAATTACATCGGCTCTGTCTTCTCTAAGCTTATAAATATTAATCCTATCTGCTAATGAAAAACTGGAGAGTTCTTTGTAATAGTCCTTCAATAACTCAAGATTAAGTGGTTTTCCATCTTTCTTTTTACTGAGAGAAAAAACTTTATTGATATTACCACCTGTACCTATGGCAATCATTTTTTTGTTGCCTTTTATCTTGGCTTTAATGAAATCTTTCATTTCATTCCATTTATGCTCGTCAACCATATCTTTTAGAAGACGAATAGTGCCGATATTAAAAGATTGTTTAAATGCAAGCTTTCCATCGGTAAGAAAACTAAGCTCTGTACTGCCACCACCTACATCTATATACAAGTAGCTATTAGCAGTATTCATATGTTCTGCAATATGATTTTCGTAAATAATCGATGCTTCTAAGTCGCCACTGATGATTTCGATTTCTAGACCAGTTTCTAGTTTTACTTTGCGAATAATATCGGCTGAATTAGCAGCATCCCGCATGGCACTGGTTGCGCATACAATGGTATGATTTACTTCATAGGCATTAATCAAGTGGTTATAAGCTTTCATGGTTTGAAGGATCATTCCTCTTTTCTCCTTGGATATTTCTCCATTTTCAAAAACGTCAAATCCAAGGCGCAATGGAACCCTAATTAGGTTCAATTTATTGAATTGGGGCTCTCCATTTTTATTATCGGATATTTCCACTATCAATAATCTTGCTGCATTACTTCCTATATCAATTGCTGCTAACCGCACTGGCTGTATTGTTTTTCTTGTACAGGTAATGATAGGTCTCGATTTGTGATCTTACCCTTTTTTTTCCGGCGAAAGGTACGTAGTTGTTGTTTAAATCGCTATTGAGTATTCTGGCCTTTACATTGTCTCTTAATTGAATGTGGATAATATCAATTAATTCTTGCTTAATAATTGGATCATTAATAGGCACAGCGGCTTCTATTCTGTGATTCAGGTTGCGTACCATCCAGTCAGCACTTGATATAAATACTTTCTCTTTTCCTAAATTGTGGAAAATAATTACTCGGGCATGTTCTAAGTATTCATCTACTATACTGATTGCTTTTACAGGTTGTTTAATTTTTTTACCTTCAATTACAGCGCAAAAAATACCCCTCACAATCATGTCAATTTTTACTCCCGCAGCTCCCGCAGCGTGTAATTTTTCAATCAGTTGGGCATCACTTAGTGAATTTACTTTTACAATAATGCCAGCAGGTTTACCAGCTTTAGCATTTTTTATTTCATGATCTATAAGTGCTAATAGTTGGGCTCGCATATTAACGGGACAAATTAAGAGTGTCTTGCACATTTTTAATCCCTGCATTCCCAGCTTCCAATTTTCTAAGTAACGGAAAATTCTGTTGATGTCTATCATGATACTTCTGTTGCTGGTAAGCAAGCAATGATCGCCATATACCCTAGAAGTTTTTTCATTTAAGTTACCTGTGCTTACAAAACCATATTGTACAGACCTAGTGCCCTTCTTTTTATTGATAATACATAGCTTAGCGTGGATTTTCATTTTAGGCACACCCAATAAAACGGTAACACCTTCTTCTTCTAAAATTTTTTTCCACTCTAAATTTGCCTCTTCATCAAATCTTGCTTTTAGTTCAAGCATTACAACCACTTGTTTTCCATTCCTGGATGCATTTATTAGGGCATTGATAATTTTTGAATTAGTGGCCAATCGGTAAGCAGTAATTTTAATAGAACTTACATCTGGATCCATAGCAGCTTCTCTTAATAAATCTATTAAAGGATCAAAAGCATGATAAGGAAAATGAAGCATTACGTCTTGCTTTAGTATAATATCAGTAACCCTTTGTGCTGTTTGTAATGATGTAGGAATAAAGGAAGCCCTTCTGGTGCTTTTAGTAGGGAATACATCGGGGAAATCCATAAAATGCCTGAAGTTGTGAATCCTACCTCCAGGAATTATATTACTCTTTCTATTGAGGCTTAATTTTCTAATCAGGTATTCTAGTAAGCCAGCGTCCATCTCTTTGTCGTACACAAAACGTACAGGTTTGCCCTTGCGTCTATTCTTAATTCCTTTTTCAATTTTTTCGGCAAAACTGGTGCTAATATCACTATCAAGATCTATTTCCGCGTCTTTGGTTACTTTAAATATATGTGACTCGAAAAAGTCGTAACCAAAATATGAAAAAATAACAGGTAAATTAAACCTTATCACATCTTCTAATAGAATAATTTGTTGCTCGGTTGTTTTGCTGGGCAAAATAATAAAGCGACCAATTGATTTTGCTGGCACTTCTATCAGTGCATATTTTTGGTGGTAGGCTGAGTTTTTTTTGCGCATCACTACTCCTAGAAAAATACTTTTGTCTCGTAGATAGGGAAGCTGGGGAAGGCTTTCAATCATCAAAGGAATAATATTGGTACGCACTTCTTCGTCAAAAAATTTCCTTACAAATTCCTGTTGTACTTTATTCAGTTGTTGCTCATTGATAAGGGTGATTTTCTCTTTCTTCAACTCTTTCAAAATGCCTCCCCAGATTCTGTTGAATTCGTTTTGTTGCTGCAAAACAGTGGTCTGTATTTGGTCAAGAATCTGCTGTGGCCCTTCCTCCATATACATTTCTAACTTTTTTCTTTTCTCGGAGAATTCAATCATGCGTTTTAAGGTAGCAACCCTTACCCGAAAAAATTCATCAGAGTTATTAGAAAATATACCCAAGAAACGAATTCGTTCTTTTAATGGAACTGTTGGATCATTGGCTTCTTGAAGAACCCTAGCATTAAAGCTAAGCCAACTGATATCTCGTTGAATCAAATGTTTTTTTGCCATCCGTCAAATATAAGCAAGCAATAAAAAAATGAATGTTAAGTATTTAAATAAGACCGATTAAGAAAAGTTGGTCTTAATTTGATGAATTATTCCTGTGGTAGAAAATCCCTCCACAATTGGGTTGATGACCACCCTGCCTCCATTGGCCAGCACTTCTTTTGATCCAGCAACTTGTTCCACAGTATAATCGCCGCCCTTCACAATTACATCGGGCATGATCGCCTTAATTAATTGCAATGGAGTATCTTCTTCAAAAATAATTACAGCATCAACAATAGCTAGGTTGCTGAGCAATAGGGTTCTGCTGTTTTCTTTATTGATAGGTCGCTCTGGTCCTTTTAATGCTTGCACGCTTTTGTCGCTGTTGATTCCAATAATCAAGTAATCGGCTTCTTTGGCTGCTTGCGATAAGGAAAAAATATGTCCCTCGTGTAGAATATCAAAACAGCCGTTTGTAAAAGCTACGGTCTTGTTGGTAACGCGCCAACTAGCTAGTTGTTTTAATAAATTGGGAAGCGAATATATTTTATTGGGTATGGTATCAATTGCTTTCATCGGGTGTTTTTTTTTTGTTGTACCAAGGTAATAATCCCAGGCAGCAGAATCCTACAATCAGTACAATTAAAAATTGAGCAAACCATTGCATGGTACCATTGGCGAATCCTATTTCAAAAGGGATATTGTTTTTTTCTAATACTTTAGCCAGAAAAAAAGCATAAGCTCCAATGCCTCCTGGGGTAATAATCATACCAATACTGGCGAATGCCAGTGCTGAGATGGCAGCAGGCAAACCCAAATGAGCCGTGCCAGCAGTGGCCCATAAGCCAATCCAAGTTCCAGCAATATATAAGGCCCAAATAAGTATGGTGTAAAGAATAAAATGCCCTTTTTTTTGTAGGTGACGAATGCTGGTGAGTCCCTCCCAAATCCCTTTTGCCATTTTTTTTACAAGCAGTGAAACTTTGTTTTGTGGGTATCGTTTTATAATTATGGTAAAAAGTACAATCACCAGTAAAACAATACCTATAATTAAGCCGAGACCGAAGAATGAATTTGTTTTATTGAACTGATTGGCGAATAGACTATTAAAAAGCTCTGATGCATAATCACCAATGATATTGTATTGGGTGAGCAATGCAATAATAAATACAATTCCTAAAGAGATCACATCAAAAAGGCGTTCCACTAATATTGTGCCCACCAATTTTTCAGCGGGTACTTTCTCGTATTTAGAAAGGATGGTGCATTTTAAAACTTCACCCAATCTTGGAACGGCAAGGTTGGCCAGATAGCCAATCATTACAGCGAAAAATACATTGGGTAAACTGGGTTTGAAGCCCAAGGGTTGCATTAAAATTTTCCAACGTAGTGCTCTAAGTAAATGGCTGGCACTGAGAATAAATACAACGGGGAGCATGAGCCAGTAGTTGGCCGACTTTAGTGAAAGTTTAAAATCGTTCCATTTCTCTGCCGGAATTTGTTGCAGACTCCACCAAACAAGAAAAATTCCAAGTCCCAAGAAAAACAGGTATTGGAAGATTGAGAACCATTTTTTTTGCATAATTACATGAAGCTGGTTTAAAACTTGGCATACAAATATATTGTATTGTTTGTAAGGAAAAAGGGAGTATGGGGGTTAAGTTGGACTCATTTTTTTACTTTTCTATCTAAAATTGGCCTTTAAAGTGCTGATTTCCAATGGGAATCCCCTTTCTATCTCATTTTCTCTCTAGATTTCGTACCTTTGCAAACTTATTAAAGTTTGGGTTTTCTAAAACGATGTGTTCATGTCAATAAAAAAACGGATTCTATTCATTGCCACAGAAATGTCTCCATATTTGGAATTGACAGAGTTTGCGGAAGTGATAAACAAACTGGCGATTAAAAGCAACGACAGCGGGTTGGAAGTGAGGTGTATTATGCCACGTTTTGGTGTAATTAATGAACGAAGGCATAGGCTTCATGAAGTAGTTAGATTGTCGGGTATTAATGTAACAGTTGACAACGATGATCATCCTTTGCAAATTAAAGTTGCTTCATTGCCGAATGCTCGCTTGCAAGTCTATTTTCTTGAAAACGAAGATTTTTTCAAACGCAAACAAACTTTTCACGACGAAAATGAAAAGTGGTTTGAGGACAATGATTTGCGGACCATATTTTTTTGTAAGGGTGCATTGGAAACAGTAAAGAAGTTTGGATGGCCTCCAGATATTATTCATTGCAGTGGTTGGATGTCGGGATTGATACCTGCATATATAAAAACTGCCTACAAAAAAGAGCCAGTTTTTGGAAATAGTAAAGTAGTATTTACTATTGGACAGAATACATTCGAAGAAAACCTCGGGGAATCATTTATTAAGCGTGCTATTATTAATGCAAACGTAAAAGAAAAAGACCTTGAAGTGTTTAAAGAGGGCAATAATACCGCCATGTTTAGGGGTGGGGCTCATTTTGCTGACGCCATTTCTTTTGGATCGGATATGGTAGAGAAGAAATTGGCAGATGAATTCTCCAAAATAAAAGGGAAAAAAGTAGTTCCTTTTAAAGGATGGGATTCTGATTTAACAGAGTATTTAGAATTGTACAACGACCTTGCGGGCAAGTAATTTCCAGAACATGGTATTAAATTTTGAACTGCGTAAAACGCAATTATTTCTTTTTGTTTTTTTGATGGTTACAGCATCATGTACCCGAATTACAACTACTGAATTGGGAAGCGGATTAATTCCAGCAGTGGATGGTGTGAATACATTGGATACCATTATGGAGGTGATTACCGATAATTTTGATGATCCTGATACTACGCGTATCTATCGATCTAACAAAGTAATTATAGGAGCCATTACCAATGATCCCATATTTGGTCGCACATCAGCCTCTGTAAATTTTGAATTATTACCGAGTTCATTTCCTTTTTTTATTCCTGGTACAAAAGACAGTGTAACTGTTGATTCGGCTGTACTTATTTTAAGTTACAGTGGAATTTATGGAGACTCAACACAACCCCTACGTTTGCGGGTAGATGAAATTAGTACCAATACACCGTTGAATCCATCTTGGTCATATCCAGTGAATTATCCAAATGTGAATCCCATAAATACGGTTGGAAGTCTCGCTAATCCCATTGATCTGAATATTAGAACTATTAAAGATTCTGTTAAGAATCGATACGAGAAAGCATCTAATCAAATAAGAATAAAATTGCGACAAGACGTTGCAAGGCGTTTTATTAAGGATTACGATTCTACCAATGCCTATAAAAACGATAGTACTTTCAAATCTTTTTTTGCAGGTTTTTCAGTGAAGGTAGATGCCAATAATCCAGCCAATGCTTTGTTATACCTTAATTTGCAAGATACCAATACTAAACTGGCACTCTACTATAATTCAAGTACTACTGGTGCAACTGTAAGAGATACCAATGTTGTATATTTTAGATTCAATACATTTATCAGCGGTATGGCTAATTTTGTTACACGCAATAGGTCTGGTGCCGAAATCAACACCCATTTAACCACTACTGCAAAGCCAGATTCATTGGTTTATGTACAAGCGGCTCCTGGCACATATATTCGTATCAAAATACCCAATCTAGGTCAGTTAAGTAATCGGATTATTCACCGTGCTGAATTGATTGCTGAGCAGGTACCAGACGATAATAACTTACTTACTTTAGATCGTTATTTTGAAGCACCTCGCAGTTTACTATTAAGTATCTACGACTCAGTAAATAAAAGAAAGCGGAGTATACCTAATGATTATATCATAGATCAATCAGGCCCCAACCTACTTACATTTGGAGGTTTTGCCAGTTTGAAATCAGTGCCAGGATACGATAGAATTATCAATTATAATTTCAATCTTAGCAGGTATGTTCAAGGAATTGTTACTAGAAAGGACAGTTCTTTTGTGCTGCGTTTATCGGCACCTTCCAATGATTCTTTAAGTTATTTTCCTCCATATCCCAATGGGTTTGTTTCTCAGATGTATTATTTGAGTCCCGCTCAAGGTAATGAGACAAGTGCTGGACGAGTAAGATTGGGCGGAGGAAGCCATTCTCGGTTTAGAATGCGCTTAAGAATTGTTTACTCAAGAATATAACTAATATTAAAGAATACAATATATTTGCATCTCTATCATTAAAATTTAACTCAATGCCCTATTTATTTACATCTGAGAGTGTATCGGAAGGACATCCGGACAAAGTAGCGGATCAGATTTCTGATGCTTTAATTGACAATTTTTTAGCGTTTGACGCGCAGTCAAAAGTAGCTTGTGAAACCTTGGTAACAACGGGACAAGTAGTATTGGCTGGTGAAGTAAAATCTAAAGCCTATTTAGATGTTCAAGAGATTGCTCGTGGGGTTATTCGTAAAATTGGATATACCAAGAGTGAGTATATGTTTGAAGCCAATAGTTGCGGTATATTATCTGCCATACATGAGCAGAGTGCAGACATTAATCAAGGGGTAGATCGTAAGAAAAAAGAAGAGCAGGGAGCAGGTGATCAAGGTATGATGTTTGGATATGCGAGCAATGAAACAGATGATTATATGCCATTGGCACTGGATTTGGCGCATAAGATTTTGATTGAATTAGCAGCTTTAAGAAGAGAAGACAAAGCTATTAAATATTTGAGACCAGACGCTAAGAGTCAAGTTACACTTGAGTATGACGACAATAATCGTCCCGTAAGAATTGACGCTATTGTGGTATCTACCCAGCACGATGATTTTGATACGGAAGCAAAGATGTTGGCCAAGATCAAAGCTGATATCGTAAATATCTTGATACCTAGGGTAAAAGCGAAGTACAAGAAGTACGCAAAATTATTCAACAACAATATTAAATACCATATTAACCCAACGGGTAAGTTTGTAATAGGCGGACCACATGGCGATACTGGATTAACAGGAAGAAAGATCATTGTAGATACTTATGGTGGTAAAGGCGCACACGGTGGTGGTGCATTCAGTGGCAAGGATCCAAGTAAGGTAGATCGTTCAGCGGCTTATGCAACGCGTCATATTGCCAAGAATTTGGTAGCAGCAGGTGTTGCCGATGAAATTTTGGTACAGGTATCTTATGCAATTGGTGTTGCTCAACCAACTTCTATTAATGTGAATACTTATGGTACTGCCAAGGTAGAAATGTCTGATGGACAAATCGCCAAGATTGTGCAAAGTATATTTGATATGCGTCCTTACTTTATAGAACAGCGGTTGAAATTGCGTAATCCGATGTACAGTGAAACTGCCGCTTATGGTCATATGGGCAGAAAGAATGAGATAGTAAATAAAACATTCAAAACACCGGATGGCAAAGAGAAGAAAATAAAAGTAGAATTGTTTACTTGGGAGAAACTAGATTATCTCACCAAGGTGAAGAAAGCTTTTGGTTTGAAATAGGATGGAAATTTTTAAGGAAGCCGCCCCAAATTTATTTGGGGCGGCTTCCTTTTTGGAGGTTACAATTGCTCTGAAATTATACAGATTTTTCTTTGAGCTGTTTTTTATTTCTTCACGTCATTATGGATGAAAATATTTGGAGTGCTTTTTGGCGTTGAATAACCAGGAGCTGAAGTCATGCCTAATATTTTCCATTCACTGTCAACTAATTTAAAGGTTCTACTTTCAAGAAGTATTTTTATTTTACCATCAGGCATCTTGTGATTTTTTTTATACCTTATAAAAGCGAGACTGTCTGACAAGTCAACCTGAAAGTCATCAATAGTATCTTGTTTTAGTAGACTATCTGAATCTGGTATTGGGTTTTCTTTCATCCAAGTGCTCACAAATTTATTTAGGTCTTCCCAACCTGTAGCTCTTAGTGTAATATCATCCTCTACACAAATCCAATGGACTGAATTTGAATGTACAAAATGTTTACTCCATGATTGAAAATCCTTCTTGTAAAAATCTAGGTTTTCTTGCGTTGCAATTGATTTTAGAGCATCTGATAAATTTTTTTTGTCAACCAAAATTTCAGGTTTAATATTTTGATTACAACTTAAGAAAAGAATAATTACTACTACTAAAATACCAATGTTAAACTTCAGTTTCATATTTTTTTTATTAACTATTAAAAAGTCGCTGCCCGTTTGAGTACAAATAAGTATGTATATTGTTTGCTATCTCAATATATTTTTATTGCCAATTGATTAGGTTTTATCTTCACCCAATAAATTAGTCACTCGATGGAAGAAAACCCTTGGATAGTAGAGCAAGAAGAGCTGAAATACGATAATAAATGGATTAGCCTAACAGAATTTAAGGTTATTAACCCGGGTGGCGGGAAAGGTATTTATGGTAAAGTGCATTTTAAAAATATTGCCGTCGGCATATTTGTGTTGGACGATGCATTCAATACTTATTTGGTTGGTCAATTCCGCTTTACACTAAACCAATATAGTTGGGAAATGCCCGAAGGTGGCGGATCATTAGCTACCGACCCACTGGAAAGTGGTAAGCGGGAATTATTAGAAGAAACGGGACTTATAGCCTCAGAATGGAGTATCCTTTTTAAAATGCACTTATCCAATTCTGTTAGCGATGAACTGGGAATTGTTTACCTAGCCAGGGGATTGCAACAAGCGCAAGCAGAACCAGAAGAAACCGAGCAATTGGTGGTTAAAAAAATTGCTTTTGCAGAAGCAGTAGAAATGGTTGAGAAAGGGCAGATTACGGACTCTATGACGGTAGCCGCTATTTATAAAGTTCAACTCTTATTGCTACAAGGAGAATTGAAATAATATATTTGTATATGGCATTGAAACAAAGTTCCTTAATTATTGGGCGGCAGCCCTTGGTTGAAGCCCTTCACTCAGGTAAGGCGATCGATAAAATTTTATTGCAGAAAAATGCAGGTGGTGAAGTAATACAAGCAATTCGATCACTTTCTCGCGAATACAATATTCCCATTCAGGTAGTGCCAATAGAGAAGCTAAATGGGCTCTCACGCGCCAATCACCAAGGCGTAATTGCTATTGCTGCACTTGTACAATACCTCGATCTGCAACAAGTGATAGATCATATTGTATCTGCTGGTGATACCCCTTTATTTTTAATGTTGGATGGTGTAACTGATGTGAGAAATATTGGTGCAATTGCTCGTACCGCTGTTTGTTGCGGAGCACAAGCAATTATTATTCCTGATAAGGGTGTTGGGGCATTGAATGAAGAGGCAATGAAAAGTAGCGCTGGTGCACTGGAGAAAATTCATATTTGCAGGGTAAATAGCCTATTGAAAGCAGTAGATGATTTACACTTGAATGGTATTTCTGTTTTTACCAGTGAAATGCGAGCCGATAAAAATGTATTTGAAATGAGCTTTGCCTACCCTTGCTGCATCATTATGGGAGATGAGGGGAGGGGTGTTCAGCCACATCTAGCAAAATCTGCTGATGGTTTTTTTAAAATTCCAATGGCTGCAAAATTCGACTCCCTCAATGTATCAGTAGCTACCGGAATTACTTTGTATGAAGCAATGAAACAAAGAATGCAGTAGTCTTTTGAATAAAAATTTGCCTATGAAATTTCATTACGAATTTGCCATAAAAAAAATGGAGCAGCCAATTAATCATCATCATTCCATTTTATTAATTGGTTCTTGCTTTACAGAAAATATTGGGGGCTTACTAAACAATTCCAAATTCAGGGTATTGGAAAATCCAAGTGGAATTTTATTTAATCCAGTAAGTGTTGCAGACGTACTGAAAATGTATATCAACAACGAAATTATAACTGCTGAAAATCTTTTTTCTTATAATGAAAGTTGGCATAGTTGGAAGCATCACAGTCGCTGCTCTGGTATTACAGCAGATGAAGCGGTAAAAAAAATAAACAAATCAACAATAGAAGCGCATCAATATCTTAAACAAGCAGATTATTTATTTATCACACTTGGTTCTGCTTGGGTTTACCAATTAACAGATAAAGCAGTTGGTGCTGGTATTGGAACTACGGTGGCCAATAATCACAAAGCACCATCGGATTGGTTTGAAAAAAAATTATTGTCACCCAGTGAAATTGTAGTTTTATTTAATAAACTACTGCAAGAATTGAAGCTATTCAATCCACACTTGAGGGTAATTTTTACCATTAGTCCCGTCCGCCATTTACGCGAAGGTGTAATTGAAAATAATCGCAGCAAAGCAGCATTGATACAATCTGTTCATGAACTTGAACAAGCTTATGAATATTTGTATTACTTTCCTGCTTATGAATTGGTGATAGATGATCTGCGCGATTATCGTTTTTATTCGGAAGACCTGGTTCATCCAAATTATCATGCAACACAGTATGTATGGGAAAAATTTACTGAAGCCTGTCTGTCAAATAATACCCAACAATTACTGCGACAAATAAAAGAAATTAATTTGGCATATCAGCACCTGCCCTTTAATGCTGAAACCCAAGCTCATCAAGCATTTCTAAAAAAATATGCAATACTAACCAAACAGTTGATGGAAATTCATCCTGAAATTGATTACACAGATACACTAGCCTATTTTAAAACAGGTATCAAAAATTAGGTGGAGGTATAAACGCTTCTTCAAGGGTTAGAACTTGACAAAGATTGGCCATTTCCTTTTTTCTCAGAAAATTTTCCAGTGCGTATTTATGCATTAATCCAGTAAGTACAAGAATGGTTCTTCCGCTGTTGGCATATAATTCAAGGGCAATTTTATTACACATGCCTATATTGCGCTCTTCCCAAAAATTAGTATGTGAATTATACCAATTACCAAATGGCTGTAATTCGTTGTATTGTTGGGTTATATGCTTCACAATGGTTTTTTCTAGCATTATAATTTGCTGAATTGTATCTGAAAGCGAACTTCTGTTCAGCACTTCTATACGGCTATTTAGATAACTTAAAAATGCATTATTGAGATTACTGTACATGCTAAATTGATCACTATCTGTATTGCTAAGTATATGCTCAACAAATAATTTATTAAGTGTTTCTTGGTGTAATTTCTCCATTGTGCTTGTATAAGCAATATAATTTTTTCTGTTGGGAATATAAACGTCAAATGGAGCTAGACAGACTGAGTTTTTTTGCTCTTTATATTTTCTAGCGGCCCTATATTCAACTGGATTATGCCAAATGCCTAAAAATTCTGCGGTCTTTGCACCCCATACGGGTGTGATTTTGCAATCTTTTATTATTGTAGAGTCGAATTCCAATAAAATAATATCGGGGTTTATTTTTTGAATAATTGACAATAGACTTTTCACAGTCAACTGCTTATTCCCATTGTGCTTTGTGCCCAAAACAATCACACGATTAGGTGTTGGTTGTGAAATGCAATAGGAGCAAATCAATAGACTAAAAATGAGTATGATATTATTTTTAATAGTCATCAGATTTAGAAAAGTGTTTGTACGCCATGTGCAATCTTAAATTCGTGTTGCAATAGCCATTTTTTTCGCCACATACCACCAGAAAAACCTACCAAAGACCTGTCACTTCCAATTACTCGGTGGCAGGGAACAATGATGGCAATTTTATTTTTGCCATTAGTACTAGCAGCCGCTCTTATTACTTTTGGATCACCCAATTTTTTTGCCAGATCCATATAGCTGATTGTTCTACCGTAATCTATCCCCATTAATTCTCCCCACACTTTTACCTGAAATACAGTGCCTTGCTGGTGTACTGGTAGTTCGAATTTTTTTCTTTTTCCATGAAAATATTCAATTAGCTGCTCAGTACATTGATGCATTAAATCAGTAATGCCAGATTCTTCGTAAGTGAGCTGGTCTTTATTCTCAACAAAACTCAGTTCTCCAATAAAGTTTTCGGTTCCTCCAATTTTCAACATTCCAATTGGACTCTCATAATAAGTATAGCAAAGTTCACTCATTTTTCTAGCCACTTCGGTGGACAATAAATATACTGAACTAAATGGTATGGAGCTCTATTTTATATTGGTTTCTAAAATAAAATAAATGAATTCCCACACTAAGCTAAACAGCATGCATATAAAAATAAATGGCAATTGTTTTAAGCAAGTAAGCCAGCTAGTTCAAGTAGTTCTAATTTTTTATATGCGTTTGCAGGAGTATTAAAACATTTGGCAATTTCTTCCAACAAAAGCTGAATAACCCTTTTGTAAGGCATAGGTTTAAAATATGCTTCCGCAGATTTTAAATTAATCCGATTAAAATATTGCTCAATATCTTTTTGAGCAAAAGCTTGACCATTGGTGGCGTCTACATAAAAGTGAATTCCATCTTGATGATCACCCTCATAAGTACTGTGATCAAAATCGGACTGGTAGTAAGCTATAATACATTGTTTGGGAATATTAATTATTCTTGCATGGATATCTAATTTTTCGCATATTATTTGATAAATTAAACCATTTGCAATTGAATTTCCTTTTTTACTTTCTAATACTTTGTGCAAGAAAAATTCATCTGGATTATTGTAATTTACTTCCACCCCTTTTAACCGATAGTAGTTGTACAAAATGCTCGATAAAACGTTTGCCTGCTCTAGTGGAGTAAGAAAGCTGTTGAGCTCTAGCCAAACATTTCGTCTAATTTTTTCTATATCCTGTAAAACGGGACTGGTTTGCAAATCGGGGTACTGAAATTTAGAAACCAGCAAAGCCCCAAATAAAAGGTCGTTATATGGACTGTTTTTCCATTCAATAAAATCGCTCACCAAATCTGAATAGTGCAAGCGATGAATAATCATCTCAATTCTTTCTTGAATTTCTTCATTCGGGGTAGTCTCCCAAAGCTGTTCAAGGTTAGGAATAATGGGTTTGCCATATCCCACAATTTTATCCGTAACGGTGGTATAAACCTCCTCGTCAGGGTCGTCAATTAGCGTAAACAGGGCATTTAATTCTTTGGTCTCCTGCATTTTGGTGGGTTAATCTAGCCCAAACTAAATTGTTTTTTTCTATATTATCAAGCATAAGTTATTCCCTGTTTGTGGATATATCTGTATTTTTTTACATAATAAATTCAACAGTTCGTCGTTTGTCCCCATTTTGCACGTTAAAGTTTCGATTTAAATGGTCGTAAGTTCTAGCTAAAGGTTAACTTGCATCAACTATTAATTCTATTGTATGAGCACATTTGTAATGCCGAAATTTCCTTCCGTTAAGCAATCGCTTCACTTGGAGCTAAAAAAAAGGGTTCAGGATTATTTTGATGAGAGAGGTATAGAAGCAACAGGTACCCCTAAACTGTTTACTAAAGCAATCATTATGGTCATTGCTTTTATAGCGGTGTATACTTTTTTGGTATTCTTTACTCCAGTATGGTATGTGGCTATTACTGGTTGTTTAATCTTAGGTGGATTGGTTGCTGGTATTGGATTTAATGTTATGCATGATGGCAGTCACGGCAGCTTCAGTAACAACCGTTGGGTAAATAGAATAGCTGCATCTTCAATCAGTCTACTTGGTGCAAATCATTTTATGTGGAATATGAAACATAATATGATTCACCACAGCTTCACTAATGTGGATGGAGTAGATGATGATATTGAAGTAGGCATTTTAATGCGTATGGCACCTACTCAAAAAAGATACAGTGCGCACCGCTTTCAGCATATTTATTTTTGGGTACTTTATATGTTACTCTATGTATTCTGGATCTTTTTTACAGATTATAAAAAATATTTTACCCAGAAGATAGGCAATGTGCCTCTAAAGAAGATGTCAATCAACGACCATATTGAATTTTGGGGAGTTAAATTATACCATGCCGCTGTTTTTATTGTTATTCCAATTGTTGCCCTTGGTTGGATCAACTGGATCATTGGGTTTATTACCATGAGTTTTTTTGCTGGATTTATTCTGAGTATTGTATTTCAATTGGCTCATACAGTAGAACATACCGAGTTTCCGGTTGCAGACATTGAAACACATAAATTACCTGATGAATATGCGGCTCACCAAATAAAGACAACGGCTAATTTTGCCACAAAAAATAAATTAATAAGCTGGTTAGTAGGGGGGTTGAATTTTCAGATTGAACACCATCTCTTTCCTAAAATTTCACACGTACACTATCCTGCAATCAGCGAAATAGTTCGTAATATATGCAACGAATACCAATTGCATTATATTGAATATCCTACCATGCGAAAAGCAGTTGCTGCGCATGTAAGATTTTTACGAGATATGGGAAAAAGCTAAGTAATTTAACTTAGCTTTTCTTAGGTGCTACTTTTTTTACCGCTGCTTTTTTAACACCAGCTTTCTTTGTAGGTGCTTTCACTTTTTTAGTGAATGCGCCTGGCACTTGCTCTTCTATGAGTTTCTTTACCGCATCAAGTTCTATATTTATCAAGGTTTCTGCACTGTGTTTGGTGCCATCTTCTTGCCTACCCAATTTGAGCATTTTCTTCTGAAATCGAATGAAAGGACCCCATCTTCCATTTTCAATGGAAATTTTCTCAGCAGGCCATTGTTTAATAAAACGATTGGCTTCTTTTTCCATTTTCTTATCAATCAACTCATTGATATCTTGCTGAGTTAATTCCTCAAAATTATAAGCCTTGGGTATATTGATATAAAGATCATTCCACTTAATAAAGGGACCAAATCTTCCCTTTCCTTTTGTTACCGGTATCTCATCATAAAAGCCAATAGGAGCGTCGGCTTGCTGCTTCTCTTTAATAATTACAATTGCCCTATCCAGCTCCATCTCATGCAGATCCTCGCCCTTGGGAATGGATATAAATTGTTCCCCCAGTTTAATATAGGGGCCAAATCGCCCAATATTAACCGACATCTCTAATCCCTCATATTCACCCAGCGTTCTAGGTAATGAAAATAATTCCATGGCTTCCTCCATGCTGATGGTTTCAATGCTTTGCGACTGCTTTAGTTTAGCAAAACGGGGCTTTTCCGTTTCATCGCTGGTTTCACCAATCTGAACCATTGGGCCATACCTACCCATACGTGCAATTACTTTTTTACCAGTGGCTTCATCGTATCCTAATTCTCTTTCTCCTTTGGCTCGCTCTGCATTTTCTAGTGTATGTTCAATTGTATCGTGAAAGGGCTTGTAAAAGCCATCAATCATATTACTCCACTTCATCCTGCCACCAGCAATCTCATCAAACTCCGCTTCTATTTTAGCGGTAAAGCCAAAATCCATTACTTTATTAAAATGCTGCTTTAGAAAATCGGTCACCACCATACCTAAATCGGTAGGGAAAAGTTTGCTCTTTTCAGCACCCGTATTTTCTTGAATAATTTCTTTTTCAATTTCGTGTTTAGCCGTAAGTGTTAAAATGGTAGCCGCTCTTTTAATACCTTCTTTGTCTCGCTTCTCCACATAGTTTCGCTTCATAATGGTAGAGATGGTAGGGGCATAGGTAGAGGGGCGACCGATTCCAAGCTCTTCCAACTTTTTTACCAAAGAAGCTTCTGTGTACCTTGCAGCAGGTCGACTGAATTTTTCAGAAGCATTCATTTGAACAAAACTCAGTAGATCGCCCGTTTTTAATGGCGGAAGCATACCCTCAGTTCCTTCTTCATCTTCTTCATCTTTACCCTCCATATACACTTTTAAAAAACCATCAAACTGCATTACTTCACCACTGGCAGTCAATTGCTCTTTATTGGTACTGATATTTATTTTAGCGACTGTTTTTTCAAAAGCTGCATCACTCATTTGAGAGGCAATGGTTCTTTTCCAAATTAATTCATAGAGCCGCTTCGTGTCTTCATCTTCGGAAGTGTGACTGGCCATATAAGTAGGTCGTATGGCTTCGTGTGCCTCCTGTGCATTCTCATTTTTATTCTTAAACTTACGAGGCTGGTGATATTTAGCACCATAACTTCTATTGATTTCCTTGCTGATATCTTCCAATGCGGTCTCGCTAAGGTTGATACTATCTGTACGCATATAGGTAATCTTACCACTTTCGTACAACTTCTGTGCAATCAACATGGTTTTACTTACACTGTATCCCATTTTACGCGAGGCTTCTTGTTGCAAGGTAGAAGTGGTGAAAGGTGCTGCTGGAGTGCGTTTGGCAGGCTTTATTTGTATATCCGTTACTTTGTAGTCTGCATTTTTACAACCCACTAAAAATGTTTCAGCATCTATTAGGGTACTAAGTTTTGCAGGACCATCTGCTTTAAAATTTACTGGTTTACCATTAATGTCAAGTGCGTTAAAAATAGCTTCTATTTTAAAACTAGGCTCAGTAATAAATTGATTGATTTCTCTTTCTCTTTCAACTATTAAGCGCACGGCAACACTTTGTACGCGACCAGCGCTAAGACTCCGCTGCATGCCAATTTTACGCCACAGAACAGGGCTTAATTCAAAGCCAACCAGCCTATCTAGAACCCTTCTTGCTTGTTGAGCATTTACTAGGTTCATATTAATGATGCGAGGATTGCTAACCGCCTTTTTAATGGCCGGAGCGGTAATTTCATGGAACACAATTCGCTTGGTAATTGCTGGATCCAATCCCAATACTTCTGCAAGATGCCAACTGATGCTCTCTCCCTCACGATCCTCATCCGATGCAAGCCAAACTTCATCTGCTTTTTTGGCCATTAGCTTCAGTTCTTTAACCACTTTTAATTTCTCATCAGGAACTTTGTATCTGGGTTGATAATGGTTGTTTATATCAATACCCATATCGTCTTTTTCCAGATCGCGGATATGACCATAGCAGCTTCTAACCTCAAAGTCTTTTCCGAGAATTTTTTCAATGGTTTTTGCTTTTGCGGGTGACTCAACAATCAATAAATTTTTAGCCATGTATAAAACCGTTTCAACGGTATTTTCTTCAATTTATAATAGAACCTACTCCAAGCTTTGAAGCGTAAAAATAGGGTTTAGCTTTCTTTTTTATCATGCAATATTAGTGGAAACCTTTAAATGATAAACAAAAGGTCTATTATGAGGAGGTTATAAATTTTACAATCTGCTGCCTAACAGATGGGTCTAAATATATTTTATTATGTCCTAACCCCTTGGTTACCAAGAATTCGGTACGGTTAATATTTTCAGTTACCAGGTCTTTCATATCACTATAAGTACAAATTTTATCATCTTGGTCGTGAACCCATAAAACGGAAGAAGGTATGGTTCTAATCACCCTAGCAGTAGAGAAATACGCAAATGATTGTCCCGTCATCTCCAAAATATATTGTTCAAAATCTTTAATAATCGCATCATTAGCAGTAATTACCGTAAAAAAATTATTCACAGCCGTCCTTGTTTCAGTGGCTGGTGCAATAAGTATTAGTTTTCTTTGTTCTGGAAATGGCATTTGTTCCATGGCCAGGGCTGCAGAAATTCCACCGAAAGAATGCGCTATAATTGCATAGAAGGGACCAAATAGTTTTTCTACCTCTAGTATCATTTCTTTGTAAAGGATGGCATTTATTCTTTTGCCATCACTGTTGCCATGTGCAGGCGCGTCAAACGCAAACACTTCAAAGCCCAATTCTTTTAAAGGTGCTATAAAGCCTTCGAACTTATAGGCATAACTGCTGAATCCATGTACAATTAGTACTTTTTTTGAATTGGATAAATTAGACTTCCACTGAAAACCCCTAATGGTTAAATCATGAAGTTTGAAAGAAGTGGCATCCGATTGTTGAAATATAGTTGGAACTCTCTTTTGAGTGGTATTAGTGAAAGGCGTGCAGAAAAGGTCAAACGCAATCATGGCCGCTTTTCGGGTTGAAAAAATTCCAATAATTTGTAGTTTTCGTTTATAGTAACCAATCATGATCTTTAGCCATAGGTTCATTTTCATGCGTTCAAAGATAGAAATTCATTTGTTGGATCATATATAAATAAAAAACTCCCAGAAATATTCCGGGAGTTTTGTTTGGGGGATATTTAGAATTTCCTTAATTGGATCATTTTATTTGGTGAATAGTAAAGAATTACTTCTATACCCACTGGCTGTATTCGTATTCCAATCTCTATAATCTCTACCACCAGAAGCGGCCCAGCCAAAGAATTTCAAGTATGCATTGCCGATAGATTGTTGTTCTACTGGATATACAAAGTTGTCCATAAAGTTCAGTGCCCAAGGATAATTCTGTTTGGTAACAAAGTATATATTGCTAGCAGGAGTTGTGTTGTCTACTCCCTTTCCAAATTGTGTTCTATCAATCAAATCGGTAGGCAGCATTCCAGGAAGGTGAACCTCAAATCCTCTTTTCTTATCGCAGATGATAAAAGGATTGAAAGGAGCAGCTCCAAAACTTGCATTACTAATAGGTGAAGTTAATGCAATGGTTAATCGAACGGTATCGCCTGTTACTTTACCCAAGCTCATATCTGTATTAATCATTGGCGATGCAGCAGAAACTGGTCTGATAAGAGAACGACAATTATCAAAAGGCACAATTACAGCATTGGACTGACTGGCTTCTGTTCCATTGGCATTTAATCTAATATAGTTATCTGTATGTCTATAACCTGTTACGCTTTGAACCATGTTTGAAGCAAAAGGTAACTGTACTCCAAAACCGTTTTGGAAAGTAGCGCCACTTGCAATGGGTGCAAAACTTCCGTATAAATCTACAACTTCATTGCTTCCGCTAGAAACCCATTTGTATTGGTATTTAACCACTAAATCGTTTAAGTCATAATCACCTGATACAGGCCACTGGTCTTCAAAAGCAATGCTTGCCCAAGTTGTTTGGCTGGGATAATAGTTGGTATAAGCTCTTCTAGAATCGTTTGGAAACTCATCAAGTAAATCTGTAACGCCATCACTATCTGCATCATTGGGGGTATCTATTTGTTGAACATTAGTATTTGAGATAGCATCACTCGGGTTGGCGCTTGCATAAATCATCACATCATTAAAATCATGATCGCTTCCTCCTTCTCTGTTAATATCGTCAAATCCAATAACGTATCTGTCTTTATATCTTAATAATACAGTGTGACGTCTTAAATCTGCTGTTCCTTCAGGGTTGAGTTTATCATTAGAAAAGAAAGCATCAGAGTTTGTATCAACTTTTGTTCCATCCCAAGCATTTGCAAAAATCACAAAGCCAATACTTGTTCCCGGATTAAAATTTCCAAGCTTTACCTTATTGCCAGATACTAAAGTGCCATCACTGCCATCTAATGAGGCATTCGCAAAGAAAAATTTGACATTACTAATATCGTTTACTGAATTAGGTGGATTGCTTGTAGGATAGGTATAAAAGCCAATTGAGTTTCTATAACCTGCACCCTCATGAATAAAAGTGATCCAAACATCCGCTCTTTTTTCAATTACAATATTGGTAGATGCATTGGTCATTAAATATTCTGGATGATGATCACGAACGTCTTCGGCTTCAGGAAGTGATGCATTTAAGTTGTCTAACATTTCTGCCTCAATTGCATCATTTGGCTCCATCACAGTGGGGCGACCATCTGCATCGTAAGGAGACAAATAACTAAAAATAGTATTTGTTTGTACACCATTTATTGAAGCATTACCTCTTATGCCATTACTATTGCTGCGAATATAGTTTTTCACAACTGCAGGGGGAATAACGCTCAATGACCCTACAATGGATCCGGCAAAAGTTTTATTTCCACCGATAGTACCAATAATTGAGTTATTAGTAATTACGGCTTTTGCATTTTTAATTAATCCAATATAGCTGGGATCAATTATTAAAGTGTCAATAGAAGCAGGCACGCTAATATTGGCAACAAAGCGACCATTTGCATCTGAAAACCCAGTATAAATTTTATTTCCGAGTACTCCCTTGCTTTTAATGGTATAAATATTCAATGGCACCCCTTTCAAAGCTTTGTTGGTATTTGACTGTACAGATATATTAATAGCTACCGATTTAGAAGTTACAAATGCAAATCCATCTGGAGCAATTTTTTCAGATGAACTGCCAGGTTGTATATCTGATTCAATCTTTTTCTGGCAGGAGAAAAAGGCAACTGAAGATATGGTAGCCAATATCATCAGAATTTTAAAGTTTAATGGTAAGCGGTTGTTTTTCATTGTGTGGTTGTTATTGTGATGTAAAATTGTGATTCATTTGTTAAACGAACAATACCGTATTGTTTGTATTTTAAAAAACTACTTAATTACAAAGAAATTACTACAAGAATTTTTTGAGTGACAAGCCCAAAGAATTGCCCAAACAATCATAATAATTACTATTAGTCTAATTATTTGTCTCAATTTAATCTTGCCCATCAATTTAACCAGTGCCATTTTTGTACCAGACATAATTTAAGTTATAAATTATTGATAATCAAATCATTGAAAATTATTTAGCGGTATAAGTAAATCTTTTATTGGGATCGCTTTCCCATTATGGGAGAAGCATTTGATCAATTTATGCCCCTTTTTTTTGTATATAGTGGGTTGATGCAAGTTTTAAAATACTTTTGCACACCAAATACTGTATAATGTATACGATTCACATTGATTTTGAACAAAAAGGAATAGAGAAGAAAATTTTGACAAATATTGAAGCCGATCAGAGCCTACTAGAAGTATGTCTTGATAATGGAATAGAGCTGCACCATAACTGTGGAGCTGTTTGCGCATGCAGTACCTGTCATATATACGTAAATAACGGCGCATCATTGATAGAGGAACTGAGCGATCGAGAAGAAGATTTTATAGACCGTGCCGTAAATCCAAGAATTAATTCACGTTTGGGATGTCAATGTATTTTGCAACCAGGCGCTGGGGAAATTCATATTACCCTACCCGACCAAACTCAATTTCTTGGTGAATAATTCAACTCCCTTATAAACAAACTAATTATGAGTCACTTTGAACCCCCAATTTATTGGAATGATCACGAAGATATTGCCATGAAACTCTATGAACGATTTGGTGATGATTTTACCGAAGCAAAAATTTATCGCATCCGATTTACCGACTTACTAGGATGGATATTAGAGGTGCCTCGATTTGAAGGCACTAAAGAACAAAGCACGGAAGGCCACCTCGAAATGATTCAAAGTGCTTGGGTATATGAGTGGAGAGATAACCAGCAGTAGTTAAACCTAAATTTTTTGCATGCTTCAACAATTAAAAAATATTAACACATTTGTTTTTGATGTTGACGGAGTATTGACCGACGGCTCTTTGTTGGTAATGCCCAATGGAATATTGGTTAGGCGGATGAATATTAAAGACGGATATGCTTTGCAATTAGCCATTAAAAAAGGGTATCAAGTGTGGGTGATTTCTGGTGGTAATTCCTCGGAAATAATCGAGAGATTACTCAAGCTGGGTGTGGTTGAAGTGCATATGCAGGTCGCCGACAAAGCCGCTGTTTTTCAACGGTTACTATTGAAATATAATGTAGATTCCAATTCCTGTTTATATATGGGAGATGATATACCTGACCTATCAGTGATGAAAATAGTAGGCTTTCCAGTTTGTCCCTCCGATGCAGTACAGGCAATCAAGGAAGTGTCAAAATACATATCTAATATTAGAGGTGGAGAAGGTTGTGTTAGAGAAATAGTAGAGAAAGTGATGCTATTAAAAGGCGATTGGAATGAAGATATTACTGTAAGGGCGCAGTAGTTTTTCTATTTTTTATTTTCAAAATATTGTATTGAGACTTATTGCAGCTTTTTTTCGTTTGGTGAGATGGCCCAATCTGGTTTTCATCGTGTTGACTCAATACCTATTTGAGTGCTGCATTTACCTGCGCATTTATCCTTTGGAAAATACAGCAGATAGGTTTTCAATATTGAACAGTCAATGGCGTTTTTCGGCTTTGGTAATTGCTTCTGTTTTAATTGCCGCCGCTGGCTATATCATCAACGACTATTTTGATCAAAATATTGATGAAATTAATAAGCCTGAAAAAATGGTGGTGAACCGAATCATCAAAAGACGATGGGTAATATTTTGGCATTTATTGTTGAGTATGGCGGGTCTTTTTATTACCATGCTGGCTTTACCAATGCAGGGTTTCTGGCATTTGGTGCTGGCAAATATGTCGGCCATTATTGCACTTTGGTTCTATTCAACCAATTTAAAAAAACAACTTCTCGTAGGGAATGTACTCATCTCTTTGCTTACTGCTTGGGTAATATTTATTTTATTCTTTTCTAAATATCCACTCCATATAAGTGAGCTCTTTCAGTTAGAACATCATAAAGTGCGTTTTTTTAGGTTAACTATATTGTATGCTTCTTTTGCGTTTATTATTTCTTTAATTAGAGAAGTAATTAAAGACATGGAAGACATTGAAGGGGATAGAAAATATGGCTGTACAACGCTTCCAATTGTTTGGGGCATTAGAGCCACCAAAGTATTTGTTGCTGTTTGGGTGGTAGTACTCATTGCTTTACTAATTATTTTACAGATATACGCACTGGGATTGGGTTGGTGGCATAGTGCGTTATACTGTGTGCTGTTTATTATTACCCCACTTATGGTGGTACTTAAAAAATTATTTAAAGCATCTACTCCGATAGATTATCATCGCATCAGTACTATTATTAAGTTGGTAATGTTTACTGGTATTCTTTCTATGATTTTTTTTAGACTGTACAATTAAAAGTATGATGAAAATGTCTGAAATAATTTTGGCTTCACAATCACCCAGAAGAAAACAATTACTAGAATGGGCTGAAATTCCTTTTAGGGTGGTAGTACAACCTACTGCCGAAACATACCCCAACGATTTATCGGTAGCTGAAATTCCAATATATATAGCGCAACAGAAAGCGGTAGCAGTTAAGAATCATCTATTAGCATCGGGCGAAATATTAGAAGATACCATTGTGCTTGCAGCAGATACCATTGTGGTGATTAACGGAACAATCCTTAATAAACCAACTGATCGTGATGAAGCAATTGCAATGCTTAGTAAATTGTCTGGTAATGAACACCGAGTAATTACAGGGGTTGTACTACATAAAAATAAAGTAGAAAAAAAATTTTCGGTTACAACCCTCGTCAAGTTTCATCCACTTACCCAAGATCAGATTTGTTTTTATGTAGACCATCACCAACCCTACGATAAAGCTGGTGCATATGCAATTCAAGAATGGATTGGGGTAACTGGAATTGCAGCCATTACTGGTGATTTTTACAACGTAATGGGTTTACCCGTAAGTACGGTTGTGCAGGAATTATATACGCTAAATTCTTAAATAAAAATCAGGTATTTATACCATTGTATCATTGAATAATTTTAGCTGTTCAATAATATACTGGTATGAATGAGCAACTACTTCAATTTATTTGGCGGTATCGGTATTATCATAGTACCAACCTTTTTACAACAGCAGGGGAACCTATTATTGTGCGCATAGCTGGCACACTTAATCACAATCAAGGTCCAGATTTTTTAGGTGCGCATATTCAAATCCATCAAACCAATTGGGTAGGTAATATTGAGTTACATATTAACAGCTCGGATTTTATAAAGCACCAACACCAAAACGATAAACGATACCAGCAGATTATTTTGCACGTGGTATGGGAAGATGATATTCCATTAATAGATGCATATGGAAATCAAGTTCCTACTTTAGCACTTGCTAATTTGGTGCCTAAAATGCTGCTCAGCCGATACCGGTCGTTGATGAAGTCCACCCAAATATTGCCTTGTGCGGAATTGGCAGAAAATATAAAAGAATTGATTTGGAATAATTGGAAAGAGCGGCTAGTAGCCGAAAGATTAATGGGTAAAGCCATGCAACTCAAGTCATTACTGGAGCAGCTTAGGGGTAATTGGGAACAGTTAATCTGGCAAATGATTGCCAGGTATATGGGCGGAAAAGTAAATGGTGATTTATTTGCTGCCATAATTCAAACAGTACCTTATCCAGTATGGAAAAAATACAGTCACGATTTAATCTCACTAGAGGCTTTGTTAATGGGGCAAGCAGGATTATTAACCAAGGACTTTAAAGATTATTATCCCAAACAATTGAAACGTGAGTACAATTATCTGCTGTATAAATACCAACTTTCTCCTCCCAAACAATCTGCTGCATTTCTCCGAATGCGTCCCGCATCTTTTCCTACGATCCGATTATCGCAACTGGCAGTATTGATGCAGCGAAATCCATCTTTACTAGATTTTTTTAAACAAAATCAACCCATAAATATCCTGCGAAAATTATTTTCTTTGTCGGCAAGCGAATATTGGAATGAATATTACCTTTTTGAAGAACCGAGTAATACTTCCTCCAAAAAAACTGGACTGCATTTACAAAACAGCCTAATTATTAATGTAGTAGTAATGGTGTTGTATTTATATGGGGATGTACAAAACAACAATAAGTACAAAGATCAGGCTATTGAACTGCTGGCAGCATTACCAGCAGAGCAGAATCGGATATTAAAAGTCTGGTCCGAAAATGGAATTACCAATCAGTCCGCTTTACACTCACAGGCATTATTAGAATTAACCCAGCATTATTGTAATCCAAGAGCCTGCTTAAATTGTACAATAGGCAACGTTATTCTTAAACGAGGAGTCTTGTTCACCAGTTGAACTGGAAGTCAAGTTCAACATCGGGATGTAAAGTTCTTTCAACAGGGCAAGTGCGGGCAGTATTTTCTAAAATACTTCTTTGTTTTTCATCGGTTTGAAGTGTTTTTGGAAAGCTGATATGAACAATCAACTTACCAATCCTTCTGGGATCGCTGGCCATTACTTTGGTTACATCGGCTTTGGTACCATCCAGTACGATATTCATAGTTCGGGCTTTGATACCCATAGTAGTAATCATGCAGGTGGCAAGTGCGGTAGCCACTAGGTCGGTAGGAGAAAAACGTTCCCCTTTTCCTTGGTTATCTGTTGGAGCGTCTGTCTCAATAGTAGTGCCACTTTGAACGTGGGTAGCTAAGGTTCTTAAATCACCGGTATAAATAATTTGTGAAGTCATTGCATCAAATTTGCTTTAAATTTACATGTAACTAATCATATAGAAGTGAAGAAACTAATTTTTGTGATTTTTCTTATTTCATCTACTGGACTTTTTGCTCAGAAAAAACCGCTTTCTGAGAAAGATGCAATACGTGAACAGAAAAAAGAAGAGCGAAGAGAAAAGATCAATCAATTAATAAAACAAGAAGAAGAAGGGGCGTTAATATATCAAAAACAGAATGCCTATGCATTCAAGTTAAATACAGATGGATGGGCATTCTTGTTTGAAAAAGGCAAATACAAATCCATAACCAAGACCAATCTATTATGGTTTGAATTTGGGGAGCGAAAACATCCAAAAGAAGAGCGCATTCCTACCAGATCCTCCTCTGGAGGCTTTGTGCTAATATCGGAATATATTTATGGGAAACAGAATAATTTTTACTATTTAAAAGCTGGCATTGGTCAACAAAGACTAATAGGTGGTAAAGGGAATAAAAATGGGGTTGCGGTATCTGCAATATTTGGGGGTGGATTGTCAATTGGCTTACTAAAACCATATTATCTTGAAATTGAAGATCCAACAACTAGGCTAAGGCAACAAATAAAATACACCCCTTCTAATGAAGCACTTTTTTTAGACCCAAATGTAATTTTAGGTAGAGGTGGTTTGTTTAAAGGAGCAGGGGAAGTAAAACCGGTGCCGGGTGTGCATATAAGAACCGCCCTTCGATTCGATTATGGTCGTTACAATGAATTGCTTTCTGCTCTGGAAGTAGGTCTAAATGCTGAATTTTATTCTCAAAAAATGCCCATATTGTTGTTAAACAAAGAAAAAAACTTCTTCCTCAATGCTTATGTCGCCATTACTTTTGGAAGAAGAAAGTAGTTAAATTTGCATTTCATTTATTTACCTAAGTATGCAAGAATTGCCCGTAGTTCAGAAAATTTCAGCAGATACCATTCTCTCTACCGACCAACCATTAAAAAAACCCAATTGGCTAAGGGTTAAACTGCCATTTGGTGAAAATTATAAGCAGGTGCGGGGATTGGTTGATACCCACAAGTTACATACCATCTGCGAGAGCGGGAATTGTCCTAATATGGGTGAATGCTGGGGAGAGGGTACAGCCACTTTTATGATACTTGGTAATGTATGCACCCGAAGTTGTGGGTTTTGTGCGGTGGCTACAGGGAGGCCTGGAGCCGTGGATTGGGATGAACCTCAACGGGTTGCCGAAGCTATCCATTTGATGAAGGTAAAACATGCGGTTATTACTAGTGTGGATAGGGATGAGTTGAAAGACGGTGGGTCAATTGTTTGGTTCAATACCATTAAAGCCATCAAAAATTTAAATCCTACTACTACTTTGGAGACTTTAATTCCTGATTTTAGGGGATTCAAAGACCAGATTCAGCGCATAATAGATGCAGCACCCGAAGTGGTGAGTCACAATATGGAAACCGTAGAGCGAATTACCAAACAAGTAAGAATTCAAGCAAAATATAGGAGAAGCCTTGAAGTGTTAGAAACCTTGCACAAAGGCGGTATGCGTACTAAAACAGGTATGATGTTGGGCTTGGGTGAAACCAAGGAAGAAGTAATAGAAAGTATGCATCATTTGGTAGGGGTAGGTACTGATGTACTCACATTGGGACAATACCTTCAACCCTCAAAAAAACATTTGCCAGTGCAGCGTTTTGTGCACCCCGATGAGTTTGCGGAGCTAAGAGAAATAGGGTATTCCATTGGATTTGATTATGTAGAGAGTGGCCCATTGGTTCGCTCTTCTTATCATAGTGAGAAACATGTAATACCCGAATATGGTAAAAATAAATGGTTGGCAGAGCAGCAATCAATTGTTGAATTTTAACCTTCCAATTGAATGCGCTGTTTCTCAATTAAATTTTTACTTCTTTTTTTACCAGTCTCTGGATATGCTCAGCTTCATTGGCAAAATGTAGATGCTGATTTTCAACCCTTGCCAGAAGGAGTACATATTTATTATTCCAATGATAGCCTAGCAGGCAAGCCCAGTATAGCTTACTATTTAAGTGCTGAATTAAAACAAACTGACTATGATTTTAGCGCACAAATTGGTAGTGGTAAGCGGTACACGCCCTCGCAATATTATTTGCAAGAAAAGTTGCCATTATTGGTAGTTAATACCAGTTTTTTTGACTTCCGTGAAAATCGGAATTTGAATGTAATTATTAACAAAGGAAAAATGCTGGCATATAATCAGCAGAGCATTGTTGGAAAAGGGAGAGATTCGCTCACTTATATTCATTTATTTGGAAGCGCAATAGGTATTAATAAAAATAGAGAAGCTGATATTGCTTGGCTGTATACCGATAGCAATAGCAGGTTTCCACTCGCTTCTCAAAATACGATTCCTATTGTTAAAGATTCAATTGCTCGGTACACAAAAAAACAATTGCCCAAGGCCTATCAATTTCAAAAATGGAAAATGCAAACGGCAGTCGGTGGTGGTCCTGTTTTGGTGCAGCATGGGAAGGTTCAACTTTCTAATAATGAAGAGTTGAAATTTGTAGGAAAAGCCATTTATGATCTTCATCCCCGAACGGCTATGGGCTACACTGGTAGCAATAAATTAATTGTATTGGTAGTAGAGGGGAGAAACCCTAAACGTGCGGAAGGAGCTGACTTATTACAATTGGGAAAAATATTGCTAGATATCGGATGTGTTGAAGCCATTAACTTAGATGGGGGTGGAAGTAGTTGCATGCTGATTAATGGCAAAGAAACTATTAAGCCAAGCGATAAAGAGGGCCAGCGACCAATACCCGCTGTTTTTATGATTCAAACTATTTCATTTCCCATACCAGTGCAGAAGCTCCTAAAATAGCAGCATCTGATTCCTTTAAATGGCTTACCAATATCTTCACTTTATTCTGAAATACTTGGATCAAATTTGCTTCCATATGTTCTCTGGTTGGCTTCAAAATAAAATCACCCGCTTTGGTTAATCCACCAAAAAGAATAATGGCTTCGGGGCTAGAAAACATTACGAAGTTGGCCAATGCCATTCCCAATATTTTACCCGTAAACTCAAATATTTCTTTTGCCAATTCATCGCCATTCATAGCAGCTTCATAAACTGCTTTGGCATCAATTTCATCAGCAGGAATATTTTTTAATGAACTGGGAACATTTGTTTTTTGCAACATTTCTAAAGTAGTAAGCCTTACACCAGTGGCAGAAGCATAACTCTCTAGTGAACCTTTTTTTCCAGTGCCTTCATGGTAGCGGCCATCAGGAATAATAATGGTATGACCCAACTCACCAGCAAAACCATCGTGTCCATAAATTAATTTTCCATTGGCTACAATTCCACTTCCTACGCCAGTTCCAAGCGTAATCATGATAAAATCTTGCATATCTTTTGCAGCACCATACATCATTTCACCAATAGCAGCAGCATTAGCATCATTGGTTAAAACAACAGGTAATTTGAATTTTGCTTCAATCATTTCTCCCATTGGAATAATGCCTTTCCAATTCAGGTTAGCTGCATATTCAATGGTGTTTTTATAAAAGTTGCCATTGGGTGCTCCCACTCCAATACCTTTTATTCTTCCAATACCACCAGCCTGTTCTATAAATGGGGCTAGACTGCTGTATAACTCTTCGATAAATGTTTCTGGAGTAGCATGTTTTTTGGTGCTTAATTTCCCCGAAAAAAGCAGGTTGCCTACCCGGTCTACAATGCCAAATTTTGTACCTGTGCCGCCAATATCTATACCTACGGCTAATTGCTCCAATGCTTGGTTGGATCTTCCAATTTCTTTTTTTGAATTCATTTTACAAGCTGTAAATCGTTAACTAGTTTGGTAATCGTTCAAAACAAATGCACTATTGCTAGTGACTCTCACTCATTTTTACATCATAATCAATGCCTTGTGCTTTTAATATTGATTTAGATTTGATGGCATAAAATGCAAGATAAGCAAAGCATACAACTCCAATAATATAACTGTACTGAATTCCTAAAATATCATCAGCGGCAAGTAAACCTTGTAAAATACTAATAATACCTCCTCCCATAATCATCATAATCAACAAACTGCTTCCTTGATTGGTATGCTTACCCAGTCCCGACACTCCCAACGTAAAAATACAAGGCCACAACGTGCTGCAAAATAAACCAACACTTGTAAAGGCAAATACACTTACCATACCAGTGGTGAACATACCTATAAGGGTTGCAATGATTCCCAACGCCGAAAAAATTAATAGCATGCGGGCGGGACTGCCTTTACTCATAATATCACCAATAATCATGACTATAATCACCAACCCATATACATAAAACATAGTAATATCGTGTTGCGCAATGGCATTTACTGTTAAAAAAACACCAAATGCAAGATAAGGCATCACAAATTTTAAAGCTTCTTTTGCACCCTTACTTACATCAAATGCGCCAACAGCTCCAGTCCACCTGCCCATCATTAAACTGGCCCAATATAAAGAAATAAAGGGCGCAATTTTCTCAGTACCTACCCCCATTTTCTGGGTCATATATTCTGGTAAATTACTAGCTGTAGAAACTTCTACTCCCACAAAAACAAATATGCCAATCATACCCAAAATAAGCTGAGGGTAACTAAAGGCTGATTTGCGGTCTGATGATGAAATATCTAATTTAACTGCTGAAACAGGATTTGAATCTATCTTATTTGGGATGGATGAAAACTTAAAAAAAACAGCTACCAGTACAAAGGCAATTCCCAATATTAAATAAGGTGTTTTTACACTTTCAATACTGGCTTCTGTAGAGCCATTTGCAACGCTTCCAAAAATGGCAAAACTTACCAGTAATGGTCCAATAGTAGTCCCAAAATTATTTACACCCCCACCCATACTCAATCTTTGTGAACCTGTTTTTGGATCTCCTATTGCAATAGTTAATGGGTTGGCTGCAATTTGCTGAAGCGAAAATCCTAATCCCATTATAAATAACCCCGTTATCATTAAGGTAAATGAAGCATTATTCGCAGCCGGATAAAATAACAATGTGCCAATTGCCGAAATAATCAGTCCAAGCGCGATTCCGTTTTTGTAGCCTATTTTATTCAACAAATCATCACCTATAATTTTAGAAACAAATATATATATGATGGAACCAACCGTATATGCAATATAAAATGCAAGTTGAACATATTGACTCTGGGCTTGTGAAAGATCAAATGCCTTTTTAAATACTGGTATTAGAATGTCATTGCTGGCAGCAACAAATCCCCAAAAAAAGAATACGGTAATAAGTGTTCCAAATTGTGACCATTTAGTAGGTTGACTCATAACAATCGTTAATTTTTTCAAATAGAGGCGGTAAAATAAGAATAATTAGTGGAAGCAAAAATATTAAATCGGTAATTTCACTGATTCATTTAAATGGCTAACTTGAATGCCAATATTGAAAAAAGCAGATATGGAAATTATACATATAAGTGCGGAGTGCTATCCAGTGGCTAAAGCCGGGGGCTTAGGTGATGTAGTAGGCGCTTTACCAAAATACCAATGCGAGTCTGGTGACATTACCAAAGTAATCATGCCCATGTACAGAACCAAGTTTTTGTATGAAAACGATTGGGAGGTAGATTATAAGGGAAATGCCAATTTAGGCAACTTGTATTTTGAATTTACAATTATTAAAGAATCTACCAATAAATTAGGGTTCGATTTATTCTTGGTTGACATTAATGGTCTGCTCGATCGTCAAAAAATTTATGGGTACGATGATGATGCAGAACGCTTCACCGCTTTTCAAATAGCTGTGGTAACTTGGATAAGTAGTTGGGAACATCATCCAGATATTATTCATTGTCACGACCATCATACTGCATTGGTTCCTTTTATGATGCAGCACTGCTATGCATTTCAACACCTAGCAGCCATACCAACTGTGCTCACCATTCACAATGCACAATACCAAGGTTGGATGGGCTGGGATAAGAGTTTGTATATACCTCGTTGGGATTTGTGGAAACGTGGTTTATTAGACTGGGCTGGGAATATCAATCCCTTGGCTTCTGGGGTAAAATGCGCTGGAAAAGTAACCACTGTAAGCACTAGTTATATGGATGAACTTAGGATACAGGCAAATGGATTGGAAAAATTATTTCAATTTGAACAAGGCAAATGCGTAGGCATCTTAAATGGTATTGATACCCAAGTATGGAATCCTGCGACTGATGAATATATTCAACATGCCTTTAGTGTTAAAACGCTTACTACGGGCAAAGCCAAAAATAAAAAAGTTTTGTGCGATCGGTTTGGATTAGATATCAACCTGCCACTATTTGTATTCATTGGTCGAATGGTGGGTGAAAAAGCAGCTGATTTATTACCAAATGCCATTAGAACAGCCATTTATCATGGGAATAAAAATGCCAGTTTTCTTGTTTTAGGAAGTGGTGAAACAGCCGTTGAGCATGATTTTCAACAGATGATTGGTGAGTATCCAGGCATTTTTAATGCAGTAATTGGGTATGATGAACAACTCAGTCACCAAATGTATGCAGGAGCCGATTTCTTATTAATGCCCAGCAGGGTGGAGCCTTGCGGACTGAACCAAATGTATGCTATGCGATATGGAACTATTCCTGTGGTTAGAAGCACGGGAGGGCTGAAAGATACCGTTGTTGATATGGGTGATATGGATGGATTTGGAATTCGGTTTAATGAGGCCAGTATAAACGATATAAATTATTCAATAGGAAGGGGTATTGAGGTTTATAAAGATAAAACGCATTTAACTTGGATGCGGAAATATATGATGCAAATTGACCATAGTTGGGAGGGAACCGTAAATGAATACAAGCAGGTATACCTGAGTTTGAAATAAAATGACTAATTTCCAATACCTTAAAAATTCCAATTTAACCATATGACTACTTTTTCAAAATCAGTTTTAGCAGTAATCCTAGGCGGTGGAGCCGGAACAAGGCTATTTCCATTAACGGCCAGCAGATCAAAACCTGCAGTACCTATAGCAGGAAAATATCGTTTGGTAGATATTCCAATTAGTAACTGTATTAACAGCGGCATCAACCGAATGTTTGTACTTACTCAGTTCAACTCTGCTTCTCTTAATAAGCATATAAAAAATACCTATCATTTTAGTGCATTTAGTACTGGTTTT
Organism: Sphingobacteriia bacterium; assembly: GCA_031369485.1. GTDB lineage: Bacteria > Bacteroidota > Bacteroidia > Chitinophagales > Chitinophagaceae > Sediminibacterium. The sequence goes on from JANMOT010000048.1 coordinate 124,874, forward strand.
GTAGATATACTTGCAGCAGAACAAACCCCTGATAATCCGGGCTGGTTTCAAGGTACTGCTGATGCAGTGCGACAATCATTGAGGCATATTTCTAATTTAGAATACGATTATATTCTTATTCTAAGTGGAGATCAATTGTACCAGATGGATTTTAGTGAAATGCTTACTGCACATCGACAAAATAATGCTGATATTTCTATTGCCACTATACCAGTAGATGAAAGAGACGCCCCTGAATTTGGTATTCTCAAAACGAATGAAGAAAACTTGATTACTTCCTTTATTGAGAAGCCCCAAAAAGATATTTTACCTGAATGGACTAGTGATACTGGTGCTGAAATGCAAAAGTCTGGACGAAACTACTTGGCTTCGATGGGTATTTATATTTTTAATAAAAAAATCCTTGATAAATTACTCAATTTGGCACATCCTAATGCTACTGATTTTGGCAAAGAAATTATTCCAGACTCTATTGAAAACTACAAAGTATCTAGCTTTCAATATGATGGTTACTGGACAGATATCGGAAATATTTATTCTTTTTATGAGGCCAACCTTGCACTTACCCAAGAAATGCCGCCTTTCAACTTATTCGACAATCAGAAAACGGTTTACACTCGCGCCAGAATGCTGCCGCCTGCTAAAATCAGTGGCACTACTTTAGAGAAAACAATTATTGCCGAAGGATCTATTATACACGCCAGCAGAATTGAGCAAAGTGTGGTAGGTATTCGCTCTAGAATTGGCTTAGGAACTACCGTAGTTACTACTTATATTATGGGTAACGATTATTATGAAACCATTGAAGAAATGGAAGCCAATACCAATAAAGGATTACCCAAGATTGGTATTGGAGAACGTTGCTATATTAAAGACGCCATTATTGATAAGAATTGCAGAATTGGAAATGATGTGCGGATCAATGGAGGTAAGCACTTGGCCAATACAGATCATCCACTGTATACCGTAAAAGACGGAATTGTAGTGGTTAAAAAAACAGCCATATTACCAGATGGATTTATCATTTAATAAATACTAAAAAACCTTTCAATTTACTTTTCTACTGCGGTCAACTTCTAATGATGGATGTTGACCGCAGTAAAATATAGTAGCTAAACCTAAAGATTCGCACTCCAAATTCTTCTCACCCCATCCTTACCCCAGTCTTTTAATCCTTTCTCTAGCTCAGTAATTAATTGAGCCCTATTCACTATTTTTCCTTTTTGTTTGGGATTTAATTGAACTACCGTAGGTTCAATCAATTCTAGTTTGGTTGCAAACCACGTAGTATACAATCTGGGTATAGCTAAGCCTAGAATCAATCCTGGTAAGCCATTGAAGCTTTCTGGGCCAGCATTTACTAGAATTTGGTCGGTATAGAATGTAACTACATATACAGAATCACATATTTTAGTAACCGCTTTTCTACATTCAAAACCTGCTATTTCTCTAGTCTCTTCTGAAATTTTCCAATCTAAATTTCGGACAGAATCTTTAATCAAATAGGTGTTTTCAAAAATGTCTTTCTGACTACTAAAAGTGGCATTCAATATATCGGTAACCAGTATATCGGTTTCCGAGGGTTTACCACCCCACATCATATACCGATTGGTGGGATTCTCTTTCGCCAGCTTATATATTGATTTACTCGCATTGAATTTAAGCTCATAAATATCACTCACAAATTTTGGTATTACTTTCATTCGTTCAGCATTCCAAATATTGTCAGCTTCATCTTCCAAAGGGGTATGCTGGTTCATTTTTTTTTCATATTCAACCCTTCCTTGGGTAATAAATTGCACTTGTGATTTGGCTGACAAAATACAAGTAAAAAATACGAGACTTATTATATATTTTTTCATACTAGAATCCACTATTTGAAGGTTTACCATTTTTATTGAAGTTCCAGATCAGTGAGAATAGGAAAAAGCGCTGGATATTCTGATTGGTTGTTTCTGAAATGAAGTTGCTATTCACATTCCGATTGATGCCTAGATTCTGATTGAATAAATCACTTACTGCTGCTTTTATCTCCCACTTATCATCTTTTGAAATCACTTTTCTAACAGAAGCACCTACAATATAAATATCTCGTTGGTCTGCAAACACAGCAGTTTTCTGGTATATATTGGCTTCTAAATTAAAATCAATATAGGTTTTTATCTTTTTTAATTTGAACTGTAAATTTGCATAAGAAGTGTAAGACCAATATTTAGTTACAATAGTGGGACGAATAGAACTTTTTGAATGGTTGTAATTGGCATCAAAATTCAAGTAAAAATTAATCCATTTGTCGGACCAATATCCACCATTAATACTGAAATTCAAACTGCTGTTTTCTGTAATATTATCTACTCCATTCACGCGATTTGCAAACCTATTTTTTCTTGGCCCCATATCAAAGTTTAAATTGAGAGAAGGTATTACTTCAAAGCCAAATCCTGCTTCTGCACTAATATTATAGTTGCCAGCAACATTTATTGCTTGGTTCACCCTTCTTCCAATACTATCCACAAAACTTGAATTAGAAATTGCATTTTCAGTTTTATTGTAATTAAAACTAAAATTCAGTCCCCTACTTTTTAATACTTTATAATCCGAAGCACGGATACTAATGGCGTGTACAAAAGCTTGACGTAAATTTGGATTTCCAATCGTTAAATTAAGTGGGTCAATATTATCTATAATCGGTTGAATCTGGGCCAGTGTAGGGTTTCTGGTTGTTCCAGTATAGTTAAACATAAACCTCCGTTGTTGTTTAGGCGTATAGTTTAGACTAATAGCAGGTATGAAATTATTGAAAATAACATTTCTATCGGTTTGTTTCTCCAAGTCTTTCAGTCTGTAATTTACTGTGCCTAAACCAGTTCCAATAGAAAAATTAAATTTCTTTACATTGTAACGAATGTTTAAACTTCCTGTATGCCCTGTTGTGTTAAAAATAAAATTATTACTAAGGGTATCTACCAAGTTTTCATATTTGTTATTACCTGAATTCTTTTCAAGAGTATTTCTTTGGGCTTTATTTTGACTAATGTTTAAACGATAATTCATTACCAGAAAAGTATTTTTCCAAATGGGTTCTGTATAAGTTAAGGCAGAAGTGATATTGGCAACTTTTTGTTTGTTTATTTTTTGTTGATCAATATTATCTTGCCTAACTAGGTTGCCACTGCTGTTGAAGAAACTATTATCAGCCATTAAAAAACCATTCTCTTCTCTATCATTAAAATTAAAATCATTGTTAAGCGAAATACTTCTTCCCGCTTTCTTGAATTTTTTTCTATAGAATATATTTGTATTCAACGTACGATTGTCGTCTGTATTTGCAGTAGTTCTATCTGTAGCATTTATTACAATTCCCCTATCACTAATGGCTTTTCCTAAAAATGAAGAGCGGTTGTTGCTGTTTACAATGGTTCCACGAGCGGTAACTTTAAGTGAACTGCTCGAATCTATTTGCCACTCGTAAATACTCGTAAGCTTATTCCGCCTTTTATTACTCACCTGATCTTGCACACTCGTATTTATAAAACTGGTATCTGGTAAAATATTTTGTGTTTTATTGGTGGTAACACCCCTTACTTCTAATTGATTAAATTGATAAGTGTTGTTGGTATTGTACTTGTCTTTATTCCACTTATTGCTGAAATGAAATCCACCTGTAATTGAATTGGGAAATCCACTTCCCCAACTAAATTCATCACCATTCCAGTTCATACTAATACCGCCATCATCCCCTACATTGGTGGTCATATTGGTTTCACCACCATAGTTTCTATTTTCATCCCAGTTCAAGGATTCAAACTTGGTATTGTCGGTGGTAATATATCCAGATATTTTTCTTTTGCCTTTAAAAGCATTACCCAATAATTTGCCATACCTATACCTTTCAAAATCGCTACCAGCTTCCGCTTTACCAAAGAAACCTTTTTTCTTGTCCTCTTTTAAAGTAAGATTCAAAGTTTTTATTTTTTGACCATCATCAATTCCCGTAAACGCAGCTTGGTCACTTTTTTTATCGAAAGATTGCACTTTGTCAATTGCATCTGCACGTAAATTTTTGGTCACCACGGCTGGATCATCACTGAAAAATTCTTCCCCATCTACCAAAACCTTTTGTACCCGTTCGCCTTGCGCCGTTATTTCTCCTTTACTGTTCACTTGTATTCCAGGCATCTTACGCAGTAATTCTTGAACATCCGCATTGGCACTCACTTTAAAACTATCTGCTTTATATTCTGTGGTATCCCCCTTAATGCGAATGGCTCCAATACGTTGCCTCACAATTACTTCTTGCAATAATGTTGCTTTGGTTATGACTGCTATTGCTCCCACATTATTTACTTGGTTTTTTTCTAAAATAACCTGGTCAACATAATCTGCATATTTAGGGTAGCTGATCATCATTAAATATTTGCCAGCAACAAGATTGTTAAATTCAAAAGAACCGTCTTTTAATGTCCGGGTAAATTTTACCAATACTGAGTCTTTCTGTCGCAACAATGCCACAACTGCATTACCCAATTGTTGTTTATTGATGGTGTCACTAACAGATCCTTTTAAAATGGCTTTGTTATCCTGTGCCAATAAGGTTAAATAATTGCAGCTGATTAGTAAAATCAACAAGGTTTTTCTCAGTCTCATAAGTTGTTCTTCAGTAGTTAGCCGATTTTGTTGTAAATTTCAATTATCTTTCAAATCAAACTAAATTCTTAGTTATAAAATTTAGTTAAAATATGTTCTATGTCTCTCTCAGTCGATCAAAATAAAGCAGTTTCAACACCAAGAGTATCTAAAGAAGCAAAAGTTGGAAAGATAAATGAAAAAAAATACGAAGAAATACATTTTGTCGATACTGAGCAGCCTGTTTGGAATTACTCACTGTTTACCGAACCCGATATAAAGAACTTTCAAAACGGGACTCATTATCGCCTTTACAACCATTTTGGCAATAAGCAGATAGCGGTATTGGGAACTAAAGGAACATATTTTGCGGTATGGGCTCCTAATGCCACTTTTATTGCTGTAACTGGTCACTTTAACGACTGGGATAAAACAACACATCCTTTAAAAGTGCGACTAGATAATTCTGGTATTTGGGAAGGGTTTATTCCAAACCTGCACACCGGGGAGGCCTACAAGTACCATATACATGGATTCAATGGTATTAAATTAGATAAAGGAGATCCATTTGCTCATTTCTGGGAGAAACGTCCTTTTACGGCCTCCATTACTTGGCAAACGGATTATGCCTGGAAAGATGGTGACTGGATGGCGACTCGCAAAAAACACAATTCACTCAAATCACCTTATTCAGTTTATGAAGTCCACCTAGCCAGTTGGATGCGTCCCGATAAAAACGATGAAGAATCGTACAATACTTATGAGCAAATTGCCGAAAGGTTGGTGCCATATATTAAAGAAATGGGCTTTACGCATGTAGAGTTTATGCCGATTATGGAACACCCTTTTGATGGTAGTTGGGGTTACCAAGGCACTGGATACTTTGCACCTACCTCACGGTTTGGGTCGCCTCAGGACTATGCCGCTTTGGTAGATGCATTTCATCAGGCTGGAATTGGTGTAATTCTGGATTGGGTGCCTTCACATTTTCCTTATGATGCTCATGGACTTTTTATGTTTGACGGTACCCATACCTACGAGTATGCTGACATGCGAAAAGGCTATCATCCCGATTGGAATTCCTATATTTTCAATTATAAAAGGGGGGAGGTAAAATCTTTTTTAATCAGCAGTGCTAGATTTTGGTGCGATCAATTTCATGCTGATGGCATTAGAGTAGATGCGGTGAGTTCAATGCTGCGACTAGATTACAGTCGCACTTCTGGCCAATGGGAACCCAATGAATACGGTGGTAATGGAAATATTGAAGCTATTGCTTTCATCAAAGATTTGAACGAAACCCTTTACCGAGATTTTCCAGATATACAAACCATTGCCGAAGAAGCTACCGATTGGCCTAAAATTAGTAAACCCACTTTTGAAGATGGACTAGGCTTTGGAATGAAATGGATGATGGGATGGATGCACGATACTTTGGACTATTTTAAATTAGATCCTGTATTTAGACAGTTTCAGCAAGATAAATTTTCGTTCAGCATGATGTATTTCTACGATGAAAATTTTATGCTTCCATTGAGCCACGACGAAGTGGTGCATGGCAAGAGTCCCATGTTGTATAAAATGCCCGGTGATGAGTGGCAAAAATTTGCCAATTTACGAATATTGTACACGTATATGTTTACACATCCTGGTGCAAAACTTTTATTTATGGGTGATGAATTTGCAGCCACCAGTGAATGGAATTATAAAAGCGAATTACAGTGGGATCTGCTGAAATTTGAAGGTCATAGCGGGATGAAATATTGTGTTCAAAAACTAAATGAGCTTTATAGATCAGAGCCTGCTTTATATGAGAAACAGTTTGAGCCAGGCGGATTTGAATGGGTTGATTTAAACCATAGAAGTGAGTCGGTATTGGTGTACAAACGAAAAGGTAAGAAAGACAAGGATGATATGATGGTGATACTGAATGTAACACCCACAGTTCGGCATGATTGGGAAGTTTATGTACACGGAAAAGGAAAATGGTCTGAGGTCTTTAATAGTGATATTAAAGCATTCTGGGGAACAGGTGATGTATTTAATCCAACTATTGAGAGTGAATTGGTAGATAAATCGTCTAAATGTTATAAGCTAAAAATACACCTTCCAGCATTGGGTGCAATTGTGCTTAAATAGTTTACCCATTAAGCGCATTACACTTTAGCTTGGTTGCTCATCAGCGGCAGAACAATACTAAAAGTTGTTCCCAAACCTGGTTCACTTTTCTTCACGAATAGTTTTCCATTATGCGATTGTTCCATAATTTTTTTACTCAATGATAGTCCAATACCCCATCCTCTTTTTTTGGTGGTAAATCCAGGCTTGAAAACTTTTTTAAATAAATAAGAGGGAATGCCTTTTCCTGTATCACTGATATCTATGGTAAGCTGCTCGGCAGCTCGGCTTAGAGTAATATTTATACTGCCCTTGCCTTCCAAAGCATCCAGTGCATTCTTCAATAAGTTTTCCAATACCCAGTTGAAGAGGGTGGGTGATAATAAAGTGCTTAGCTGTTTTGTATCACCTGCGTTAATGTTAAATAATATATGCTCACTGCTTCGCTTTTTCATATACTCTACCACCGAAACAGTTTGCAGATAAGGATTACCCCATTCTAACTTAGGTATGCTTCCTATTTTTCCAAAACGATCGGTAACCAATAATAGTCGCTTAATATCTTTCTCTATCTCAGCCACTATTGATTGATTTTCTTGCTTCTCTTTTAAAATTTCCAGCCAGCCTTCCAAGCTGGAAACAGGCGTTCCCAACTGATGGGCTGTCTCCTTTGCCATGGATGCCCATAGCTGATTTTGATTGCTTTTGAAATTTATTTGGAGACTAAAAAATGCAATTAAAACAAATAATGCTATAATCATTAATTGAATAATGGGATACCATTTTACCTCCCGTAATAATTTACTGGGACCATAATAATATCGCATGATAGTACCCGCTGAGTCGTTTAATATAAATTCAATAGGCTGTGGATTGTATTGCTTAAAAAGTTGAAGTTGTTGTTTTAAATAATCGGGGTTCTCATTTAAAGCGGTTTCATTTAAGTTGATAAAATTACCAGTGATGCTATCTTTTATATTGGTTTCTATAATGGGAATATCTTTATTTTCAGTCGCTATTTTAGTCGCCAAAATAATACTAGCAGAATCGGTTGAGCGGATAATGGTTCTCTCTGCCTCTACCCATGCTTCTGCTTGCTGGCGTTCTTTAATAGCAATTTGTTTAGCCACGTATTGTGAGTACACGATGGTTACACTAACAATGGCAATCGCGATTAGAATCAGTAAGGTTCTCCAGTTGAATAGTGATGCAAACATTTGTCTAAAATAAGCATATTGCCATAAAAAAGAACAGCCCCTTTCGGAGCTGTTCTTTCAGTCAAATTTTTTTAAACAAAGTCTAACTAAATAAACCACCTTTTTTCAATGTTTTTGCACTCTGGCCTATCTTGAAACCATTATTATAGATCTCGATTCTGTATTCTCCATCTTTATAAGCATCTTTCTGCCTCCAATCAAAACTCACAGGGATATTTTTATTCTGCTCATAATTCACAGATACTTTGCTGGTATAAGTACGCGTGCCTTCTTCTCTTGCGTTGAAAGTGCTTCCTTCTGAAATAACTTTTCCATCAGGTCCAGTTACTATTACATAAAATTCTTTTGTACCAGTTGGGGTGATTCTATTCTCGTCTATATTAAATGAAACGCGAATTAAATCAGCACGCTTTGCAGTAGTGGTCTCTTTTTCTTTGCCACTATTTTTTAGATTTATGGCATTTATTCCAATATTAGAAGCATGGAGTGTAGAGGCAATGTCTACTTTTTCTTCTAACTGCTTTTTCTCAGTTGTTGTTTTGTTGAGGTTCTCTTCTAAACCCGCTTTATCGGTGGTCAACTGTGTTTTTTCTGTATTCAGTTGCTCATTGGCATTGGTCAATTGTTTGTTTTCACCTTTTAACTGTTCAATTTCAGCAAAAAGGCCATCAATTTTACCATTCAATTCGCCAATCATTTTTTTGGCTTCAGCCAATTCAGATTTAGATGCATTGCTCTTTTTAAGGATGCTGCCGATATTAGATTTTAATTTTTGAATGGCAGTATTTTTATCAGCCAAATCTCCTTGTAACTGTAAGTTGTCTTGTGTTAAAGAGTCGGCTTTTGAAGACACATCCATAAACTCTTGTTGAATGGCCAATCGGGCACTATCTACATTACTTATTTTTGTTTCGAGACCCATAATGGTTTCGGACGACTTGCTCTTGTCGTAGAAAATATAGCCCCAAGTTAGTACCAGTGCGGCAATTAATACTCCATAAATGGCTTTGCGGTTGTTCTGCTGCGGTGCGTTGTTATTAAATTCTGTGCTCATCTGTTTTATTTTAAGGTTGGATAATCATTTCCAGTGATTTTACTAAAACCGTGCCAAAAGAAAAATATTGTTTATTTACTGAACAAAAATCAATTTAGGGGTGAGGTTTTACCAATTACACAACGATCTTTGCAATATGTCGGCAGAAAAGATTTTAGAAGATTGGAAGAATAAAAAGTTCAAGTCCATTTATTGGCTAGAAGGCGAAGAGTCTTATTTTATAGATACGCTTGTAAGTTACGCAGAAAAAAATATTCTTACAGCGGCTGAGGCAGATTTTAACCTAAGCATTTTTTATGGGAAAGACGCAGATTGGTCGGATGTGTTGAATGCTTGTAAACGACATCCCATGTTTGGTAATAAGCAGGTGGTATTGCTTAAAGAAGCACAGCAGATGCGGGATATTGAGAAATTGGAGTCTTATATTGATCACCCATTACCGACCACAATTTTTGTAGTGAGTCACAAAGAAAAAAAAGTAGATGGGCGAAAGGGACTTGGTAAAAAACTAAAGGATTCAAAACTTGTAGAAGTGCTTTCTACTAAAAAATTATACGATAATCAATTGCCAGAATGGACGGAGCAGATGATCAAAGGGCATGGGCTGAGTATAGCCCCTAAGGCATTGCATATGTTGATAGATCATATAGGAAACGACTTGAGCAGGATTGAAAATGAAGTAGAGAAGTTAATGCTGAATTTGGCTGGAAAGAAATCCATAGCAGAAGAGGAGGTAGAACGGTTTATTGGCGTGAGCAAGGAGTTCAACGCCTTTGAATTGCAGGCTGCTATTGCTCAACGGGACTTGTCAAAGTCCATTCGAATTATACAGTATTTTGAATCAAACCCAAAAGCAGGGCCGATACAATTGGTACTCCCATCGGTCTATAATTTTTTCAGCAAGCTCTATGTCCTTAAATCGTTGCCCAATACCAGCGATAGTGCTGCTGCTAGTGCATTGGGCGTATCGCCTTTTTTTATGAAGGAGTATAATGCAGCAGCTCGTAAATACGATTTTGCAGGGGTAGAAAAAGTGTTGCTTTTATTGCACCAATACAATTTAAGAACCTTGGGTATACACAATGGATCTGCCAATGATGCTGCATTAATGAAGGAGTTGGTGGTAAAAATTATGCAGTAATTATTGCAGCAGTAGAATGGCTTTATTGCGATCTTCTTTCAATTGTGCTTTTAGTGCTTCCAGTCCACTAAATTTCACTTCGCCCCTTAAAAAACCGACGATAGAGATGAGTAGATTTTTTCCGTATATGTCTTCATTGAAATCAAAAATATTCACTTCTATTACCCGCTTTTTTCCATCCACTGTAGGTCTTACCCCAATATTCATCATGCCAAATAGGAAGTCCGGTTCACGATCTACGGTCCACGATCCACGGTTTATCTTCACCGCATATACACCGTTCCCAGGGATTAATTTCTCTTCACTGCTGATATGTAGGTTGGCAGTAGGAAAACCAAGGGTTCTTCCCAGTTGATTGCCTTCTACTACAATTCCCTCAAAAAAGTAAGGATAACCAAGAAAATGGTTGGCAATTGCAATATCGTTGTTCAGTAATGCCTCTCTAATACGAGTGGAACTCACCACTACTTCATTCAATATTTCTTCTGTTATTTCTTTTACCTTAAAGCCAAGTTCCTTACCGTATTGTTCCAATAGATGGTAGTTGCCAGTGCGACCTTTTCCAAAGCGGTGATCATATCCAATGATTACGATGGCTGGTTTAAAATAAGCAAAAAGAAAATCTTTTACATATGCATCCGCGGTCTGGTTGGCAAACTGGTGGTCGAATGGTATCACTACCAAATGATCAATACCTGCTTTTTCAAGCAGTGTAATTTTTTCGTTTAGGGTATTGAGGAGTTTTACATCACCCGGTACAGAAGAAACAATCTTTCTAGGATGGGGGTGAAAAGTAATAATTACGGTCTCCCCACCTATGCGTGCGGCTTCCGATCTCATCTGTGCAAGAATCTGCTGATGCCCTTGGTGTACACCATCAAAAGTGCCAATTGTAACCACAGCTTGGTTGAATTCGGGAAGAGAGCCTGCCAGTTCGCGATGTACCTTCATATAAAGAGCGAAATTATGATTTTAGAATGAAGAATTAAAGCGGATGAATTTAGAATGATGATTTCAAGTTTCAGATTCCAATTGTACCTTCACCATTCTATTAAAATTAGTTCCATGTCATTATATGCACAACGCGGGGTATCAGCACAAAAAGAAGAAGTACACCAAGCGATTCAAAAATTGGATCAAGGGTTGTATCCCCATGCTTTTTGCAAAATTTATCCCGATTATCTATGCAATGATGGGGACTGGGTAAATATTATGCACGCTGATGGAGCTGGCACTAAGAGTATACTCGCTTACCTCTATTGGAAAGAAACAGGCGACTTATCTGTGTGGAAAGGAATTGCACAAGATGCGGTAGCCATGAATCTAGACGACCTATTATGTGTTGGTGTTACCGATCAACTGCTGTTTTCTTCTACCATTGACAGAAATAAATCTCGTATTACTGGAGCCGTATTAGAAGCAATTATTAATGGTACCCAATCGTTTTTTGATACACTAAAATCTTATGGGGTTTGTATTCATTATTTGGGTGGAGAAACGGCTGATGTGGGTGATGTGGTTAGAACCATTGCAGTGAATGGCACCATGACGAGCAGATGGCCAAAGAGCCGATTAATCACGAACGATAAAATTGCCGCTGGAGATGTAATTGTGGGATTTTCAAGTGCTGGTAAAGCCAATTACGAGACTGAGTACAATAGCGGACTAGGAAGTAATGGCCTCACAAGCGCCCGTCACGATGTGCTGGAGAAATATTATGCCTTGAATTTTCCTGAGTCTTTTGAACCATGTTTAAATGAAGCAGTGGTGTATATTGGTAAGAATAGGATGACCGACACCATTGATATTGAAGGAGAAACCATTTCAATTGGTAAACTGCTATTATCACCTACTAGAACCTATGCACCGTTAATGAAGCAATTATTAGACGAGCATTTTAATGAAATAAATGGCGTTATACATTGCAGTGGAGGTGGGCAAACCAAGTGTATGAAATACCTGCCCCAGCCATTAAGTATTATCAAGGACAATCTTTTTACGCCACCGCCTGTGTTTGATTTAATTAAAGACAATTCGGGGGCTGATTGGAAAGAAATGTACCAAGTATTTAATATGGGGCATCGGCTTGAAATTTTCACCAATAAAGCCACTGCGGCAAAAATGATTGCGACTTCTGAGCGCTTAGGCATCGCCGCAAAAATTGTAGGAAGAGTAGAACCTGCTGTGGTAGATAAATCTTCTCTATTACTTAAAGGAGTATTTGGCGAAATAGCCTATCAATATTAACAGATCATCAACCTCACTCAAAGCTTATATTTGTAACACTTTCATTAAAGCAATACCATGTCTGAAACAGTTATCTCGCTCAAAAATGTGAATATTTACCAAGGCAATAGCCTGATTCTGCAAGATGTTAATTTTGACATCAACAAAGGTGAGTTTGTGTACTTGGTAGGTAAAACGGGAACAGGTAAGAGCAGTCTTCTTAAAACCTTATATGGTGAATTGCAATTAACAGAAGGGTCTGCTTCGGTAGTAGGTTTTGATATTCGACAGATGGATTGGAAAAAAGTACCCTTTCTTCGTAGAAATTTGGGCGTTGTATTCCAAGATTTTCAGTTGCTTACCGATCGCAATGTACACGAGAACTTAAAATTTGTGTTGAAAGCAACTGGTTGGAAAGACGAGCGACTGATTCAAGAAAAAATAAACGACGTATTGGATAAAGTGGGACTGAAAACCAAGGGTTTTAAAATGCCTTTTGAAATGAGTGGTGGCGAACAACAACGGGTAGATATTGCCCGTGCATTACTCAACTCGCCTAAATTAATTCTTGCAGATGAACCTACTGGCAACCTCGATCCTGAAACCAGCGATGAGATCATGCAACTCCTCATTCAAATTGCCAAAGATTACGGCACTACTGTGCTAATGGCAACGCATGATTTTATTGTAATCAACAGGTATCCAGGTAGGATGCTAAAGACTGAAAATGGAAGGGTGGCAGATAGTGCCAATTCAGGAGCATAAGATTTAATTCCCCCAAATCCATCCCACTTGTTTAATAGCATTTTGCTCATTGCTATACCTATTTTCTAATAAGCTATTTCTCAAATTAATATCTTCCGCAGTAAAAGGTTGGTGGAAAAGTTGAGCAATTAAATCCTTAAAAGCATTGGGTGAATTTGCTATATGACAGGCAGCAGATAACCCCGTTTCCGCAACCGTAGCATCATTGGCAATAATATGCCTTCCATTAAAAATAGCATTCAAAAGCTTCACTTTGGTACCAGTATAAATATAAGAGGGAATCAAGTTGATATGGGCTTTGGCAACCATATCCTGCAATTCCTTTTGGGAAGGGTTGGCAACCAAACAAGAAAATTTACTGGAATAAGCCAAGGACTCCAGTTTTTTAGAAGGGTTCTTGCCCGCAATCACGAATGGGATTTCCATGTTTTTAAACACATTCTCCAGCAACCATATAACCGCTTTCTCATTTACATCTACGCTTAAATCGCCATGATAAAAACAGTAAGAACCCATTCCTACTTCACTGCTTAGGGACCAATTGGGCAGGTATAATTCCAACTCTTCAATATTGGCACAGCCAAATTCATTTCGGTAAATATCATTGTCCGCTTCCTTGGTAGCCCAAAAAGTTGCTTTATCAGCAATCTTTTTCTCGTAACACTTCAGTAGTCTCGATTCATACCAATAGTATGCTTTCTTAAAAGGGGAACTGCTGTTCTGGTATAATTCTTTATAATAGCGGTATTCTACATTGTGAAGGCGTACAAAACAACGGCGGGTTTTGAAACGCTCATCTTGCAACAAATAAGTACAATGAACCCCTTCCATGAAAATAGGATGATTGTCTTTTAAGAGATTTTGGTACAGCGTTTCATTAATACGACTAGATACGATATAGGGGAGTTGAGTAGAAAATCCTTTATGTCCACTTAATCTTTTATAATAATTTACCGATGCACAATATTGATTTAATATAGTTTGTTCACCTCTGCCATAATCGAAGCAGTGAAAATGTATTTTAATGCCTAGTGCTTGAAAGGCGGGGAGTTTATAAAAAACGTCACAAGCCCCACCATAATCTACTGGGTAGGGAATGTCAAATGCTATTATGTGTAAATGCTTTTCCAAATTATAATTTATGGTAAAAATCGACTAGTTTAACAGCTTCGTTCTCCCAATGCAAAACAACACTTGCATCAAGCGCAGCATTTTGGAGGGTTTGATAGAGAACATCATCTGCCAACAATTTGTTCAAAGCAGCCGCAATTGATTTGGGTTGAAGATCGTTAATTAGTAGCGCAAAAGGATAATTGGCAACAATTTCAGCATAAAGTGGGTAATTTACACAAAGTTGCGGCGTACCAGCCATCATATAATCAAAAAAACGATTGGCCAATGAATAGTACTGATTAATGCCCTCTCGATCAAAAAGTGTGATGCCTATACAAGCCTGTTGGGTGATCATGCGGAGGGGTGCAGGTAAAATAGAACCTTTGAGAAATACCTTGTGTGAAAGCTGGTATTTCGCTATTAAATCCTTCACTTGCTCCATAAAATTACCCTTTCCCACAATCCATAATGGGGCATCTACCCATTGCATGGCTGGAATTAATTGCTCAAAACATCGGCCTTTATTTACGGAACCTTGGTACAAAATATATTTATTAACTAATTGACTATCAGTTTTTTCTAATGGGTACTTCAATTGAATATTTCGTATTACTGTGTAATCAACACCGTATTTTTGCTTGAATAATTTGGCGAGCTGGCTGTTTACTGTATAACCTTTTTTAAAATAGGGCACTGCAAAATTTTCAATTGTGCTCCAAAACCATTGTATAATTGGCCTTTCTCTCACTTCTTTCTGCTCAGTAAAATATTCATGAGCATCGTACACCCTTTTTTTACCCCTAAAAACAGACGAAATTAATACGGGCAGAATGGTATCAAGGTCAATGGCGCAAATGGCATCACAGGGCTCAAAAAGTAGAAAAAACAGCAATCGGATATTGTATTCAAAGTAAAAAAGCGGCCCTTTCTGAAAGAAGCAATTCAATCGCTTTTGCCTAAAATGCTGCACTTCCAATGGATCTGAATCCTTTCTTTCAACCCCAACTAAAAGAATAGCATGGCCAATGGACTGTAAACTGCTGCAAATCCGGTGCATCCGTTGGTCGTAGCTAAGGTTGTTGGTTACAGTGAAGACGATTGTTTGCAAGTTGTTAAGGGTTTAAGCGTGGTATAGCATTCGGGAGCTTGGCTTCTGTATGCTTATTACGGCTAATCTACGAATATAGGCTTAAAACGACTGCACATATTTCTGAATTTATACCTATTAAAACATCTCGGTTATTCATTATTGCAATTGCATATTAAAGTATAGCAAAATCTTATAATTAATTGATTAATAATTATTTAATAAAGTAGTATTTCCCTGAAATATAAAAAATCGCTTTTTCATGTAAAATTCAAACTCAACTTCTACACCGGTTATCAACAGTAGTTTTTTCTTTCTGATTTTTCTTCTTCATTTAACTTATGTTCGCAGGTACTAAACAAGGATAACGTGAGATTAAAATCATTAGAAATAAAGGGGTTTAAAAGTTTTGCTGACAAAACGGTGGTAAGTTTTGACGAAGGTATTACTGGTATTATTGGACCCAATGGTTGTGGCAAGAGTAATATTATTGACAGCATCCGATGGGTTATTGGGGAGCAAAAAATTTCCGCCCTTAGGAGTGAAAACCTGGAAGCATTGGTTTTTAACGGAAGCAAAACAAGAAGTGCTAGTGGATTGGCTGAAGTGAGTCTCACTTTTGAAAACACTAAAAACCTTTTGCCCACTGAGTTTAGTACGGTTACTGTTACCAGGCGTTTTTATAAGAATGGGGAGAGTGAGTACCGCTTGAACGATGTTACCTGTCGCCTTAAAGACATTCACAATCTTTTTCTCGATACAGGTGTTAGCACTGATAGTTATGCTATTATTGAACTGGGAATGGTAGATGATATTATTAAGGACAAGGAGAACAGCCGAAGAAAAATGTTGGAGCAGGCTGCTGGCATTACCATTTACAAGACTAGAAAAAAAGAGGCCAAGAATAAATTAGATGCTACCGAGCAGGATTTGGCTCGTATAGAAGACCTTTTATTTGAAATCAATAACCAGCTTAAAACATTAGAGAGTCAAGCTCGTAAGGCGGAGAAATTCTACGAAATAAAAAAAGAATACAAGGAAGTAGCGGTTGAATTGGCCAAAGCGGCACTGGAAGGGTTTAATATTTCTTACAAAGACCTTTCTGAGCAACAGGAGACTGAGCTAGATAAAAAAATGCAACTCGAAGCAACTATTGCTACCGAAGAAGCAGCTATAGAGCAAGAGAAGGTCTCCTTTATTACCCAAGAGCGTGCGTTGCAAACCATGCAGGTTGGCTTTAATGAACTGCAACAAAATTTACGCAGTAAAGAGAATGAGAAAAATCTGGCCAGTCAGAAATTAGAATACCTCAAAGAAAAAGAAACCAACCTTAAAGATTTTCTAGAGAAAGCTACAGGGCAACTTAAAACCATTGGTGACTCAATAGAATATTCCCAGTTGCAAGTAGGTGAAGAAGAAGCCAACCTAAGCAATTTACAGGATAGGGTACACGAAGCCAAGATTGAAGTTGAAACCAAGCGACAAGTATTTGATGAAAAAAGGGCTGGGGTAGATGCTGTTAGGAACCAGTATCAGCAATACCAACGCAAGCAGTTTGATGCGGAGAAAAAAGTAGCGGTGGCAGATACTTCTATCCAGAATTTACAACGAATGCAGTTGCAGTTGACCGAAGAAAAAGAAAATAGAACCCAGCAATTACAGCAATTACAGGTAGAAAGCAACGACAAGGAGGAGGCATTGGATCTGAAGCGTATAGATTTGGTGCAGTTGCAAGAGCAACACGAAAAAACCAAGGAGCTGATATTCGAAACACAGTCGCAGCTTGAAGTATTGCGAGGAGAATTGGCCGATGAAAATAGAAAACTCGATGCCAAACGAAATGAATACAATTTGCTGAAAAGCCTAATCGATTCTATGGAAGGCTATCCAGAAAGTATTAAATTCTTGCATAAAAACAGCGAATGGAACCATACAGCACCCATTCTGTCCGATATTATTTATGTAACAGAAGCATACCGCACTGCGGTAGAAAATGTATTAGAGCCTTACCTCAACTATTATGTGGTTAACAATTTAGAAGAAGGGTTACAAGCAGTTCGCTTATTAGATACTCATCAAAAAGGGAAAGCGAATTTCTTTTTGCTCGATCAGTTTGAACAATTTAGAAACGAAAGCCATCAACCCAAAAATACCATTAAAGCCCTTGATGTTATTGAAGTGGATGAGCCCTACCGCAAACTTGCAGAATACCTTTTGGGTAATGTATATATAGGAGAGAACGAAGATGCCATTCACAACAGCAATGGTGCAGTAGTGCTGGAAAAAACGGGTAAGTACGTAAAAGGAAAATACACCCTCACTGGTGGGAGCATTGGATTGTTTGAAGGGAAGAAAATAGGCCGTGCCAAGAACCTAGAGAAATTGGCAGAAGAAATCAGCGATCAGGAATCGGTGGTAAGTCTACTCAAAGCCGATATTCAGGCAAAGCACAATGAAGTAATTACTTTCAGTGATCAGTTAAAAGAACACGCTATCCGCGCTACAGAGCAGGAAATTAACCAATTGACCAACCAAGTTTTTGCAGCTAAAAATAAAATAGAAAATCTGTTGGCTGCCCAGCAAAACGGTGAGCAACGCTTAGCAGATATTGAAGGCAGGTTACAAGATGAGCAGGATGGAATTGCAGAAACCCGTGAACTATTAATTGAACTCAATGCTCAGTTACAAGCCACTGCCGAAGAAATGCGCAATATTGAGCAGGACTATCAAACGGCTGAACAAGCCTACCACTTTGCTTCTGGTCAGTACAATGAAACCAATCTTCAACTTACCCGCCAGCAAAGCAAGCTAACTACCCTAAAACAAGAGTTGGTATTTAAAGAGAATCAACTGAACGATTTGCACGAGCAAATCAAAAACAATACCGCTCAATTGGCAGAAGCGGAGGCGGATATTGTAGAAGGAAATGCCGCATTACAATCGGTAGATCAATTATTGGTAGAATTGATGCGTAATAAAGAAGCGGAAGAGTTGAAACTGAACCAAGCCGATCAAGCTTACTATAATTTCCGAAATGCATTGCAGGAAAAAGAGAGCGAACTGCGCTTGAAAGTGAAGAGCAAGGAAATGATAGATCACCTGATGAATGAGCTTAAAGACAAACTCAATGAATTGAAACTACAACTGGCAGGAATGAAAGAACGCCTAAGTGTGGAATTTAAAATTGAGCTGGATGAAATCATTGATCAGCCCAGAACCTCTGAAACGCCGCTTGAAGAATTACAGGCTTCATCTGATAGGATGCGCAAACGATTAGAAAATATGGGTGAGGTAAATCCCACTGCTATTGAAGCGTATACCGAAATGAAAAAAAGGTATGAATTTATTTTTGAACAGAAGAGCGACTTAGTTACTGCCAAAGAGAGCCTACTTCAAACCATATTGGAAGTAGAGCTTACGGCCAACCAGCTCTTTTTAGAAACGTTTAATAAAGTAAGAGAGAATTTTCAGAAAGTATTTAAAGCCCTGTTTACAGAAGAAGACACGGCCGATATGATTCTGGTAAATCCAGATAATTTAGCCGAAACAGGTATTGAAATTGTAGCCAAGCCCAAAGGTAAACGCCCCAGTTCTATTACCCAATTAAGTGGAGGTGAAAAAACACTTACAGCAACTGCCTTACTCTTCTCCATCTATTTAATTAAACCTGCTCCATTCTGTATTTTAGATGAGGTAGACGCGCCATTGGATGATGCCAATGTGGGCAAATTCACCCAGATGATTAAGAAGTTTAGCGACAACTCTCAGTTTATTATTGTTACCCACAACAAGCAAACCATGGGTGCAGTAGACGTGATTTATGGAGTTACCATGCAGGAGCCGGGCGTGAGTAAGCTGGTGCCGGTGGACTTTAGAAGTCTCAACTAAATCAATTTCAAACGGGTGTTAATCCGTACAATATAGATTAACTTTGCGCCTCAAATAACCATTTGGGGCGCTTTTATTCAGCACAATGAAGTACGAAAAAGAAATCAACAGAAGAAAAACATTTGCCATCATCTCTCACCCCGATGCTGGCAAGACCACCCTCACCGAAAAACTCCTTTTATTTGGAGGTGCAATTCAGGTGGCGGGTGCCGTAAAAAGCAATAAAATTAAGAAGGGTGCCACCAGTGATTTCATGGAAATAGAGCGCCAGCGAGGTATCTCTGTGGCTACATCGGTAATGACTTTTGAATACCAGAATACCCTTATTAACTTATTGGATACGCCTGGCCACAAAGATTTTGCAGAAGATACTTACAGAACCCTTACTGCGGTTGATAGTGTGATATTGGTGATTGACAGTGTAAATGGCGTTGAAGCCCAAACCCGCAGGTTAATGGAAGTCTGCCGCATGCGCGATACACCCGTAATTGTATTCATCAATAAAATGGATCGAGATGGGAAAAATCGCTTTGACTTACTGGAAGAAATTGAAAAAGAATTGGGCATATCCCTGCATCCAATGACCTGGCCCATTAATAGTGGTAAGGAATTTAAAGGGGTGTATAATTTGGACAATAAAAGTTTGCGTTTATTTCAGGCCAGCACCAAAGCTGCGGAAGAAGATACCGTAGCTATTAACAACTTGAATGAAGAAGTATTAGATGCAAAAGTGGGATTGCGTGATGCAGCCCAACTGCGCGAAGACGTTGAATTAATTGATGGTGTATACGGTGCATTGAATGCAACAGATTATTTATCTGGCAAAATAGCCCCCGTATTTTTCGGTTCTGCGGTCAATAATTTTGGGGTAAAAGAAATGCTTGATAGTTTTATTCGCATAGCTCCCATACCTCGCAGCAGGGAAACAACAGTAAGAACAATAGAAGTAGGGGAAGATAAATTTAGTGGATTTATTTTTAAAATTCACGCCAACCTCGATCCCAAGCACCGCGACCGTATTGCTTTTATGCGGGTATGCAGTGGCAGGTTTGAGCGCAACAAATATTATCACCATGTTCGGAACAGTAAGGAAATGCGTTTCAGCAATCCCTATAGTTTTATGGCACGAAGTAAAGATATTATTGACGACGCTTATGCAGGAGATGTAGTGGGTTTATTTGATACGGGGAATTTTAAAATAGGAGATACGTTAACGGAAGGGGAAAAATTCTTCTTTAGTGGCATACCTACTTTTTCGCCCGAAATTTTTAAAGAGTTGGTGAATAAAGATCCAATGAAGACCAAGCAGTTGGAAAAAGGAATTAGTCAGCTTACAGATGAAGGCGTTGCCCAGTTATTCACCCAGTTTGGAGGGAATAAAAAAATCATAGGCTGTGTGGGGGAACTGCAATTTGAAGTAATACAATACCGACTCTTACATGAATATGGAGCTGCTTGTGAATTCAGGACTTTGCCTTTTTTCAAAGCTTGTTGGCTTACGAGTACCGATTCTAAGAAATTAGAAGATTTTCTTCGTTTCAAGCAGTCCAATGCTGCTCGCGACAAAGACGATCAGCCTGTTTATTTGGCACAGAGTGAATGGTTCCTGAATACAGAAATCAACAATAATCCAGACATCGTATTTCATTTTACCAACGAAGTAAATAAATGAATATAGAACTGTATACTTATCTACTTCTATTTGCGTTATAAGGAAGCCGAACAACAAGCCTAACTTTAGCCAATGTCTTCAATGCTTTTCAGTAAAATCACTGTTCCTCCAATTGAGCACTTGATGCTGAATAAACTCGGCTACGGCCCCGATGAATGGTCGCTCAATCGCATCAAAACCCTTGGGTACAAAGACTATATTGAGGAACAGCTTTCGCCTGATTTAGCGTTAGATCAGGTATTGAACCAGAAGTTGAAAGCACTTGATTACAAAATACAATACGAACGCTATACTGCAACTGGTGAAAACGTAAAAGTAAAAGAAGCGCGTCCTTATCACTTAATGGATGCTGAATTAGCCAAGCTCTGGCCTTTGACCAAGCCCGAAGTTGCTTACGAAGAAAAAATTTATCCAGCCAAACAAGTATTTGGCGCCACGCTATTAAGGGGCGTTTATAGCCAGTGGCAGTTGAAAGAATTGTTGGTAGATTTTTGGCATAATCATTTTAATGTAAGTGTGAATATCGATGATCGGGTAGCTATTGCTTTTCCCATTTATGATAGGGAAGTGATCCGAAAAAATGCATTGGGTAATTTCAGAGAAATGTTGGAGGCGGTGGCTAAAAGTGTTTGTATGCAATGTTATTTAGACAATGCAAGCAGCAAAGCCAGTCCCGCCAATGAAAACTATGCAAGGGAATTATTTGAACTACATACCATGGGTTCAGATCATTACCTCAATCACTTATACAACCGTTGGAGGGAAGTGCCGGGTGCAACCGAGGGGATGCCCGAAGGATATATAGACGAAGATGTGTATGAAGCGGCAAGGGCATTTACGGGTTGGACAATAGCCGATGGATCAGACGATTGGAAGGGAGGTAAATTCGGCAATACAGGCGATTTTTTTTATTTTGAACAATGGCATGATCATTACCAGAAGCGGGTACTTGGGGTAGAATTCAATCCCAATCAGCCACCCATGGCCGATGGAAAAAAAGTACTTGATTTGCTGGCACAACATCCTGGCACGGCAAGAAATATTTGTAAAAAATTATGTATTAGGTTAGTGTCAGACAATCCAAGTAAAGAATTAATTGACCTAGCAGCCAGGGAGTGGATATTGAAAATAGATGCACCAGATCAGATAGCATCGGTAATAAGAATAATAGTTAGGTCAGAAGAATGTAGGCTTACTTGGGGGAAGAAAATAAAGCGACCAATGGAGTTGGTTATTTCCTCTTTTAGGGCAGTAAATGCACAGGTAACGCCGAATGATAATTTATTGTGGGTACTCTTGCAGATGGGTCAGCAGCCCTTTGCTTGGCCAGCACCTACGGGCTATCCAGACCAGTCTAATTATTGGGTAAATGCAGAAATGTTGTTGCGTCGTTGGAATTTCCCCATCAACTTATTGAATTATGATTGGCATCAATACGCAAGTGCGGATGTAGGGAGTCAAACCCCCGATCATTTAAAATCTTGCAAAGACGTAACGGTATTTTGGCTAAAAAAAATACTGGGTTATCTGCCGGCAGAAGATACCGTACAAAACCTAAGTGTATATTTAGCAGATGGGGGAAGGGCGGAGAAAGAATTTGGTGCAAGAGGTAGTATGAGAGACCAGCGAGTGGGTTGGTTGGTTACGGCAATATTGTTATTACCCGATTTTCAAATAAGATAATGCAGCGGAGAAATTTTATACAAACTTGTAGTTCTGCAACTGCGGCCATGATGCTGACTGGTATTAGTGGATTGGCCATGCGTTCCACTGCCATTGTGAATGATGAAATATTTGTCCTAGTATTTTTAAGGGGTGGATGTGATGGGCTACAATTGGTAGCACCTGTGAATGATCCGCATTATATAGCGGATAGAGAGCCTGCATTAAGGGTAGCAGAGAGTGGAGATAAAATGGGATGGATGCTGAAAAATGGATTGGGGCAGGTAGATTTTCGGTTACACGCGGCAGCAGAGCAGTTGAAAGAACTGTACGATGCCGATCAAATGGCCATTATACACGCTTGTGGTTTAACGAATGGAACTAGGAGTCACTTTGATGCACAAGACATGATTGAGAAAGGAATACAGAGCAAAACCATGCAGGGAGCTAATATGAACCAAGGTTGGTTGGCTAGGTATTTGAATACGTTGAGTAATAAAACAAATTTCAGTGCTATTGCAGCCGGAGCATCAATGCCATTGAGTTTATGGGGATCACCAACGGCGGTGTCAATAAATGGACTGGGAGATTTTGCCTTGCAGGCAGATGGTAATTTCAATAATCTTATTCGTAAATCGTACACGGATGAATCGGTATTAGGGAGAACGGCATTGCAGACTTTTTATACGATAGATTTATTACAGAAAAAAATAGCGCGACGAGCTACTGGAGAAGCAGTGGCATACAAGCCCGAGGGTAATGCTAAATATTTAGAAGATCAATTTGGTAAATCGCTCCGCAATGTGGCGCAGTTGGTGAAGCTAGATATTGGGATGCATGTGGCAACAGTAGATTATGGTGGGTGGGATACGCATGAGTACCAAGCATACCGATTTCCCGAGTTGGTAAAAAGTCTCTCCGCCAATCTTCATGCTTTTTATAATGATTTAAATCGTTACCATAGCAAGCTTACTGTGTTGGTGATGAGTGAGTTTGGGAGGAGGGTGAAGGGTAATAAAAGCAACGGTACCGATCATGGCTATGGCAATGCAATGTTGGCATTAGGCGGAAAGGTAAAGGGCGGAAAAATGTATGGCAATTGGAAGGGGTTGGCAACGGAGCAATTAGATAATGGGGTAGACCTAGCAGTAACCACCGATTACAGAACTATTTTGCAAGAAGTATTAACAAAGCGAATGAATGCAAGCAAGGATTTAAAATATATACTGCCCGGATTTGATTCAATTGCTGGGTTGGATTTTTTATAGGGTGAGCTGTACATAAATTTTTGTTATTTTCCTTTTAAGATAAGGTATGCTCTAGGTATTTTTACACCATTAAATCGGTTTGTGAAACAACCACCCCAATAACTGACTGGTTCCGTTCAATCCCGAGTACTCGCATAGGCGCTGCGCACCCAACGAAGTCTTAGTTAATGGCGGTAGTTATTTTTTCCTGCCGTTAAAATATTCGTCTTTAAAATGTTGTTTATGTTTCGGTTTAGCAAATTTATTTGCGTTAAATTCTTTTGAGTTTCCTTTCGGAATTGAAAGTGAATTCCAATTTTCGTTACACAATAGTTTTCCGATAAATACTATTGTATTAACACCCACGAGTTATCGGGGCAGGTATCGCAGCAAAAATGCCCCAATATCTTCCTTGATAACGGGGCATTTTTAGCGGGCATTTATTCTACTCCGCTTAATGTTGTAGCCAGTGCTTCTTTCGGTCATTACAGTTGAAGTGTCAATTTTAAGTGTCCGCCAAGTCCTTGCTGAATTATTTTCATAAGTGTTGAAAGGCGAATGTCGGAAGAGTTGTTTTCGATGCGTGAAATGTATGATTTGTTTGTTCCGCACTTGTTCGCAAGTTCTTCTTGTGTCATGCCCAATTTGGTGCGTGCTTCTTCAAGCAAAACGCCAAGTCTAAACGCTTCAAATTGTTGCTCCCATTCTTTGCGTTTGGGTTGTCCTTTTTTACCATACTTTTTGTCAAGTATTTGGTCTAATGTCGTAATATTACTTTTTGTTTTCATTTTGATATTCCTCCATTATTTTAAGTGCTTTTTCTAATTCTTGTTTCGGTGTCTTTTGAGTTTTCTTTTGAAAGGCGTTTCCAAGAACTACCAAATTTCCTTTGTGGAAGAATGAGAAAATGCGGTAAATATTGCCAGCAACTTCAACTCGAATTTCATAGAGTCCTTTCGTACCTTCTAAATGCTTAAAATACTTTTCTGGAACTTGTCGAGTTACCCGAATTAGGTTTAACGTCCATTCAATTTTAGCTTGAACATTTTCGGGCAATTTCTCGTAAAAGTCGAGAAAATAGTTTTTATAAGCAATCACTTGTCTGTCGTAAGTCACGATACGAAGTTAACTATTCAGACAACTATTCCCAAATTTATTTTCGGTCTGTTTGTCGTTACACGGTCGGCTGTTAGCATTGGCTATAACGTTTTGCAGATTTGCGATGGGCGGGATTTTTACCACTGAACTTTATTCGGAGCACGAAACCCCGCCTATTGCAAATGCGCTGTTCAAGCTCACACGATGCATGAAGGTTGTAGTATGTATATTCCGGAACATGTTGACCCCTCATTCCGTTTTATGTTGACCCCCCATTCTGGAATGTTGACCCTACCCCTAAATTTAACGAGTAAAGTTTTTTTTTGGTGTATTTCCTTTTCTATTCTGGGATGTTGACCC
>JANMOT010000059.1:0-2316 GCA_031369485.1 Sphingobacteriia bacterium
GGAGAATTTAGGGGCAATGCGGTATATCGTGGTAAAGATACTGCACAAGGTTTTGACATGATTGCCAATAATATAAAGACCAATAAAAAGAATAATTCGCTGTTAGCTACCCAAAAGCCTATATTATTGATTAAACAAGGAATTGATACTGTATATATCACGGCCGATACATTGTACTCTGCTAAATTATCTGATTTTATAAAGCGCAGAAAAGTGCCTCCAGTAAGAGACATACTACCAAAATTTAATCCCCCTAATTCTAAGGTAGAAGACAGTACCGATAAATTTTTTGAAGCGTATTACAACGTAAAAATATTTTCAGATTCCCTACAAGCAACAGGTGATAGTCTTTTTTATTCACTAAAAGACTCTGTTTTTAGACTTTTTAAAAGTCCCGTAGTATGGGCGCAAGAAAATCAAATTACTGGAGATACTATTTATTTATACTTAAAAAATAAAAAGCCCGAGCGGCTCTATGTATTTGAGAATGGAATGGCTATTAATAAAGTTGACAGCTCTATCTATTATAATCAGGTTAAGGGAACTACTATTAATGCTTTGTTTTTGGATGGCAAAATAAACAGCATGCGAGCCAAAGGAAATGCACAAAATATTTATTATGGTACAGATGAAGCCAAGAAATTTATTGGTGTCAACAAATCTTCTGCCGATGTAATTGATGTTTTTTTTGATGATAGCAAGCCACAAAAAATAGTTTTTCTTAGGAGCCTAGATGGGGTTACATACCCCATGAAGCAGGTTGATCACGATGAAATTAAACTTAAAAATTTTAAATGGCTGGACGCAAAGCGGCCTAAGTCAAAATTCGATATTCTCGCCAATTAAATTTGAATCATGGCTCCATATAACCTAATAAGAAAGAAGATATTCAATCCTTTAGCTGCTTTTATGCATGATAGCCGAGCAATTGGAATTATATTATTGTGTGCAACAGCCATTTCTTTGGTACTTTCCAATTTTCATTTTTCTGGGGAATGGTATAGAAATTTATGGCAAATTAGTTTTGACAGCTCAAGCAATCATCATATTCATTTTGGCGGGCTTATTTTACCCAATAGTATTATGGTAATCATCAATGATGGGCTCATGGCTTTGTTTTTTTTTCTTGCAGGTATGGAAATAAAAAGAGAACTGGTATCTGGAGAATTGTCATCATTAAAACAATCTTTATTACCCGTGATGGCTGCTATTGGAGGGATGGTGATTCCAGCAATTTTATACACACAATTTAACAAAGGAACTGAATATATGGGTGGCTGGGCAGTTCCAATGGCAACTGATATTGCATTTACCCTTGGCGTTGCCTCTTTGTTGGGTAAGAAAGTACCTATTTCACTTAAAATATTTATTACCGCTTTGGCAATTATTGATGACCTTGGTGCCATTGTAGTGATTGCACTCTTTTATGGTGGGGCATTAAAGTTGACATACCTCTTAATTACGCTATTTGTATTTGTGATATTGGGGGTACTTCAACAATATAAAATCAGATTTGGATGGTATAATTGGGTGTTAAGTATTGTACTTTGGTATGCCATGTTTAACTCAGGTATCCACGCAACGGTTGCAGGCGTATTGTTTGCATTCACTATACCAGTAAAGCAACTCTCCCACTTTGAATTAAAATTGCACAAGCCAGTTTACTTTATTATAATGCCCTTATTTGCATTGGCCAATACAGCAATTTTATTTCCAGATAATAGCTTGCAAAGCCTAAATAGTAGCTTTTCTTGGGGAATTATTTTTGGGCTCGTAATTGGCAAGCCACTTGGTATTTGCGGAGCTTGTTATTTGATGATAAAAAATAAATGGTCCTCACTTCCTGCGGGCACTTCGTGGTATCAATTAATTGGTGCTGGTATTTTAGCTGGAATTGGATTCACCATGAGTATATTTATATCTACACTTGCGTTTGCAGATACCAATACCCAAGATATGGCCAAAATTGCAGTGTTAATTGCTTCTTTGCTAGCTATGATAATAGGTTATGCCTGGCTTTCTTATAATACTAAAACTAAAAAAAATGTATCCCAATAATTTTTATTTCCTCCATTCAAAATAAAAAGTACTTCCGATACCCGGTTCACTATCTACCCAAATTTTACCACCTTGTTCTTCTACCAATACTTTTAGAAGATTCAGTCCAACCCCAGTACTTGTATCGTGTTTAGAAGTATTTTCTGTGACCTCAAATAATTTAAAAATTTTCTCTTGGTCTTTTTTAGCAATTCCTTGTCCATTATCTTTCACAGAAAATACTAAATAATCTCCCTTATCTTCTGCACCTATGGTAAT
>JANMOT010000067.1:0-2082 GCA_031369485.1 Sphingobacteriia bacterium
GGAGAATCCTTAAGAAAGAAATAGAATCATTACTTTTATCACACAGCTCTTAGAAATTATTACAGAAACTACCCTGATACAACTTTTAAATAAGGGTGGTCACAATGGCCGGATTGGTGGTCAGCATCACCGGATTATACATCAGACGAGCAATATCCGCTGTTCGGTTGGTAAAAGCTTCTTCACTTACTGTTTTACCAAATAAAAAAGGAGTTTCCATAGTATCCTGCTATGTTTTTATTTATAGCACTGTATAAAAGTACTAATTTTTATCAAAAAATTACCAAAAGGTAAGTTACCAAAAGGTAAGTTATGAAAAATCAGTTTTGATTTTTTTTCCTCAATTGCTATTGGAGCTTACTAAGGTTTAACCCATCATTTTAATATTATCATTTGCATCAATTCTTCTGGGATGTCTTCTACAAATTATGCGCTCTTGTGATGAAGTTACTAAGTTGTATAGTTTACTTTTATTTTATTTATTTTTCAACTTAGCTGCTTCATCTACCGCATATTGCAAATAGTTGCAGTAAATTAATTGCCCTTTACGCATGCTAGATAATCTGAAAAATTCGTTAGAAAAAACCAACAATTCAGGAAATGAGAGATTCTATTTTTGCTTTGCTGAGGTGTTATTTTGCGCTGAAACACTTTACATACTAATGCAAATAAGTGTCATTATTTTTTTCATTTTAAAGATTGATTGCTAAAAAAAATGAGGAAATATGGAAGTCTTAATTTACTTCAAATATTTATCCAACCAATCCAATATAAACCTATTCATTTCTTTTGTTCTTATTGGGTCGGTTGGTAGATGACCAGCAATAGGAAAAGTAATGAACTTTGATTCCATACCATTGTCTTGCAATGCTCTAAAATAAGTATAAGATTCAGATATAGGCACTCTTTCGTCACCTGTATTAGATAAAATAAGGGTTGGTGTTTTTACATTCTCCACATAGGTAAATGGAGAATTTTTTATCCAATTTTCTTTCACTTTTTTATCGGTAAATGGCGAAATGCCTTTACCATACTCAAACCGATACATACTACTTAAATCGCTTTGTGAATATTGGGCCAGCCAATCAGTAACTGCTGCACCGGCGATAGCACATTTCCAGCCCTGATAATTTCCAATAAGCCAGGTAGTCATAAACCCTCCATAACTCCAACCAGTTACGGCTATTTTGGTACTGTCAATATATGGCCGTTTTTTAAGTTGAGCTAAACCCCTCATTACATCTCTTCCAGGGCCTTCACCCATATCTCCATTTATTGCTTCCGCAAAACGGTAGCCCATATTATCGCTGCCACGGTAGTTGGGTTGAAAAACAATATATCCATGAGCCGCTTTTAATTGCGCCGATGAATTGAATAATTCTTTTGATGTTGACCTTGGCCCACCATGTGGTTCTATCACTAATGGATATTTTTTTGCTGGGTCAAAATCAGGTGGAAAAGTAAGAATGCCGTTTGGTGTAAATTCATCTGATTTCCAAGTGAATGTTTCTTGTTTTCCTAATGAAATAGTGCGTACCTCATCATTAAAGTTAGTTAGTTTTTTTGGAGTAGATTCTGGCGTTTCCAATACGTACAATTCTTGTGGAGATTGCGATGAACTGGCTATAAACGCAATCGCATTATTTTTTCCTACATTGTATTCATACCCATATGAACCTGAGATGCTCAAATTATTTAGGTTTAATTTCTTGGCAGAACCAGTTAGCGGTTGCATCCATAACGAGACCGTATTGAAGTCGTTTGCAGCTACAAAAATAGCTTTGCTATCCGTACTCCATTCTGCCCGAAAGAAACAGCGGTCAAGTTTATTAGTCAAATTAAATCCATTGCCTCCATTTGGTGCCGTAATAAAAACATCATAGCCATAACCAACATTTTCCAAATTGCGTTGATAGATAATTGATTTGCCATCAGGCGAAAAAACAGGGTTCCTTTCTTTATGCATGGCGTCGTTTGCTATTTGCGAAGTAGTGATTCTATTCACTTTACCAGTTGCAATTTCTACCGTTTTAATCGTAGATATAAGTTCGCCAGAATAAGGCGACTCATTGCTTTGAAATG
>JANMOT010000035.1:0-44059 GCA_031369485.1 Sphingobacteriia bacterium
TTTCGGTGAGATGGAAGTGTGGGCATTGGAAGCGTATGGTGCAGCAAATATCTTGCAAGAATTATTAACCCTTAAATCGGATGATATCATTGGTCGTGCAAAGACTTATGAAGCAATCGTTAAAGGAGAAAATATTCCGAAAGCAGGAGTGCCTGAATCATTCAATGTATTGGTACATGAACTCAGAGGGTTAGGTTTAGATCTTAAGTTTGATTAACAAAAACAATTCAAATTCTCAACCACGATATGGCAATCAAAAGAGAAAACAAACAACGTCCAACTTTTTCACAAATCACCATTAGTCTGGCTTCGCCCGATAGTATTTTAGAAAGAAGTTTTGGTGAAGTATTGAAACCTGAAACAATTAACTACCGGACGTATAAGCCGGAACGCGATGGATTATTCTGCGAAAGAATATTCGGACCTGTTAAAGATTACGAGTGTGCTTGTGGAAAATACAAGCGCATCCGTTATAAAGGAATCGTATGTGATCGTTGCGGTGTTGAAGTAACTGAAAAGAAAGTGCGTCGCGAACGCATGGGACATATTAAACTGGTAGTTCCAGTAGTACATATCTGGTATTTCAAGAGTCTGCCGAATAAAATTGGTTACTTACTTGGAATGAGTTCTAAGAAATTAGAAACCATTGTATACTATGAGCGCTATGTGGTATTACAAGGCGGAATCAAAGAAAACCTAGTGATGGGTGATTTATTGACCGAAGAAGAATACCTAGATATCCTAGATAATATTCCAAAAGACAACCAGTATTTACCGGACGAAGATCCGCAGAAATTCATTGCCAAAATGGGCGCTGAAGCAGTACATGGCTTGCTAGAAAGAATTGATTTGGATGAATTGAGCTTCTCGCTTCGTAATGCTGCAGCAACTGAAACATCTCAACAACGTAAAGCAGATGCATTAAAGCGTTTGAGCGTAGTAGAATCTTTCCGTGATGCAAGTACTCGTATTACGAATCGCCCTGAGTGGATGGTAATGCAATATATTCCAGTAATTCCACCAGAATTGCGTCCATTGGTTCCATTGGATGGGGGACGTTTTGCTTCTTCTGATTTAATTGATCTTTATCGCCGTGTTATTATTCGTAATAACCGTTTGAAGCGATTGTTGGAATTTAAAGCTCCAGAAGTAATTCTTCGGAATGAAAAAAGGATGTTGCAAGAAGCAATCGACAGCTTATTTGATAATTCACGTAAATCAAACGCTGTTAAAGCAGAAGGTGGACGTGCTTTGAAATCCTTATCCGATGTATTGAAAGGTAAACAAGGTCGTTTCCGTCAGAACTTACTCGGTAAGCGTGTGGATTATTCTGGACGTTCTGTAATTGTTGTAGGACCTGAACTAAAAATTCATGAGTGTGGATTGCCTAAAGATATGGCTGCTGAATTGTTCAAGCCATTTGTTATTAGAAAATTAATTGAAAGAGGAATTGTAAAAACCGTGAAGTCGGCTAAGAAATTAGTTGATCGTAAAGAAGCGGTTATTTGGGATATTCTTGAAAATATATTAAAAGGTCACCCGATTTTATTAAATCGTGCCCCAACGCTTCACCGATTATCTATTCAATCATTCCAACCTAAATTGGTAGAAGGTAAAGCCATCCAATTACACCCATTGGTTACCTCTTCTTTTAATGCGGATTTTGATGGTGATCAGATGGCAGTTCACGTACCATTAAGTAATGCGGCTGTTTTAGAAGCGCAATTATTAATGTTATCTTCTCACAATATTCTTAATCCACAAAATGGTACACCTATAACCCTTCCTTCACAGGATATGGTATTGGGACTGTATTATATTACCAAGGGTAGAAAATCAACCGATACTGAAACCATTAAGGGACAGGGGATGACTTTCTACAATATGGATGAAGTAATCATTGCCTATAATGAAGGCGTTGTTGCATTACATGCCAATATTAAGGTTAAGACTACGGTTCGTGAGAAAGGCATACTTTCTAAAAAAATAATCGAGACAACAGTTGGTCGCGTTCTATTTAACCAACACGTACCTGTAGAAGTTGGATTTGTAAATGCATTGCTTACCAAGAAAAGCTTGCGAGAAATCATTGGGGATATCATTACAATTACTGATGTACCCAAGACAGCTAAATTTTTGGATGATATTAAAACACTTGGTTTCCGTATGGCATTCCGTGGTGGATTGAGCTTTAGCGTGAACGATTTGATTGTTCCTGAAAGTAGAAACCAGTTATTAGACAGTGCTAAAGTAGAAGTTGAAGAGGTTTGGGAAAGCTATAATATGGGTTTGATTACCAATAATGAGCGTTATAACCAAGTAATTGATATTTGGGGTAGGGTGGATATGAAAATTACCGAGTCGCTGATTCGTGAAATGACCATTGATAACCAAGGTTTCAACACTGTATTCATGATGTTGGATTCTGGTGCCCGTGGTAGTAAAACACAGGTTAAACAGTTGGTAGGTATTCGTGGATTGATGGCTAAACCTCGTAAAAGTGGTAGCTCTGGTAGTGAAGTAATTGAGAATCCGATCTTGTCTAACTTTAAAGGAGGATTGAACGTATTGGATTACTTTATTTCTACTCACGGTGCTCGTAAAGGTCTTGCCGATACGGCTTTGAAAACTGCGGATGCGGGTTATCTAACACGTCGTTTAGTAGATGTATCACAAGATGTAGTAATTTCTGAAGAAGATTGTGGCACATTGCGTGGTAATGCAACAACTGCATTGAAAGACAATGAAGATATTATTGAAGCATTGGCCGATAGAATTGAGGGACGAACTTCTTTACATAACGTATACAATCCTGTTACTGATGAATTGATCATTACTGCGGGAGAAGAGATTTCTTCTGCTGATGCCAAAGCTGTTGAAGAAGCTGGTATTGAAACCGTTGAAATTCGTTCTGTACTAACTTGTGAGAGCAAGCGTGGGGTTTGCGTAAAATGTTATGGTAAAAATTTGGCGACTGGCTACCTTGCTCAACGAGGTGATGCTGTAGGAATTATTGCTGCTCAATCCATTGGTGAACCAGGTACACAGTTAACGCTTCGTACTTTCCACGTGGGTGGTGTTGCGGGATCTGCGTCAATCGAATCTACCTTACAAGCTAAGTTTGATGGTACCATTCAATTTGATGGATTAAGAACGGTAGATGCGGTTAATAACGATGGCGTTAAAAACAAAATTGTTATTGGTCGTACTGGTGAGGTAAGAATCATGGATGTGAAGAATGATCGACTGATGATTACCAATAATGTACCTTATGGCTCTACCTTGAATGTGAAAGACGGAGCTCAAGTAAAGAAGGGAGATGTGATTTGTACTTGGGATCCTTTCAACAACGTTATTGTTGCAGAATCATTGGGAGCTATTAAATTTGAAAATATCCTTGATGGGATTACTTATCGTGATGAAGCTGATGAGCAAACTGGTCACCGCGAAAAAGTGGTTATTGAAACCAAGGATAAAACAAAAATTCCTACCATTATTGTTGAAGGTAAAGACATTAAACAATACAATTTACCAGTTGGATCGCATATTGGCGTAGAAGAAGGAGATGAGGTAAAAGCGGGACAAGTTCTGGTTAAAATTCCACGTATCCTTGGCAAGCTGAGAGATATCACCGGAGGTCTTCCTCGTGTAACTGAACTTTTTGAAGCACGTAATCCGGGTAATCCTGCAATTGTTTGTGAAATTGATGGAGTTGTATCATTCGGAAATGTGAAACGTGGTAATCGTGAGATTATCGTTGAGTCGCGCGACGGGATGGTTAAAAAATACTTGGTTCCATTAACACGCCAGATTTTGGTGCAGGATGGTGACTTTGTAAAAGCGGGTACACCAATGTCTGATGGACAGATTGCGCCTGCAGATATTCTAGCTATTAAAGGACCATTTGCAGTTCAAGAATATGTTGTAAATGAAATTCAGGAAGTATATCGTTTACAAGGCGTGAGAATCAATGATAAACACGTTGAAGTAATTGTTCGCCAGATGATGAAGAAAGTAGAAATTGTAGACGCTGGGGATACTAAATTCTTAGAAGAAGATTTGGAAGATCGCTTTGACTTTATTGAAGAGAACGACAGAATCTATGATAAGAAAGTAGTAACCAATGCTGGTGAAAGTGCGAAAATGAAAGCTGGACAAATTGTTACACTGCGTGAATTTAGAGAAGAAAATTCTATTCTTCGCAGAAGTGATAAACAACTGGTTGAAGTTAGAGATGCTAGACCTGCAACGGCTACACCTGTATTATTGGGTATTACCAAAGCATCATTGGGTGTTCAAAGCTGGATTTCTGCGGCTTCTTTCCAAGAAACTACCAAAGTATTGAGTCAAGCTGCTATACAAGGCAAGACCGATGCAATGCTGGGATTGAAAGAGAACGTTATTACCGGTCATTTAATTCCTGCTGGCTCTGGTCAGAAAGAGTTCAACAATATGATTGTTGGCAGCAAAGAAGAATATGAGGTATTGGCTACCACCAGAGAAGCTATGAGCTTTGATGATGATGAGTAATCAATAACTCAACAAGAATATAGAAAGTAGGGAGTGAAAACTTCCTACTTTTTTACTGAATATAGGATTGCTATCTATATTTTAATATCTCTACAACTTGATTTATTCTAAATTGTGTTTATGAAAAATTTTATTATTGGGCTAAATATTGCCACTGCATTGGCTGTTGCTGTATTGTTTTATCTGCATTTTTCTGAAAAAAAAGTCGCCAATTCCAGTGCTGCAAAAACAGGTTCTACAGAGCAGGCTGCTTTTAAAATTGCTTATTTTGAATCTGACAGCATTCAAAATCATTTTGAATACTATAAAGAAATACGATCTGTACTTCAAGCAAAAGAACAGGCAAATAATAAGCAACTGAATGAGTTGAAAAATGTTTTTACAGCTAAATATCAGGACTTGCAGAAGTCTGCCCAGAGCCTTTCTCAGGCTGAACTAGCAAGTAAACAACAAGAATTGGTTCAATTAGAGCGCACTTACCAAGGTAAGGAGCAAATGATGAATCAGGAAATGCAGGATGAAGGGTTTAAAAAAGTACAGGACGTAAAGAAGAAAATAGAAGCTTACCTGAAAGAGTACAATAAAGATAAAAATTTCTCTTATGTATTCTCTAGCTCACCAGAATTCATGTATTTAAAAGACAGCGCATATAATATTACAGATGATGTAATACAAGGCTTGAATAAGTTGTACCCGAAGAAGCCTTAATACTTCATTGATATTGATTATCTTCATTCCCGCCTTTGTAAAAAATGGCGGGATTTTTTATGTCAGAAACAACTTCATTCAAACCCAGCTTGAGCTTATTGGATGCGACCATGATTGTTGCAGGTAGTATGATAGGCTCTGGAATTTTTATTGTAAGTGCAGATATCATGCGCAACGTGGGCAGCGCTGGCTGGCTAATTGTTGTTTGGCTACTTACCGGATTTATGACGCTTACTGCTGCATTAAGTTATGGTGAGCTCAGTGCCATGTTTCCAAAAGCAGGGGGACAGTATTTGTATTTAAAGGAATCTTACAATCCACTGACTGGATTTTTGTATGGCTGGAGTTTTTTCGCCGTTATTCAAACAGGAACCATAGCCGCAGTAGGTGTAGCGTTCTGTAAATTCGCTGCCTATTTTTTTCCAATACTTGAAATGAATGAAGCAGATATATTATTCCTAATTGGTCCCTTTAAAATTTACCCCGCACAGTTTATCTCCATACTTATTATTGTGTTGTTGACTTTTATCAATACCAAAGGGGTTAAAGGGGGGAAATTAATACAGACTGTGCTTACAGTTATAAAGTTGGTTTCGCTATTTGGGTTAATTGTGTTTGGATTTATACTGGCCGCAAAATCAGAAATTTGGAATGCCAACTGGGCCGATGCTTGGTCTATGAAAAACTTGAGTAAGGGCGTTGCTGGAGATCCACTTTCCGCTACATTAATTTTGCCCATACTTGGTGCAGGTGCTTTTGGTGCTGTGGCAGCTTCTATGGTAGGTTCTATATTCAGCAGCGATGCTTGGAACAATGTTACTTTTATAGCGGGTGAAATAAAAAATCCTCAAAAAAATATTGGGTTGAGTCTTTTTATGGGAACGCTTATTGTAACCCTTATTTATGTGGCTACCAACCTGATGTACTTAAGTGTACTACCACTGAACGAAATTGCTTTTGCACCATCTGATAGGGTTGCTGTATCGGCTTCCAAAGTAATATTTGGGGAGAGTGGTACTTATATCATTGCGGCCATGATTATGATCTCAACTTTTGGGTGTAATAATGGATTGATACTTTCTGGTGCTAGGGTATATTATTCTATGGCAAAGGATGGATTGTTTTTTAAAAAAGCGGGAACCCTCAATAAAAATTCAGTACCTGAGTGGGCATTATGGGCTCAATGTGCAGTGGCTTCAATACTTTGTTTAAGTGGTAAATACGGAGATCTACTTGATATGGTTTCTTTTATTGTAGTAATTTTTTATGTACTCACCATTGCAGGTATTTTTATTCTTAGAAAAAATCGGCCTGATATTCCTAGGCCCTATAAAGCGGTAGGATATCCTGTATTGCCTGCATTGTATATGCTGATGGGGGTTAGCTTTTGCGTTTTATTGGTGATCTATAAGCCTGAATTTACTTGGCCCGGTTTGATCATAACATTACTCGGCATACCTTTGTACTTTATTGCAGTTCGCAATATTAAAAAGTAGGTGAATGAATTTTGATCAACTATTTAATTCTTTTTCTTCCACGAATATTCTTATTCTAGGGGATATTATGCTTGATACTTATTGGTGGGGAACGGTGGATCGTATTTCTCCCGAAGCACCTGTGCCCGTAGTTGCGCTGGTAAAAAAAGAATACCGAGTTGGAGGTGCCGCAAATGTTGCGCTCAACACAGCTTCACTAGGAGCTAGCACAGGCATTATTTCTGTGATTGGAGACGACGCAGATGGAGATCAGTTGTTGGAATTGATGAAAGGGTTTGGCATTGATACAACAGGAATATTGCGTGCTTCAAATAGAATTACCACCAATAAAGTAAGGGTGATGGGAAGAAACCAGCAAATGATGCGCTTGGATGGGGAGGTCACATATGATATTGATTTAGAGCAAGAATTAGCATTGATTCAATCGGTTGAAAAGTATATAGAATTATACAGTCCTGCCGTACTTATTTTTGAAGATTATAATAAAGGGGTACTCACTAAAAGTATAATAACAGCGGTTATTGAAATTTGTAATAAAAAAGGAATCATTACATCAGTAGATCCAAAAAGGAAAAATTTTCTGAGTTATAAAGGAGTTACCTTATTCAAGCCCAATTTGAAAGAGGTGAAAGATGGGCTGAATTTATTGGTAGAAGAATTGAATCAACAAAGTCTCTCTGAAATTCATGAAAGTTTGAGAAAAGAATTGCAGCATCGCATATCGCTGATTACTTTATCTGAGAAAGGAATTTTTTATCAGTCCCAAAACGATTCATTTATTATTCCTACTCATATTCGGAATATTGCCGATGTTAGTGGAGCGGGTGATACGGTTATTGCAGTGGCCTCTCTGGTATATGCCGCTACTCTTAATATTAAACTAGCAGCAGAAATGGCCAATATTGCTGGAGGCTTGGTTTGTGAGGAAGTAGGAACGGTTGCAATTGACAAGCAAAAATTATTGGAAGAGTGTAACCTATTGTTATCGGAAATATAAATGCTTTCAAAGAAAACCTCCAATCCATTCAAACCTATCTAATGGACTGGACAATTAATTCGAATTTTTGTGCTGTGTAAATTTCTACTTTCGCTCTCAATAAATACAATATGGAAAATTTTACAATAGCAGTTCATGGTGGTGCAGGTACGATTCTTAAGGAAGATATGACTCCCGAATTGGAGTCGGCTTATTTTGAAGGATTGCAACAGGCTTTAGATATTAGTTATGCAGTGCTTGAACAAGGTGGAACTGCTGTAAATGCAGTGAAAGCAGCGCTCGTTATTTTAGAAGACAATGTACTTTTTAATGCTGGAAGGGGTTCCGTATTTACTAAGAAAGGAGTACAAGAAATGGATGCTGCCATTATGAGTGGAAAGGATTTATCAGCAGGTGCGGTTGCTGGGATTAGGAATGTTCGCAATCCAATTGAACTGGCTACTGAAGTAATGATCAACAGCAATCACGTTTTTTTAAGTGGGAAAGGTGCCAATGATTTTGCCATTAAACAAGGCGTTAAACTGGAGCCCGATGAATATTTTTTCTCAGCATTTCGTTACGACCAATGGAAAGCAATTCGCGACTCAGACAACTATTCACTCGATCATACCAACCATCAATTAGAAGAGTTGATGCGGGATAAAAAATTCGGGACTGTAGGTGCAGTGGCTTGTGATAAGTACGGTAATATTGCTGCGGCTACATCTACGGGTGGAATGACCAATAAAAAATATGGAAGAATTGGCGATAGTCCCATGATTGGTGCAGGTACTTATGCCAATAACTTAACCTGTGCCATTAGTTGTACTGGTCATGGAGAAATATTTATTAAAGCGGTTGCCGCATATGATGTGAGTTGCTTAATGGAATACAAAGGACTTAGTTTAGAAGAGGCTATGAATAAAGTGGTACACGAAAAACTAGTTGCTATTAAAGGAGAGGGTGGAATGATTGGCGTGGATGCAAAGGGCAATGCAGTACTGGTGTTTAATAGTGCTGGCATGTATCGTGGGGTAAGAAATAGTAAGGGATTAAATGCTGTTGCAATTTATAAGTAATGATTGAATTATGCAATGGGAGGTAATAAAAATTGTTCCCAACCGAAATATTTAGTGTAGAGTTTTCTGGCTAAAATAAATAAATAGAAAGAGTTGAAAAAAATTGCAGTCATAACAGCGGGTGGTATTGGAAATAGAATGGGTGTAGATACGCCCAAACAATTTTTATTATTGGCTGGAAAACCTCTGTTATGGCATAGCTTACAATCTTTTTTAACTGCATTTAATGATATTGATTTTATATTGATATTGCCAGCTAACTATTTAGATGGTGCTGACGAATTGATAGCTGACTTGCAAATTGGTCATCGAACAACCATAGTAGCAGGAGGGCCAACCCGATTTCATTCGGTGCAGAATGGGTTAAAGAAAATTCAAGAACAAGCTGTAATTTTTGTACATGATGGAGTGCGTTGCTTGGTGAGCTCCAATTTAATTAAACGATGTTATGAACAAACGTTGCAAACTGGTAGTGCCATTCCTGCTGTTGTTTCAACCGATAGCATCAGATTAAATCAAGATGGATACTGCGGGTCTATTGACCGAAATCGGGTATATATTATTCAAACTCCGCAGACTTTTTTGAGTGAATTACTCTTACCCGCATTTGAACAGGATTACTGTGATTCCTTTACCGATGAAGCTACCGTTGTAGAAGCAGCGGGTAAAAAAATAGCGTTGATAGAAGGTGAGTATAGGAATATTAAAATTACTCGACCGGTAGATTTGTTAATGGCAGAAACGCTCTTAACGGAAAAGGGATAAGGGGAATGGCAGCTTATTATAATGATAACTATAATAGTGTTCTTCTTCTGCACCAAAACCACGATAAAATTCAGCCACGCCAGGCAGAGATGATCCTTCAAAATCTAGTATTAAATGCTGCTCGCTGAATTCATTCATGAGTAGATAAAATAAATAATGATTCGCTTTCAGCGATCTTCCTTCCGCGGTGGTGATATTGAGTATATTGTAAAGTCGTTTATGATCGCTTAGAATGAGCGCAGTAGCCAGTAATACCCCCTCTTTATTTAAAATAGTTCTGGTAAAACACTTATTTTTTTTTGCCAGATCATTTGAACAATAATTTTCGAACTGGTCATAATTGCTATTGGTTATATGTGGTGTTTTTTTTGCGTGATACTTTTTATAAAGTTCAAAGGTCTTATGAATTGGCAGGTCGTTTAAATAAATCATTCCACTTTCCTTGGCTTTTAGAATGCTTTGGGAATGGTCGCTTCTAAATTTAGAAAATATCAATTTGGGTGTTTGATTTAATGGTTGAATAAGATTGCGTTTTTTAGTAGCAGGATATATTTTTTCTATAAAATCATTTCCATTGTTAAATAAAAGTGTACCATACTTAAACCTTTGCTGTACCTGCTTTATTATTAGTTGTATGGGTAAATTATTCAGTTCGCCCACAATGCCCAATTGTTGAATGAAAGCTGGTGTATAAGCGTATTCAATACCAGCTTTCATTCGCCAAGGTATAGGCATAATAGTTTCGTAGTCATTTATAATAATTGCATCCCAATGATCGGCTATTGCATTTAAATAACTGTAATGCGAGTATATTAAACCATTAGCAGTATTCAATATACATTCATCCCATTTTGCTGAGTCAATATTAGAAGACGAAATGAGATTAATATGATAACGCACGTTAAAATTATTTTCCTTTACCCGATAAAATAATCCGGAGGGTATGCATCATGATTTTAAAATCTAATAGGAGGGAAGCATTCTCTATATAAATTAAATCGTATTGCATTCTTTCAACCATTTCATCAATACTGGTTGCGTATCCAAATTGAACCATTCCCCATGAAGTGAGTCCCGGCTTTGCTTTAAAGAGATATCGATAATAAGGTGTTTTGCAGAGCAGTAAATCAATATATGGTTTTCGTTCTGGCCTTGGCCCTACTAGACTCATATTTCCGATTAAGATATTCCAAAGTTGGGGTAATTCATCGAGTCGCCATTTTCGCATGGTTTTGCCCCAAGGGGTGATTCTTTCGTCGAAGTCACTAGATAGTGCTGGGCCATTTTTCTCTGCATCGGAAAACATACTTCGAAACTTATAGATGGTAAATGGCTTGCCTTTGTATCCAATTCTTTCCTGATGATAAATAGCTCCCCCCGAAGAACTAAATACAGTTCTTATAGCAAAGCAAACAAGCAGAGGGCTGAGTACTATAAGACCTATCATTGCTACAACAATATCAATCAATCGCTTAATATGTTGCTCGCGCGCAGAAAGTGCTGCGGTTTGAATATCAATGAGCATAGCACCGAGTATATTGCTGGACTTTACTGAGCCTGCTAAAATATCAATAGTATCTGGAATCAGTTTAATATCTATTTCTTTTTCAGTCAAGCTGCTGATGAGCGCTTCAATAAGGTGCTTGTCTTTCTTATCAATAGAGATAATTACCCTTTCAATATGGTATTCTTCTACAATTGTTTTTACCTGATGAATATTGCCCAAGTGTGGAAGCCATTTTGCAAGCCCATTTCTCATTTCATCGGCATAAACGGAGCAGAAACCTACTGTTTTAAAACCAAGATAGCGAAAATTTCTATCAAGTGCACTGAATATATTAACTGATTTTATATTATTACCAACCATTAATGTGTTGAAATAAACTTGACCTTTTTTAAGTGTTTTTTTAGTCTGGAATAGTAAGATGGTTCTACCTGTGCTAATCAGTGCGACTTGTATTATTAGGTATATAAAAAATTGCTGAACACCATACATATTACTAAAGCTGGGAATAAAATATAGGATGATACAACCGAAAAAGCTATGCAATAATGAAGCAGATAGTTCGCTTAGTCTTGATTTTTCATATAGCGATTTGTTATAGCTGCCCGTGAAAAAATAAAGGCAACACCAGAAAAGAGGTATAAGTATTACAGAACGTACGAGTCTGG
This sequence comes from Sphingobacteriia bacterium, assembly GCA_031369485.1. GTDB lineage: Bacteria > Bacteroidota > Bacteroidia > Chitinophagales > Chitinophagaceae > Sediminibacterium. Next base: position 11,727 of record JANMOT010000035.1, read on the forward strand.
TTCCGCTGATGGGGATACCAAAAACATCAATTACTTCTAGTAAGTTATTGGGAAAATATAAGTTGTAAGCAATAGTGGCAATAAGTGAAAGCGTGTAATCGCTGGATATATAGAGACTGATATTTTTTTTTCGATGCTGCATAATCAACCTCAAAATATTTAGACTAATATGGTTGTACTATTGATTTTTTCTAGAATTTGGTGAGCTACTTCCATGGCTAAGTAGCCATCAATTTCACTTACCTGTGTGGGTGTATTATGAATGATAGCGTTTACAAAGGACTCCAGTTCTAACTTGATAGCATTTTGTGGTGCAATGGAAGGAGTTGCAATAGCAATGGTCTTTTTTCCGTTAGGGGTATCAATATCAAATGAAAAAACATTGGTATCCTCGGGTTGTTTGAGTTTGATGATTTCGGTTTTCTTTTCTAGAAAATCAATTCCGATATAAGCGTCTTTTTGAAAAAGGCGCATTTTGCGCATTTTTTTCATGCTGATTCTGCTGCTGGTAAGATTAGCAACACATCCATTATTGAATTCAATTCTTACATTGGCAATATCAGGGGTATCTGTCATTACAGTTACGCCACTTGCTGCAATACTTTTAACATCACTTTTAACGAGACTTAGAATAATATCTATATCGTGAATCATAAGGTCTAGGATAACACTTACTTCGGTTCCTCTTGGGTTAAATTGAGCCAGCCTATGCACTTCAATAAACATTGGGTTAAGGCTCATCTCTTTAATGGCTAAAAAAGCTGGATTAAATCGTTCAACATGCCCTACTTGAAGTTTTACATTTGCTTCTTTAACAAGGTTAACCAAGGCTTTACCTTCTTTTAAAGTATAGGTGATGGGTTTTTCTACAAAAACATGTTTGCCTTTTCTTACGGCCAACATACAAATATCAAAGTGTTGATTGGTAGGAGTGATTACATCAATAATATCACAAGCGTCAATCAGTTTTTCTTCGTCCATAAAACGCTTTAGTCCATATTTTTCTACTACTTCCTTTGCGTTTTCATTATTCGGATCAAAAAAACCGACCAACTTTATACCCTCTATTTCTTTCCAGTTATTCAGGTGAAATTTACCCAAATGTCCAACCCCAAATACACCTACTTTCAGCATAATCTTGAATATATTGGTAAAGATAATTAAATCAACCCCCTTTAAAAGGAATATTATTCAGTAAAGCGTACATAATTATTATAGGCCGATCATTCTTTTTAGCCTTTTAATGATACCCTTCCATAAACCTCCATCTATCTGTATTCTGCGGTCGGTAGTCCATACCAAAGCGCTGATATTGGTAACGTAAAAAAGTTTGCCATATCCTTTATTGCGAAGTTTTAGTGCCAGCCAGCCGTCTTCATTGGTGCCTGGAGGGTGGTTAAAACCGTCAACTGAAATGCCTTGTTCTCTGCGAAATCCAGAATTGAAACCATAAGCATTCATGGCTTCATCTCTAAAAGTCTTGTTGAGCCACCGCATGAAGTCAGCAAAATATTCATAAAAGAAATAGGTAAACCTTCCCGTAGTTCCAATGGGGATAAATGAAAATCGGCCATAAACTGCAGCCGTATAATTATTTTCTGCTAATGGGTTAATCATTTGTTCTATCCAATCTTTGGGATAAATGGTATCGGCATCGGCATTCAAGATATATTTCCCTTTTGCAACTGCTAGTCCAGCATTTCTAGCTACGGTAATGCCTTGCTGCATTTCTCTAATACAGGGAATGCCGGCAGCTAGCACCATTTGCTCGGTATTATCTTTTGAGTTGTTGTTTACGACAATAATCTCGACCGACCATTTGGTAGTATTATTGCTCAAAGAAAGTAAGGTTTGAAGAATATTTTCTTCTTCATTATAAGCTGGCATTACAATGGAGACCTCAGGATAGCCTTTTTGCAGTTGTTGGTAAGCTTGCTGAACAAGTACAGTGGTAGCTATTTCTTTTGGGTTGGTATTGTACAATTCCTGTATATATGCAGGTAGATAAATTGGTCTCATAGTTGTTGATAATGTAGTAATTCTTGTGAAAAAAAACAATTCTTTTATGCGATCACATTTTATATATATATTTAAATATATTTATTTTTTACAAAAAGACAAAATTTTAAAATATGGCATTCAGTAATTCGGATCAATTAAAGATAGTTGTAGTGGAAGATGAGATGACAATGCAATTGATACTGAAAAAATATTTGAGTAATTTGTATGAGGTAGAAATTTTTAAAGATGGGTTAGACGCACTTGCTTTTCTGCAGCAGGGTAATATACCAGATTTGATTATTTCTGATCTAAATACGCCAGTAATGGGAGGCATGGAGCTTACCCGCCAGCTAAGGGCGAGTGATCTTTTTAGTGCTATTCCTATTGTGATATTATCCGGAGAAGAAAGTTCTGAAACCATCATTCAATGTTTAGAAGCAGGAGCGGATGATTATTTGGTGAAACCTTTTAATCCCAAAGAATTAGAAGCCAGATTGAAAGTGGTGATGAGAAGAATTCGTAAATAATTTATCATAGAAACATGAATATAGCTGTGCCTTTAGAAGAACAAATAATTGCTTGTATTGACTGTGATGAAAATGTGATTCTTATTTTATCCTCGGTTGATTTTGGGGGTAGAAAACTACTTGCTTTTGAAAATGTGGTTGCTTTTTTTGCAGCCTGGGAAAAGCAACATTTTAATTTAGTAGCCATCATATCACAAAGTGAAGTATTGGGAACGGGTGGCATTGCATTATTAGAAACACTTACACGAAAAAAAGGGATTAATATACCCTACTTTTTGGTGAGCCTACAACTCAGTGAAAGTATTGCAAAGTTAGCCCTTAAAGCTGGTGTAGCAGACGTTTTCAGGCTTCCGATTAAAAAAGATCATATCGCCATTCGGGTACCGATGATGATTGAAAAGTGGGATTTATTGAAGAACCCCAATGCAAAAGGATTACAGTTTGGTAAATATAAAACCCCATTAATTAAAAGATTATTTGATCTGTTTTTTGCGGGACTCGCTATTCTACTGCTTTCCCCTGTTTTATTAGTAGTTTGTGTATTGTTAAAGTTGGAATCTAAAGGGCCAATTTTTTACTATGCTTTGAGAGTGGGATCTGGGTATAGAACGTTTAAGTTTTATAAGTTCAGGTCTATGTTTGTAAATGCAGATCAGCGGTTAAAAGATTTAAAACATTTGAATCAATACAATGTTGCGGATGAGGATACGACAAACGTTAAAAGTGATGGACCGATAGAATTTTTATGTGGTGAATGCCAAGCAGCAGGAACAGGTTGTAGGTTCCCGATTTATTCTGACACCATTCGATGGTGCGAAAAACAATATAATGATAATAGAAAGGCGAAAGCAGGCTCTGCATTTTTTAAATTAAAAGATGATCCTCGAATAACCAAAGTCGGAAAGTTTATTCGCAATTCTAGTATTGATGAGTTGCCGCAGTTGTGGAATGTAATAATTGGGGATATGAGTATTGTTGGAAATCGTCCCTTGCCTTTGTATGAGGCCGAGAAATTGACTACCGATAAATATGCCATGCGATTTATGGCACCTGCTGGTATAACTGGCTTATGGCAGGTGGAAAAAAGAGGCAAAGGGGAAATGTCGGAAGATGAGAGACTGATGCTCGATAATAAATATGCAGAAAATCACAGTTTTTGGAATGATATAAAGCTCATTATGAGGACTATTCCTGCACTTTTACAGTCAGAATCGGTCTAATTTGTTAGACCCTTATCCATTCTTTTTTATCAAAATCATATTGCTTAATCACTTTTGCGGGGTTACCAACTGCAATAGAATAGGGAGGAATATTTTTTGTGACCACAGCTCCTGCTGCTATCACAGAATGTTTACCAATGGTTACTCCCGCAGTTATTACGGTGTTGGCTGCAATCCAACATTCGTCTTCAATCACAATGGCTGCAGTTAATATTGGCTGTTCCATAATTGCAGTATTGGGGTCTCTGTATTCGTGGTTGAGCGCACTGGCTACAATATTTTGAGCAAAAATTACCTTATTCCCAATTGTAATAGGTCCAATAATTACATTTCCCATGCCAATAAGGGTATTGCTCCCAATTACAACATTCCCAACTCCATTATTGATGGTAGCATAACTCTCAATAACGGAGTCTGAGCCGAGTATAAATTTATTAAATGGAAGCACATCAATACGGGTCTGCCATCTGATTTTTGAGTTTGAGCCTCTTTTATGAAGAAAGGGGTTAATCAATAATTTTACCCAAAGTCTTGGCCTGGCTTCATTGGTTGGAACCAACATCCAGTGGACTAATTTCTTTAAACTGGGATTTTGTTTGATGCTATTTTTTAGTGACATAGACTATATTGATCGGTTGTTGGAGATTAAATCAGTAATACGCTTAAAAATACCCCGCTGATTAGTAAATTTATTATCTTTAACTCATATGAGTATCATTGGTTTATATAAAAATAATCCTTTTTCCATTGGAACGATTGTTTCTAAGGAAAAACCTAGACAAAAAAGAGGGATTATTGCCGTGATTTTTATTGTTATATTCATATTTAGTTATGGCTCTATGAAGGCACAAGAGTCAATGATTCCTGAACTTTCCTATCCATTTTTAGAGAAACTTATTTTTACTGCCAAACAGAATTATCCACGTATGAAAGTGAATCAGCGAAAAATTAATTTTGCTGAATTAACACTTAAAAGAAATCGATTGAGTTGGTTCGACTTTTTTACGATATCTGCATTTTACAGCCCCAGTACTTCTGTTACGCTAACCAATGCAACTTTAACTGGTATACAAATTGGTGCATTTATCAATATTTCTAACCTTGTTCAAAAGCCAACTATCTTAAAACAAAATCGGGAAGAAATTGCCATTGCAAAACTTCAATTTGACGAATATGCACTTACTATTGAATCAGAAGTAAAAAGCAGGTATTTTAGGTATATGCAACAGTTAACAATATTGAGAATACACAATCAAAATGCGATTGATTTTGAAAGCCTAGTAAAGCAAATTAAGTTTAAATTTGAGAGGGGAGAAGATAGTTTTGAAAATTATAGTAAGGCATTGGTTCAGAATGGCGAACAGAAGCAAAAAATTATAGAGACGGAAGGGTCGGTATTGGTGGCAAAAACAATTTTAGAAGAACTGGTGGGAAAAAAGTTAGAAGAAGTGAAGTAAATGGAACTAAGCAAATTTTTTAAACTTCTTTACAGGCGAAAATATGTACTGGTTATCATTCCAATGATAACCGTATTTATAACTTATTTTTTGGTGCGTAAGCTTCCAGATACTTTTCATTCCAGGTCCAGAATATCTACGGGATTGGTAGATCAGTCTCAACAAATTTTAATAACAGTAGACCAATCTCAGGAATCAAAAATTGCGCAGCAGTTCAGTAATTTAATTGAAGTGTTTAGACTAAAGCGGATCTTTGAGCAAGTTTCATTTAAGTTGATGGTGCACGATCTTACTTCTGATAAACCATTCAGAAATGCAAGTAAGCTATTGAAAGAGATTGGCCCCCAAGCTAGGGCTCACTGTTTAGATGTTTATAGAGAACATATTCAAACAAAAGAATCATTATCGTTGTGGGACAAGGATCAGTCTGGAATTAATCAGGTATTAATTTCTATGGGTTATGATGAAGCAACACTACAGAAAAAAATTCTAGTTTATAGAGTAAATAACAGCGATTTCATTGATATTGAATTTGAATCTGAAAACCCTTTTCTATCTGTATTTGTGGTGAATACGCTTAGCAAGGAATTTTTAGATTACTATGGAGTGTATATTAAAAGTAATCAACAAAAAGCGGTTAATTTCTTAGATACGCTTATGAGGCAAAAGTATGATTCTATGAACGCTAAGATGCGCTTGCTCCGAGATTATAAAATTAAAAACCGGGTATTAAATTTAGATGAGCAAGCAAGAAGTTTATATGAACAAATTACTGATTTTGAAAAGCGGCTTCAAGAGGCCAAGAAAGATGTTGCTGCTTTTGAGGGTGCAATAAAAGGGATAGATGCCAAATTCGACCCAAAAGAAAGAAGGTACTTAGAAAGTACTATGGTAGACATAAATCAAGATATTATTGCCACCAGAGAGCAGCTTAAAATAGTAACCAATCAACTCATTAAAAGTAACTATGACCCAATTGTAAAAGCTAGGTTAGATTCATTAAAAAGAGTTATCGAACTACAAGTATTGCGCTCAACCGATCGGTTGCTGGTGAGTCCATACGCAAATAAACAATTGCTTGTACAACAAAGAATTACCCTTGAAATATCATTGGATCAGGCAAGAAGTGGCTTAGCTTCTTTGAATAATGAGATCGGTGCGCTAAATGAAAAATTCGATTTATTAGTGCCCCACGAAGCACTGATTCAGAGTTTTGAAGGTTCCGTTGATGTTGCTGGAAAAGAATACTTGGATATACAAGAAAGATACAATAGAACAAGGTTGGAATCTAGCCTTGGCACTCAGTTGAGGCAGATAGAAGCTGCAATGCCAGGCCCTGCTTTGCCTTCAAAGAAACTATTATTGGTGGTATTGGCTGGCATGGTAAGTTTTGTATTCTGTATTGTAGCGTTTTTTGTGGTATTTTATTTAGACAATGCAGTTCAAAATTCTCTGGATTTGGCCAATAGAACGGGAATGTCTGTACTTTCCTATCTGCCTTTTATTAATACATCCATGCTAGATTTAACCAACCTCTGGAAGAATGAAGGGGCAAATAGGGTGACTATAGCATTTAAGAATCTGATACGATCATTGCGTTTTGAAGTTGAACGGGAAATAAATGGAAAGAAGCAACTTGTAATTACCAGTTTGGTAGATGGGGAAGGGAAAACACTAATTGCGCTTGGGTTAGCGTATGCATTTTCAATGGTAAATAAAAGAGTTTTATTAATTGATGGTAATTTCGATCAACCCACTATAACAGCAACAACAGGAACAACTTATTATTTAGAAGATTATTTAAAGAATAGAATCTCAGTCTCTGAAATTTTACGTGATGGAAAAGTAAGCGTATTGGGAAATAGAGGTGGCGATACTTCTATTTTTGAGTTTTGCGATGAATTGATTGTTAAGCCTAAGTTGGCTCATTTGCGGGATATTTTTGATGTAATTATAATTGAAGCGCCTTCGCTTGCAAAGTTAAATAAAGCCAAGGAATGGATTGTAATTGCAGATAAAGTGATGGCCGTTTTTGAATCTGGCGGAACAATTCGAAATGGCAAGATTCAGAATGTGAAATATTTAGAAGGTTTGGGGGATCGATTTGCTGGATGGGCTTTGAATAAAGTCTATATTAATCGGTTAGAAAAAGTTCCTAAATAATTTATAATATTATTTTATGCTGATACAAAATCTAATTAACGCTTTCTGGATTGTACTGCAAATAGCGATTGGGTATAATTTAGTACTTCCCATATTCTTACTTATTGGGTATTTATTGGTAAAATCCCAACAAATTACCAATCATTATCCAACGGACACTTCCAATGAAGCAGATTATGCAATTATTGTGACTGCTTATGAACAGACCGATTTATTATCAGGTGTAATAGCATCAATTTTGCAATTAAAATATAATAATTACTTGGTTTACATTGTGGCGGATAAATGCGATGTATCTAATCTTCATTTTGAAGACGAGCGAGTAATTATATTGCAACCAGAGGAGGTATTAGCAAGCAATACCCGATCTCATTTCTATGCAATTAACAGGTTTAAGCGTAATCATGAAAGATTGGCTATTATTGATAGTGATAATTTAGTTGACCCAAATTTTTTAAATGAACTGAATCGTAGTTTTGATCAAGGGTTTTATGCTGTGCAAGGGCTTCGAGACGCAAAAAACCTAGACACTTTATATGCTTGTTTAGACGCGGCAAGAGACATCTATTATCATTTTTACGATGGAAAAGTGTTGTTTGCAATGGGGTCTTCAGCAACTTTAGCGGGCTCTGGAATGGCTTTTACAACCCGTTTATACAAAGAGTGTTTAGGACACCAAGATATTACGGGCGCAGGTTTTGATAAAATTTTACAAAAGGAAATTGTGAATAGAGGGTATAGAATTGCTTTTGCTCAAGGTGCTATTGTAAATGATGAAAAGACTTCTAAATCCGATCAATTGGTGAATCAACGAGCCCGATGGATTAATACATGGTTTAAGTATTTTTCTTTTGGGTTTGGTCTTTTAGGAAAAGGCTTGTTTAAAAGAAACCTCAATCAGTTGTTATTTGGATTGATCTTACTTCGACCACCTTTGTTCATATTTTTGATATTGGGCTTTTTCTGTATGAGTATTAATATTTTTCTGAATCCATTTATAGCCATGATTTGGTTAATTGGATTTATGCTGTTTATAGCTGGGTTTATACTCTCATTGGTAATGAACAAAACCAATCCCAAAATATATAAGTCGCTTTGGGGCATTCCTAAGTTTATCTTTTTTCAAGTTTTATCTTTATTGAAAGTTAGAAATGCAAATAAGCATTCAATTGCTACTAAGCATTTTCATGATGAAAAAAAAGCTGAATAAAGTAATGAATTATGAAAGATTATTTAAAAAGTTTTATTCAGAGAGTAGCGCAGCTTATTTTAGGATATAAAAAATATCTTTTTTTATTTGCAATCTTTCAAGTCTACAAGTACAGATTTTTAAAGCAAGATAAGGAGTTGGCCTATTTTATTCGTTTAATAGGAAACAATGCCAATGGTATTATTATAGATGCAGGAGCGAATATTGGTTATACAACTGCTGTTTTTTCTCAACATTTGCCTAGTGTTGCTATAATAGCATTTGAGCCAGTAAAAGTGCATGCAGAGGTGATGACCAAATTATGCACTTATCTTAAACTAAAGCGAGTAGAAATTCATCAAATAGCATTAGGGAATAAAGTAGAAAATATACAGATGGTTACTCCAGTATTGAAAGGAGTAAAAAAGCAAGGCTTCAGTTTTATTAAGGGAGAAGTATACAATGGAGAGCCCGTAATGGATCATGTATTGGAAGAATCTGTTTTTATGTCAACCCTAGATTTGCAGGTCATTAACAATGGGAATAATAAAATAATTGCTATAAAAATTGATGTTGAGAATTATGAAGTATTTGTGCTAGAAGGTGCAGCAAAATTAATTGCAAAGTACCAACCAATTGTATTGGCAGAATTATGGGAAAATGAGCGTAAGTATGCGTGTATAGCCTTAATGAAAAAGTATGGTTATACTGTTAAAGTATTGGTTAACAACCAGCTAGAGGATTATAGAGAAGGCGCTGCACTAAATTATTTTTTTCTGCCAAGAGTATTATCTTTATAAGCTATAGAATAAAATGAAAGTAAATGCAACCATACCAAAACGAAATACTAAGGAGCAAGAAATATATGAGCGCCAGCAAGTAGAAAAATTTTCTCGTTGGGCTGCCATTATATTTTCGTTTGTAACTGTATTTTATTTCTTTTTTAAACTATTATTCCTTTAATGAAGCATGAAATTCAAATACCAGCAGCTAGCGGATCTCCTCGTAAATTTTTATTTTCAAAGGGGGCATGGTCGAATTTTTTTCTTGCAAAAAAATTAGCAGGATTTGGTGGATTCTTTTTCCTTTTAGCTTGTTCGTTATTTTTCTCTTTTGCCATTTCAAAATATGGGTTCATTCCTGGCGTATTATTTCTAGCCATAATTGTTGGACTTCCTTTTATTTATGGGGTAACTGTTTATCCAAAATTTGGGATACTTATTTTTATTTTTCTCGCCAATTTGATCATGTGGATTTTACGAATGGGGCTTAATTTCCCATTGGGTACATTAATGGATGCCATGGAAGTGTTTTTGATACTTGGTTTTTTTATTCAGCAAAAACAAAAAGCCGACTGGAGTTTTATAAAGGGGCCTATTCCACTTGTGATTATAATATGGATTATTTTCAACTTACTTGAAGTAATAAACCCCGCAGCAGAGTCCCGTCTAGCATGGGTATACACCATTAGATCAGTAGCGGTTATTATGTTGATGTATTTTATTTTTGTTTACAATATAAGGACTAAAGACTTTATAAAAATAATTTTAAAACTCTGGTTAACGATGTCCATATTTGGAGCTTTGTATGGACTGAAGCAACAGTTTTTTGGCTTTGCAGGGTTTGAAGAACGTTTTGTACATTCTGACCCAAACCTAGAGCAACTTCTGTTTATTGGAGGTCAATGGCGTAGATTCTCTATTTATAGCGACCCAGTTGCCTTTTCTTATAATATGGTTAACTGTAGTTTGCTATGTATTGGCTTGATGACTGGCCCTTTAAAAACGTACAAACGAGTCGTTTTAGGAATTTGTGCAGTTGTTTGTTTGTGGTCGATGCTTTATTCAGGTACGAGAGGGGCATTTGCATTGCCACCAGTTGTAATGATATTGTTGGTAATATTAAAATTTAATAAGCAAATAATGACGGCTGCAATCATAGGTGCAATTGGTATGATTGTACTTATTTTTATGCCGACTTCTAATCCAACAATTTATCGTTTTCAAACGGCTTTTAAACCTTCAGATGATGCATCGTTTAATGTCCGTAAAATTAATCAAAAAAGAATTCAACCTTATATTCAAAGCCACCCAATAGGAGGGGGACTGGGTTCAACTGGAATATGGGGGCAGCGGTTTGCGCCCAATTCCTATTTAGCAAATTTTCCACCAGACAGTGGTTATGTACGTGTAGCGGTAGAATTGGGTTGGCTTGGTTTGTTTATTTTTTGCTGCTTTATGTTTACCATTTTAAGGGTTGGCATTATTAACTATTTTGCCATTAAAGATCCTGAATTAAAATCCTATTGTCTCGCAATGTTACTCATTGCCTTTTCATTGCATATTGGTAATTATCCGCAAGAAGCTATTGTGCAACTTCCCTCTAGTGTATATTTTTATTTGGTTACAGCGCTTATTGTAGTAACAAGGCGTATAGATGATGAACAACAATTACAACTTAAAAGTAAAATAATATGATCACCAATAGGGACATCATAATTGTAGGTCAGCAGCCTTGGGATACTGAAATAGGTAGTAATTGTAAAAATATTGCTGTTGAATTTAGTAAGAAAAATCGGGTATTATATGTAAATGCCCCGTTAGATCGCTTTTCGATGTACAAACAAAAAAACGACCCTAAAATTCAAAGACGAATTAATATTTCGAGAGGGTTAGAATCGTCACTTATTCTAATTGAAAATAATTTATGGAATCTATACCCCAAAAATATTATCGAATCTATAAATTGGATTAAGAATCAAAAAGTATTCGAATATTTTAATTTCATAAACAATAAAAGAATTGCAAAGAATATTCGGTATGCCGTAGATCAACTTGGGTTTAAAGATATAATTCTATTTAACGATAATGATATATTTCGTTCTTTTCATTTAAAGGAATTACTATCTCCAAAAACAAGCGTATATTATTCTAGGGATTATATGTTAGCGGTAGATTACTGGAAAAAACATGGAGAAAAATTAGAACCATTATTGATTGCAAAAAGCGATGTATGTGTTGCGAATTCCACCTATTTGTCAGATTATTGCAAGCAATACAATCCCCACTCATTTTATGTTGGGCAGGGATGTGAAATGGAAATTTTTGCCAATCACAATGGTGATGATTACCCTGAAGATATCAAGCATATTCCATTTCCTCGACTAGGCTATATAGGTGCATTGTTAAGCCTACGATTGGATATAGATTTATTGATTTCCATTGCAAAAGCAAAGCCAGAGTGGAGTATAGTGCTGGTAGGGCCAGAAGACGATGCGTTCTTAAAAAGTGAATTGCATCAATTACCCAATGTTTACTTTTTAGGTGCTAAACCATCGCTTCAATTACCTGCATACATTCACGCTTTTGACATTTGTTTAAATCCGCAAATTATGAGTGAAGTCACTATTGGGAACTATCCACGCAAAATTGATGAGTACTTAGCTATGGGAAAACCGGTTGTAGCTACAAGTACCCCGTTTATGGAAGCGGTATTTAGTGAATATACCTATTTGGGTGTTTCGGTACAGGATTATATCCGGTTGTGTACAATGGCAATGCTAGAAAACAATGATTTTAAAAGAGATGAACGGAAAAAATTTGCCAGTACACATACTTGGGAAAATAGTGTTTCAGAAATTTACAAAGCAATTCTATCAGTGTGTTGAGCATTGGATAAGAATATTTTCATTAAAGTCTTTTTTAGTGTTAGCTTTCATAATAGAAAATAAAATTCATGTTACCGCAAAAAGTTTACCATATAGTTGCAACCACAGACGCCCACTATATGGTATTATTGGCTGCATTAATAAAGTCTTTAGAATATACGCTTGAGGAAGATGCCTTCATTTGTTTTCATATAATTGAAGTGAAATTAACTCCGCAGCTAAAAAAACAAATGGAGGATAGTGTAGACACTCGTCGTATTATGATAGACTGGGTTGACCTTTCCATCGATCTATTAAATAAATTTAAACTCCCACTCGATAGGAGTTCGTATCCACAAAATATATATATGCGGTTGTTGATTCCGTATATTTTAGATCCTTCAATTCAAAAAGTACTTTACTTAGATGTAGATATGGTAGTTTTGAAAAGTGTTTCTTCCATTTTTGAGATTGATCTTGGTGATTGTATTATTGCAGCGGTAAAAGATCAACGAGTAACTAGTTTTGGACACTCATGGGGCGGGATAAAAAATTTTAAAATGCTTGGGTTGTCTCCCGATCTTCCTTATTTTAATACTGGTTTATTATTGATTGATATTCAAGGTTGGCGTGCATTTGAGGTGACTAAAAAAGTATTTGAATGTATTAGTAAAAATAAGCAATACGCCAACTATCCCGACCAATATGGGTTGAATGTGGTGCTTGCAGAAAAATGGAAGCAATTAGATCCAAGGTGGAATTATTTTAGTTGTGGCGATGATCCATGGCCATTTTTGGTTCATTTTGTAGGGCGGAAACCTATATTTGGCTCATACAATGGAAATTCTCGGTATAAGGAATTATTTTTCGGATATTTGAAAAACACCAAGTGGTATAATTTAGCTGCCGTTAGTGAGTTGGAACGATACAAGCAAAAATTGAGTATTGTTTTTTCGAAACTGATGAAAATTACCCAAAAGTTGAAACAGGTATTCTATGATAAAAAAAGCCATTGAGAAACTTAAAAATAAGCATTTCATGTCTCTTGCAGGCAATGGTGTAATGGCTGTTCTTGCAATGATAACAGTGGCAATTTTATATAGGGCTTTGCCAGTAGCAGATATTGGACAGTGGGTAGTTTATCAAACAATTTATGTTTTATTAGATACATTCAGAACAGGTTTTTTGCAAGTTGCACTAATTAAATTTTATACTGGCACAGAAAATAACAGAGCTAAAGAAGTGTTGGGTTCGGTTTGGTTTTTAGCAATTCTTATTACCTTAGTACTTGCTGGTATAAATCTGGCATTTGCCCCCTTTATTGGTTATTTTGGTAACTCCTCACTTTTGTTTACTATACAATGGTTCGGCATCACATTTATTGCTTCATTACCTTCCAGTATTGCTTCATGGATACTTCAAGCAGATCAACGTTTTGATCGCTTACTGATATTACGCATCATCAGTCAAGGCAGTTTTATTGTTGGCGTTATTTTACTAATTTTAGTTGACCAGATGCATTTACAAACTTTATTTGTTGTGAATTTGGTGACCAATATTTTGGCGAGTGCTGTTTGTTTATTTACGGGGTGGACAGCTATTAAAACTTTTTTCTATCGTTCAAAATCCACTGTTTTAGAAATTTATCATTTTGGCAAATACAGTGTTGGTACTACTATTAGTGCCAATATGCTCAGAAGTGTTGATACCTTTATTATTAGCTATCTGCTAGGAGCAAGTGCTGTTGCTATTTATAATTTGCCTGGTAGGTTGATGGAAATAATTGAAATACCACTTCGCAGTACTTTAGCGACTGCTATGTCTTCATTGGCAAAAGCATTTAATAGGGGTAAAAACATTGAAGTGGGTTATATTCTTAAGAAATATGCTGGAACACTTACACTTATTTTTATTCCAATTGCATTGGGCGTATTTGTGTTTGCTGATTTAGCAATCTCCTTATTGGGAGGTGGAAAGTATACAGCAACAGAAGCAGCCAATGTATATAGGATTATGATGGTTTTTGCTGTGTTTTATCCAATTGATCGTTTTATAGCAGTAACACTAGATATTGTTCATCAACCTAAGGCCAACTTTATTAAAGTTACATTAATGCTATTGGTGAATATAATTGGGGACTTTGTGGGTATTTATGTTTTTGATAATCTTTATGGTGTGGCTATCGCCACAGTATTGCCGCTTTGTGTGGGCATCTTCTATGGCTATTTTATACTCAATAAGTTTATTCCATTTAAACTAATAGATATTTTTAAGTCGGGGTATATTCAACTCAGGAGTACTATACGACAATTGAATTCTAAAAGAATATTTTCGTGAAAGTAGCCCACCTCATACTTGCACATCATGAACCACTCCAGTTAAAGCGATTGGTAGATAGGTTGTGTTGTGAAGATGCGGTATGCTTTCTGCATATAGATCTAAAAGCGGATATAAGGTTGTTTGCTGAAGTTTTTATTGGGTACAAACAAGTACATTTTATTAAGAAAAGAGTTCGTATTACTTGGGCTTCATATAGTATGGTGCAAGCCACTTTGAATGGGTTTGCAGAAATAAAATCTGCTCTTTTGGATGTAGATTATATTAATTTATTAAGTGGGCAGGATTATCTTTTGCAACCGATAAAAAATTTTCACCAATTTCTTAAAAATCATGCTGGCAAAGCGTTTATGCATTGCTTAGACGTGAATAAAGAGTGGACAGAAGCAATCTCTCGTTTAGAGGAATATCATCTTACCAATTATAGAGACTTCCCTGGGAAATATAAAATTCAGTATCTTATTAATAAAATATTGTCTAAACGAAAAATGCCTGAAAATATGGTGCCAGTCGGCAGATCACAGTGGTTTACCATTACTTCTAAGCAGATGGAATATATATTGGCTAAAATGGAGGCAAGTCCATTTATTGCTCGGTTTTTTAAGTTGACTTGGGCGCCCGATGAAATTATTTTCCAAACTTTGTTATTCAATTCCGATTATAGGCAATCTATTATTAATAACAATTTGCGGTATATTGATTGGTCAAAAAAAGAAAAAAATCCAAAATTATTAGTCACGCAAGACTTTCAGAAAATAATTGAATCAACTTGTTTTTTTGCAAGAAAATTCGATCAAAATATTGACCAAAATATTTTTAAATTAATAGATGAATCTATTGGTTGGCAAGAAAAGTAATAATTAATCTTTTTTATCTGTAGCTACAAATGCTCGTAGAAAAAAATAGATTCCAATAAAAACTATAATGAGTGCAATCAAGTCCATCACAGTAAATCCATCATTTTCATTAAAGTAGAAAAGCGTGGCAATTTCAAATTCTGCAGAAGCGGGTGTTATAATTAGTAAAAAACCTACTGTTATAAATAAAATACCTACAAAAGATAGTACCAATATTAAAACCCAGCTAGTTACTTTATGTGGAATACTACTAAGTGTAAACAAAGACTTATCCCTTAAAAGTTTGTTCATGTCTAGTACAATTTCTTCGTTTAAATTGTCTGAATCAAGAACACTATTATTTGTTGCTGATTGTATTCCATAAGCGTTGTCCATAGTAGCAAGAAACCTACGTTCTAATTCAATGGCTTTATTTCTGCTTATGGGTTGCTTTTCTAGTTCGGCTAGTAATTCAGCAAATATCTTATCTAATGTAGTGCTATACGCTCTTTCTCTCTTCATTTGGGGCTAAATTTTACTTTCTGTGCTAATTTAAATAAATTACAGCATCAATTACTTGTTTAATGTTATGAAAACTGTTTCAATCGTCACGGTAAACTACAATCACAGTCACGTTACCGATGCCTTATTAGACTCTATTTTTTCAGAGAATGAATATCCGAATATAGAAATTATTGTGGTAGATAATGATAGTATTATTAATCCAATACCTGCTTGGGAAGTTAAATATCCGAGTGTACAGTTTATTCGGGCATCCAAAAATTTGGGATTTGCTGGTGGAAATAACTTGGGTTTATCTAAAGCTACTGGGGATTATTTATTTTTTATAAACAATGATACAGTATTCACAAAAAACTTAATAACAATTTTGGTGAATACAATGGAGCAAAATTCAGCAATAGGAATGATTTCGCCCAAGCTTTTATATTATGAACAGCCTGATATGCTTCAGTATGCTGGCTATACCAAAATGAATTATTATACCGCAAGAAATAATTGTATTGGTCAGTTTGAACAAGATAAAGGCCAATATGATCACTTAATAGGACCAACAGGCTATGCACATGGTGCGGCAATGATGCTTAGAAAAGCAGCAATTGATAAAGTGGGGCCGATGGCGGAAAACTATTTTCTTTATTATGAAGAATTAGATTGGGCAGACCGTATTAAGCGGGCAGGGATGGAGGTGTGGGTGAATATGAAAGCCACTATTTACCACAAGGAATCAATTTCTGTAGGTAAGCAAAGTGCATTAAAAATCTATTATATGAATCGAAACCGATTGCTTTTTATCCGCCGAAATGCATCGCTTATTCCCCAGCTATTCTTTTATGTATATTTTATTTGTGTAGTAGTGCCACGGAATATGATTAGTTATTTGAAAGAAGGGCAGGTTGGTTTTATAACCCAGTTGTGCAGGGCAATATGGTGGAATTTCACAAATGGAGTTAATAGTGTTTATCTTGGTTTCAAATCATAAATTAATCTTATGGAAATAGTATTTTGGGTTGCCATTTTTATCATCCTTTATACCTATATAGGCTATGGGTTATTATTGTTTGTATTACTCAAAATAAAAAATATAATAGGCCGTAAAAGACTGGTGGAAAAATTGGGTTATACACCTACTGTAACTGTTATTGTAGCGGCATATAATGAATCGTATATTATAGAGGAAAAAATACTAAATACGTTGGAGTTAACATACCCCTCCGATAAAATTAATTTTATTTTCATTACTGATGGATCTACAGATCAGACCAATGAGATTGTTGCAAAATATCCTCAAATTAAGGGGATGCATATACCTGATAGAGCGGGTAAAATTGCTGCGGTACACCGTGCAATATGTGAGGTTAAAACTGATATCGTAATATTTACGGATGCAAATACAATGGTAAATAAAGAAGCAATTTTATATATATGCAGGCATTATGCGGATGCAAGTGTAGGAGCAGTTGCAGGGGAGAAGCGGGTTCAGATTGATGAAAATGCAGATGCAACAGCGGGAGAGGGATTCTATTGGAAATATGAATCAAAATTAAAAAAATGGGATTCAGAATTGTATTCAGTTGTAGGTGCGGCTGGGGAGTTGTTTAGTATCAGAACTAATTTATATGAACCAGTAGCACCTGATACCATTTTAGATGATTTTATGATTTCTATGAATATAGCACTAAAAGGATTTAGGATAGTATACGAGCCCGAGGCGTATGCATCGGAACAAGCTTCTGCGAATACGGGTGAAGAACTCAAAAGAAAGATAAGAATTGCCGCAGGTGGAGTTCAATCAACTATCCGATTGAAGTCGTTGTTCCTGCCATTTAAGCAGCCTATTTTAAGCTTTGAATTTATCAGTCACCGAATATTGCGTTGGGTGGTTACGCCCTACTTAATGCTTGCTGTGTTCTTTATAAATGGCTGGCTTTTGTATAAATATGGGCTTATATCGGTGTATGGATTAATTGCAATAGGGCAATTGTTTTTTTATGGAGCTTCCTTTTTGGGTTGGCAATTAGAGAAGAAGCAATTGAAAGTAAAAATATTTTTTATCCCTTATTATTTTTGCTTGATGAATTATGCAGTTATTGCTGGGCTTTATCGATATTTTTTTGGAACTCAAACCGTACTTTGGGAAAAAGCTAAACGCAAATGATTGTTGCATTTAAAATTGCGAGTCATTTTGCATTAATAGTTGTACTTTTATTTTAAAATCCAAACAATGATTAATAAAATCCTTTGTGTAGATGATGATAGTATTTCACTTACTATATCTAAACTTCTGCTCAAAAGAACTGGATTTGCGGATGAAGTTGTAACAGCGGTGGATGGTAGTGATGCTATTGATTATTTCAAAGGATTATTTGCTTCAAGTACAAATCCTGTTGATGATGCTCCTACTTTAATTTTGTTAGATATTAATATGCCAGTAATGAATGGCTGGGAATTTCTAGAAGCGTTTATCCCAGAATTTGCCAGTAAGTTACCCAATACTAGGATAATCATCTTATCTTCTACAATTGACCCAGAAGATTTTTCTAGGGCAAAAAAATTCCCTGTAGTTGCTCAATTTGTAAGCAAACCATTAAGTGTTGAAAATTTAGCTGAATTAAAAGAAAATGATTTTGTAAGGCAATTCTTTAAATAGTATTGCTTCAATTATTTCTGTTTATTTAGATAAGCAATAATTTGTTGATAGATTGGTTCGCTTAAAGGTACATTAGGCATTCTGAGATAGTTACTAATAAGTGATTGTTCTACCATGAACGCTTTAACGCCAGCAGGATTATTCTCTACAAACATCAGATCGTATGCTTCCATCAATTGGTTATTGAGGTGCTTAGCAATAGTAAATTCATGCTTTAAACAGTGGCGAACCATATCCCCAAAAATTTTAGGAAAAGCATTTGCTGCAACGCTGATTACACCATCCATTCCGCATGCTATTTGCGGAAGTGCAAGAGCGTCGTCGCCACTAATAACAAGAAAATTTTCAGGTCGATCTTTCAGAATCTGCATGCACTGCGTCATATCTCCACTGGCTTCTTTAATACCAATAATATTTTCTATTTCATTGGCTATTCGTAAAGTGGTAGACACCGTCATATTTCTCCCAGTTCTGCCTGGTACATTATAAAGTAAAATAGGTAAAGGAGATGCGGCAGCCACCATTTTATAATGCTGGTAAATACCTTCTTGTGATGGTTTATTATAATAAGGAGATGCACTGAGAATAGCAGCAGCTTTGTCTAAAGGAAAATGGGTTAAGTCGTGTATCAGATCAGCCGTATCATTGCCTCCAATACCAACCACAACAGGAACTCGGCCTGCTACTTTATCGTAAGTCAAGTTTAAGATAGCTATTTTCTCAGGATTGGTCAATACAGGTGTTTCACCAGTAGTACCCAATGTTACTATATATTCTACTCCATTTTCAATCATCGTGTCAATTACCTTGCCTAAAGCTTCAAAGTCCACTTGATTTCTTTCATTAAAAGGTGTAACCAATGCTACGCCAGTACCTACTAATTGTTGCTGTATATTCATTCCCCCGGTATTTTTTACTTTTGCTCTTAATTTAATTAGTTATGGTTGTTTCTTCCCAAAATCCCATCTTGCCATATTTTTCAATACGGTTATTGATTCTTTCAGATGCTTGAATTGGGCTTAATTCATCAAGTGATTTTGTAATATAGCTTTTTAATATATCAGCAGCTTCCTGATAATTCCAATGTGCGCCACCCAATGGTTCGTGAACAATTTCATCTACTAGACCAAATCCTTTCATATCAGTTGCAGTTAATCTGAGTTGTTCGGCAGCAATTTCTTTTTTATCCCAGCTACGCCATAGGATAGAGCTGCAACTCTCTGGCGAGATTACGGTGTACCAAGTATTTTCCATCATCAGTACTTTATCGCCAACTCCAATACCCAGTGCACCTCCGCTGGCACCTTCGCCAATAATCACAACAATAATCGGGACTTTTAGGCGAATCATTTCATAGATATTTCTTGCAATGGCTTCTCCTTGCCCGCGTTCTTCAGCCTCTAAGCCGGGAAAAGCACCCGGGGTATCAATCAAGCAGACAACGGGTTTATTAAATTTTTCTGCCAGCCGCATTAAGCGAAGTGCTTTACGATATCCTTCTGGGTTGGCCATGCCGAAATTGCGCAACTGCCTCATTTTGGTATTTACGCCTTTCTGTTGGCCAATCATCATTACAGTTCTACCTGATAGTTCGGCGAAACCGCCTACCATTGCTTTATCGTCTTTTACATTTCTATCACCGTGTAATTCCACAAAGTTGGTAGTCATATTCTCAATATACTTGAGTGTATATGGTCTATCGGGGTGACGGCTTAGTTGTACCCTTTGCCATGGAGTAAGGTGCTGGGTGATTTCTTTTCTTTTTTCCAAGATAGCTTCTTCCAATTGCTGTAAAGTGGTAGTGTAATCAATCTTAGGATTTTTTTCAGAAAGCTTTTTAGTATCATCAATCTGTTCGTATAATTCTTTGATTGGATTTTCAAAATCAAGAAATTGTCTATGTGGGTATTGAGGCATTTTGTTCGATTAAGATGGTAAAAATAGTGATTGCTTTTTTTTTCGAAAAGATTTGTTTGAAAAACCCTTTTACCCTTATCTTTGCCGTCCCTAAAACGACCTCTATAGGTTGAAAAGGAAAGGATCGGTAGTTCAGTTGGTTAGAATGCCGCCCTGTCACGGTCCCGAGAACTCGGGACGGGCTCGAGGTTAAAAAAGTTCTTTTTATGTTTTATGTATATTTGCTCCGATCAGAAGTAGATGCCAGTTTTTACATTGGTTTTACGGAAAATCCAGCGCAAAGACTTATAGAACATAATAATGGTAGGTCGATGTACACAAAAAGGAAAATTCCTTGGAGAATGTGTTATATTGAAAAATATGAAACTAAAACAGCTGCTTTAAAAAGAGAGAAATTTCTGAAGAAGCAGCGAAATAAGGATTTTTATCAGAGATTGGTAAAAAAATTGGATCGGTAGTTCAGTTGGTTAGAATGCCGCCCTGTCACGGTACCGAGAACTCGGGACGGGTTCGAGGTTAAAAAAGTTCTTTTTATGCTTTATGTATATTTGCTCCGATCAGAAGTGGACGCCAGTTTTTACATTGGGTTTACGGAAAATCCAGCGCAAAGACTCATAGAACACAATAATGGTAGGTCGATGTACACAAAAAGGAAAATTCCTTGGAGAATGTGTTATATTGAAAAATATGAAACTAAAACAGATGCTTTAAAAGAGAGAAATTTCTGAAGAAGCAGCGAAATAAGGATTTTTATCAGAGATTGGTAAAAAATTTGGATCGGTAGTTCAGTTGGTTAGAATGCCGCCCTGTCACGGCGGAGGTCGCGGGTTCGAGTCCCGTCCGGTCCGCAGATACACGTATCAATGCCTTGTAAATCAAATATTTACAAGGCATTTTTCATTTTGGGGTAAACATTTTTAAAACTGCTAAAAACGATTCCCTACACTGTAAATTTCCTTCTTCTGTATTTGTGCTTCTCTGCTTAATAATTGTAATTCTGGTAAGCGACTACAGTAATTTTCCTGCGTTGCTTTTGCAAAACCATTTCTAAGTATTAAATCATTTAAAGAACTTCTCTGTTTCGACATTGATGATTTTTTTTGAAATGTTTTGAGCTGGTATTGCCCTCAGTATTTATAATGGTTATCTGCGATCCGATTCCAGTACTAAGTCCTTCTATCGTAATATTCATGGTGGCTGGATTTGGAAATAATCTGATGGTATTACTAGATTTATACTGTTGTTGCTGTCCTTTTCCTATTAAATTTCTCTAAAAGATAAAGCTGGTATGTAATTGTATTTTATTGTGGAATATATACCGTATCAACGGTATATATTCTAGTGAATCATTAGTTGATTTTTGTGGAATCATTTAAAAATCAAATACATGAAAAAATTTAATCAATCGTTAGGCTCAAAATTTACTTTTTTAATTTTGGCTATTTCAATCTTTACAATTTCTTGTACAAAATCAAAAGTAGAACCTACAGGCCCAGTTTCAAATGTTGGAAAAGCAGTTGTTGTATTAAATGATAATTCAGGATTTGATTCTGTCTTCAATATCATTGCAGATGTAAGCGGAGTTGGAGCCCTAGGTGGCGATATTGGTCTTTGCGATTTTACTCTAGAAAGTAATTCTAACTTAAATTACAATTACTTTTTAACCATACCTTATCAACAAGGAAACAATACTAATTATTTCCGTAAAACTTTCAATATTAATTCAAAGCAAGATGTAGCTTTACCCACCAAAGCCAAAACAAATGTGCTTCAAGGTTTTTATAAGCCTTATTCTAATGTATACACTTATCCTAGTGTAATAACTAATTCAAGTGCTGGTAATACTACTTACAAAGTAAACTTTGATGGGGATATATTGGCAGATATTCCTAAAAGAGATTATTCAGCTGAACCAGATATGGGATTCCTTTTTCCAATGTTAAATCCTATAACCGTACCAGGCGGTATAAAAAAAGGATTTTTTACTTATGGATTTAAACCAGATAATTCAGATCCTTATTCCTTCAATAATTTTAAAGTGAAAGAATTTACTGACTTATTTCCTACTTCAGCGTCTAGCCCTAAAGTTTTGGCAAGTCTTTTTGATGTTTCCATCATCAATAAAGGTAAGCCTACTTCCAAAACAGAAGATTATTCATATTCCTTTGATTTAAGAAGTGATTCTTTTTTTGTTCATAGTGTATTCGATACCACTTTCAATGGATTTGATCCAAGTTTAGGGTTCTTTAAAAAAATAGTTGCGATACCGGTAAGTTCAGGATTAACCAATTCTGGATGTACAAAAATTAGGCATTACAGTGTAGATGGTAAAATAATGTCCATGTTTTTTCAAGATATAACAACTAAAAAATGTTGGTCTTTTTCTTTTGATTATGCTACCCACACGCTTACAAAAGGACTAGAAAATGCATTACTAGATTACAGTGCAGAAGGTTCTGATATTGACATAGATGAATATGGCAATGTTTACTATAGCGGAAAAGCTGGTAATGGCACAAACGCTAATGGAGTAAGTATTTATAGAAAAAGTATTTCGGGAATGGTTACATTGGTTGGCACTGATAATATTTTAAAGTATGGTACAATAATTAAACTCAAATACCTTTTTGGCAAAGTATATTTTGCACTTACAGGAACAATTTCTGGAACTAATATAAAACAGTTAACTATTATAAAACAAAAATAGAGGGAGTGTAAAATAAACGCTTTCAAGAATTCTTTTTTTGAGTTCCCTCCGCCAATAGTAGGGGGAACTCAAAAAATATTTTAAAAAATTGCTGCTATCCTGTCTTCAAATAAAATTCTTAGTCGTTAGATGGTAAGGTTCCATTTAGAACTGCAAATATTTTTCTACCTCACTTTAATAAACGGCAACACGGTTTGCCTTCTTCCAGCATTGATGATCATAAAATAAGTGGCGGGTACTATTGCGGAGATATCTATATTCACTTGAGGTGTAATGCCTGTTACTGTTTTAATGGGATTGCCCTCTGTATTTATAATGGTTATCTGCGATCTGATTCCAGTACTAAGTCCTTCTACTGTAATATTAGTAGTAGCGGGATTGGGAAATAATCTGATGGTATTATTAGATTTATACTGTTGTTGCTGTCCTTTTCCTATCACAAATACGGGTGTTTCTGTAGCAGTAATGGTGAGCATTCCGTTGGTGGTTTTTACAGTGCTTGAATTCATATCAGCCATTCCTTCGGCTGGGGTATAGATGGTTGCAGAATCTGCATTGTTTAAATTTAATGAGTGGGTTTCCGTTCTTCCTATTTCATCGGGTACATAAATAATATGCATTTGTGAATCTCCAAAACTATATAAATCCACTATTGGATCGGTACTCAATGTTTGTACATAACTGTATTTGCCAAATAATTTATTCGTTTGGCGAATAAAATCGGTTGCGGGCCTTGGGCTTAGATTCTGATTAATCAACCCACTCGTGCCGTACAATGCATTGGAAAGCGGATTGTCGTCTTGCAACTGATAAAAAAATAAGTATTCAATACCGTTTCTTGCATAGAGTAAAGAAGTTCTAAGTATCCAATCCGCCTGGGTTTGTAAAACTGTTTTAGTCCCAATACCAATAACTTTATTATGGCTCCCCTCATTAATATCATACCCCGATTCTGTAACCCATACAGGCATTTCATTTAAGTATTGGTGAGCAATATTTATAAACGCTTTAGCAGTGGAGTCTGCACCTATACCTGCAATTACTTTTTCAGGTGCTACACCTCTATTTAGGGAAGGATCGGTGCTGTAAAGATGATAGTTGGCTATGTCCCAACATAAGTTTATAGATCCATCCGGTTTATAGCCCCTGAATTCTTTGCACCAATCAATCATAGCCCTTAAATAATCGGTATTGGTTAAGGCTACACCTGCCATGACTACCTTTACGGTACTGTCCGCATTTTTTACACCTATGCCTGCTCCCATAGTATTTTTATGGCCGTCATAAAAAGCAGACAAATTGGCAGCATATTCTCTTCCTGTTTGATATGCTTTTCTACCCTTCCACCATTTATCTCTTTCGTTATCACATTCAATATAACGAATCAATCCCAATCCTATTTTTTTGGTATTGATATCGTCATTCGTCCACCTCGGGGTACTGTTTACTTTTACCAAATTCGAATCAATATTTTTATTGTAACCATAGCGCGCTATATACTGAAATCCAACCCTGGCTTGCTCAATATAAGATAATGGGTCGTTTAAATTTTTGCCATAAAGCAGAGGAGTATTTTCATTGTCTCGTTCATTTTCTGGATAAGAATTCAATATCCAATCTGGTACCGTTTTTAAACAAGCCAATACTTCAATGCCAGCATCTTTACAACGAGAATAAATGGTGTCGTAATTCCAGCCACCGCTGTGGGTGGGACTAAAAGTATAATTCCCTTCCGTTTGTTCTAATTTTTGCCAATCCATATAATGCCGTATGTTGGTGAAATTTTTTACAGCGGCAAATTTGTTTTCATCTATTACAAATGAGTTAATAAATGGGTTTAAAAAATCCCATTCGTAGGCATTGATACCAAAATAGTTACTAAGTGGAATTGTTTTTTTTGTTTTAGGCGAAAGTGAATTTGGCTGGTGGTATAGTCCATATAATTCTATTTCTGAAGGGAATGAACCATCGGTTTCTATTAATAAATATTTGATATTGGTAACAGCAGAATCCAAAGAAAAAACAGCCTGCCTTTCTGGATAAGGGCCTACCCAAGCACTGTATTGATTTCCAACAAAGCTGGCCAATGGTATTTTATTCCACTGATCGTCTATAGCAAAAAGCTGCATAGGAATGTCGGGTACGCCCTCCCAATCAAAGAGCCGAATACTATCAATTTCAATAGATTCTCCAGCTAAAACAGGGTAAAAAGCTTGGTAGTTAGAGAGTATTTTTCCGTAACCAGTATGAATGCTGGTGTATAAATCACCATCAAATAAAGGGGCAAGTCCGCTAGAGGCATTGGTGAGTTGATACCATCTTTTGGGGTCGATGGGGATTTTTTGGCGACTGGTAGATTGGGCTTTCCCAATAGTAAATGAAGCCAATAATAGGCTAATACAGGTAATAATATATACTGGATAATTGTATGGATTTTTCATAGGTTATAAAGATAATCATTTTAAATATACCGTATCAACGGTATTGTATAGGGGGAGCAAAAGCAGAATATTGTGCTATAAATGTAAATAACATGGAATGAGCTTTAACAGATTTTGTTGGCAACCAAAATATTAATTAGTGAATTCTATATCACCATTAAAATAATAAAAACAAAAACATGAAACCTACCAAACTATTACTGCTGATCATTATAATAATGGCCTGCACCAATTTCTCCAAAGCTCAATTCGGAAATTTATTAAAAAAGAAAAAAAGTACAGACGCTTCAGAAGAATCAACGCCTACTAAAAAAGATGAAGTTGTTGAGGCAGTAACCGACAATACACCCGCTAAAACAAAGGCATGGAATATTGGATTTGATAGAGAAATCAATTGGTTTAACCTGACAGGTTTGGGTACGTTGATTGTTTCTACAGATGATGCTTTACACAGTGTAGATCCAGCATCTGGGAAAGAAAACTGGCGCTTAGATCAATTTGCTAAAGTAAGTAAGGCTAATTATATGGGCATAAAAGGGTCTCCATATATTGCTATTTTAGAAGGTAATATGTTTAATATGAAACATAATATTATTGATATTAGTCTTGGTAAAGTAGTTTGTAATACTAAAGAATTGGGGCTTTCTTATGTTTCCAAAAGAATGGCTATCCCTAATTTAGGAGCACTGCTTTTTAGTGGTCAAAATAATAAAGGTATGGCGCTTATGCTAGTGAATTTAAAAGATGGGCAACCAACATGGACTGTAAACAATACTTTCGAAAAAGTTACGGAGCAAATGGTGGCAGATCCATTGTATACCAACAACGCAATTATTATTGCAACGAATAAAAGAATCTATAAAGTAGATGCAGCAACAGGTGGACTAGTTTGGAAAATTGATTATGATACAAAAGCAGAAATACCATTGCCCGGTCAAAATGTTGCAAGCGATGATAAAGAAAGCACCCGTGCCAATGAGGATAAAAAAAATCTCTCTACAAAAGAAGGAATGGCAGCAGCAGCTTCAACTGTATTTGGTAAATTTATAACACTTAACGACAAAACGGCTTATTACTATAATACACAAACCATAACTGCTATTGATATTGCTTCTGGTAATCTTATTTGGCCTAAAACAAAATTAGATGATCCTATAGCCAATGTACTATTTGATGAAAATGGCATTTTAGTTGCAACTGATGATAAAAGATCTGAGTTGTTTTTATTTGATTATACCACTGGAAATATGAAATGGGCAGAGCCCTTAAAAATTGGAGGTCGTGTTGGCAGCATCAAACTTACAGGCACTAAATTAGCAGTTGGATGTACCAAACAAAATGGTAGAAATATGGTTAGTGTAGTGGATATAATTTCAGGAAAATCATTAACCCCATCAGCTTTAAAGGTGGACGGATTTATAACCGATTTAAGAATTATTGACAATGTAGGTCTCCTTTATAGAACCAACCAAGAATGTAATATTTTAGACCTTACAACGGGTAAAGAACAATGGGCTAAATCTATTAAATATGAGTCAGGTGGATTAGGTTTTGATAAAGGAGACCTTACATATTTTGCAGCGGATAATAGTATCTATGAAGTGAACAATACCAACGGAAACCATAAAGAATTTGCCAGTAAAAAATTTGGTAAAGATGAAAGTTTTAAAACTATTGAATTAATGGATAATGGTATTGTGGTTACAGCCGATCAAAATGCTGCTATGTTCGATTACAATGGAAAACTTTTGTACCATAGTTATCATCCTGCACCAGGTATAAGCACATTTGGTAAAATAATGAATATTGCAGCAATAGCAGTAAGTGTTGCTGCAAGCGCATCAGAAGGGTATCAAGCTGGTGCTTCTGGTTACGGAACAAGCAGCTATAGGAGCGGTATGGAAAGGTCAGAAAGATGGGGTAATCTTGCTCAAGGAGCAATGAGTGATATGTCTAAACGCTTTCATGCAAGTGCCAATGCTAAAAACTATAAATTGATACTTACGAAAGTGAAAACAAGTGATGATAGTGGTGTTGGATTGGTAAGGATTAATAAACTAAGTGGTAAAGTAGATGGGAAAGTGGTATTAGATGATAAAAAGCCAGATTATCTCTTTGATGAAATTAACAATGTATTATTTTATAAAGATGGGAATAGAAAACTGGTTGCCTTTAATTTTGAAAAATAAATCAATACTATATTTTAAAGCCTTACTAGATATATTTCTAGTAAGGCTTTTTGGTGTATAATTGTTTGCTTTTATAAACCCAAACTTAGGCTTTAGTTCACCGTGGTAAAACAATAACTATCTTCGTTCTATAAACGATGATAGCTATGTTTCAATGCCTTATTCAACGGTGTTTTTTTTGTTGCCTATTTGCTGCTTTTTATCTCCATCCATTTTCTATTGCTGCACAATCTCCACAAGCATGGGGAAGTGCCGAAATTTATCAGCAATTAAAGCAATTGCAGGTTTTGGGATCTGTACTTTATATTGGGGCTCATCCCGATGATGAGAATAATAGCTTACTCCCTTTTCTAGCCAAAGAAAAAAAATACAGGACTGCCTATCTGAGTCTAACTAGGGGTGATGGTGGACAGAACCTTATAGGCCCAGAACAGGGTATTGAATTGGGGTTGATTAGAACCCAGGAATTACTTGCGGCCAGAAGAATGGATGGCGCTGAACAATATTTTAGCAGTGCCTATGAATTTGGATTCAGCAAGTCTGCCAATGAAACACTCCGCTACTGGAATAAACAAAAAGTACTGGCCGATATGGTATGGGTGATCCGAAAATTTCAACCCGATATCATCATCAACCGCTTTCCACCCGATGCCCGTGCTGGTCATGCCCATCATACTGCTTCCGCCATGCTATCCATCGAAGCTTTTAAAGCAGCAGCAGATGCTACACAATTTCCGGAACAACTAAGAGAAGGAGTATCTATTTGGCAGGCAAAACGATTGCTTTGGAATACATTCAATTTTGGCGGAGCCAATACTACCAGTGATACCCAATTAAAAATAGATGCTGGTGTTTACAATCCCTTGATTGGAAAAAATTACGGAGAACTAGGGGGCGAAGCAAGAAGCATGCACAAAAGTCAAGGTGAAGGAAGACCTCGTAGAAAGGGACAGATGTATGAATACTTTACCACCATTGCTGGAGATTCTGCAAAAAATTCATTGATGGATGGAATTGTTACCGATTGGAATAGAATTCCAAATGAAGGAGCTGCACTTGCGCTCGCTATCCAAGTCATTATAGATCATTATCAATTTGATCATCCCGAAAAATCTGTTGAACCCTTGGTAAAACTCTACCAGCAATTTCAAAACATGAGTTTTACTGGTTGTTGGTGGTGCCAGAAGAAAAAAGAAATAGAAGACCTGATAATAGCTTGTGCTGGTGTTTTTGTAGAAGCTACAACAGATACGGAATATGCGGTGGCTGGTGAAAAACTCACCGTAAATTTTTTCCTAAATAAAAGAACCGATGTAAATTTGCAACTCAATCAGATTTTATTAAATACTTCGGTGGAACAATCCTACGATACTATTTTAAATAAAGTAACACCTGCCAATACCAATTGGCTGCTTAGTGAAAGTTTTACAGTGCCTCTAAAGAAACCCTATTCCCAGCCTTATTGGTTGGCAAAGCCAATGGCCGATATGGGTACTTTTAATACAACTGATTATGGACTAATTGGTAATGCGGAATCTGATCCTGCATTCGTAGCAAAATTTGTGTTCAGCATGAATGGAATTTCTTGGACCATCACGAGGCCAGTGCAATACAAATACGTAGATCCAGTGAGGGGAGAATTGCACCAACCATTAATAGTGATTGCTCCCATGGTAATTTCGTTGGACAAACAAGTGTTGCTAGCCAAAGTTTCAAATACTGGAAAAAGCAATACCAGCATTACTCCGCTCTTACTACAGTTTAAATCTAATTTTTCTGCATCTTCCATTCCCATTAAAATCAGCCTTAAAGATGGGGAGCAATACCTGTTTTCAAAAGATACGGTGATGGATCTTAATGCAGGAAGTATTTATCCTTATAGTTTTGATATGGATAAAATACTTGAAAATAAAACCGCGTATAATATTTCTGCTGAAATAAGCTACGAAGGCAAAGGTAAAAAATATGCCGCAGTGCATTATTTGAAAGCTATTAAATACGATCATATTCCTGCCATTCATTATTTCTATAAAGACAATACCCTTGTAGTAAATGATCTAATAAAAACAGTACCCAAAAAAATTGCGTATATTATTGGTGCAGGCGACCTTGTTCCAGAAGCATTGGCTCAATTGGGTTATGCAGTTGATTACTTAAAAGAAGTCGATATAACCCCAGAAAAATTAAGTGAATACCAAGCAGTAATAGTAGGTATTCGTGCATATAATATTCACGAATGGCTTACCAATAAAAACGATGTATTGAATCAATATATTTTTAAAGGGGGACATTTAATAGTACAATATTTAAAGACCAATCAGGTCGGAAATAAAAAAGTAAAAGTAGGCCCCTATGCTTTTTCCATCACCAATACCCGCATTACAGAAGAAAATGCGCCAGTAAATATGCTCAATCCCATTCACCCTCTCTTGAATTATCCCAATAAAATTACCGATAATGATTTTAAAGGTTGGGTACAAGAACGAAGCACGTATCAGATGGAGCCTGTAGCTGCTCCTTATAATGCTGTTGTAGGTATGAATGATACTGGCGAAAAGCAAACAGAAGGAAGTTTAATTACAGCCCAATATGGCAAAGGGAATTTTACTTATATTAGCATGACTTTGTTTCGTCAATTACCCGCAGGCGTAGCAGGTGCTTACCGGTTATTGGCAAATATTATTGCATTAAAACCCCATCCATAAGTACTATGCATCCTAGAAAAAAAATTGGTTTTTTTACCATCGTCCTCATAGGGGTTGGCATTGGATTGTTTCTAAAAAATGTAAAAGCGGGATTGCTTATTGGTCTGGTATTGGGATTATTGGGTGGTGGATTAATCAATTCAAAACCTAGAAAATGAGTAAACCTACTTTGTTTAAATCTTGGAATAGCTGGTACGTTTTTGTGATGGCTGTATTGCTGGTTTTGATTCTTTTTTTTACCTGGCTTACAATTTATTTTAAATGAGCAAAATCGATTGGTTTGTACTTGTATTCACCCTTGGTGGTATTATTGCTTATGGTCTTTATAAAAGTAAGACCAGCAAAAATTTAGAAGGCTATTTTCTAAGTAATAGAAGCATGCCTTGGTACTTAGTATTATTGAGTATCATGGGTACACAGGCCAGTGCCATCACTTTCTTATCAGCGCCCGGTCAAGCTTTTACCGATGGAATGCGCTTTGTACAATATTATTTTGGATTGCCAATTGCAATGGTAATTCTCTGCATCACATTCGTTCCATTATTTAGTCGCTTAAAAGTATTTACAGCTTACGAATTTTTAGAACAACGTTTTGATGTGAAGACAAGGGTATTTACTTCTTCTCTTTTTTTAATTTCACGCGGATTGTCTACTGGTATCAGCATTTATGCACCATCTATTATTTTATCTTCTTTAATGGGGTGGGATATTTTTTGGACTAATATTGTAATGGGTGGGATGTTGATTATTTATACGGTATCAGGCGGTGCAAAAGCAGTGGCTTATACCCAACAATTACAGTTGGGAATTATTTTTTTAGGAATGTTTATTGCAGGCTATCTTATTGTTTGCCATCTTCCAGAAAATATTGGTTTTACGCAAGCCCTGCAAATCAGCGGTGCTTCTGGGAAAATGAATATTATTACAACTGGTTTTACTGAGAAAGGTTTCGATTGGAAAGACCGCTATAATATTATTAGTGGGATTATTGGAGGATTTTTTCTGGCTCTTTCTTATTTCGGAACCGATCAATCGCAAGTAGGTAGGTACCTAACCGCAAAAGACAATACCGAAAGCAGAATTGGATTACTCATGAATGGATTGGTGAAAGTGCCCATGCAGTTTCTTATACTTTTGTTGGGTGCTTTGTTGTTTACTTTTTATCAGTTCAATCCTTCTCCGATTTTCTTTAATAAGGCAGTGGAAACAAAGGCCCTTGCAACCCCTTATAAAGATTCACTTACAGCAGTTCGGTATCGTTTTGAAGACCAGCAAATGGTTCAGCAATCTTATAGTAAACTTTATTTGTTGAAACAATCGCAACCTTATAAAGACAGTGTTGCAATGGGCGCAGCTAAACTAGATGGAATAAAGAAAGAATACAAGATTTTATTGAAAAAAGCAGTCCCCAACAGCGATACCAACGATACCAATTATATTTTTCTAAGGTTTGTGGTCGACTTTCTACCCAAGGGATTGGTAGGGCTTTTAATTGCTATTATTTTTTTGGCAGCATGGGGCTCTATTGCTGCGGCATTAAATTCATTGGCTTCTTGTACCATGATAGATTTTCACAGAAGGTTTGTAAAGCGGTCGCCCAGTGGAAGTGCTATTTTGCAAGATGAAAAAGAGTATCGGCTTTCAAAATATTATACATTTGGATGGGGTGTATTTTGTATTATCACTGCAGAATTTGCCACAGGAATGGGTAGTTTAATTGAAGCGGTGAATGTGTTGGGGTCGCTTTTTTATGTGGTGATACTAGGTATTTTTAATTTTTCATTTTAAATTAAAAAAAATTTTATCAAAAAAATTTTATTTTAAAAAGT